>DAOUFG010000084.1:0-48916 GCA_034430115.1 Thermoflexales bacterium | reverse complement strand
CAACCGGAGATGGTCGGCTAGCGGGCTGGTAACGATCAGTGCTGCGCCGCACCCCTGCGGAGATTTCCTCATTTGTAAGTGTTTTGTAACAAGTCCCGGTTAATATCATGCGCATGGCCTGGCACTTTTTTGAGATGAGTTGGAGGGACCGGGATGAGAAGATCTGCAGCGTATGTATTATGTGTATTATTGGTTACAGCCTGCGCAGGTGCCCAGCCGCCTATCACAGCAACGGTACAGCCACTGCCCTCCACGCCAACATCACCGGCAACCACTCAGGCGCGTCTAACAACCAGGCCTGATGTGACCGCTTCCCTCGCTACCCCAGTGCCACAAGGGCCGGTCGCGCCACGCATCATGAGTGACACGTGGATCAATTCCCAGCCACTTAGCTGGGATTCATTACGCGGCCAGGTGGTGCTGGTGGAGTTCTGGACGTTTGGCTGCATCAATTGTCGCCACGTCACGCCATACCTGATAGAAATGGACGACGACTATCGCAGCCGGGGATTGACGATTCTCGGCGTTCATTCCCCCGAGTTTCAATACGAGCACGAACTATCCAACGTGAAAGAAGCTGTGAAAGCGATGGGCATTCAATACCCGGTGGCGATCGACAACGACTTCGCGAATTGGGAGCGTTATCACAACCTGGCCTGGCCGGCGCTCTACCTGGTGGATAAACACGGGCTCATCCGCTATACGCATATTGGTGAAGGCGCCTACGATGAAACGCGGCAGTGGATAGAACGTCTATTACAAGAATCCTGAACCCTCGTGACACCAAATCTAGGTCTGATTCGTAACATAGGATATAAGGAGCTAAATAAAAATGAGCAACATTCCTAACGAATCAACGACAACGACCGAAAGCACCACCGGCACCGACGTGCCACCCAAGCACGAGCGCACCTTTACGGAAGTCTTTGAGGTTGCCGGCAGCGATTTGGTTGAGCGGGTGAAGAAATTGATCGCCGAAGGCAACGTGCGCCGGATCATCATCCGCAACGAGAAGGGCGATTCAATGCTGGAAATCCCGTTGACAGCCGGTGTCGTGGTCGGCGGGGCGCTGGCGATTGTTTACCCCGTCCTGGCTGCGTTGGGCGCACTGGCCGCTCTACTGGCCAACGTCAAAGTGGAAGTAGTACGATCCACGAGCGAGAAGTAACATAACCGCGCCCTGTTTCCTATACGACGAGTGACGTTGAACGCGTGCCAATGTTATTGGCACGCGTTCGCTATTTTCGAGAGGCAACGTCAGGCCTGCAATTGGCAACGCTGTCCGGCAGCTAACGTCACCTGCTGGTGTGATCCGTCCTCGTAGACGACGGCCACAGTACGTTCGCCGGCACCTGGGTTTTGCAAGAAGTAGGTATCACCTTCCTGCTGCACGACGACGCTATCGATGCTAAAGGCATGTCCGCGCCGCCGGTCGATATAGATGTCGCCAAAGTGATCGCGGATGCGGTTACGTGCCTCGGCAGCGGCGCCATTCCCCCAGTCATAGATGGTGAACTCACCGATTCCTTCGCCCTCTGCGCTGACCCTGCCGGTATGCCCGTAATTCTCCATCGTGAAGCCGTAATCGGCCGGGCCGAAGAAGGGCCACTTTTGCTCCCAGAGCGCCTTAGCGCGCGGATTTTCGGGGCAATACATCATCACGAAGGCGGACTTCAACGCCACGATCCCGCGTTCGAACAGTTGCGCCTCGCCCGTTTCACGGTAGTAATCCATGAACAGCTCTGCAAACAGGCACTCGCGCGAATCGTTCCACTCGCCGTCGAAGTTCATCACGCCAAACCCACCTAGCGCGGGGATGAAGATGTAGGGCGGCTGCCACACCTGCTGCGTCATGGACATCTCGTCCAGCACCCGCCTGCCCCAGCGCAGATACTCCGTCTTGCCGGTATGACGGTAACATGCCAGCAGTGCCTCCGCCGTCCAGAACATCGAGAAGTTGCACTGCTTATACATCCCGCTGCGCGGCACACGATGCCCCAGGTGTTCCACCTGCCCATACTGGCTGCACGACCAGTACGTCTCAAAGTCCTCCCAGCGGCCATTGGGCACGATTTCATCCAGCACGGCGTCCATCGCTTTCACCGCAGCGCGCTCATAACGGGCATCTTGGGTGAGCTTTGCCAATTCCAGCAAGAAGGTCACGCTCATGCTCGTCTCCGGCGACTGGCTCAGCACCTGTGCAGGTTGGAACGTGTTGGGGTGCAGCCAGGCGGGGAAAAAGCCACGCGCGTCCTGGAGCGAAAGGAGTTTCTCCGCATAGGTGCGCACATAGTCCAACAGGCGCGCATCCGGCTCAAGCTCGCGGTACCAGCGCAGCATCAGCAATGCCGTCCAACTGGCATCCAGGATGTGATACCACTGATCCGTCACCCCTTGTTCACGTGGTGAACGATTCGAGTTGGTCCAATATCCGGTTTGCCATCCTTCCGTCTGGCTATAGCGCTGCCCATCGATCTCCACCTCCGTCATGCGGGTGCGGTATACGCCTGGGAAGATACCATCGCGCATGGGCGCTGCCAGGGCAAAAGACTTGGTCAAGTTCGCCCGGCGCAGCAAGTCCGCATTTTGCGTGCGCCGCGCAAAGCGATAGAGCCCCGAGGCCCCCCGCAATGACGAGAACCAGGCCTGGTTCCAGATGGACAGAAATTCGCGCATATTCACCCGGCCGGGGTAATTGGGCGATTGCGTGACGTTGACGATGAAAGCCGGCGCGCCCACGCGCTGACCAGCCAGGTCAAACTCCTGCCACACCGCATCGCGCCAGGTATCGAAGGCCCAGCGATAGACGTGCTGTACATAAGTATCCATCGGCACCGTCAGCGGCTGCCCGTCGGCTAGCAGTGGTCGTCCATAACGGTTCCATAAGAAGCTGGTGACGCGCGCCCAGGGGTTATGCGGCTGCTGTTCGTCCTCATAGGCAGTAACAAAGAAGCCCAGTTCCAGCTTGCCAGGCGCGAGGCTCATCCCCGGCAGCTTGCAGTATTCCACGTGACGCGTCACTTCCGTCTTGGAAAGGCCAATCCACCACTTGCGCGCGGGCGCGTTCACGTCCATATACCAGGGCGCGTCGGGGCGATTGCCGCAAATATCCAGGTCCGGCACCAGCGCCAGCGTTTGAGCGCGTTGGCAGGCGATCAAGGCCGGCGAACGAAATACGTGCTGCGCAATTGCATCGCCCGGCTCAGGGGCCAGGTGTGGTGCCCACCATAAGTCGGGCGTGAAGTCAAGCTCGAACTGGATCGCCAGGTCATCCTGCTGGATGGGCTGGTCCAATTGCCATGCCAGCCGAACCTGCATCCAACCTTCGCCGATATCGTGACACATGACCTCTGGGGTCATTCCAGCCAGGGCGGGTAGCTTGAAGCGCGCCAGGGTTTTGGCCCCCAGTTGGATACGAAATTCACCATCACGTTGAACGAGTTCCATGTAAGGTTCTCCTGTTTGAATTCGCCGTATTATTTCATAGCATTCACTTGATTGGAGTGTGAACGCAAAGACCGCCGTAGAGCCGCTGCCCGGTCAAAGATTTCCTCTCGGCTAATGCCTGCCACCTCATACATCGCGAAGATGTTCTCATCGGGCGTCTCCGGCGGGATGGTGTGCGAGGCGGCCAGGATGTAGCCCCCACCGCCGGCGGTCATGCCTTCCAGCAGGCGAGCCGTCTCGCGGCGCACCTGGCTGGGCGTGCCGTTGGGCAACAGATCCTGCGTGTCCATCCCGCCCATGAAAGCAATCCTTTGGCCGAATTCTCGCTTCAGTTCCAGTGGATCCATACCGGGGCAGTTCCCCTGAACAGGATTCATCACATCCAGGCCGAGTTCGATCAAGTCGGGGATGATCGGGCGCAACCCTCCGCAGCAATGGTAGGCCACCCACAGCCCGTGTTGCTTGCCCACCTGGAAGACGCGGCCAATATGTGGCTTGACCAGTTCCCGCCAGGTGCGCGGGCTCATCAGCATGCCGGCCTGAGAGGCAACGTCGTCGCCCGTCCACAGCCAGTCCAGGGGGAAATCGGCACAGGCACGCCGGGCCAGCGCAATTGCGAAGTCCGCGCAACGCCCCAACATCGTCGCGGCGAGATCAGGTATAAGGGCCATATCCAGCATGGCGTTCTCCATGCCACGCAGACGCCAATACATCTCAAAGGCGCAGGGCGAGACGTCGCAGCCGATGAAGGTGTCGGCCGCATGTGGGACGATGGGCAGCATGTTCGCCAGCAGGTCGTCCAGGTGCGCGTAGGGGAATTGGTAGGCCAACACCTGCTCCGGTGTGGCAGCCTGCAATGGAACGCCCTCAATCTGGTTGAAAAAGTAGCGCTTTACCCAGCGGATGCCCCAATCATCGACGTGCCCCTCGCCGTCGTGCTCGTGCGTGATTCCCTCCATCGCAAAGTTGTTGTTCACCCAGGTCTGCTGCACGTCGTTGCCCATCGCCTGGCCGACGCAGGCGATGGGGATTCCCAACAGCCTGGCAAGCCGGTCGGCGGTGGAAGGGTGAAACCACATGAAAACCGGCACACGATCCGTGGGTTCGCGCCGCAATGCGGCCCGCACGCGTTGTTTTGAGTTCATGTTGCTTAGGTGGCCTCCGATGTCCAATTCCGCATCCCACAGGCGTAGCCTGGTGAACACAGCATACTTCCGAAAGCATCTTATACCGCATTGACAGCAAAACGCCAACGAATTGTCCCGTGTAGCCGCCGAATACGCCTCACAAAAAAGGCAAATGAGGTATGCTGCGCGATGCTGATGGGCAGATGCCAATAACCTGGATACACGCTATCGAAGAACAACAGTCGGGCGCGCGGACGTGGATACCATCCTGGCTCAAGATGAGGTCATTACATGAACGATCAAAATATAGAGGTCGCCGCATATTACTTCCCTAATTACCACCTGGATCGTCGTAATGAGGCCGTGCACGGCAAAGGATGGACCGAGTGGGAACTGATTAAAGCTGCCAAACCCCGCTTCCCAAGTCACGCTCAGCCGCGTATCCCACTGTGGGGATACGAGGACGAGGCCGACCCCGCCATTTTTGCGCGCAAAATCGACGCTGCCGCCGGCCACGGCATCGACGCTTTCCTGTTCGACTGGTATTACTACAACGATGGGCCATTCTTGCAGCGCGGGTTGGAAGAAGGGTACCTGCACGCCGCCAACAACGATCGGCTGAAGTTTGCGTTGATGTGGGCCAATCATGACTGGATCGACATCCACCCCGCACGCCACGATGTGACGCCCGCGGTGCTCTACCCCGGCGCAATCACGCGCCAGACGTGGGAAAAGATGACCGACTTCATCGTAGCGCACTATTTCAGCCACCCATCCTATTTGAAGCGTGATGGCCGCCCCTATTTCTCGATCTACGAACTCTACCGGCTCATCAACGGGCTGGGGGGCATCGCCGAGACGCAGCAGGCAATCGCCAGCTTCCGAGCCAAGGTAAAGGCCGCCGGCTACCCGGGGCTACATCTGAACGCTGTGGTATGGGGCGTACAGGTGCTGCCAAGCGAAACGATCATCACCAACCCACAACAAATGGTGGAACTGATCGGGGTCGATAGCGTCGCCTCGTATGTATGGGTGCACCATGTGCCGCTGCAAACCTTCCCCACCTGCGACTACGCGGCGATATTCGAGGCAGCGAAGCACAACTGGCAAGCACTATCTGCGCAGTTCAAGGTGCCCTACTTCCCCAACGTGACAATGGGCTGGGACCCATCACCACGCACGGATCAGGGCGGCCCCTTTGGGAACTTCGGCTATCCGTATACGCCAAGCCTCATCAACAACACACCTGCCGCGTTCAAGTCCGCCTTGCAAGCAGCCAAAGACTTCCTCGTCCAGCGCGATCCTTCTCAGCGCATGCTGAGCATCAATGCCTGGAACGAATGGACCGAGGGCAGTTACCTGGAGCCCGATACCGTCCACGGCATGGGTTACCTGGAAGCAATCAAGGATGTCTTTGGCTGCTAACCAGCGGCTACTTTTGCAGGCCGCGCTCGCCCCAAATGCCAAGGCCACGGTTGATGTAGTCGATACACGCCGTGGCCGACTCAACGGGGGAATACCCGGAATAGTCGAAGTCATCCACGATCCAGCCGTCATAGCCGGCGTCGCGCAGGATGCGCGTGATCTCTGGGAAGGGCACCACGCCGCGGCCCAGCTCCACCCAGCGGCCCCTGGAGTCCACGCCATAGCCGCCCCGATCGACTGGGGCCGTGATGCCGCCCGGCCACAACTCGCCTTGCGGGCGACCGGCAAACGTGATGTCTTTGTAGTGCATGAACGTGATGCGGTTCACATAGCGCCGGACGATGTCGAGCACGTCGAACCCGCACAACACCACCTGTCCCACGTCGCAACAGAACCCCACCACGGCCGGGTCGGTGAGTGCCATCAGGCGATGAAAAGCCGGCTCAACGTCGAAGATGCTGCCCCAGTGCTGGTGCCATGCCAGCGACACGCCTAACGAGCGCGCATATTCGCCCAGCGAATTGGCCGTCTCGGCAATGTGCCCCACGTAATCGTCCAGCGTTGCGAAAGAAGGTTGGTATTCCTTCTCGCCCCCATCCAACAACACAAACGGGCCACCGATTTCAGCAACAAAACGGCACCTGCGCTTCACCTCTTCCACGCCCGCGCGACATGCTTCACGGTCGGCAAACCGTATCCCGGTGTAATAGCTGGCTAGCTCCAGGCCGTGCATGTGCAAAAGCGTTTTCAATTCTTTCGGCTTGTGCTCGTACCACTCGATTAGGAATGGATAGCACATCTCGAACCCATCGAACCCGATCAACGCCATTTCGTCCAACATGCGATGGAAATTCTCGAAATGGTTGTCTTTCACCCACAATTGACTGCCAAATCCGATCTTCATACCTCAATGTGCTCCTAATGACTCACCATTCGCCTTGATTGCCAAACCTGGCGCGCGCAGCAACCGCGAAGGCTTCGTTCGCTTTTTGTAAATCAGCCAGCACTTCGGTGGTACTCTTGCCCGCCGCTGCGCGCGCGGCGGCGATGACCGTGCGGCATTCGTTGCTATCCATGAAGCGTGCCGCGTTGAGCAGTTCGGCCTGATCCTCTTGCGGGATCGCCAGGAAGCCGTGCTTATCAGCATGGATCAGCGTGCCCGGGCTGATCTGGCGCCCAAACACCTCCACCTCACAGCCCCAGCGCACCGGGCAGACGTGCGCATGCCCCACGCACAGCCGGCGCGCGATGGCCTTGAAGCCGGCGTTGCACATCTCGTCCAGGTCACGAATCGCCCCATCGGTGATGGTGCCCACGCACCCCAGGGCGCGGTGAACGTTCGCGTTCACCTCACCCCAGAAGGAACCAATCACGCGCGGCTTATCCAAGTCCTGGATGACCACGATTTTCGGCCCCGGCGCTTCGGCGACGTAACGCCGATACTCGCTCCAGGCGTTGGGGTTGGTCTGCTTATGCGCGGGGTTGCTTGGCTCCACCACTAGCGTCACCGCATAACCCACCATCGGGCCCATTCGCGGCATGAAGTCGTTGCATTCCTCCAGGTTGAATGCGTCACCGGCCGTATTGTGATGGGTGATCTGTTCCCAGCCGTTATAGATCGTCGGGGTATTCCAACGCTTCAACTCCAACAACTCTGCATGTGTCAAACCAGTCGTCGCACTTGTCATCTCCTAACTCCTTCCCTTCACACAACCCGCAAAATACTCGGCTGAGGCATTACCGCAACGCCGTCAACTCGGCAAAGCCGGCGGCAGCAAGCGCCTGATGAAATTCCTCACAGCGCGCTTCCGGCAACGGCAGATTCGGCAGGCGCGGCTGGCCGCACTCAAAGCCCAGCATACGCATCGCCTCGCGCAGAGCGCCAAAGAAGCCAAACGAGAACAATACGGCGGTGACCTGATTGGCGCGCAACTGCAAGTCACGCGCAGCCGCCAGGTTCCCCTCCGCCAGGCGCTGGCGTATCTGGCGATAGACGCCCGGCATCAGGTTCAAGGTCGAGCCGATGTGCCCCGGCGCACCAAACATCGCGGCAAAGGCGCACTGTTCGTCCATGCCCGAAAAGATCGCCCAGCGCTCCCCAGCCAAATCCAGCAACTGGCGCAGTTCGAACAGGTTGGAGCCGGTATATTTGGCGCCGCCGAGATTCGGGATGCGCTGAGCCAGGTCGCGCATCAGCGTCACGGCGTCCACCTGCCCGCCATACAGATAGGGGAAGAAAGGCAGCCCCTGCGCAGCGGAAGCAATCGACGTATAGTGCAACCGCGCACTCTCGGCGGTGTTCGGCAGCAGCGGCAACAGGCTGCTGACGCCATTCACACCCACCTGCGCCGCATGGCTTGCCAGGGCCATCGCGTCGCGCGTCGCCATACATCCGACGTGCACAATCAGCGGCACCCGCCCGGCGACGACTTCATGAACCGTTTCGATGACCTGCTTGCGTTCCTCAACCGTCATGAAGATGCCTTCACCCGTGGCACCACACACGTAAAAGCCATCCACCTCCCTGGCTAGCAAATGTTGAACCAGTTCGCGCAACACCGTGAAGTTCACGCCGCCGTCCACATTCGTGGGTGTGATGAGCGCCGGCCAAGTGCCGTGAAACGTCGTTGTCATGGTTTAACCTCTTGATCTGAAATAAATGCAGCGGTAGTAGCCGCTTTTGCGAGTATAGGCTTGCGGCGTAATCGCGTCAAAAACAAGATTCCCGCTTTGCCAGGAGAAGAGATTGGGCTAATATCATCACCTATGCGCGACGAAAAAGAAATGATGGACCTGCTCATCGGTGTTGCACACGCCGATGAGCGCATCCGTGCCGTGGTGATGGTGGGCTCACGCGCCAATCCCAATGCGCCTAAAGATAAATATCAAGACTACGACGTCACCTATTATGTGAAAGACGTGTCGCCGTTCTATAACAACCTGGAATGGATTCAGCAACACTTCGGGAAGCCGGCCATCATGCAATGGCCCGAAGCCATGGATTTACTTCCTCCCGACGGCGACGGCCACTTCACCAGCCTCATGATCTTCGACGACGGCGTGCGCATCGACCTGAGCATCGAATCCAAGCCGTATACCGATGACGGCGAACCCGCGATCATCCTTCTAGACAAAGATGGCCTTCTGCCGCACCTACCCGCGCCTAGCGACAAACACTGGCATATCACCCCCCCGACCCAGAAGCTATATTCCGATTGTTGCAATGAGTTCTGGTGGTGCCTGAACAACGTCGCAAAAGGGATTGCACGAGACGAGTTGCCTTATGCGATGCGCATGTTCAATGTCTACGTGCGGGATATGCTCGACACAATGGCCGAATGGTATATCGGCATCAAAACCGATTTTTCGGTTTCAGCCGGCAAGATGGGTAAGTACTTCAAAAGACGCCTGCCGCCGGATTTGTATGACCTATATGCCAGGACCTACCCCGACAGCGACTACGAACATTTTTGGCGTTCCATTGACACCGCCTGCCGGCTCTTTCACACGCTTGCCGTACAGGTCGCTGGTCACTTCCACTTTACGTACAACGAAAGCGAGGAAAGAGGCATGCGGAAGTATTTAGCAGAGGCCCAAAAAGATAGCGGCTTGTAGTCGTCTATACCAGAGCACGGCCATTCCGAATGCGCCACGCGATGAAAATAGAGGCGGGCTGCAATGGCGCATGAGGAATCTCGGCTGTCATCGGCGCGCGTGCTGGATAGGAACTGGGTGCCGCTGCGACATCTCTCACGGCGCATGGCCAAGATCCCTCGCTTCGCTCGGAATGACAGCGCATCAGGTGATGTGCACATCCGGGGGGGAGGGAAGCGCAAAGCCGTTATCTACGCACTACATGCGGAAGATGCCCAACGCACATACGCTTTCAACATTTTCTAACGGCCTTGCCTCTTCACGTCAGCGAGCGATTTCTTACCACTCCGGCAAGCGCCAACGCGAGCAGAGCAAAGAGCATTTCCTGTCGCCCGGCACCTTCTGGTAATAGATGGTAAAAAGGCTGCCATCGGCCAGTTCCACCGAGGCAGGATAACCCAGATCGCCATCCGGGCCGTCGTCACGGATGATCCAATCGTGGTCCCACATTGCGCCGCCGTCGCGGCTGAACATCACGCGTTGGCCATAGCCCGGCTGGCGGTAGCCATAGACGCACACCAGCACTCCCGACGAATGGCGCAACAGGTGCGGCGGCGAGCCGTGAAAACCGAGCGGCTTTGGGGTGGACCACGTTTGGCCGCCGTCCGTCGAATCGGTTTGCATCAGGCTGAACTCCACCAGCCCGGCGGTGGATAATGCAGCCGTGCCCCCACCCTCGATGCGGATCATGCCAACCAGGCGGCCGTCCGGCAATTCCGCCACGTGCGGCTCATGATAGTTCGCGCCCACGGTTCCCGGATAGAGCGGCACCATCCCTTGAACCTGCCAGGTGTGGCCGCCGTCGCGGCTGTGCGCCGCCACGATGCGCCCCTCGCTCATCCCCGTCGCATCCTTGCCCAGGTAGAGCAGGTCGCCATTTGCCAGCACAATCGGCCCATGCGGCGTGGATGCAGGCACGCGGATTGGTGCGCCCCAGGTGGCGCCACGGTCTTCGCTCAACATCACCCACGAGCCCAGCCAGTGCTGGACCAGTTCATCCGTCCAGCCGCTCAGCGTCGTCTGCCAGCGCGCCACTTCGTCTGCGCCAAACCGCTCACGCACCCAATCCACATTCGCATACTGGCGCGTGTCCGACGTAAACCACGATACGAGCAACCGCCCCGCGCCGAGATGGACGACGCCGGCATCTCGGTCGTCAATGGGCGTATCGTTGATCACGCGCGGCGCCGACCAGGTATGCCCGTCATCACGGCTGATATTCAACACCGTCTTGCCCCACGGACAGATGTGCTCGGAACGCAACCCGGAGCTGGCGACCACCAGTGTGCCGTCGTCAAGCCGGGCGATGGATGGCCAGCCGAAATATCCCAGGCGCTCCGCCGGCAAACGACAAACGATGCCATGTTCCGCATGAAGTTGTTTTATTTGTGTCATGATCTGTTCCCCTGCACATTCAGGCATATACGCCATATTCACGGAATGCCTCGCACATCGCGGCGATCTTTTCCGGGGTGTGTTGGACTGCATCGGGCGAGCTATAGGCCATGCTGATCAACCCGCCCCGGTGCCCGCCGACGGTCGCGATCATGCGCCTCACGTAGGCGCGAATATCTTCCAGGCTGCCGCGCACCATCGTCTGCTGGATATCCACCGGGCACCAGAATGCCAGCTTGCCGCCCACCCGCGCATCCAGGTTTTCAAGCCCCATGTTCTCTTGCTGATCCTGCTGGATGACGTTCAACCCGGCATCCTTGAACATGGGGAGGACATCGATGATGTAACCGCACGAGTGCAGCCACATATCCATCCCCAGACTGTGCGCCAGGGACCAGTTTTCACGATAGTGCGGCATGAAGAATTGCTCGATCAGACGCGGGCTGACCATCAGCCGGTCTTGCAGGCCCCAATCATCATAGCCCATCACACCATCGCACCCCAGGTCCGCCAGTAGCCGGATGGATTCTGCCTGCATGGCGGCCAGGCGCGCCAGCCATGCACACAGGGCATCCGGTTGCTCATAATAGGCCACGAAGAGGTTCTTCAGGCCCATCAAGTTATGCGTGCCTTCGTTCAACGAGGAGAACGGCATCACCCCCAGGCAATACTTGGGGTTTGCGCTGGCGTTGTTGGCACGCACCGCCTCGCGAGCGGCGGCGAAATAAGCCGGGTTGTGCAAGTCCGGGAATTCGTACTCGGCCTGCCGGGTGATATCGGCCAGGGGCCAATCCACCGCCTCGCCAAAGCTGCCACCGCCCATCGTCTCCCACGTCACGCCCCAGGCATCCACCTTGCGCTGGCGGCCATCCGGCAACATCGTCCACGCTTGTTGATCGGCGGGGCGATCCAGCCACAACCACAGGATGTCGTTCGCTTTACCATCCGGCAAGTAATGCGGGATGTGATCGGGGCCCTTGAACTGAATGGCACGTCTGACGCGTTCACGCGAATTCACAATGAACCTCCTATGCAACCCGCGCTATGACCCGCTCACGAGTACTTCGCCACTGGCACGTACCGTGAACTGGCGCGTCTGCCCCGCAGCCACATGCACCACAGGCCAGCGCAGTGCAGCGGCCTGACCCAGAATAACCTGCGCCGACCGCTTTGACTCGGCAAACACGCGCACATCGGCATCAAAAGCAGTGGGGTTGTGGCATTCCAATGCCATCTGATCCGCTAGCTGCTCAACGATGTGCACATCCAGATGGTCAAATACGCACAACAGGCCGCTATCCGGCTGAAGATAGATGCCCGGCAGTTCCACGGTCGTCAGCATGAGCGAGACTTCGCACCAGCACGAGCCAAAGAGGGACCCGCCGATATTGTCGCGCCCTTCCCAATCGCTAAAGTTCACCCGCTCGCACATCCAACCCGGCTTCATGATGCGCGGATCGCCGACCGGCCGATCGGCACGAGAAAGATATTGCGTCAGATTGTGCGCGGTTTCCTGGATCTGGTTCAGGTAGAGCTGCCTGCCCGTATAGCGAAACAGCTTGAACAGCGAATCTCCCGAAAGCGTAGCGATGCCCGGCGCGCAGTGCTTGTTCTGCACGTTCGCCCACACCGAGCCGGCGGCATGCGTGCCGATTCGCCCCAACCAGGAATCAGGCGGGAAGGCGTAGTCGTAGGAGGCGCACCAGGTCAGGCATTGGGCGGCCATCGCCTCGGCTCGCGCCAACCAGTTCGGCTTACCCGTCACCTCATAGAGCACGATGAAAGATTCGAGCATCGCAAAAGCGGATTCACTATCGGGACACTTCAATATCTCACCCGGCCCGCCGATGGTGACGCCCGCCTGCACGTCGCGCGCGTCCAACTGCGTCGCAAGCGCCTCCGCCACCTGCTCATATTCAGTGACCTTAAAATACTGCCCAGCCAGAGCCAACGCCCCCGGCGCCATGGCAGATGCCGTGGATCCACCCACCACCACCTGGCCGGTGTCACGATCCAGGTATTGGCCCAATTGACCATCACGCCGGAAGGTCTGCACGAAGAGGTCTGCCAACCGGCGCGTGCCGCGCTCCCAATGCGCGGGCAGATGCCAGTGCCCATCTTGCGCCTGTAAGAGCATGAAGGTCTTGATCAGGAAGTACAGGGCATCGGCCTGTTTGCGCACCATGTGCCAGTGTTCGGTACCGGGTGTCTCAAAACCATCATCCGAAGCCACACCTTCGTGTTGGATCGCGTGGAATAACCCGCTGGGGTGTTGTGCCTGGCTAAATAGCCACTCCAGGTTCATCAATGCGCGCCGGTGCGACTCCGCCCCACCCGCGGTTAACATCGGGAACGGCACCATGCCGCCGCCGACCCAGCCCACCTGCCAATCCTGGAAACGCGAATCCTGTACAGGGTCGCGCGTGCCGACGCGGTAATAGCCGGCTTCGGACCAGTTGTCGCGGTTATATTTCTGCTCCACCAATTGCCACGCCGCCGAGAAAGGGAACTCGTGCCGCTGCGACACGGAGCCAGCCAGGTCTTTACGCACTTCCGCAAAACGGTCATACAGGTCTTGCACAGATTGCGCAGGGAAGAGAAATAGGCGAAACATGAGCGTCACTTCCGTCCCAGGCAGCCACTCCGCGCCGCGATCCCACGATGGCGTCGCGGTAGTCGCCATCGTGTAGAGCGTGTCACGCCGCACGCCTGGGGCTTCGATGCGCAATAATGCCTGGCGGCGGTCAGCACTCTCTTCCACTGTGAGCCCATGATTACCAAACCGGCCGCGCTGCTCCGTCAACAGCAAAGCGGCCCTCCCGTCGTGTGGCGCATAAAAGCCGACACAAGGCGTGGTCACATCGCCCGTCAACACCTGCAACCGCGATGGGGTGCCATCCTCGAGGCTCAGACGTGGCACATCTGTCACCAATATCGGTGCGTCGAGGCCAATGTCTTGCAGTTCGTGAACCATCGGCGGGTAGTGATAGGGCCGGCAAACAAAACGATTGCCGTTATAGGCCGCAGCCGGCAACAACACAAACTGATCACGCGACCAATTGGTGATCGGCCATTCCAGCGCAACGGCGACGTCGCTCGCCTTGCCATGCAGCACGCGAAATGTCAGCTTGCCGTCCCACGCATCGGGGCGCTCATCGACGGCGCAGCAAGTGAAAGTGATCTCCCATTCAGCACCGCCAAAAGAAGTACGGACGCGCGTTTCCGTAGTCGCCCCTAGTTCGTGACGCTGGCAGTCACGCTCATGGCTGCCTTCCAGTTGGGTCAGACATGCCCGCAAACGCATGTCCGGTAGGCTGTCGTGATTGCGTTGCATAATTCGCTCCTATGATTCACGCTGAAGTGTCCACAGTGTAACCGAGACCGGAAATAACTCAATCCAGTCAATATCCATGCGCATTACCGATAATTGCAGTACGATCAGTAGACGCGCCAGACACACCGCACACAAACAAGGTAAACTTGAATCTACTGGGGTGTGTCTCGACGAACGTATTCAACATAAGACAAGTAGATTGAACCATGTTACAAAGAAAATGGTCACGGCGTAAGCTCGTGAAATTAGGGGGCGGCATCCTGGCGATGTCACCCTTTATCCGAATAGCGGCACCTGCATTTGCACAAGAACCTGCGCCAGTAGTCGAAGCGGCCCGCCGGCCCTTTGGGCGTGTCACCGCCAATGGCCTGAGCGTGCGTGAGTTACCATCTCTCAAGGCGAAGCGAGTCGGTTCGCTGAAGCTGAATGAAATCATCTCTATCACAGGACAGGCAATCAGCGACGAAAGCCCTACCACCTATAACAAGATCTGGTATCAAACGGATGGGGGATTTGTCTATTCGGCCTACGTACAGCCGGCAGAAAACACCACTAACACTCCCATCGAGGTGGACTCCAAGGGATTCTGGGGAGAAATATCGGTGCCATTTACAGACGTCCATAGCGCACCCAGCGCAAAGGCGCCTACCACCTATCGCACCTACTATGGCTGCGTGTTCAAGATCATCAGCAGCGCCACCGACGATACGCAGGTCACCTGGTATCAGATCGCGGATGAGCTATCTGGCTACGATTTTTATGCCAACGCCGAAGATGTGCGGCCAATTCCGCGAGATGAGTTCGCGCCCATCTCACCCGACGTGCCGGCGGACGAAAAACGCATCGACGTGGATCTGAAGAACCAGTTAGTCACCGCCTATGAAGGCGATAAGTCGGTCTTCACGGCGCGCGTCGCTACGGGCGCATCTTTCCACATGGCGGATGGCACCGTACAAGACTTCGGCACCCCGCTGGGCAAGCATCGCATCTATATGAAGCTGCCTTCGCAACACATGGTGGGTGGCGCCGCCGGCGATGCAGATTTCTATGACCTGCCCGGCATCAGTTGGATTTCCTATTTCGTCACGCGGGGGATTGCCTTCCACGGCACCTACTGGCACAACGACTACGGCACGCCACGCAGCCACGGCTGCGTGAACATGCTGCCCGAAGATGCCAAGTGGATCTATATGTGGGGCCTGCCCACAGGCGCCTACGACGATCGGCACACCACGGCGTCCAGTGCCGCCAGCGGCACGCTCGTCAGAGTGATCTAGGTGAGCACCATCGACCGTTTACAGGCTCATGGTATTTGGAGTTCGTGGGACTCAAGCGGCCCTTGTGCCCCACGACAATTGAATCGGCATCCTGCATGCCGATCGGAGGACTTATATGCAGAAGCACCTCGCGGCTGCCGTCATTGCCCTGGCAGCGCTCATGATGCTTTCAATCAGTAACGCATGTACCACACAGCCCAGCACATCCATAACAGTCGCTGCACCCACGCCAACCCCGCTACCAACCGGTCAGCCAGCGTCAACAAACACACTACCGGCGAGTGAACTATCAACAAGCCAGCAGCCTGCGGTTATAGACGAAACGAAAACCATCTCCGCAAGCATGACGCCATCCGACACTGCATCGGCAAGCAGCACCAACGCGATCACCAAAACCGCCTTTTTACCCATCGCGACGAACACGCCAAGCCCCTCCCGTCGTGTGAACGTCCCGAATTTCGGCAGCAGCGAGATTCTACCCGCCGAGACGGCTATTTTCTGGTTCGGGCAAGTCAGCCCATCCACCGACTATGCAGACGTGCGCGTGGGCTACAACGCCAGCGAGCTTTACATCCGCGTCGCCATCTTCGATCGACGTTTGTGGTACGACACGACGCCCTCCGCCGCCAGCCTGACCGATTGGGACGCAACTTCGCTCTACCTCCGAATGGTTGGCAATACGGGCCAGGCCCCCGATCAGAACACTTACCGGTTCGACGCGCAACTCAACGGCGGTGAGTTGCCACGCACGGCATGGCAAACTGCCTATCGCGGCAATGGGACTGGTTGGGCAGGTGCAAATCCCGCTTTTACCACCGAAAGTGGCTTCCGCTGGGAAGACACGACCACGGGCGGGGTCAACAATAATCAGAACAATCGTGGTTGGACGATGATTTACCACATCCCTTTCAGCAGCTTGGGGCTTTCCGGGGCGCCGGCAAAGGATACGGTGTGGGGGTTGGGCGTGGTGTTGCACGACCGAAACGATGCAGCCGGCACACCAATAGCAGACGTGAAATGGCCTGTGGAGATGAGCGAGAGCCAACCGGCGAGTTGGGGCCAGCTACGTTTTGGGCTACCGACCTACACAGCGCCATCCGTCAGCGCAAAACAGACGGTGATGGTCCGCCAGGGGTTAAACGGCGCCAGCGTGCCCGATGCAGCGGTGGGTGGCACAACGGGCAATCTATGTCCGGGGGATTCCAATTATGTCTGGAACCAGTGGGGGAATGCGAACTTTGGCAACGCTGTGGATTTCAACCTGCAAAACCAGTTCGACCTTGCAGACTGGCCATGCTATGCCAAGTACTATGTGACCTTCCCACTCTCGCAAGTGCCCGCAACTAAGGCTATCGTTTCCGCAACGCTGATCTTGCATGAGTGGGGCGGCTCTGCGCCTGATCTGGCCTATTCGTCGCTCATTCAGGCCATGACAGTTGGAGAAGACTGGGACCCAGCGACGCTCACATGGAACAATGCGCCACTGGCAGTGGAAAATGTGGCGCAAACCTGGGTATTGCCCATTCCGCCGCCCGGATTTGCAGGCTGGCCAGGAGATGCCTATTCGTGGGATGTGAGCCTGGCGGTTGCCCAAGCATATCAAGCAAACCAGCCATTACGGCTGGTGTTGTATGAGGCAGACGACGCCTACCACAGTGGGAAGTATTTCACCAGCTCTGACATCGATGACTGGGACGCAGAGGGTCGCCCCACGCTGGTGATCACCTACGGCAACCCATGAAAAGGTTGCCGTAGGCATACAAATCATCCATCAATGAGCTTCGGCATTAGGGGTGTTCACCTCATCCGCCGGTATCACGTGCACGTCCGTATGTGAGCGGCGCCAATGCTGCCTATACTTTGTCGGCTGAAACAAACGGCCCGCGGGATGATGCGAAACGCGAGATCGCAAGGACTTGACCCAGCGACTGACGGGATGCTGTGTCTTGCCTTCTTCGGTTGGGGTGTAGTACGTATAGTAAGACGGATTGCGAACTTCCAATCGGTTCAACACTACGCCGATGATATTTGCCCCTACCGCTAGCAAGCCATCCTTCGCTTGTTTGGCCGCTGCTCTACGTGTCCTGCCGGCCTGGATCACCAACAACACGCCATCGGCACGTGTCGCGAGGGCGGAAGCATCCGAGACAACCAGCGTCGGCGGCGTGTCAAAGATCACGATGTCGGCTTCCTGGCGCAAAGCAGCAATGACGTCCGTCATGCGCTTGGAATTAAGCAAAATGGAAGGGTCAGCAGGAACTTGCCCGGCGGTTAAGACTCTTAGGTTCGGGATGGTTGTCGTGTGGATCACCTCAGGCAGCGGCATATTCGGGTGGAGCAAGAGTGTGGTCAAACCTCTCGAATTATCCAGATCAAATATCTTATGCTGCATCGGCCGGTGTAAATCGACGTCCACCAAGATCACGCGCTTGCCCGACTGTGCCATCACGATGGATAAATTGGCTGACGTAACGCTCTTTCCTTCCAATGGACCGCAACTCGTCATCAAAAGCACCCGGCGCGGATGATCGATATCGCTGAATTGCAGGTTCGTGCGCAACATGCGATACGCCTCCGCCACCGGCGAGCGTGGTTGCTTGATGGGCATCAGCTTGCTGCCGTAATCGGCTCCCTTAATATCGGCAATGCTGCCCATGACAGGCAATTGCAAGTCTTTGCGCACATCGTCTGCAGAGTGAACCGTATCGTCAATGTACTCCATCAAGAAGATGCCACACACCGACAGCGCCAGCCCTATCACTGCCGCCAGCATCACGTTTTGAGCGACCTTCGGCCCCACCGGGGTCGTCGATAGCTGAGCCGGTTCCATCACGCTCAAGTAGTTCGGCGTGCCTTTCTGCAAGTTCGAGAGCAATTGCGCATACGTGCTCTGCCAGGTGGTGATCTGCGCTTGCAGCGTAGCCTGCTGATCGCGCGCATCCTGTATCTGGCGCGCACTGGTAGCTTTGGAAGCGATGTCGTCTAACTTGAGCAACTCATCTTGCGCATTCTTGATGTTCGTCTTCAGGTCATCAATCTGTGAGAGGATGAATTGCCGCTCAGCCTCCTTCTCCGGATCATTGGCAGAAGGGCTTTGGCTGATCAGTTGCTGTGCAACCGTATCCGCCAACACCTTGGCCCTTTGCGGGTCAGTATCTGTGACTGCAATCTCCAGCAATTGCGTCCCTGGCACTACACGGCTCTGCACCATCCCCTGCAGCACCGTCCAATCCCACGGCAGGCCGACTGCTTGCAAAGCCGCTTTCAAAGTAGGTTCGCGACCGACAAGGTCACTATAACTTTGAGCGAGCGCCTCGCCTGTATACAGATCGGACTGATTCGCATTGGGGTTCGAGAGGACCTGCCCCACCATGATGGTCGTTCGTGACACATAGGTGTATGGCGTCGCTTTCGTCGCGACATAAGCGGCTACTGATGCAACCAGAACACTTACGACGACCAACCACCACCATCTCAGTAGCATGCTAACATACTGACGAAGTTCCATGAATGTTCCTCATCCCTTCATTGCTACCTAATGCCGTATTGTCTCGGAATCGCCCCACAGATGCGCTGACTGAGATGATTGAATGGACTTTCGCTCCGCGACCTTCTGACTGATCCAATCCGCTGCACCACGCAGGTCTTGAGCGATGTAAACCCCTTCAAAGCTCTGTATACCAAAGCGCGCCAATTGCTCATCCCCTCGCCCTGTTTTAACAAGTACCGGTTGCGCACCGACAGACCGAGCAGCATCGATATCCGTCAACGCATCACCTACGACAAAGCTGCTTGTCAGATTCAGGTTCAACTCCTGTGCGGCGCGCAACAACATACCCGGATTCGGCTTACGACAAATGCACATTTCCTCTGGCCGATGAGGGCAATACAGCACCTCATCGATCCGCCCACCAGCTCGTTCCACGATCACCACCATACGGTGATGAATCTCCTCCACCGTATGATAACTGACAAGGCCACGCCCAATCACGGCCTGATTACTGATCACGACCAACGGCCATCCCAGGTGTGAAAGCGATTCAATTGCCCGAAGCACACCTGGAAGGAACTCGAACTCTGCCCATGATTTTACATGGTTTGCACGATTTCGGTTAATGACACCATCCCGATCCAGGAAAATAGCGGATTGCAATGTGCCTGTCACATCACACCTTCCTTCAGTATATGCCAGTCATGCTGTGCCTGGGCCAGCTTCTCGGGCGTGCCAATGTCCAACAGGTATGTCCCTTCAGGCACGACCCACCCGTACATGGAAATGCCCTTGTCCAACAATTGTGGGAACAGGTCACGCCCAAAGTCATAGAAGGTATCCACCGGGATGCGGCTCACCACATCGGGTTCGATAATCAACACACCGGCACTGGCAAGATCGGTGAAAACATCCTCCGGCTTTGGCTTCTCGACGAATCGAGTGATCCGCCCTTGTGCGTCCATCCCAACCAGGCCCACCTCGGTGGGGTTGTTCACGTGATACAGGCTCATGGTGACACCCGTCGATGGATCGAGCGCAACGTTTTGGATGTGTGCCGCGATCAGGGCGTCCAGGTCAAGGTCGGTCAGCACATCGCCATAGACGACCACCAGCGGCCGATTTTCTGCAAATGCAGACAACTTGCGAACGGCACCCGCCGTCCCCAAAATCTTGTCTTCATACGAATAGACGATGTTCAAGCCCAGGCCCTTGCCATCGGCGAAGTAATCCACGATCACGTCGGGGCAATGATGCAGGTTGATGGCAACGTCGTTCACGTGATGCTGCTTGAGCCACTTAAGGGTATAGTGCAATAGCGGCTCGCCATTGATTGGAACCATCGGCTTTGGCCGTGTCAATGTTAGCGGGCGCAGGCGGGTGCCTTCACCGGCGGCGAGCACAACTGCACGCATGGGTGCAGCCGAACGCTCCGCGATAAGGGTGATCCACTTCTTAACTGCGCTGGTAACGGCATGATTCAGGATCATGTGCACATCCTCTTGCATGCCGATGAACGACACAGGCGCAAAGACAACGATATCGGCCATCTGCTTCATCTGACCGCCGATATCCCCCGTAAATGCCACCGTGCGCGCACCAAGTGCGTGTGCAACGCGTAGGGCCTTTAACACATTGGGGCTGTTGCCGCTGCACGACGTGGCAACCACCAGGTCCCCCGGCTGGCACAGGTTGGTCAACTGTTCCGAAAAGATATCCTCGTAAGCGCTGTCATTCGCCCAAGCCGTAATGAGCGGCATGTTATCGTTTAACGAGATGGCCCTGAAACGCGCCTGCCCGGGAACGACAATCTTATTCAGATCATTGGCCATATGAGCGGCCAAAGCGCCACTGCCACCGTTCCCCAGGACAAACACCTGATGCCGCGCACGCCATACATCCATCAACTCATTGATAACCGACCAAATAGCCTGGCGATCCAATGCCATCAATCCCTGGTTCAAATCGACAATATATTGATCAATATGGTCATTCAACATGGGTTATCCCCTCCACCAACCCTATTTCCATTCACGAACGCGAAAAAACAAAACAGGCTGGGTGGCTTGTCTGGCTGCGCCCCTGACGCGGATTTGCTTACGTAGCCAAACCAAACCTCTCGCCTGTATCGAATGAGGAAAAAGACTGGCACCTAATCACTTAATGACGTTTTGTGCTACTTGCTTTCCTTGCTGCGCCAATCACTGAGAAGCGCTGTGCTGGTATTTTGACGAGACGAATATGGGAGCGTGGTATTACCTTTTGGCGGCGTTGCGCCATATGGTGATTTCACCATCGTCGCCGATCGTTCACTTTTCGCTGCGGGTGGCGGCACAGAAATAGAACGCCGGCTGCGCAGCCACACAAGCATCGCCTGGATCACGATCTGAATATCCAACCAGATTGTCCAGTTGCGCACATAGTAGAGTTCATCCTGGGCCTCTTCACCGCTGGACCAGAATTCCCGCACCAGCCACGGCCCCAACACACCCGGCTTCACCGCGCGCATCATGCAAGCCGTCCGCTGATCCATCTCGTTATCACTAACGACAGTCGGTTGCGTCCCGACCAGGCTCATATGACCAGCCAGGACATTCAGGAACTGCGGCAACTTATCCAATCCCTTGGCATAAATCACCCGGTCATACCAGCGCACCTTTGCAGGGTCCGCAACGCCACCTTCGTGAATAGGGATATTGAACTTATACATGTCGAACGTATCCCCACTCTGCCCCATCGTGTGATAGCGTGCCAAGACCGGCTCGTGCCACCGTCCAAACTTCAACAGCGCAGCAATCACCAGGCCGACCGGCAACGCCACGAGCGAGAGCAATGCGCTCAGGCCACAATCGAGGATCGACTTCATATAGGCATCGACCCCAACGATTCGGGCTTCGTTGATGGTAAATAGCGGAACGAACGTCTTATTCGTCACGGCAACACTGGTCGATAGCAAGCCATAAAATCCGGGGGACAACCGCAAACTGAAACCCTTCGGTCTGGTGTTTTGCTCGATGATCTCCTCAAACGTTTCCCAGGCAACCGCGGGTGGAACGACCACTACTTCGTCGGCGGCAAACTTCTTCACCAGATCAGCCAGGGCTGTTGGCCGGCCCACTACCTTGATCCCATTTAGCACATCGGTGCCCACCGGCTTGAAATCGTCCACGAAGCCGATGACTTTCATGCCGGATGTACAACCGGATTGCCACTGCTGCGCCATGGCGATGCCCTGGTCATTGGCGCCGACGATTAGCACGCGCGCCGTGAACCAGCCCTGCCGGCGCAAAATGTACGCCGCTCTACGTGCGATAAAACGTTCCCCCACGACAAATATGGAACTCAGTAACCATGACAGGAACAGCCAACTGCGCGAAACGACATTTTCCACCATGTCGTGAGAGAAGAAGGATAGCACGATGAGCACAACGACGCCGGTCGTACAAGCTTTGATCGCCTGTTGATATTCCAGGTTGCCGCCAAGCAGGTTATCGCGCTTATACAGACCATAGGTTGCAAACAGGCCCACCCACAATACGACGCTGATACCCGTAAGCGCCGCGTAAAGCGACGCGTCGTATGGCTCCGTATAAACGATAATGCGGCTCGTGATGCGAAGCACAAAAGCCAATGACAGGCTAACTGCAACTGCTAAAGCATCAAGAATGACAAGCAATGCGATGAATGATCTCCACTGCTTGTCGTAGTTCATGCTATCCGTCGCATATAACAGCCCTTGTCTATCAACCGCCCCCACCCGAGCGAAATGAAAAAAGTTCTCCACGGTTCTCTCCCCTTGTTAAATCAACGAGCCACTTAAAACACAACATGCTAAGATGTGGCATCGATTCGACCGTTTAATGAAGCAGCGATACTGCATGTTCCGGTTCGCGCAAACGCAACCCGGCATTGAACAGAACACGCGCCCCATCATTTTCAAAACGGAAATCCATTCGGCGCAGACCCTCGTCGGTGAGCCGTGCAGCAACACGCTCCATTGCGCCGTCCTCACAGTACAAGATCAGAAAGCCACCCCCTCCGGCACCGGCGATTTTCCCGCCGACTGCACCATTGTTGCGTGCCACCGCATAGCAATGATCGATACGCTCATTGCTCACGCCCGGCGCGAATTGTTTTTTACATTGCCAGGCATCATCCAGGAGCGCGCCAAAACGATCCAGCGCACCCATCTCCAGGTGCCGGCGAGCCTGCTGGGCAAACCCCGAGACAGCCTGGAGCGAATTGATGACCTGGCTATCCAGCGCTCTGCTGGCCTTGCTCTGTTTATCAAGGATCTGCGCCGAGTCATGCGCGGCGCCCGTAAACATCAACAGCAGGCGCGATTCCAACTGAGTGATCACTCGGTGATCTATCTTCAGCGGTTCCACATTCACGCCATCGGTGTTGAACGTAATCCAGTTCAGCCCGCCAAATGCCGAAGCATATTGATCTTGCAGCCCAATAGGCTTCCCCAGCTTGCCGATCTCAATATCGCACGCCAGTTGAGCCACCTGGGCCTTGGAGAGTTTCTGGCCGCAGGCGGTGCTGATGGCCTTGACCAGCGCCACCGTCACGCTACTGGACGAGCCCAACCCCGTGCCGGGCGGCACTTCCGAAGCCAGGAAGATGGAAACGCCATGTTCAACGCCAAAGTGTTGTAACACCGCACGCGGCAGGCTAAGATCGCCATCCCACAGCAGCGGTTCTCCAGGTGTATGGCGATAAAAGGTGCGGTAGTCGGAAGACGTGATCTGAAGCGGGCTTTGTTCGCCCACGTTCATAATCACGTAGACATACTTGTTCAGGCTTGTGCTGAGGACCGCCCCGCCAAAGCGTTCGTAATATGCAGGCAGGTCCGTGCCTCCCCCAAACAGGCTCAGGCGTACCGGTGCGCGGGCAATCAACATTTAGTAAGCTCCTGAGCCTTTCAATGCAGCGGGGATGGTCATTAGGATGAGCACAATGTTCAGCCACCACGTTCGCATGTGCACATATTGCATATCCATGCGCACACGCTCATTGCGGTCCAAGTCTGATCGGCCGGAGACTTGCCAGAGCCCGGTAATACCCGGCTTGACCGTGAGCAGTTCTTTCACCTGCTCACCGTAGTATCTCAACTCGGGCAACGTCATCATGCGTGGGCCGACGATGCTCATCTCTCCACGCAAGACGTTCAGGAGTTGCGGCAGTTCATCCAGGCTGAGCTTGCGCATCCATTGACCGCAATGCGTAATACGCGGGTCATCCTTCAACTTTTGGTCGCGCAGCCACTGATCTTTTAGCGCCGGGTTGGCTTCCAGGATGGCATCACCATTCACCCGCATGGTGCGGAACTTAAACGCGTCAAACTGCCTGCCATTACGCCCCATGACGCGCCGGCGATAGAAGATCGGGCCGGGGCTATCCAGCCTGACGATGATTGCAAGGATGATGAAAAACGGAGAAAGGACGAGCAGCCCCACCCCCGCGAGCACGTAATCGATCAGATTGCACAAAGCGTCATCTACTGCTTTGAACTGTGTGACGGGAAATCTGCGCCACACCTTCGGTTCAAGCACGTCCTTCATTGGGCCTCCCCAGAACACATTACTCGCTGCAACAGGCTTCACACAATGGACGCCATCGCACAGGCACGATTTACTCAGGCACTTTCCTATTTAGCGTCCAAAGGACCAGCGTGGCACTGATCGCGAAGATTGTTTTATCTATGAGCCACGATTTATCATGAATGTCTTTCAACATCGACGCTCCGCTCTCGCGACATTACCATAACGTCGCCCCAGTAGGAGGTTGATGAAGTAGTCAAGTTTGTGCGGTATCGAAATCGGCGTTCACAAAACACGGCCATACCCAATGGCAGCGTGTAAACTTGCACCACTATTTAAACATTATTCTGCTATTAAAATCCAATTTTGTCAAGTATGAAGCAATACTCTATGGCAACTCAAGACCTAAAGCAAATCTTATAGCGTAATTATCAGGCCACGAATCTGCACACACTGATACGAGCTATATATAGCATATGAATATAGCCCGCCGGATAAAGTGGGTGTGATGAAAGAAAGTGAAGAGGTGTAGAGGAATGCTATGAGGCTATGACGAGGGGGAAAGAATCGATCAAATCATCTTGGGATTACACTGCACACCACGATAGATGGTTTCCAATTGTGTGGTAATGACGTGCCAGTCGTGATGCATTTCGACATAGCGACGACCGGCAGCGCCAATGCGCTGGCGCAAAGCTTCATCTTGCAACAATCGCAACAAAGCATCTGCGAATATCTGTGGCGTATCTGCCACCAAACAATCGATGCCTGGCTGTACGTTCAGCGCACGTGTCGCGCGCGAGGTCGCCACCACGGGCGTCGCACAGGCCATCGCTTCCAACACCTTGTTCTGCACGCCGGCGCCATAGAGCAACGGCGCCGCCGCGATGCTCGCTTCGTGCAAGGGTTTGCGCAAATCCGGCAGATAGCCCGTTACGGTCACGCGTCCAGGATACTCGGAAGCCAGTTTCACGATAGACTTTGGTGGGCGGCTGCCGGCGATGACGAGCCGCGTCTCGGGGTGCACTGCCCAGACGAGCGGCATCACCTGGGTCGCCAGGTAATGCGCGGCGGTCACGTTCGCATGGTAGCTCATCTTGCCGGAAAATACGATTGAATTTCCTCTCTGCGCCGGGTCCGCCGGCGCGAAGTATTCCAAATCGACGCCGTTCGGCAATACGGAGATCGGCGCGCCCACTTTACCCAATGCTTCGAAAGCGCTTTTATCCGCACTCGATGTAACACATACGTGGTCGAAATGACTGGTCACACGCGCCTCATAACGCCGTGTGCGCCCCAGCTCGATCCACGTCATCAGGCGCATGCGCAGGTTAGCGCTCTGGCGCGCGGCCTGCTCAAAAAGATAGCTGATGCTATCGACGCTATCCCACACGATTGGGATACGCGGCTCGATTCGGCGCGCGCGCATTTGGGCCCGCAACCACACGCCGTCCTCAGCGCCTCGTAAATGCTCCACGTGGATGACGTCGAATACATGTGTCTGGCAAGTCTCCAACAACAGGCGCCGAAATTCTGGCGAGTAACAGTAGGTCGCCTGTAGCGGCATGGAGGTAGGCAACGCACGCAAGGCGTTAGACACCCTGCGCATCTGCGTGAGAGGGCCCCAAACCACCCCCACCCCCAGCTTCTGAAAATCTTCCAGCGTCCGGCGCTCTTCCGTCTGTTCACAGAGCGCGGCCAGGGTTACGTGGTGGCCATGCTGCGCCAGTGTGCGCACCAGGCTATAGGGGCGCACCCGGATCGGGGTTGGGACATAGGGTGTGACGTAGAGAATATTCATGCCATCCCTCTCTTTCAAGATTGCGCCGCCAGTTGCCGCGTGATGATGCGCTGTTTAATTCTGCGGAACAGATCAGCCGCCCCGTAGGCCGCAAACAACACCCCCACGGCGTCCACCGGCAGGCGATAGCGAATCAGTGCCCAAGACAACAGGTGCATCGCAGAATACACGATGACGAAAAGATAGAGCAGTGACCACCTGCCCCAGCGCGACAGCGCCACGAGCATGCCATAGAGCATAAATGGGAGCGAGATGCCAAACGAGAACACGCGCACGAGGTTGCTCAAAGTGCTGGAATCCGACGACGGCCAGAACATGAAGAATGATTTCACGCGGCTGATCGAAAGCAATAGATAGCGTACCGGGTCATGCACCACGTAGCCCATCCCGACGTTCATCAGCGCAGAATCCAACGCCGCTTCGTCCAGTGACCTCAACTCCGGCGGGACCAGGCTTTGATAGGTGATGTTATCGGGCAAAATGCTCACAAACTCGGTGCCGTAGATAGGATGGTTCGCGAAGAAGAAAGCATAGCCCGCGTTCGTATTCAGCAACACGAACCGCCCGAATGCCTGGTAGTTGCGGATGGTCCAGGGCACGATCATCACGATCACCACAAGCGCCGCCAAAATCGGCAGCCGGATGAGCCTGAGCGCATCCACGACGAAGGCACGCACACGTTGCATAGCAGCGGTGCCGGCCTCCGCCACCGCCCCATGCGCCAGCCTGGCGCGGATCGTCTCATCCACCCAGGCCCATAGCACCAGGAAGGGCAGAAACAGCAGGAACGATTGGCGCAATAAAACCGCCACGCCCGATGCCAGCCCCAACAATACCCAACGGCGATTCGGATGCTCCGAATCGGCACTCATGACCAGATCGAACGCCCACAGGATTGCCGTGATGTAGAAGGGCTCGGTCATCAACGCGGCGGCATAATAGATGAAGTATCCATAGAGTGCTGTCCAGGCCGCCGCAATCAACCCGACGCCATTACCGGCTAACCGGCGCGCCAATCGCCATGCCAGCCAGGGCCACAGCACCCCAACGATAATGACTTGCAAGATGCGCGCAGCGAGCGGCGAAACGCCAGCGATGCTATAGACACACACCAGGTAGAGTGTATACAGGTATGACCAGTGCGCCGTGGGCGCCCCGGCGCGCGTCAGCGGCCACCAGTCGGTCGGCATGGTGAACCCGTGCCCGGTGATCACCTGCACCGCCAGGGTGTGATAGGAAAGTTGATCCTCGATGCCCGGCAAAGACTCGATGCTATTGCCCATGACAAATACCGCTGCCAGGCGCAACACCACGGAGATAACCAGAATGCCCCCAAGAATATACAGAATTCGCTTAGATGGACTACTGGATTTGAGTTGAATTTGCATGGATTGGATATATGTGATCTAACGCAAGATAAACCTTATGCCAGTCATAGCGTTGGGCAATCAACAGGCGAGCCGCTGCCGACAGGCGCTGCGCCTCGGCGCGATCCTCAAGCACGCGCGCCATCGACGCCGCCAGGTCTTCGGGGCGATCCGCCACCAGCATGTCCTGGCCAGGCGTCACGTCGATGCCCTCACACCCGATCGTGGTGGAGACAACCGGCAACCCCCATTGCATCGCCTCAACAATCTTGACGCGCATGCCCCCGCCCGAACGCAACGCCACCATCAGCGCGGCGCTGGCGCGAATGAACGGCCCAGGGTCGTTCACATATCCCGTCACCACGATGGGTGCGCCGTTCGCCTGTTCGGGCCGCTCGATCCCATTAAAATCTCCCAGCACGCGCACATCATCCGGCGGATGCGCGCCGACGATGTAGAGCTGCGCATCGGGCACGCGTGCCCGCACCTGCGGCCAGATGTCATGTACGAACCAGCGCGCAGCATCGGCGTTCGGGGGCCAGTGCAGCCCGCCCAGCATCAACACGCCCTTCGCGCCGGGCTGAAAATCCAGCGCCGGTGTGCTGCCATCCACACAGATGGGCAGGGTCTTGAACTGTGGGGCACCTTGCTCGAAGGCTGCCAGCGACTTGATCGCCGCCTGGTCCTCGTCCGTCACCGTCAATACGTGCTGAAAACGCCGATAGGTCACCGCCTCATAGCGCGCGATCAGGCCCGCCTCTCGGCGCAGAAACACCCGCATCAGAGGGTTACTCGCCACTTCGGCCATCCGTTGCGGGATCAGGTAATAGGCGTTGTGCGCGTCGAGCACCATCTGCAGCTTTGCGCCGGTGTGCCGTTTTGCTATCTCCTGTTCGGCCTGTAGCGCATACGCGGCCATCGAAAGTTGGTCTGCATGAATTGCGTCAAACGATTGCTCCGCTACCACTTCGGTGATCTTAGCCGTCATCTGGGGCAGCACGTCGCGCACGATGGTGAAAGGCTGCCCACTCAGCAGGCTCACGCCGGCGTTATACAGGTCCGCCGCCCGGCTGCGTTCCAGGGGCACGGCGTGAAACGCATGACACAGCGCGCGCATGTGCGCGATGGCTTCGGGGCGATCACTCTTACGCACGAAGGATACGAGCGTCACCTGGTGCCGCGCAGCCAGGTACTGCAACATGTGATGGGCGCGCACCTTAGGCCCTGCATCCAGGGGATAGGGCAGCACCTGGGTTAGAAAGAGAATTCGCATCGCTTGCCTCCTGGTTACATTCCCGGTAATGCGCCCAGCAATTGCCAGTAACGCCGGGCAAGTGTGAGATGCTGCTCACGCCGCGTGCCGCGCTCCAGCCAGGCGACCGGCGCAACGACCAGGCGAGCCAGCGTCGCAATGTAGAGCACCAGCTTATAGAGCAGCGCCGCGCCAAGGCCCTGTTGTTTCCGAAAGTAGAGCACTTTCCCCTCATACAAACGCAAGAACGCGCTCTGCGCCACCTGCCTGGCGCTTTGGCCGCCGTAATGAATGATCTGCGCCTGCGGCACCCAGAAGATCTTCCAGTTCAGCCGATAGAGCTTACGGCACAGGTCTATTTCTTCGCCCGTGAAGAAGTAGTCTTCATCCAGCATGCCCGCCTTCATCAGCGCGGCGCGGCGCGCCAGGATACACGCACCCAACAGCGAATCCACCTGGCGCGGGGTGGTGATGTCCCAATCTTGCATGCGGTAGATGCCAAAAGACAGCACCGCATCGAGGTGCAAGAGCCGCCACAGTTCGCGGGCCAGCGTCGGCGCCGGGTAACAGGAACTCTGTAACGTGCCGTCGGGGTTCAAAATACGCGCCCCCGCTGCACCGACCTCGGGGTGTTCATCCAGGTAGCGACACAGCGCGTCCAACGCCCCCGGCAGCACTTTCGTATCGGGGTTCAACAACAACACATAGCTGGCCGCGCTTTGCTGGATGGCCTGATTGTTGGCGCGCGAAAACCCAACGTTTTGCGCGTTGGCAATCAGATGCACACGCGGGAACCGTGCGCGCACAGCGGCGGCGCTGTCATCGGAAGACGCGTTATCTACCACGAATGTCTCGTAGTTCAGATCGGATGTGCTGGCCTCGATAGACGCCAGGCAATCCAGTAATAAGTCACGCGTGTTCCAACTGACGATCACGATGGACAGTTGCAAACCATATTCGAGTTGGTTCGTCATCGTAGGGTGTTCCAGATGTAGCTCACTTGCGAAGTTAGGGTTTAGGTTGTGCTGCGGCGAGCTGGCCGGGGACGCGGCTCATCTGCTCCAGGGCCATCAGCCCCCCCATGAAAATCCAGCCCAGCACGCTTGCCCTGAAACCTGCAAGGCCGATGTTATAGACGAATGGCAGGACCCAGTCGCCCAGCATGCCGGCCACCAGCGTGCCCGCCAGGCCGCCCAGCGCGGCATAGACATAGGCCTGGGCAAACCCTTCCGGGACGCGCGCGCGTAGTTGCCAGCCCACCCGGCCGACCTCAACGCTGAACCACAAGAAGCACGCCGTCCCCAGGATGCCCGTTTGAGCCAGCAGGTCCACATAGTTGTTATGCGAGTTGAACTTGACGTGATAGCCCATGATGGAGAAGAGCGGCGTATACGAATAGTAATTCGCCGGCCCAAACCCCACGATTGGGCTCACTTTGATGATGTCGAACAGGATGCTCCAGGCCTGCAAGCGCGTCAACTCACTATAAGCATTGTCCCCAACATTCAACAGGCCCGACACAATGCTGGAACGCAACAGCATCACCACGCCGCCCAGTACCGCCAGCGGGATACCAATCTTCGGCGCGCCTACCAGCATGATGACGCCGATTGCCACGAGCGCAGGGGCCCACCCGGAAGTCCAGCCCAGGTTGCGCGTCATGGCGATGAACATGGTCAGCCCAACCAGGGCCAGCAATGCCAGCCGCCACTCCATACGCAACTGGCGATTGAACACCGCCTGGCTGAAGGCTAGCGCCATCGACCATACCCAGAACAGGCTGCCCACCGCCGAAACCAGGTATAGCCGGCTCACCAGGCTTCCCAAAGGCGGCAGGATCTGCCCCAGCATATACACAGCCACCAGGCAGAGGAAAACCCACGTCAGCCGCTCCAGCCAGCGCAACTCTTTCACCATCCGCATCGTCAGCAGGAAGGCGGCGGCGGATAGCACGAAAATCCCAAACCCACCGAGCTGAGCGCGAATCGGTGAAGGGCTGGTATAGAACCAGGGCAACTGGCCCACCAGGAAGGAGATCACGGATGCGCCCAGGAAAGCCATCAGCGGCAAGATGGTGCGCGATTTACCCCATTCCAGCCGCCGATCCTTGATGGCTTCCAGCACCGTGATGCCCAGGAGCAAAACGATCAGCAAAATGGAGGGGTTGATTTCGGACTCGGACCCGGTGCCGATGCCGACCGGGACGACCAGCCCACCGACGATGATGCCCACCAGCCCCAACAGCGGCCAGCGCAAGATGACAAAGGCCCCTACCGCGCCGGCAATCAGCACCAACGGTATGATGGTAGGACGTGACGCCAGGAGCAGGCTTGCCAGCACAACCGCCAGGCAAATGGCGACTTGCAGCAACAGCAGATAGTGCTGCGTCACCCACTCTCGCAAAAACTGAACGGACAGGCTCTTTGTCATGCTATCTCACATCTCACGCCACGTTGAAGATCAAACACCACCCGGCTATTGAAACGGCATCGCAAAGTCCGGGCGATAGTCCAGTTGGTGATTCCTCTCCCTGAGATATCGCGCCGGCACACCGCCCATTACCGCATAGGCCGGCACATCTTTGGTCACAACGGCCCCGGCCGCAATGACCGCCCCGCGCCCCACCCTCACATTCGGCAAAATGATCGCGCGCGGCCCTATGTACACGTAGTCTTCTATGATAACCGGCCCACCCGCCACCTCGAAAGTGGCGCTGTCAACATCGTGTTGCAAGGTATAGATCATGATCTCCGCGCCGGTTGCTACACGATTGCCAATCGTCAATCCCTCCCGGCCATCCAGGAAGGCGTTGTTGCCGATGTTGCAATATTCCCCGATCCGCACCCCGCGCGGCCCAAAGAAGCGGGTTTGCCAGTGGATCGTGCTGCCCTTTCCGATGCCAACCCCAAACAAACGGTACATGAAGCGACGGAAGTGGTGTGACGGCACCCACCCCACCGCGTTGATGATGAAGATCAGCGCGCCCTTTAGATAGGACCACGCCCCATGTGCCAGTTTTTGAAGCGGCGAAGGAAGGGTTTGCTTAAAGCGCCTCAGGTAACCTGTTTTCATCATGATGCTTTATCCACCAGATCGCGGAAGTGTTGCCCGATATTGGCCCAGTCATACTGCTCACGCACCAGTTGCGCCGCGTTCGTCGCCAGCATCGCACGCAATTGCGGCTCGCGCAACAGGCGGACGGTTTGGGCCGCAAATTCCGCAGGCGTATCCGCAATCAACAAATGCTTCCCAGGCACGGCATTGATGCCTTCCGCCCCTTTCGAAGTGCTCACTACCGGGGTGCCGATTGCCATCGCCTCCAGGATCTTCAGGCGCGACCCGCCGCCCATCCTCAGCGGCACGACGCAAACACAACTGCTCGCGATGGCCGCATGTACGTCATCCAGGTAGCCGGTAAATGTGACGCGCTCCCTGCTCGGCAGCCGCTCAATCGGCACGCCTCGCGTCGAGCCGGTGATCTTGAGTTGCGCCTCGGAAGCCTCGGCACGGATCAATGGAAATATCTGGCCCAGGAAATAATCCATTGCGTCGTAGTTGGCGGAATAGGTCAACGCACCGTTAAAGATCAGCGTATCAGGTTCGGGGCTGCCCGGGCTGACGGCGATTGAACCGACATCCACGCCATTCGGCACCACGCCGACCTGCTCCTGACGTAAGCGCGCCAGCTTCATCGCCGCGTTGCGGTCCCGATCGGCAACCACCAAGCACAAGTCAAACTGGCGATACAGCCCCTGCTCATAATTGCGGAATTTCTCGCAGGCCAGCCAGTGCCGCATACGTCGCAAAGGGTGCTGCGCGCGCCGATAGTCCTCATACAGCATCGGCGTCATCAAGTTGTCAATATCCACGACCTTCCGGGCACCCTTCGCAGCCAGCGCATAAGGGGCCGTGACAAACGTGAGCGCAAAGACCCAATTCGGTGCCCAAACATCGGCAACTTGCTGGACCATGTACGACATCCTGACCGAGCGAGACGCCAGCACGGCGCTGGGCAATGGCGAAAGCCACCCGACGGCAGACTTGACGCGGCTGTGATCAAACGGATGATCCGGGATGACGTGCACCTGTTCACAAAGCGCCCCCAGATGCACTATCCAGGCCGGCTCGATGGGCGTATCTTGAAAGCTGATCAGGGCCACCTGGTGTTTTTCGGCCAAAGCCTTTATCAGGTGATAGGCCCTAATCTTGCTGCCCTGGCTGAGCGGATAGGGAAACCAGGTGGAAAGGATGAGTATTTTCATCTCGGTTTCAGGCCGAACGCATCCCCCAGCGGTGATGCAAGAAATCCATGGTTCCCTGCCACATCGCGTCGCGATGCGCCAGCATCCCGCGCCACTTCGGTTTGACGCTCCAACTGATCAACGTGCGCAGCGTCTCTCGCCAGGCCGCCAGCCAGGCCGCCAATGGGGCGCGGTGTTTCTGCAGCACCATGAACCGATTGCGCGTGGAATAGTACGTCACCGAAGGGCTGGGGTGATAGTCTCGCTGCACCCCTTTATGCCACAGTTTTGCCTGTGGCACGTGCACGATGCGCCAACCGGCTTCCCTGGCGCGCAGACACCATTCCGTCTCCTCCCAATAGTAAAAGAAGCGCTGGTCCAGCATCCCGATTTGCTCGATTACCGCGCGGCGGACCAGGATGGCACAGCCGGAAATCCAATCCACGTCGTGTGGCGCGGGGAATTGACCCTGGTCCAGTTCGTTCTGAGCCAGGTGCCAGACTGACCAATCGGCGCCCATCTTGCCGCCGGCGGACTGAATCACGTTCGGCTCGTTGTGGTGATAGACCATCGGCCCCAAGATGCCGATCTTCGGGTCGGCTTGAGCGACCGCCACTAGCCGCTCCAGGCACTCCGCGTCCAGCACGGTATCCTCGTTCAACACAAAGACCCATTCGGCACCCATCTCCAGCGCCGCCTGGATGCCGGTGTTGTTGTTACCGGCATAGCCCAGGTTCTGCGCCAGGGGAATGATCCGCACCTGGGGGAATGCGGCTCGCACCGCCGGCACCGACCCATCTGTGGAGGCGTTATCCAGCACGATTGTTTGCTGGTTCTGGTAGGTGTTCTCCGCCAGCGACCTCAATACCGCACAGGTATCTTCACGCCGATTTGTATTTAAGATGACAGTGACAACCAATGGTTGAGTCATTGTGCTTTGCCGTCTCCGTTACTTCAAGGAAAAGAGCCCTACATCAACCACGCCTGGGGGAAGTTCTTGGTCACCTCGACATTCTTGAACTTGCTGCTGGACCTCGCCCCGTGTTGGCGAACCCACTCCGCCATGCAGTTCAGGCCCTCTTCCAGTTCATGCAACTTGCGCTGGCCGAACACGCGGCGCACCTTTTCGTGCGATGAATAGGCAAACTGCACCTCGTTGCGCGCCGGCACGTGCAAAATGTTCGGCTCAACCCGCATCGCCTGGGCAATCGTCTCGGCCAGTTTGTTCACGCTATAGGGCTGGTCTGCGCCCACGTTGAAAATCTGGTTATAGGCCGCGGGCGTGTCGATCGCGTCGGCCATGATGGGCACGATGTCGCCAATGTAGCTAAATGCGCGCTCCTGGGTGCCGTCGCCAAAGATCGTCATGGGCTTGCCTTGCAAAATCTGGTTCATGAAAATGCCCACCACGTTGCGATATTTGTCGCCGATGTTCTGCCTCTCGCCATACACGTTGTGCGGGCGGAAGATCACGTGATCCAGGCCAAACATCTCTTTGCTGATCTTCAGTTCCTGCTCCACGGCCAGCTTGGCGATGCCATACGAGTCCTCGGGGTGCGCCGGCGTTTCCTCGGTCATGGGCAGTTCCGGGCTGGTGCCATACACCGCGATGGACGAGGTGAACACGAAGCACTTGACGCCCGTGTTGACGGAGGCATTGATCAGGTTCACACTGCCGATCAGGTTATTGTTGTAATTGAAGCGCTTGATGAAATGGCTCAACCCTTCGGCGGCGTAGGCTGCCAGGTGATAGACGTAGTCGAACTGCGAGCGCTCAAATAGCTCATTCACCAGGTCGGCATCGGTGACGCTGCCCTGCACAAACGTGGCCCCCTGCGGCAAATTGTCGGTAAAGCCCCCGCTTAAATCATCCAAGACGGTCACGGAGTGACCCCGTTTTGTCAATTCTGTAGCCACATGCGAGCCAATGAAGCCGGCTCCCCCAGTCACGATTATTTTGCTCATGTTCCAATCCTAATGCGTTGGTTTCTCCCCTAATGCTAATTGGTATGCCTTCAACGTCGCCGCCGCCGCGGCGTCCCACGTGTAGCGTGTCAGAACCGTCTTTCTCAGCTCATCACTACGCGGCGATTCTAACGCCGCGCACACCGCCCGGCGGATCGATTGTGCATCACGGGGGTCACAATACCACGCCAGGTCGCCAAAGTACTCGCGCGTGCTGCCGACGGATGTGGTCACCACCCGGCAGCCTGCGGCGGCGGCCTCCAAACTGGCCAGGCCGGGCGTCTCTCGCCAGCTAGGCAATGCGTGCACCGCCGCCAGCGTATAAAGGCTTACAAGATCATCCCCCGAGATTGGGCCAAGAAAATAAACCTGCCCCCGCTTCTGCGCCAGTTCGTAGCAGCGATTGACGTATTCCTGCTCATAAGGCGAGGGCTGCCCGGCGAAAACGATTGGGACAGGCAGATCAAATAGCGCCTCGATCAAGCCCAATTGATTTTTGGCCTCCTGGATGCGCGCAACCTGCAAGACGAAGTCCTTCGCCTCGACCTTCTTGAGCAGTTTCTGGCTAGGCTGAGGGAGCGGGTCATAGACCTCCCTCGCAACAGCATTGGGAACCACGGTGCAACGCGCGTGCAGTTCGCCATGTAACCTCAACACCGACTCCAGGTGATCCAACTCTATCGCTGAGTTTGGCAAGAACTGCACCGGCACTTCCAGGCACTGGCGCAGCCTCTGCCCCTCCGCGCCGCGCCTGAACTTCGCAAGCTGCCACTGTTCATACAAGCTGCGCGCCCGCTTCGGGCCAAGCGCCCCGGAAGCAAGCTTCCAAATCGGCTTTGTTCGGGCCGCCGCATCGAACCAATGCCCGGTGTAGAACCAAAAGATTGTAGACAGCACGATAGGCAGGAGTTGCCCCCGCTGAGCACCGCGCAATGCCAGGTATTCTTCCAGTTGCTGCCAGTTAAAGATGTGCAGCAGGTCATACTGATCTTCGGCGGGTGGCTCTTCCACGCTGCCCGTGTCCACCTGCACGCCCAGCTTCTCCAGCGCCTCTTTGGTGCGCAGCATCTGCACCGTGTCGCCGCCCAATACGGTGTGCGCATCCTTACGATTCAACATTAGCACTCGCACAGTGTTCCTACCTCTCAAATAGATCGCCAAAAGGAGAATCGCTCGCCGGCCTGGCCTTCATCCCGGCGCGCAGCCCCAGCAAAAACTTGAGCGCGCTTGGGCTCACGTTACACGCAACACGCATCAACGCCCCCGGCATGGACGACGGGTTCAGCTCATGGGAGCGGTTGAACCACTCTTTCACGATCGGCTGTGGCGGGAGCTTGATCAGCGTCTCACTCGCCATCAAGCGCAGCAATTGAGATTGCTTCTCCGGTGGCAACCGGCAGAACTCCGGCCATTGGATGATCTGCGCCTGCCTTTCGGGCATGCCCACGAGTAAATTGACCAGCAAGTCGTAAAAGACAAAGACGCGCGTTTCGATGGAGCAGTCATCGAAGCGGTACATCTTGATCGCTTTTTCGCGACACCTCGCCAGCGAGAGCGCCCGCTTCTGCGTGTTCGTGCGCAGGGAAATGTTCGTCTGATGCACGCGGTACAGACAGGTGCGCTGGTTCACGTAGCCCACCCTGGCCGTCTCGGTGAGGCGGGTCAAAAAATCCCAGTCCGGCCCGATCACGATCTCGCGGTCAAAGCGCAGCCCCTCGCGCGCGATGGCATCGGCGCGCAACACCACGCACACCGGCGCGCCAAACACGTCGGAGGCGCGCACCATTTGCTCGAAGATATCGCCCTCGAACGGCCCGCGCCGGCGGCTGGATAACGGCTTCAGTTGAACGCCATCCTGATCGCAGTAATAGCCATCGCTATACACAGCGCCACAAGCCGTATTTTCTCGCAGGTAATCGACCGTCGCCTGCAAGTGCTCAGGGAGATAGGCATCGTCGGCATCCAGGAAGGCGACGTACTCGCCCTGCGCCGCTTGCAAGGCAACGTTCCGCGCGCCAGCCTCACCGGCGTTGGCCTGGTGGATCACCCTGATGCGCGCATCGTGATATTGGGCCAATATGCCGGGCGTGCCGTCGGTGGAGCCATCGTCCACCACGATCAGCTCCCACTTCGTGTAACGTTGCGCCAAAACGCTCTCAATCGCCTGGCCGATGTATCGCTCCGCGTTATATGCCGGCATCATGATGCTGACGACTTCAGGTTGCATTGCTCACATCCCCCGCTTCACGCCTTCGACATCACCCGCTCATACACCTGGCGCGTCATCTCAGTCACGCTTGACCAGTCAAACGGCACGGCATGCGCGCGCGCCTTCAGGGCCATCCGGTTACGCAAAGACGTATCGTGGACCAGGCACAGCACGGCTTCGGCCATGCGCGCGGCCTGATATGGCGGCACCAACAGGCCGCAGTCTTCCGACAGATAATCGCGCACGGCGCCAATATCCGTCGCGACCACCGGCAGCCCACAGGCCAGCCCTTCCAGGATGGCGTTATTGGCGGTGCTATCCTCCAGCGGCTGCAACAACACGTCCGCGGTTTGATATAGCCGCACCAGTTCCGGCTCCGGCACGCGCGAGAGCAACTGCGTATTTTCGAACTCGCGGAACATCTGCTGATTCGACTCCGACGTGACGATCACGAACTTGATCTCTTTATCTTGCGCGTGAACCAGCTTGATGACCTCGCGCAACATTTCAAAGTCGCGCCGGTGGATGCCTACGAAGAGGCAGATGCCCTGGTTGGCCCTGGCCGAGGGCGCCTCCGCCGGCGGGGCGAAGGTATGCGTGTCAACCCCGTGCGGCACGAAGAAAATCTTGGACGACTTGATGTGCGGCTCAAAAAACGGCATCTGGTTTCGCCCGACCACGATCAGGCCATCCAGATGCTTGACGTACTCGGCATGCAGATATTGCACCAGCGCCGAGGGCGGCAGGTGATAGGTGGCAACAACGCGCGCGTTGCGCCCCTTCCCAAAGTTGCCCAGGTAGCGATAGGACTCGTCGCCATACAGCACGTGATACACGCATGGGTCATGCCGAAATAGCATGTCGCGCATCGCGGCCCACTCGTCGTAAAAGGCGAGGTAGGAATAGAGGGCATTGCCCGACCTGGTCGCCAGCGACACTGCGACGCGCCCAGGAACCCACTTGTCGCGCAAGCTCTGCGTATTCAGCGGCCGGATGGCGCTGCCCAAGCGATCGACTAGCTGATCGTACCCCGAGTGAACCGAGTGATGCTCCCAATGCTTGGCGATGAATTTGACGTCAAAATCCATAGCTGTCTTACCCTAGATCAGCGCCTTCACGATGCGCTCGGCGGCATGCCCATCCCCATAGGGGTTCGTCGCTTTTGCCATGCGCTGATATTCGCGCTCGTCGTTCAACAGCAAGCGCATTTGCGCAACGATACGATCACGCGACGCGCCCACCAGGCGCACCGTCCCTGCATCGACGGCTTCCGGCCGTTCGGTGACCTCGCGGAACACCAGCACCGGCTTGCCCAAACCGGGGGCTTCCTCCTGGATTCCGCCGGAGTCCGTCATCACCAGCGTCGCGCGCTTCATCAGGTACACCAGCGGCAGATAATCCAGCGGGTCGATCAACATCACATTGGCGATGTTCCCCAGGATGCGCTTCGCAGGCTCCTGCACCTGCGGGTTCAGGTGAACCGGATAAACCAGGCACACGTCATCCGCATATGCTTCGGCAATCTCTCGAATGGCCTGGAAGATATGCTCCATCGGCTCGCCAAAGCTCTCGCGCCGGTGCGCCGTGACCAATATCAAGCGCTTGTCCCAAGGTACATTCTTCAACGGGCCTTCCGCCGGGTCATAGGGCAGGTTCGCCACCTGGCGCAACGCGTCGATCACCGGGTTCCCCGTCACAATGATCTGTTGCTCCGGCACGCCCTCACATAGCAGGTTATTCCGCGCGCCGATGGTGGGCGCGAAATGGATGTCGGCGATGACGCCCGCAATCTTGCGATTCACTTCCTCCGGGAAGGGTTGCCATTTGTCGTGCGTCCGCAGGCCGGCCTCCACGTGCCCGACCTTTACACGGGCATAATAGGCAGCCAAAGACGTCGCTGCGACGGTGGTCGTATCCCCCTGCACCAACACCCAATCCGGCTGTTCGGTTTTGAGGATTTGCTCCATCCGCGCTAAAACAGCCGATGCGACCTGCGTGGGCGTCTGATTGCCCGACATGATGTTCAAGTCGTAATCCGGCTTGATGTCGAACAAATGCAACACCTGATCTAGCATCTGGCGATGTTGCGCCGTCACACACACGCGGCTCTCGATCTGCTCCGGGTAGCGTCCCAGTTCACCGACGACAGGGGCCATCTTGATGGCTTCCGGGCGCGTTCCAAACACTGAAAGTACTTTAATCATTGCTGTCCCATATAAATGAATGCATCACCCACCCCAACACGGCGGCTCCCCTTCAACTCATTTCGCGGGTCGAATGCGATGCCACACGCGCGTCCCCACAATGGACTCGGCCAACATCGATAGCATACCTCGATCCTTCAAACATCCCGGCTTATACCAAATCGCCCTGCATACACTTTGGCGGACCAGCTTCGCATCACCCAGCGTGTGATTGCGCCAGGCCCGGCTCATCCAGCTCTTGCCAAGCGTATCGCGGTAATAGCGGCGCAGGTAAGCCAGCGGTGCTGGCAAATGGCTGAACGCATTTGCCAGCGACGCTTCGGGCGGCCCAGCCAGAAAGGTCTGCGTATGGCCGATCATGAAATTGCGAATCGTCTGCCCCTGATCGGCATTCAACGCGGGGTTCAGCCTGACGGCTTCTAATAATTCCTGCGCCCCTTCCGCGTTCAGCCCGGCCTCATACGCCAGCCAGGCCAGCGATAAATGATAGCTGGCATATACCTCTTCCGGCGTGACCTTACCAAGCCAGCGCAACGATTGCGGGTTCGAAAGGACCTTTGCCAAGAAAGCCATGCGCCCATCGCGGGTGGCGTGAAAATTGCGCAGCGAGTTACTCTGATGCGCCAGCACCACCGCCACGCTGTGCCTCGTCCAGATGACGGGGCAATTGGCCAGCGACAGGCGGATGAATAGCTCGATATCTTCGGCGGAGTTGATCTTTGCGTCGAACCCGCCCACCCGCTCCAGCCACGCCCGGTTCAGCATCACCGTGATCGGGGTCGCCAGCGCAGCCGAAAGCCACTCGGTCAGCGTCGGTTGCTCAGAGACATGCTCCCACGGGCAGACTTCCTGGATGATGCGCCCTTTCTCGTCAACGATCTGCCAGCCCCCCAGGCCCAGCCCTCCACCGGCTTGCGCTTGCAGCGCGCCAACCTGGTCAGCCAGCTTGTTCGGCAAGAACCAATCGTCGGAATCCAAAAAGGCAATATATTGCCCACGGCTGAGCGCAATGCCGGCATTGCGCGCTTGAGAGCGCTCGCCGTGCTCCTGCCGGCGGTAGATCACGCGCGCGTCGGCGTATCGCCCGACGACGTCGCTCGTCTCATCGGTGGAGCCATCGTCGACGATGATGAGTTCAAAATCGGTGAGCGTCTGTGCCAGCACGCTCTCGATCGCTCGCGCAATCAGGTTCGCCCGGTTATACGTCGCGATGATCACGCTCACGAGCGGTGCCCCGGACGAGTGTTGGGTTTGTTCATTCATGTCGGCATCCGATGTCAATTGCTATCCTTGACCCTGGTTGTGCCTCACCCGGCGGTGTGCGAAAGCGTGGTATGTTTCACACTCTGCCACAAGATGGACAAAACTCCCCGGTTCAACATCCGGGCAGGGATGTTCTGCATCACCACAAGTGCGGCACGCTGCACCAACTGCCAGTCACGCGCGTGAAACGCGGTGTACATCGATTTTAGCCCGCCCTCCCCCATCACCGCCCTTTGCTTCTTCCGCAAGGCGTCTGCGCGTGGGGGAAGATGATCAAAGAGATGCTTGCGGAAATCAATCGCCACGCCGTCGAAGTTGAAGCCATTTTCCCAGGATAGGATGTCGTCGATCTGCGCGTCGTTCCAGTTCCCGGCCAGGGCGGGGTCATACTCAATCGCCTTGCAAAGGCTTCCCTGCGCATCGGCGGTCTGGCCCACCCCATACTCGCGGCTGGCGCTCACCAGGTACAGATGGCTGTACACCTGCGCCTTGATCGCGAGCATCTCCGGCGACAGCCCGGGCGTGGCGTAGAACTTGTCCATCATCTGAACGGTGGATTGCTTTTGCACCGCCGCGTTGCGCGTCATCTGACCGCGGGAAAATCGATAGCTCCCGACGATGGCATCCACCCAGCCCATCTGGCAACCCGCATACGCCAGGCGCAGCCACAAATCGTAATCTTCCACCTGGCGCAGGTGCTCATCGAACCCGCCGACCTGGTTCACCCACGCCCGCGCAACGAGCACCGAGATGGGGTTCACGCGACACCCATATAGCCAGTTCTGCACGTGCAGTTCCGGCGCACGATTTCCCGGTCTATATTCGCCGATATACTGCCCATCTTCGTCGATGTAGCTCCATGCGCCGGCCACGAAGCCGCATTCCGGGTGTTGCTGTAGCCAGTGCACCTGGGCTTCCAGTTTGCAGGGGGAAAAGACGTCGTCGGCGTCCAGGAACGCCAGGTAGTCGCCGCTTGCGGCGCGAATGCCGGTGTTTCGAGCGGCGGCCAGGCCGCGGTTGGCCTGGTAGATGTAATGGATCCTTGGGTCGGGAAATTGCTTCACGACGTCGCTCGTGTTGTCCCTGGAACCATCATCAACAACCAGCACCTCGAAATCTTGCAGGCTCTGCCCCAGCACACTTCGCAGCGAGAACGGCAGAAAATGAGCATGGTTGTAGGTCGGCAAAATGACACTCACTTGTGGCATGACGCATCCCCCATTCAGCTTCAAACAACAACGATTTACTTCGTAAAAAGTGACTTGAACGTGATCGATAGCACACCTTTGTTCAGCACCCAGGCCGGATGATAGCGTATCCCCGCCCAAAGATGCTGCCGGCTTGGCTTGGAACCACCCTTAAATACCTCCCCCATGTACAGGTATGAAAGCAAGCGGCGTTTCATCCGCATCAGGCGGCGCGTCTTTGGCAGCAGCTCGTCGAAGATGGACGCAGTGTATTGCAGCCCAAGCGCCAGCGATGATAGCGGCGTATAGGCCCTCAGGAGTTCTTCCAGCGGCTGGTCAGCATCCAGCAAGGGCGGATACACCTCCAGCGCTCGGTTCAGGCTCTTGCGGGCGGCCTCAAGATCATACCGTGCGAAGCCGATCACCGCTGCGCACAGGTAATCTTTGCCCACCATCGCAAACTGATCCACCCCTGGGGTAGGACCATAGCGGCGATAGATCGCCCGCTCTAACGCAATCGCCTTATTCTGCGCCTGGCGATGCTCTTGGGTCCGGCTGGCCGACTGTGGGTGTTGCCTGTAGAGATAGAGCGGCTCCGGCAGAACGGCCAGTTTGGTCACTTCCGCCAGCCGCAGACAGATATCATAATCTTCGCTCGCGTTGAGACCGTCGCTAAACTGCCCGCCAATCTCCGCCAGGCATTCCTTGCGCACCGCAATCGTTGGGCCGCAAATGCACATGTGATCGATCAACTCGCGCTGGATCGACTCGTTATCGGTGGTGTTGTAAGCGATCCCCAGCGGGTGATCCTGCGGGTCCACCATCTGCACCGCCACGCCTACACAGCCGTGATCGGGGTGCGCTTTGAGAAATGCCAATTGCCTGGCGAATCGCTCTGGTAGCGAAATGTCATCCGCATCTTGCCGGGCGATGAAATTCCCCCTGGCAGCTTCCAACCCGCGATTCAGGGCGCGCACCACGCCCTGGTTGGGTGAATTCCGCAGGAGCACGATCCGCGCATCCTGCTGGCCGGCCTGCGTCAATATCTGCCAGCTATCGTCCGTGGAGCCATCGTCAACGATGATGAATTCAAAATCTCCAAAGGTCTGGGTCAGAACACTTTGAACGGTCTGCGCCAGATAAGGCCCCGCGTTATATACGGCCATCACGACGCTGACTTCTGGAATACTCATGCCCCCACCCGACGGTTTGTCTTGGCAAGCTTGCCGCCCAGCAACATTTTCAACCCAATCGACCAGATGCCGCGATTCTTCAACCACGAAGGGTCCAGTTGCACGGTTTCCTTCCAGTAACGGCGCACCTTCGCCACATCGCCCGCCTCATATTGATCGAATAGCAAGGCCGGGTATACCTCTTTCAAGATGTCCGCTTGCCAACCCTCCGGCAAGGCCGCGTCCTGCGGGATATCGCCGAAGAGGTGCTTTGTTTCGATCAGTTGCGCCTGCGATTTGCCCTGTTGAATGCCGCGCCGGACGTAGAATTTCCTAGTTTCCGGGTGAGCCAGTTGGCGTTGGATCAATGCAGCCCGGAACGTGGCAGATTTCAGCGCCGGCAGATGCTCGACCGCCCAAAAACCAAAGTGCGGGTGATCGACCGTGTAAAAGTCCGGCTTCCATTGATTCAACCAGGCGTCGAACCGCTCCACGTCGCCATCCAGGCTGGCATCCTTCAGGAATGCGCGTTGCAAGTGTAGCGCAGCTTCTTCAGTGTTCCCGGCACAAAAAGTGAGGAAGCACAACTGTAAATCAAGCAACGCCAAGTTGCGCGGCTCGAGCAAAGCCCCGCCGACGTCCGCCGACGTGCGCTCCAGGTGATGGAACACCGCCAGGATGCGTTCCAGGTTGATCCTAGGATCAATCTGAACGCTTTGATTCGTCGTATGAATACGATACTTCGCCACCGGCTTTGCGATGAAGGCGGCCTTGAAGTGCGCGAAGATGCGCACCATCAGGTCCCAGTCGCTATACATGAGCGACTCGTTATACAGGCCGACTTTCTCGAACACGCGCCGGCGGTAGACGGCGGAATTTTCGGGCACATGCTGAGAGACCAAAATGCGCCCCAACGGGTTGCCATCCTGGGTGACGTCCACCCCGCGCAACCCGGGCAAATCATTGCCCGCCCGATCGATGAACAGGTTGTAGGCGTAAACGAAATCGACATCCTGGCGTGTATCCAATAACGCGACCTGCTGCGCCAGCTTCTCCGGCAACCAGATGTCGTCGGAATCGTGGCGGGCGATGAATTCGCCTCTCGCCTCCCGGATCGCCAGGTCACTCGTAGCCGCAAACCCCTTGTGTGCATGCCCCGGGTGATAACAGTAGCGCACCTTGTCCGGGTAGCGTGACGCATAGTCGGCCAGGATTTCGTGGCTTCCATCTTGCGAGCCATCATCGGCGACGATGATTTCGAAGTCCTGATAACTCTGCGAGAGCACGCTATCCAAAGACTGCGTCAGAAACGCAGCATTGTTATAGGAGGGTATACATACACTGACTCTCATATCGTCATCCCTGTTTCAATAGACAGCACATTCACGTCGGCGTATCAGCATGTTTCCAGGTCAACCCACAAAAAGCACGAATGCCAATCGACCAAATTCCACGGTTCCACAACCATGAACGGTCATAGCGAATCAGTTTGGGCAACCAGCAGCGCACCCGCGCGGCGTCGCCCTCATCGTAAGCTTGAAAGACCAACTTGCCATAGACTTTGCCCAACACTTCCGACTTCCACGCCTCCGGCAATACAAGCTTAGCGGGCCAGCGGTCGAATAGCGCCTCTATGTTAGCCGCCGTTCCTTCTTGCGTGCCGATCTCCACCCCTCTACCAACAAACAAGATCATCAGTTCGCCCCAGTTCTTGTCAAGGCTTGCCTGCAAGATGTCTTTGCGCGCGATGTCGAGATGCGTTTTGATCGTTTCCAGCGTGATAAGGTTCGCCTGGAAGCGTTTGGCCTGGCTCATGCCAGACCAAACGCCGTTCTGATGGACACGATAAGCCCCCATGACCTCTGCCAGGTATCCAATCGCCCCTCGCTGAGCGTTCAAGAGGTGAAAGGGCCAATCTCCCATTTCCAGCGTAAAGAACCAATCGGGCAACGCGCCAATCAGATTGGCCCGGCACAGCACCGAGCAACTGGGAATGAAATTCGTCACCAGCAGGTCTTCAAAGGTTGAGATTTCCTTCTGATCCGGTGTGCAGTAGTTCTGAATCACCCTGCAATCATCCCCCGTCACCACGGCGACGTTATGAAAGCAGGTAACGCATTCCGGGTGCGTATCCAGGAAGTCCACTTGCTTCTGCAATTTGTCTGCAGAGGTCCAGTAGTCATCACCTTCCAGGATCGCGATGTATTCGCCCTTGCATGCCTCAAAGACGCGCTGTGAATTCTTAAACATCCCCACATTCGTGGCCGATGTGACCAGGCGGATCTTCTCTGGGTATCGTACACGGAATCCCTCGATGATCTCCCGCGTTGCATCCGTCGAACAATCGTCGCCTATAACGATCTCGTAATCAAACTTCACATTCTGCATCAGCACGCTTTCGATGGCCTGCGCAATGTATTTCTCGTGGTTATAGGCGAGCATGTGTACGCTGACTTTCATCAATACCTCGTTCTATCCATTAAACACCACAATGATGAACTTACCGCTTCATGCGCGGTTTGCACTCCATAATGACCCAATTGGGTCGCTTGCTTCCATAGGTATTTGCCATATTGAAAGGGATGACGGAACTGATCTCCAGCCCGGCTGCATTCAGGAGCGCCCCATATTCCGCTTCCGTGCGCTCCCGGCCGGGCGTGAGCAATAGCATGTTCAGGTCTCTGATGATGGTTGCGCGCGCTTCATCCACACGGATTGGTACCAATTCCTCGATCAGTAGCAACGTGCCCGCATCCCCCATCGCCGACCGGCAATTGCGCAAGATGTGCAAAGCCTGTTCATCGTTCCAATCGTGAATGATATTCGACATCAAGTAGATATCGCCGCCTTTGGGGACGGCGTCCATAAAGAAGTTACCGGCCACCACCTGGCACCTTTCTGCAACCCCATTTTCAGCCAGATAGCTGCGCGCTGTCGCCGCCACCTTTGGAACGTCGAAGACGATTCCCTGCACATGTGGGTTCGCCGATAGAATAGCCGCGACGAGCGTCCCCACTCCGCCGCCCACATCCACAATGGTTCGCGCCGCAGAGAAATCATACGCCGCGACAATGCCTGCGATGCGGTCATTCACGCCCCGGCTCATGAGGCCATTGAACAGAGCCCCCATATCGGGATGCTGGTCAAAGTACTCAAAAAAGGGCATGCCAAATACATGTTCAAATGCAGGCTCACCCGTTTGAATGGCGCGCAACATCCCCTGCGCCATCTTATAACTGACTTCACCTACATAAATCAAGCGATCGCGCATAGATTCCGGGTGATCGGAGCGCAGATAATCGCCCACAGGCGTCAACCCGAATGTGTCATTCCCCTCCTGAGACAACAGGTCCATTACAACCAGCATTCTGAGGAAACGGCAGAGAGCCTGTGGTGACACATGCGCTCTGCTCGCCAGTTCAGAAACGTGTTTTGGGCCATCTTTCAGATAATCCGCTATTTGCAACTTTGCGGCGGTATACAACACTTGCGTGTTCAGATAGCCGCCAACAGCCTGACGCAAAACGCCGCCAGGCGTATCATGTGTGGTTGACATAGAGGTCCCCTAAATAGCTGCTTCAATAACCCCCCAGTACTACTTTGTACACCAATGAGAGAACGATAAGCTTTAGCTTATTACGGTTACCGATGCCTCTCTAAGGCTCCTACTTTGTCCGTCACGCATGTCACTGTATGACTGGTGTTGCGCCTCCCAATCTCGCGCTAATATCCGGGCCATACTGTATGGCCGTCCGAATGATGCGACCGATCTTGGTAATATCCTCCAGGTCTATTGCCGTACCAGTGGGCAGAGACATAACGCGCTGCACAAGTTTTTCAGTCTCCGGCAACACGAGCTTCGCGTGCGGGAAGTAAGACCGATAAGGTTCCATGTGATGGCATGCCGGATAGAAATAACGCCGGGCCAGTACATTCTCTGCATGGAGTACCTGTACAAGCTGATCGCGATTCAGGTGTGTCACCTGCTCATCGACTTCTAAAATGACATATTGATAGTTACACTTTTCCGTTTCATCATAGGCAATCATTCGTAGACCCGGTATTCCCTCAAGCTCTTTCTGATATTGCTTGAAGTTACGCCGGTTAACTTGGATGAACTCGTCCAGGCTTTCCAGCCCGGTCAAGCCCATCGCGGCGGATACCTCACTCATCTTACCGTTTGTGCCGACGTAGATGACATTGTCATAGCCATGAAAACCGAAGTTTTTCATGAGCCGCATCTTGAGCGCCAGATCGTCGTCGTTCGTCGCCACGGCGCCGCCTTCAAATGTGTTGAAGAACTTGGTGGCGTGAAAGCTAAAGACTTCCGCATCGCCGAAACTGCCGATCATTTGCCCCTGGTAGGAACAGCCAAACGCATGTGCAGCATCAAACAATAGCTTCAGGTGATGCTTCTGCGAAATCTCCGTCAACGCTGTGATATCACAAGGCCGCCCCCACACATGCACGCCGATGATCCCGCTGGTGCGCGGGGTGATCATCTCCTCAACGCGGCGCGGGTCGAGATTATGCGTCAGCGGGTCAATGTCGCAAAATACGGGCGTGATTTCTTGCCATTGTAACGCGTGCGCCGTTGCAATAAATGTGAAGGAGGGTACGATGACTTCGCCGGTGAGCCCCAACGCCCGAATCGCAATTTCCAAGGCGATTGTGCCATTGCTCATCATGACACAATGCTTCACCCCCAAATACTGGGCCAATTTCGCTTCCAACTCTTGCACATACGGGCCGTTATTCGTCAGCCATCTCCTGTCCAACATATCATTGATTCGTTCCAGGAGCTTCTCGCGGTTTCCGATGTTCGGCCGGCCGACATGCAGCTTTTCACTAAAGGTTGGCACACCGCTAAAGATTGCCAACTCATCAACAGGGCTCAGTGTGTTCACATGATTACCAGATTCAACCCACTCAGTTACCATCCATATCCTCCTAACTCAACTACGGTCGTCTATATGCAGGGAAATAGCCCGACATATCAGACGGATCAACGCCCACTTGATTGCACAAATGCGCATATATGTCGGCATCGAATACTTGCTTGATGCATCTCAGCGGCAGCTTTTTACTGCCAAGCTGCTGCTTATACTGGGCGATGCCATCGTCCTCGTGAATGCCTCCGCCCAGGTTCACGGTAGATACCCCCAATTCCTTCAGGTGGAGGAACGTATACCAATTGATGACGGGGGTGTGCTGCCGCCCTTCGGGCAGCGACGTAAAAAACAACTCCTCACCCTCGTCCGGCGTGTAGGCCACCAGCCCGGCAGCTTCCACATGGATACCGTTTGTCACGCCTACCATGTAGACGTTGTCGAGATCCATCAGATACGCCAGTGTCGCTTCCGACAACAGATAAAAGGATGAACCGCCCTTGCGCCGCACGAACTCGTTGTAGTTGTCCAGCAGGAAGGTCCGTAGAACCTTTTGATCCGTGACGATCGATTCCTTGAGCTTGTCCCAACCTCTCAAGTGGTGCCGCCGGCCCTTGGAGAGGTTAGCGAATAGTTGGCCGGCATCCACCGTCAAATCGACCACAAAGATG
>DAOUFG010000083.1:0-14555 GCA_034430115.1 Thermoflexales bacterium | reverse complement strand
TGCCGCTAAGTGTACAACGTGCCGAGGGCGATGCCGTGAGGAGATACAGCGCTTTCTTACTCGATCTGGGCGGTTGCCGTTGTGGCGGCGTCGCAAAACGCCGCCACACACTCCAATCTTCGCTGTTGTGCTGCCGTAAAGTTTGGGTTAGACGTCTGAGAGCGTCATCAGCGCCAGCGTGCCGCCGTCCACGATCAACGTCTGCCCGACGACGAAGTCGGCGTCGTCGGACGCCAGGTAGATGCACGCTTTGGCGATGTCGATCGGTTGGCCCACGCGTTTGCGTGGGATGGTCGGCGCGCCTATGCTGACGTCGTAATTGCTGTACTTCTTGTAGTGGCTTTCCACTTCGATCCAGCCGGGGGCCACCGCGTTCATGCGGATGTTCTTCGGGGCCAGTTCACACGCTGTCTCGCGCGTCCAGGCGATGATGGCGCCTTTCGTCCCGGCATAGACGGAGTGCCCCAGCATCCCGGCGAACCCATGTACCGACGTCATGTTGACGATGGCACCTTTCCCGATCTTCAGCATGTGTGTGACCGCGCGTTGGGCGCAAAAGTACTGGCCACGAATGTTGACATGGTAAAGCTGATCAAACTGGTCGGGCGTCACGTCCATAAAGTCCCATACTTCGGTGATGCCCGCATTGTTGATCAGCACGTCCAGCCCGCCCAGGAATTCGGCTGCGCTATCTACCAGGCGAAAACACTCGCTCACCTGGCCCAGGTCGGCCTGGATGGAGAGTGCTTTGCCGCCATTTGCTTTGACCTCTTCCACGGCGGTTTCGGCGCCTGTCTTGCTGCTAGCGTAGTGTAAAACCACGTCTGCACCCTGACGCGCGAACTCTAACGCCACTTCACGCCCGATGCCAGTGCCGGCGCCGGTGATGAGCACCCGCTTGCCGGCCAGCCGCTTGGTTGTGTCTGCCATTGTGACCTTCTTGCAATTACTTCGGCTTGATCTTTGAGAAAAACTCCGGAACCCCGCGAATGCCGAGGTTCATGTGGAAGAGTGACCCGGCGAGTTCGCCATCGGTGTTCTTTATATTGCCGCCGGCGGTGGTGACGTAGATGTCGGTGTAGTCTTCACCGCCAAAGATGACGCTGGACACCTTCTTGGCCGGGAACATAATGCGGCGTTCTTCCTTCCCGTCGGGGGAGAAGCGCATCAAGCAACTGCCATCCCAGTGTGCGGACCAGATGTACCCTTGCGCGTCCACCGTCATGCCGTCGGGCACACCCAGTTCCGGCGGGGTGACGATAAAGGGGTGCTGATTGGTGATCGCGCCGGTCTTGACGTCATAGTCGAAGAGATAGATGGTGTGCGCTTCGGAGTCGGTGTAATACAACTGCTTGCCATCGGGGGTGAGCCCCATGCCGTTGGAGCAGCCGATGTTTTCGAGGATCAGCGACAGCGTCCCATCAGGGTCCAGCCGGTAGAGGCGGCCCAGGCGCTCCTTGGTGGGCATGGTGCCGCAGAACACGCGCCCGGCCGGGTCCGCGAACACGTCGTTGAAGCGCGTTTCGCGCTCGTCAGGGATTTCGTCGATGACGGTGGTCATCTGGCCCTCTTTCCAAATCTTCACGGTACCTTTGTCCATGAAGAACAGGAGCGAGCCATCCTCCTGGATGGTATATCCGCCAATCGGGTTACCCTGGTAAACCTGCTCGTGTTTGCCGGTGGCCGGGGTGTAGCGGAACATGCGCCCGGTCTCGATATCGACCCAGTAGACCCGCTTTTCCATCGGGTGCCACATGGGGCCTTCTCCACATACGCACGCGTAATCGGCGATCAGTTCTGGTTGCATTTAGTCCTCCAGTAGATGATATGGCGACCTGTGACTGGTTTTACCACAATATGGGCGTTTGATTGACGTCACAGGTCTAGGTACCACAACAGCATGACTTCATGGGCGACCTTCGGCACCGTCACGTAGGCGTAACGGTTGATCTCGCCCAACCGGCAGCCGCAACGCCTGTAGAAGCGGCAGGCCGGCACGTTCACGTTCTGCGTCTCAATCACAAGCTGGCGGCAGGCTTGCGCGCGCGCCCACGTAGCGGCGGCATCGATGAGTTGTCTGCCGATGCCCCTGCCGCGCAGGTCGGGCCTCACGCGCAAATCCCACAAGGTTGCCGCATCCGTCCGGCCATCCAACACATCCAGGCCGGATGTGCGGCAGGCCACGGCGGCACCGCCAACGGCTTGCTCGTTTTGCATGGCCAGCAAAATGGTCCAGTTTGTCATATCGAAGCGCTGCGGCCAATGAATAGGGGATTCTTCTTCATCGTAGTCTTTCAAGTAGGCAGGTTGCACGGGCACCTCGTGCAGAAGGATTCCTCCCAGGCCGTCGTCGATCAATTCGGGTTGCAAGATCGACCGCACCTCGAAGGCAATTGGAATCGTCGCATATTGCGCCAGTAATGCCACGCCCCCTTGCCGGATGAACATAGTCGGCTCCTGTTACTTGACGAACTGATACATCAACACGCTATCGACATATTGCCCGTTGATTTTCATGTCGCGCGGGCAGCGGCCTTCCACCAGGAAACCGGCCTTTTCATAGGCGGCGATGGCGCGCGTGTTGGTGGCGAAGACGGCCAGCGTCACCTTCTCGATGAGCGGCGCCGCCCTGGCCCATTCCAGGAGGGTGTCGATGAGGATGCCGCCGATGCCCATCTCGCGGAAGCCGTCCTGGATGAAGATGGAAAGCGACCCGCTGTGTTGCGTGCGCCTGCGCCGGCCATTCAGAAACTCCAGGAAGCCGATCACTTCGCCGTGCACTTCCGCCACCAATGCCAGGTGACCGGGATTGCGCAGGTTCTCGTTGATGTCCTGGCGCTTACTCATCACGGTCCAGTCGAATTCGTCCGGTTCGGTGAGTGTGTAAGCGCCCTCGGCCACCACTGCGCGCATGATCTCGATGATGCGTTGCGCATCTTGCATGCCGGGGTTGCGCACCGTCACGCGCTTACCGTTCTTTAATTCGCAAATACGTGCGTTTACTCTGCCCATCTTGCCAGACGGCGGGTTACTGAATGCCCCAATGGGCGTTGATCTCTTGCTGGTACGTCTCGATGCGGCATTCTTCCACGTCGCTCAACTTCACCGGCCGGTTCAGCGTGGAGGATTCCAGCGCCGCCAGGCACGGGGCGATATCGTGCAGCCCTTCCAGGCCGCTCGTCTCGGGCTGGCGGCCCTGTTCGATGGCGTGCAGAAATTCACTCAATTCAAGGGCGAAACCATCGTGGATGCCTTGCGGAAAATAGCGTTGTATCGTGGCCTGCCCAGCCTGCTCGCGAAAGACGTCGTCCACTTGCGCTGTGGGCTCACCATCCACGAGCAACTGGTCGCCTTTCAAACAACCGCGCTGGCCGTAGATTGCTCCGCCTGCCTCAAAGCCGGTATTGGGCCCATGCCCGGCCCAGGAGAAGAGCAGGTTCCCAATCGCGCCGGACTTGAAGCGTAACAATGCGAAGAAGGTGTCATCGGCGTCACAATGCACTTCGTCCACCACCCGGCCTTGTTCGTCACGCGTATAGCGCACCGGCTCGATGGTGCTTGTGATGGCGTTCACTTCGTCGATCTCGCCACATTGATAGCGCAAGACGTCGAACAGGTGCGCGCCGATGTCCATCGTCCCGCCCCCGCCGGCCTCGTTCTTCAGGTGTCGCCACGGCGTGCGGGCTACGATTTGGTCCGGCGACCACACGTTGCCGATCCCACCTGAGATCACCATCTGCACCGGGCCAATTTTGCCCTCGCGAATGGCCCAGCCGCGCGCGCGGGTGTATTCCGAATAGCGTTGGTTTTCCGCCACGCCCATCGATAGGTGATGCTGGTTCGCTTTTTCGATCAGGCGTTGCGCTGCGCGGGCGGTGATGGTGAATGGCTTTTCGATGAGCGTGTGTACGCCGGCATCCAGCGCATCACTGCCCACAGGATAGTGCATGGAGACGGCGGATAGGATGACGACGGCGTCCACGGCCTTATCGCGCAGCATGTCGCGATGATCGGTATAGATGCGTGGCGTGGTGGTTTGAAAATCGCGCACCCACACGTCGCGCACGTTCAGCGGGTCTGTCGCTGATGCCGATATCTTCGGGAGTGGAGCCGGCCCTTTGCCGCGCTCGACCCAGCGCTGGGCGTTTTCTGCCTTGCGCGAACACAGGGCGGTCACTTCAAAGTTGTCGAACCCGCTCTCGCGCAGCATCTTCAGCCCGCGCAGATGAGCGCCAGTGATGTAGCCGCAACTGACAAACCCCAGGCGTATCTTCGAACTCGTCATCTTCACTCCTGTTTATCTCCAAAGGTCTGGCAAGACCCGTAATGTGACGCTGGGCTTCGTCTGATCTGAAGCTCACCGGTGGTTGCATTACGGCTGCTAAGTGCACTTATTTTCGTTTGATGAGTGTACGCCAGGTAGATGGTGTTGGGCGGAAGCCCAATACCTCGCGAGCCTTCATGTTGGAATATAGGGCGATACACGACTTTGGTTCCAGGGGAACACTGAAGCGCATTGCTGAGTCGGGGAAGAATTGTTCCAGCAGTTTGTGGCTGGGCGTCATGGTATGCGTATCGTCTGCGCCGATGTTGAAAGCTTCGCACAGGCCTGGCTCGTTGGCGATATAGTCCAGCGCTTGCCAAGTGACGATGGCGGCATCTTGCAAGTCCACGTATGTCCACCACGATTTCGCCGATGCTTCGTCCGCCGGGAAGTCCAATGTGCCGGTGGCCGTCAGCGGTTCGCCGGTGGCGCCGCCCGCCATCAGATAGGCATAGCGCATGCTAGCGACGGAGCCATTGGTGCGCTGCACAAATGCGCTCATAATCTTCTCGCCGATCCACTTTGAGAGGCTGTAACTATCTTCGGGATACGCAGGCGATTTTTCGTCCACGGGGAAGTAGGACGGCGTGACCAGCTTGGCGCGGAAGAGATAACCGTAGTAGCAGATGCTGGATGCGTAGATGATGCGTGAGATGCCCAGCCTCTCACATGCCAGCGTCACGTGATAGGCTCCCAGGGTGTTGACGCGGAAAACGGTTTCAGGGGGTGCCAGGTCGGGGCTGCGGATGGCTGCAAGGTGGATGACGGCATCCGCCCCGCGCAGGGCCTCGGTGAGCGCCGGCAGGTCGAGAATGTCGGCCTGCCGGTAATCTATCTGTGTGTCGGTTGTTGATCTGGAAGCCTGATCAATCACATACGCGGTGTGCGTGGCGGGCAGCGTTTGTTGCATGGCGCAGCCCAACCCGCCATTTCCACCAATAATCGCTACGTGCATATAAAGTTTACTTCCTGGTAAGACGAGCAGCTATGCAGGAATCGCATGCTTGACGGACGACTTGGAGCGGGTTTCCTGCAAGGTGACCTGCGCCTGGCGGTTATCCAGGATGCTCATGGAGATTTCAATTACCTCCGCGGCTTCCTTAGGCGTCATGGTCCCGACGGTGACCATATCCTGTGGGCGCAGGGTGTTCCACGCGAAAGTCAGCCCCTGGAACGGACGCAACTGGCCGGCGGCCATCGGCTTGATGGTCATGACGGGTTTCTTTGCTTGCTGGATTACCTGGTGAATCCAGTCCACTTCCACCTGCATGAGGAACCCCATGCTGTTGTAGATGGAAATGTAGGTTTCCACGTCCAGGTTCGTTTCGTCGGCATAGATGATGCTTTCGGGCATGTGCGTGGACAGGCCTGGGATCAGGCCGCGCTCGCGGATCAGCTTGGACAGTTGGTCCATCTGGCGGATACTGCGTGTGCAGCGATCTACCAGCGCATCGGTGGTGGATTGGTGCGGGAAGCAGAACGTGGCGCCCAGGGCGACTTCTTTATCCAGGATGCGCTTGACGGCGTCCAGGTCGAAGCCTTTGGTGGGCGTCTCGGGGCTGATAGGGAACCCGGGGGTGGAGACAACGATGACTTTCACGCCCGTGCGGTCTTCGGCTTCCTTGATGCCATCGGCCAGTTCGGGATGTGCAATCTGGCCCATGATGGTATCCACGCCGGCCCGCAGATACACTTCCATGATATCGGCGATTTTCTTGCGGTCAGCGATGTTTTCTTTGATGAAATCGTCTTTGGCGCGGGTGGTGTGGCTCCAACCCAGGAACCAATTGGTGCCGATGATCATGCGTGAAAGTGACACGCCACCGACAGTCGTGCGCGGAAATTTGTCCATGTTGCTCCTCTTAATACGTCGCCTCTCGCCGGCCGGGGCCGCGTGGGAGGCACTGCATCACTACAACGTGTCACCTATTGTATGCGGAAGTACGGAGAGGGCGAACGTAGCGGGCCCTGGATGTGCGGGATCAGTATTTGCCCGTATCTCGTGCCGTTTCCCACAGCGCCTGCAAATTGGCGGCCGGGATGCCTGGGATGTCCTGGTCCGGCGCGCAGAGGTAGCCCCCGCCGGGCTTCAGAATCTCCATCACGCGCCGCACTTCGGCGCGCACGTCGTCGGGCGTGCCCAGCGCCAGGACGGCGGTGTCGATCCCACCGTGTAACGCCATGCGCCCGATGGTCTCGGCCTTGATGCGGTGCAGGTCGTTGGCGCGGGACTGGATCGGGTTCAGGATCGTCACGCCAATGCTCGCCAGGTCCGCCACCACCAACTGCACACAGCCGCAGCTATGGAAGTGCACGATCTTGCCCGCCCGCAACACCGGCTCGAAACAATAGACGTATTCGGGCAGAATGTATTCGCGGAACATCGCCGGCGAGACCATCAACGCCCGTTGTGAGCCCAGGTCTTCCGAGAAGCCGATTGCGTCCACGCCTAATTCCAGGTAACGCTCAAACACCTGGCGCGCATAATGGGCAATGCTGTGCAAGAAGGCGTGCATCTCGTCGGGGTGGGTGACCAGCGCGAGCATGAAGTTCTCCATGCCCATGATGGCCCAGGCGCGTTCGAAGAGCAGGTAGGTCAACTCGCCCTTCACCAGTTGAGTGCCCCGGTCCACTTGCTTGAGCGCATCCTTCATCTCGCCGGTGAAGCGCAAGTCGTTTGGGTCAGGGATGCGGTAGTCGGCCAGCCGGTCGAGATTAGGCAGTGGGTTGCCCTTGGGGAAGGGTACGGTGCCGGCCAGGCCCACTTCCCAGCCCACGCCCCAATGGTCGGTCCAATCGGCGATTTGGAAGTTGCCCTCGAACTGGAAGGTGTGATAGATCGGCTCATTGCCCAGCGGCACATGTTCCGGCGATTGAAAGTGAATGGCGGCCAGGAAGTTTTCTTTCGTATTCATCTTCGTTTATCACCACAGAGGCACAGAGAACACAGAGGTTATAAATGTGGTTCTCTGTGCTCTTTGTGTCTCTGTGGTGCAATTCCTTTATCCTCTTAATACTTCGTCACGGAAGGCCAGGTAGTTTGCCAGTGGCACGTGGTCGCTGACCTCGGTGGAACTGCCGATCAACAGACGCCCTGCGCTGCCCAATTCATCGATCATGCGGCGCGTCTCTGTGCGCACGTCGCTGGGGCTGCCTTCGGCCAGCAAGTGTGTCACGTCCACACCGCCTACCAGGATCAGGGTTGGGAAGCGCCGGCGCAGGGCATACACGTCCATCCCGGCGGCTTTCTCCAAGGGGTTTAACCCGTCGATCCCGGCCGCCACCAGGTCGTCCACCATGCTCATGATGTCTCCGTCGGAGTGGAAGATCACTTTCAGCCCATGCGCGTGACATGCGGCGCAGATCGAGGCGACGTCGTCATAGAAACCGAAGTCGCGGAAGGTGCGCGGGCTGAACATGGGGTGTTGCTTGAAGGCCACGTCGGAGTAAATCATCGCCAGGTTCGACGTTTCGCTGTGGGCGGCCAGTTCAATATAACGGCGCTGCTCGCGCTCAAGGGCGCGGAACCAACGCAACATCAGGTCGCGCTCGTCGGCCCACAGGTAAGAGAACCATTGCAACCCAAGCTTGCGCCCAAACAGCATGTCGTTGATGGCGGTCGATGGGGTGCAGTGGATGTAGGCCGTGTCTTGCAGGCGTTCGTTCAACAGATGTTGTTTCTGACGCGCTACGGCACGCTCGGCTTCGCCGGGCCAGGGCAGGGCTTCCAGCATCTCGATATTGCCCTTGATCCAGGTCGTCCACTGTTCTGCGCTGGTCAGCGCGTGCTGCTGAATCCACTCCGTCCAGCGTGCCGCGACGTGTTGATTGCCCTGTTCGTCGATCCAGGTGCTGCCTTCGACGTAGGGCACCGCGATGTGCCGGCTGCCGTCCAGCGCGCGGCTGACGGCGCGAATGGAGATGTCTTCGTCGTGCAGGCCATCGAAGGCAGCCCCGGCGAAATGTTTGATTACCGCGTCATTCAGGAGCAGGTCGAAAATCGGTGTGTGCTGCGGACGAATGCCCTCGCAAGCCTGGCGGACCAGTTGAATGGAGTTTTGCATGGTAGAACTTGTTTTGCTGCGTACTGAATTGATGATCTAATCTGTACCACATTTTCAAAATGAGTCTGGCGCAATGTCTCCTGGGAAGAACGCTATGCAATATGAAATCATAGAGAAGCTACCTACGGCTGAGGAATACCGCTCCCTGCGCGCCCTGGTGGGTTGGGGATTGCATGATGTGGACGTGATCGAACGTGCCATGCCGAATTCACTGTATGGCGTCTGCGCGTATGTTGATGGCGTCATCGTCGGCATGGCGAGGGTCATCGGTGACGGCGGCCTAACCTATTACGTTCAAGATGTGATCGTGCACCCGGGCTATCAACGCCGGGGCGTCGGTACGCGCATCATGGATCGCGTGATGGCTTATATCGCCATGCATGCTGCTCAGAATAGCGTGGTTGGCTTGATGGCCGCCACTGGCAAGGAGCCGTTCTATGAGAAGTACGGCTTTACGCGCCGCCCGAATGAGCACCTGGGCAGCGGAATGACGATTTTCTGGAAGCAGAAGAGAGATTAGAGATGATGAGATTGGAGATTCGAGATACATCTAACCACGGATGACACGGATTTCATGGAAATGAACTAATCTGTGTCATCCGTGAGATCCGTGGTTAAGGCAATCTCCAATCTCGGGTTCCTAGTCTCCAACTCCCTAGATGTGCGAGGCGATGTCGTCGCCCACCTCGATGGTGGTGCTATGCCCGCCCAAATCGGGTGTGCGCACCGTCGCCGTTGCCAGGTTGTCCTTCACCACTGCGTCGATGCGTTGAGCGGCTGCCGTCTCGCCCAGGAAGTCCAGCATCATCGCGGCGCTGCGGATGGCCGCGATGGGGTTGGCGATGCCCTTCCCGGCAATGTCGGGCGCGGAGCCGTGGACCGGCTCGAAGAGCGACGGATACTTGCGCTCCGGGTTGATGTTGGCGCTGGGGGCCAACCCCAGGCTGCCCACGATGCCACCGCCCAGGTCGCTCAGGATGTCGCCAAACAGGTTGGACCCAACGACCACGTCGTAACGTTCGGGGCGCGTCACGAAGTTCATGCACAACGCGTCGATGTGGCACTTGTCGGTTTGTACGTCGGGGTAATCCGGCGCGACTTCGGTCAGCACGCGGTCCCACATCACCATGCCGTACTTCCACGCATTAGATTTGGTGGCCATAGTGAGATGTTTGCGGCGCTTACGCGCCAGATCGAAGGAGTAGCGCAGAATGCGTTCCACCCCTTTGCGCGTATAGACGGCGGTTTGCAGGCTCACTTCATCTGCCTGGCCAGTGTGATAGAAGCCGCCCGCGTCCACGTACTCGCCTTCGGAGTTTTCGCGCACCACCATGATGTCGATGTCACCAGGCTTCTTATCGGCCAGCGGCGTGCGCACACCAGGCAGTAGCTGCGCCGGGCGCAGGCACACGTATTGGTCGAAGCTCTGGCGCATTTTGATTAAGGGCGTTAGCGTGATGTGGTCGGGCAGATGCGCCGGGTCACCCACTGCGCCCAGGTAAATGGCGTCGAAGGTGTGCAATGTGTCCAGGAAGTCATCCGGGGCAACCCGGCCTGTCTCATGCCAGTAGCGATGCCCCCAGTTGAACTCGGTCAGTTCCAGGGCGAAGCTGAAGCGCTGTTCGGCGGCGCGTAACACTTTAGTGACCTCGGCGACGACGTCCAGGCCGATGCCGTCACCAGGATAAAGAGCGATTCGATATTTGTTCATGATTACCACGCGCTATAGCCACCATCGATCACGACGGAGGCGCCGGTCATGTAGCTGGATGCTTCCGAGGCCAGGTAAACCGCCAGCGGCGCCAGCTCCTCCGGTTTGCCGGGGCGCTGCATGGGGATCATATCCATCCAAATGCCACCATATTTGGGGTCGTCGAAGAAGGGCTGGGCCATGGCCGTCGCCATGTAACCAGGGCAGATGGCATTTACGCGGATATTGTGAGAGGCCCATTCTGCGGCTAATGACTTGGTAAGGTGAATCACTGCCGCCTTGGATGTGTTGTAGGAACTCTGTGGTTGTGGCCGGTTGACGATGATGCCCGACATGCTGGCGATGTTTACAATCCGCCCGCTGCGCCGTTCGATCATATGCCGCCCCACAGCTTGGCAACAATTGAACACGCCGTTCAGATTAACGTCGATCACGTCGCGCCAGTCCTCCTGGGTCATCTCTTCGGCTGGAGCCCACTTCGTGATGCCGGCATTGTTCATCAAGAAGTCCACCTTGCCCAGTTCGGTGATGGCGCGCGTGACCATTGCGTTCACGCTGGCCGGGTCGCGCACGTCGGTCTGGACGAAGATGGCGCGCCGGCCCATGGCTTTGATCTCATCCGCGGTGGCCTGGCCCGTCACGGGGTTTGCTTCTGCGACGACGATATCCGCCCCGGCCTCTGCATAGGCGTGGCAGAAGACTTTGCCCAACCCCTGACCGCCCCCGGTGACGATGCCAACCTGGTTTGCGAGCGAGAACAAATCGAGGATCATGATTTCAACTCCTGTAAATTGAATCGGCGACCTTCGTCGAGCATCGCCAGATAGTTTTCCAACTGGATGTAGTTTGCGACGCTGTTGCCCGTGCCCAGGCAATAACCGCTGCCCGGCATACACTGCGCCAACGTTTCGCGCACGCGTGCGCGCACCTGCGGTTCACTTGCGCGGCACAGAAAATCCAGGTCGATCCCGCCCAGCAGCGCGATCCGGTCGCCATATTGCTGTTTGGCCGCCGTCACGGGCTGAATGACATCTTCGAAGGAATGGCGTGCGTCTATCTGCACGTCGTCGATCAGGTCGGGCAAAATAGTGCTCAGGTTCCCGCATGAATGCAAGATGTAGGGCCTGCCGGCGGCATGGCACATCTGCGCCATGAGCTTGTGGCCGGGCAGCACAAATTCGCGCAGGTCGGCCGGGCTGATTAGGGTGCTGGAGCGGAAGCCCATGTCGTCGGAGCCCCAGACGATCTTCACCCGCTCAAACTGCAAGGTGTGCTTCAGAGTGGCGATGGATAGTTCCATGATCTTATCGGCAATCGCTTGCACCAGGTCGCGTTGGTCAAAGAGCGCGTAGCACAATGTCTCGTAACCCATTAGCCAGTTCAGGTATTCGGCAAAATGCCCAAACAGCCCTGTGCTCAAGATGCACATGCCCTCGGGCAAATGTTCCGAGTACCAATCCAACTTGCGTGTGTCGGCCTTGGCCGGGTCGGGCCAGGGATAATGTTTGAACTCCTCCCAAGAGGTGATCGGCCCGCGGTGTTCGTCCAGGTAGTTGCGTCCGCCCGAGCGTTTCAAGTCGGCGGTGTCTTCGATCAACAGCCCTGCCGTGGGCATTTCCATATTTTCCAGCCCACAGGTCACATAGTCGTAACCCAGGAATTGCTGCAACTTTACCTGCAGGCGCAGATCGAAAAATGGGTCGCTGGGGTCCAATCCTTCCTGGAGGTTGAAGCGCCGGCAGATGTCGGTCTGCACTTCGGCATCCAGAAAGAGTTCGATGAAGTGTACGCGCGCGGGCATACGTTCGCGCCGTATTACTGCCACCAGTTCCTGCCAGTTGGGGGTAATCGTCACGCTAAAAGGTGTCAGAGTTGTCATGGTTCCCTCGGTGCGCATAATATTGACAAAGGTGTTATACGCCGTAAATTGTAGTGGTCAAGCGAAATGGAAACACAGCGGTCTGGTGTAACATAGGTTTTACGAGTGCACGGTCAGTAAAATCGCATGCTGACGGGTTTGTTGCTCGTGATTGAGGTGGCGTTATGAGCAAGCAGACGATGCAGATAGCGAACAGGCAAAAACGTAGCGTGGGGCCTGGCGCCGGCATATTGTCATTGCCGGTGATTGTCGCTGGTAGTTGGATTGCCTATTCCAATCTTGCTATCGATCATCATTTGCCTTTGCCAAAGGCAATCAACGCAGAACAATCCACATTCTATAGCAAGGCCGCGGGGCAACTTTGCTATTATGCCGATCGTAGTGCCGGCGGGCGACCGATTGTCTTGATCCATAGTGTCAACGCCGCCGCCAGTTCGTATGAGTTGAAGCCTATCTTCAAACAGTATCGCGGCACTCGTCCTGTCTATGCACTGGACCTGCCGGGGTTTGGGTTTTCGGAGCGCAGCGGGCGCATCTATTCGCCCAAGCTCTATGAAGACGCAGTCGTAGATTTTCTCACCTCACAGGTGGGTGGTGCGGCAGATATTGTGGCGTTATCTCTTGGGTGTGAGTTCGCGGCGCGCGCCGCGTTAGCCCGGCCCGACCTGGTGCATTCCATCACCATGATTTCTCCTTCAGGGTTCAGCGCGCCGGGAGAAGAGGCGAGTTCATCGCAGCGGATAGATGCCAGCACCGCCGGCCGATTGCATGACGCGCTGGCCTTTCCATTGTGGGGCCGGCCGTTATACGACCTGATCGCTACTCGCCGCAGTATCCGCTACTTCTTGCAGAAGAGTTTCGTTGGTGAGGTGGACCCAAAGCTAGCAGGTTATGCCTACACCACGTCACATCAACCGGGAGCGCATCACGCGCCCCTCTATTTCATCAGCGGCAATCTCTTTACCCGCAACATTCGGAAGCAAGTATACGAACAACTGGCCCAGCCGGTGCTGGTGATCTACGATTGTGATGCGTTTGTACGCTTCGACACATTATCCGTGACGGCGGCGCAGCATAGCAACTGGCGCCTGGCACGTATTTCGCCAACGCTGGGCCTGCCGCAGTTTGAACGATTATCCGATGTCGTCCGCGCGTTAGGTTTCTTCTGGGAGGCAACTGACTAACTTGAGCGTGCGCACGCCATCACCGCTGTGATGACGCATGATAGACTCATCGCTCTTACAACTTATCGAAAACTGGGGTTACTATCTTTTACCAAAGGATCATGCCAGTGCGCCCGGTTATCCGGGGTTGCTCGTTGCATTGCGCGAACAACCGACTGAAATGCACTTCGACCCGGAGTACATCGAGTTGCGTTTCTCCGACCAGGAAGATAGCAAATGGACGGCGTTGCGGCTTGGGACGCCGATTCACGGCATTCGCCGCGTGATGGCAGGCAGGATACTGGTGAGTGACCGGCTTGAGAAGGGGGTGCCCTTCTTTTCATTCGGCGCAACGCTCACCGCCAGCTACGGCGCGTGTGAAGTGATCTATGCAATCCGCTCTCCGGCGCCGATTTTGCAGATTGACGAAAATAACGCCACGGCGGCGAATCAGCTTTCCGTCGAGGCGCAAGTCCTAATGGGGCGGTGGCAGGCGCAACATGGGCGGAAGGAGGGCATCAGCCACTTGATGGACAGGCTGGACGCCTGTACGTTCTACCAGATATGTTTACAACGTTTGATGAAACGATATGCAAGACAGCCCGGAATGCGCGGCGCCAGTCACCGGACGTATATGACCTTGCAGGAGGAGTGTGAGTGGCTGAAGATGAGTGGACAATGGCAAACCGTTGACACCTTAGACCTTATTGGGTTGGTAAGGCATTAACGGTTTGCCATTCCAGACGCTTACTTTTTCTTCGATGTTGCCCGCGCCTGTGCGCACTTCGGGCATATACCGGTCACGCGTTGAAACTCAATGGCGTTCTTGGGGGGACGGTCGGCAACCCAACCTTGCTCGATCAGGTGGTCATAATGCCGACTACATGTGGTTGCGTTACACACCTCGCAGACATAGATGATGAGAGTAGGTGCGTTGCGCTGGATCGTGAGACGGTATTCGGGGTCTCCTGGACGTCGCCAGTTTGCCAGTGCGGTTTTCACTGATACTCCTTTCCTTCACTTCATACCCGTCCCTGTGCATAGACGGGAAAACATTAAACTATGTAAAGTGCTGTGGGATGAACTCGCTATGTGGTCTTGGCACGTTACATAACATCTTGTGCTGGCCATCTACCAGACACGCATAAGTACCGCCCAGTAGTATACCTTAAAACACTAAAATTTTCAGGTGCGACTTTCGGTTGCTTGTGTTGCGGGCTTCCCTCGACGCTCGATCCGAAACCAGTTGCAGAGATTTGTGAGTGGGCAACGCTCACTGCGTGGATTGGCCCGGACGCAAACTTGCTGACCATGTTTCAACATGCCTATATGGAAGTTGAACAGAGTGTGTGCGTCGTGTGACAGGAGGGGCGGCAGCAGAAGATGGGCTGCCGCCGGTGTCACGTGTGGCCCG
>DAOUFG010000082.1:0-4395 GCA_034430115.1 Thermoflexales bacterium | reverse complement strand
GGCCCATTGCCGGAGGTGCCCTTCCCCGCGCACAGCGCTGCCGATCACCTGGAGCGGCTGGAGGTACACGGGTTGACCTATCACTACCCCGGCACATCGCGCGGCATTGAGGGGCTGAGCATGACGCTGCCACGCGGCACGCTCACCGTGATCACGGGCCAGATTGGCTCCGGCAAGACGACGGCACTCCGCGCGCTGCTGGGCCTATTGCCGGCCCAGGCAGGTGACGTCTACTGGAACAACCAGCGGGTCGATCACCCAGCGACCTTCTTCGTGCCGCCGCACTCTGCCTATACGGCCCAAACGCCGCGCCTGTTTAGCGAACCGCTGCGCGATAACATCTTGATGGGGTTGCCCGAAGAACGCGTGGATCTGGCGGGCGCTATCCGCAGCGCCGTATTCGAACAGGATGTTGCTGCGCTCGAACATGGGTTGGATACGCTGGTCGGCCCGCGCGGGGTGAAGCTTTCAGGCGGGCAACTGCAACGCGCCGCCGCCGTGCGCATGTTTGTGCGCGACGCGGAACTGCTGGTGTTCGACGATCTTTCCAGCGCGCTGGACGTGGAAACCGAGCGGCTGCTGTGGGAACGGGTGCTGGACGAGCGAACGATGGATGATGCAGGATCGGGAACGAATCATTCGTCGCTGCGGGCCACGCTGCTGGTCGTTTCGCACCGCAAAGCCGCGTTACGGCGGGCCGATCACATCATCGTGCTGAAGGATGGGCGCGTGGAAGCGCAAGGGAAGCTGGATGATCTCCTCGCCTCGTGCGACGAAATGCGCCGCCTGTGGCATGGGGAGATCAGTGAGTGAGATTGGAGGCCTCACCCTGCCCTCCCCTGCAAGGGAGGATTCAATCTGCGACAAGCCCCATACGCCCTCTCCTTATAGGAGAGGGTTGGGGTGAGGTCCTACTGTATAGCGGACGATGCAACCCAATTCTCAATATGAATATCAGGTATTCGTATGTAATGTTGCACATCGTTAGTAACAAGCACCAGCCGTTCCGCTATTGCGACACTGGCGATAAGAATATCGAAGTCTCCAATCAATCTATTCTCTCGTTTCAAGAGTGTCTTCAACTGACCAAAGCAATGCAAGACGTTGTCATTAATTGTATATAGTGCAAGAGGATGGGTAAATGCAACAATTTGGGCTAAATGATCGTCAGGTGTCTTGGAGCTATAGGCGCCCACGTATAACTCAGCAAGCGTTATGGAGCAGATTGCAAGACTGCCTAAAGTCGCTTCCGATAACTTCTGTTTGATTCGAGAGTTACCACGCAACCAATAAATGCATATATCTGTATCTAACAGATGGGTTACCATGTACGCTCATCATTGCTGGTCGAACGGTGGTCATAAATGAATGCAATGATTTCCTCTGCGCTCCTATCATCATGCCACGCGCCAAAGGTGGACAAGAAAGCAGCGTGCGTGCCAGCATCTTCGAATTGACCACCCTGATTACGATGGGCCTCCAAGAAACGGGCGAAATCATATACCTCCGCCACCTGCGCCGGCGGAAGTTTTTTTAAGACTTCGAGTACTTCCTCATAGCTCGCCCCAATATCCATACCTACCTCACTGCAAATACAGACGCGTGAATATTAGCTTCCTTCATATTTTAGCCAGGAATCCCCGGCCGGAATCGATAATTATCCGTGATCTCGCATTCAATTTACGGGAACACTATAAGTCACAGGCGCAGCCTTCTTATTAAACGTCAAATGGCGGTTCAGGAAGAACAGGCCGAGTAATGCCAGCGCGGCGTAGAGCATGAAACTGCCGAAACCGGCCGCCACGCCCAACAGATCGCTCGTCTGGCCCACCACCCAGTTCATCACCATGCTCACCGCGGCCACTGCCGAGATGACGAAGCCCATCACGGAACCCGTTGCAACGGGGAATTCCTTCATAATCAGCGCCATGAAGGTGGGGTACATGATCGAGATGAAGAAGCCGATCACCGAAAACAAAATCACGCCGCTTTGCCCCAGCGCGAACCCTCCCGCGTAAAGCCCCAGGATGAGCACAATGAAGGTCGCGATGCAACGCACGTAACCCAGCTTCTCCACGATATAACCACCAAACAGGCGTCCCAGCGTGAAGAATAGGAAGAATAGCGAGAGCCACTGGGCGCTTTGGTCTTCACTCATGGCATAGGTGCCCCGCAGATAGCTCACCAGCCAGTTGCCGATGCCCACTTCCACGATTACCAGCAGGCTGATCACCAGCACAAACAACCATACCTTGCCGTTGGCGGCCACCTGGCGGATCGTCAGGCGCTGCTCGCTCTGCCGTTCGGCGGCGCCGGGGAAACGCGCCAACAACAAGATCAGCACGACCACAATCGTCGCAAATACGGCCAGCGCATAGACACGACCCCAGGGCGTGCCGTGCACCAACATCGCCGCGGCGTAAGCAGGGCCACCCATCGAGCCAACGCCGTAGAAGAAGTGCGTCAGGTTCATCATCAACGCCGAGTTACGCAAAAAGATGCGCGCACCCAGCGAATTCACACCCACTTCCAGCGAGCCAAACCCCATATTGAGGGCAAACATCAACACGCACACCTGGGGGAAGGTCGAAGCAAATGCCATGCCCAAACCTGCCAGAAAAATCAGCCCATACCCTGCCCCAATTACGCGTTTCTGGCCATAGCGGTCGCCCGCCAACCCACCCAGGAAGGTGGCTGTCAGGTAGCCGGCTGATCCGATGAAGAGCATCACGCCCACCGAGACATAGCTCACCTGGAACGTATCACGGATGGAAGGGATGACCGCGCCCTTGATGTTCTCTACGAAGCCAAACAAAAGCATGGAGCCAAAAGCAACGGCAACCAGTAATGCCTGTGTACGACGCGTATTCAGGGTATCAGACATGAGTTGAATTGTAGATGCGATGGATGGATCGCGTGCAGTGGCTAGAACAGATTAAAGATGCCGTACCCGCCATAGGCCAGCAGCGCCCCGCCTGCAAAAGTAACAACGGCGGTGGTCCACAAGTATCGCCATATCGAAATGTGATAGGCCCCGCTAAGCAAGCTGACGATCTTTGGCGCATAAAGGGGAATCATGCGCGCGCCGATCAGGAAGACCGGCGAGTCCAACGGCACTTTCGAAAGCCCGAAGGGCAACTTCTGCCTGCTCTTTTCGGCATCCGTCACAGCGCCGATGCTCCGCCCAATCACATATTCAACCAGTGCGGCCAGCAGGTTGCCCAGGCCGGCTACAATCGTTGCGACGAGCGGCCCATAAGTAGCGCTCATGAACAGGGTAATCGGTTCACAGGGAATCGGCGAAGCGCCCAACAGTCCATAGATAAAGACCGCGATAGCCGGTCCATACCATCCGCTATTGCCAATGACATCTCGTAAATGGCCTAGATCCTGCGAACTGGCAAATATCACCACCAAAACGGTCAGCACAACCACCAGTGCTATGCGGACATATTTTAGTCGTTCATCTTGTATAGTCTTATCCATGTGAATGTGCACGAGCCTGAGGTCCGAGTGGGATGTGCCGTGGGGATTATCTTTATGTCTTCACACCACTCATCCAATGATCCTGCTTTGTGATAGCCAACTATAGCATAGACCGCCCTTTGGCACACAGGTATTCATGGCTTACTTCTTCGGGATCATCGCCTGGCGATGATATACACACAGTCAGGCAGGTTGATATGCCGGTGTTTGATTCGGCGTTTGGCGCTGCACAATGCGAATCATGCGCCGGATGCGCGGGCGGTTGAAGCGTTGCATGGCAATTGGAAGAATGTTGTTCAGCACGGCATAACCCACCATCAACCAACCCACCATCACGTCATTCCACAGAAAGAACAGCAGGCCCGGCAACATGAGCAACCAATGACAGAATTCGGCCCGGCAACTTTCCCGCAGCCAACGTTCCAGGTAGTCCAGGTCCAATGACGCCAGGCGTTTCAGCGAGAAGGTATTGGGGTAGAGTTTGCCCCCTTCCGGCACTTTTTCTTTCCATAGCCGCACCCGCAGTAATTTCTCATAAATCTTGCCGTTCTTCTCCCAGGGATAAGTCAAGTAAAGCGGGCGGTTTGGGTCAAATCGCGTGATTGGTAATTGCGAACAGAAATAACCAATGCCAAGATGAAAGAACAACCATGCCAACAAATCGAGTACGAAGGTGCCCTCGGCACTCAGGAAAATAACTCTCATTTTCTTTGCCCACTATGTTGCATCTTTAACGTATTATCCGACGCAGAAAGTGACCTATTATCATAGCATCAGAACCATATTCATCACTTTGCCCTAGCTGGTTACGCAGGGCAATCGCATTTGAAAGTTTAATGTTCCGCTAATAGCGGCCACATCTGGCTTCATGCCACATATGGGTTAATAGTACGGATTGTCAGATACGGC
>DAOUFG010000081.1:0-11776 GCA_034430115.1 Thermoflexales bacterium | reverse complement strand
TGATAGGCCATGGCGTGGTCGATGATGAGCACGTCCTTCGCCAGCGACATGATCGGGTAGCCCAGGTTGTAGGCGCGCACCTGGCGGCCATCGCTGCTGCGCAGCCCGGCGCGGTTGATCTGCGCGGCCAGCGTATCGGCGGGCTTCAGCAGCCAGCCCCAGGTGGACGAATCACCGATCAACAGCACGCGAAACTCGTCCGCCGGCTTAGGCCCCGCATTCAGCTCGTGCGAGGCGAACATCGCCTCCACGTTCAACACGCTGACGTTATAGGCGCGGGCGGGGTTATCGCCATAGGGCAGGCGTGGGCGGCCCGGGAAGAGCACGTTATAGGCCGAGATGCGCCCCAGGCCAGGCAGCGGATACGCCAGGGCGAACAGCAGATTGGCCAGCACGAACAGGATGAGCGCCTTGACCAATATGCGCAGCGCCGGGGCCAATGTCATGCCGCCCGATTTTTGTTTCTCGTTACTCGTCATGTCTTATCCGTTGTCAAATCCCTACCATCGGCTATAAGGTTACTGCTGGCTATCGAAAGCCCTCTTCGCGGGTTTCCTTCTCGCACCCTCTCAGCCATTCGCTTCGAGCGGACGATCATGGTGAGCCTGTCGAACCATGATCATCCTGAGCCTGTCGAGGGATGATCACCCGTGCCGTCGGCGGCCTAATCGTCAATCGGCAATCCAAAATCTAAAATCGTCAGTTCCTCACCCGCCTAGCCCGACCAACTTGCGGAACACGCTCAGCGACAAGTCCAGGTTGGGTAACGCGAACCACACCCAACCCAACGCCACGAAGTGAAAGGTGATGAGCACATTTAGCGCCCCGAGGACGCGCCGGCTGGTTGGCGACGGCTCGGGGGGCGGGTCCATCCGCGCGGCGCGACGGCGCGAGAACTCGGCCCAGCGATTATGCACAAATAACCCGGCGGCGTGCCATGCGCCCCAGGCGACGAAGTTCCACGTCACGCCGTGCCATAGCCCGATCAACAACATGGTGCCGATTTGCCCGGTGAGGATGATCACGGTGGGCGAAAGCGTCTTACCACCGGCGAACTTCCTTGTGCGCAACGCGCGCGTCAGCGGGTTGAAGAAATAGGTGCGGAACCACTGCGAGAGCGTGATGTGCCAGCTATTCCAGAACAGGGTCAGGTTTTGCTTCAGATACGGCTGGTCGAAGTTCTCGGGCAGCTTGATGCCAAAGAAGCGCCCCAGGCCGATGGCGATGTCGGTATAGCCGCTGAAATCAAAGAAGATGCGAAAGGCGTAGCCATAGACCAGCACCCACGTCCAAAGCACGGATGACGATTGCGCGGCGTTGGCTTCATTGAGCGCGATCAGCGCCAGCGTGTCAGCGACGGCAAACTTCTTGAACACCCCCACCAGGATGCGCCAGCCGCCCGCCACCATATCCTCGGTAGTGGGGGTCGCCGGGTTGCGCATGTCCTTCACGAAGCGGTCGGCGCGGTCAATCGGGCCGGCGGTGAACGCCGGGAAGAACACCACATAGGACATGAACTCGCGCAGGGAGAGCGCGCCGGGGGCCAGGCGGCCCGTCACACGATCACGCAAGACGTGGATCAGCCGGAAGGCCAGGTAGCTAAAGCCCAGCCAGCGAATGTCCAACCCGCTGGCCTGATCGGCGGCCTGGCCGGTGAGCACCCGCAACCCGGCGCTGGCGCCGCGCGCCAACGAGTCCAGCTTCAACACCACGAAGATGAGCAGGATGAAGAGGATGCCCTGGTTCAGCAAACCCGTGTTGTGCCGGAAGGCCAGGCGCGCACCGAGGGCCAGCAGGGCGATCAAGCCCAGGCCGATGAACACCGCCAGCAGGTCCGGCGGGCGCGAAGGGATGACCGAGATGCCCAGGTAACGCGTCAGGGCCACCAGCAAGACGATGGCGACGATCACGGCCAGGCTGACCCACGTATCGGGCCACGAGATTTTGGCGGGCGTCTTCGGCGTTACGGAACCAGGCAGGCTGATCATCACCCACACGATCAGCGTCAGGCCCAGCGAAGCGGTGGGCAGCCAGAAATCCAGGTTGCGCACCGGCGTGGACGATTGCAACCAATATACCGCGAAGACGCTGACCACCAGCATGACCCAGCCCTTCGCCTGCCGGACGCGTTCGCCCGCCACGAGCGACAGCCCGCCAAAGGCGACGCAGAGCACGGAGAAGGCGATGATGTTGGTCAGGTTCATTGTCTTTTAAAAGCCCTGGTAGATCCATTGTGGCGCGCTATCGGCGGTGGCGATCACCAGCGCGATGAGGATGAGGCAAATCGCCAGTGCGATCAGGTTCTCTCGCGAGAAGATGCGTCGCAACAGCGTGGGGCGCGGGCCCGGCTTCGGTTGATTCATGTCCATGAGCGCAGAGACCTATTTTAACAAGGTCGCCCTGCGCCGGGTGATCTCTCAGAGGCCACCGGTTCAACCGATGGCGGATAACCAGCGCCGCGGATGTTCTCTACGCTTCCCAACCAGGGCTGATCCAACGGCGCTGTCATTCCGAATACGCCCGCTGGCGAAAATGCACGTGGGATGCGATGGCGTATGAGGAATCTGAGCCATGATGAACTTACGCATAATGCGCAGCCAAGATTCCTCCTCGCTGCGCTCGTCGGAATGACACGCTCACAACTCCGCTCTTATCGTTTGTGCGCAGGTGTAAAACCTGCGCCTGCCACTCTCGCCCACCAGTTTACGCGGCGCACCTACCTCAGCACCACCGCCACGTAGGTGTTATAGGGATATTGGTTATAGAAGGGGTTGTAGTGGCGCTCGGCAAAGATCATCCAGGCCGTGGCACCCACGTGCAGGCGATTGTTATAGGCCCAGCCGAAGCCGGTGGTCAACCCATCCGCCGGGGCCGCCACGATGCCCTTGCCGTTCGCGTGCGCCGCGTTCGTCTGCAACCAGCGCAGCGCATTCACGTAGCGCTGACCCTGGGCTGCATCCTTCAAGAACCAGTAGGCTACCGCCATCTGAGCGGTGCCTTCGGGCCAGGGCATATCGCGGTCGGTGTTGAAGTCGAACCCTTCGAAGCCCGCATACGTCACGGTGTGGCTCACCTCCGCCGTCGCGAGCGCCTGGCGCGTCTGCGCCGTATCGCCCAGGGCGAGAAAACTCCAGGACTGCGCGTCAAGCGGCACCACCTCGGCATTGATCGTCACGCCATCCACCTGCGTGCCGGTGGCGAAGTGCCCACCGACGTACATCGCGTTCACGAAGCCTTGCGCGTGCTGCGCATAGGTTTGCCAGGCTGCATTCCCGCTGAACCGATACAAGCGCGTGAATGCCGCGATCAGGTCCAGGTTGTGCTCGGTGGACTTCCAGAGTTGCTTTGCAGGCGACGGTTCGTGCCCCACGTAACCGCCGGTGTAGCCGCCTGCCCCGCGCGTGTCGTAGGTATTGGTCACCACCCACTGGCCCAGCGCCAGCGCCGTTGAGAGGTAGGTCGCGCCGCCGCGCGCCTCGTAATAGTTTAGCAGCGCCAGCATCGCCCAGGCCACGTTGCCGGTGGATGTGCCGACCTGATCTACATCCTCCAGCCAGTGCCCCTGTGTTGCGTCCCAATAGCCGGGCAGGCGCGCCGCACCGCTGGGTGACCATCCCGGCGGCAACGCCAAATCGCCTGAGGCATAGGCGTTGCGCAGGCGTCCATCGCTGTAGGCACGGTCGTGCTGATGGGCATAGACGAATGCGTCGGCCAGCAGTTTGGCGCGCGACCAATCGCCCTCGGCCACGAAGGCGCACAACGCCAGCGCATTATCGTAGGTATAGGCCACGTTGCGCAACTGCCGGTCGCCCGCGGTGGCGGGAATTGCCGGCTCGTAGCTGGTCAAGAAGTGCAGGTCGCTCGTGTGCGCTTTTTGATATTGGATGTCATCCAGGAAGAAGGTGATCGGCTGGTTGCCATTTTGCGCGGCATTGGTCACCCAACCAAATCCCTGCGTGATATAGCTCAGGTCGATGCCGCTGAGCGGGACGCTGTATTGCTGCCAGGTGGTGGACAGCGTCACGTAGCACGGTGAGGTGGCACCGCAGGTGGTGCGCTTGGGGGCCGAATCGGGGTAAGCGCCCGGCATGCCAAAGGCAAAGAACTCCACGCGTTCGTTGCCATTCTGGCCGCGCGCCCAGAACGTGAGCGCACTTGCGCCATTCAGGTTCACCCCCGCGTTGGGATAGCTGCCCCAGTTATCCACGGGTTGGGTCGCGCCGGCAGGCAACACGCCATTCTGGAACGACCAGCCGCCCCAATCCGTGCCCGTGCCGCTGAAGGCGTTGCTGATGGCGGTGGAGCCGCTATGCGCCACGCCGGTGTAAGCGTCGTCGGTGGTCACGGCGCTGCCCATCTTCGCGCGATGCACAAAGTGGTTCCCGCCGGCGTCCAGGTCGGTATACACATCATAGGTCTGGTGATACTGATCCATCACCGCCACCAGGTGTTGATAGGCTTTGGCCTCCGGCGTGCCGGCGGCGGGATGCGTGATCGCGACGCCGAAATTTTGCAACGGCAGACCGGCGATCACGAATGCGACCAATGGACGGGTGAACATGGTTTATGAACCTCCAGTGAATTCTTGGGACGCACGAACACACATAAGGTAAACCGCTCGCCAAACAGGACTTACAAAAGACGGCCCATTACAATTGCGCAGTAGCGTGGCTGCGGAGCGCCGGATGGGTGCCCGCCGATAGGGTCACGGCTACCAGGAAACAGATGAATAACTTTAAGCGCGTTGTGGGCGGCATTGGGCTGTCCATCTTTCTCGTCACTGGCGGCTTTTTCGGCGGTGTGGCACTTGACCGGGGATTTTTCTCTCAGGTGCTGCCACCCTCCAACATTCCTGCCGAGGCAACCCAAAACTTCCAACTCATCGCACAGGCGTGGAACATCATCCAGCAGAATTACGTTGACCGCACGGCGGTGGTGTCCACCACGCTCACCTATGGCGCAATCAACGGCATGGTGGACGCGCTGGGCGATACGGGGCACAGCCGCTTCCTCACCCCGCAAATGGTGCAGGAAGAGCACAACCAAACCCAGGGACAATTGAACGGCGTGGGCATCGAAATCCAGGAAAAGGATGGCCAGATCGTGGTCGTCTCCACCATCGACGATTCGCCCGCCCAACACGCCGGGCTGCGCTCCGGCGACGTCATCGAAGGCATCGACGGCAAGAGCACTGACGGCATGTCGATCAGCGAGGTCGTATCGCTCGTCACCGGCCAGCCCGGCACCACCGTCACGCTTACCATCGGCAACCCGCAGAACGGTACCCACGTGGACTACAAACTCACGCGCGCCCGCATCACCTTGAACAACGTGGTGTGGCAACAACTCCCTGGCACCACCATCGCCGACATTCGGGTCGCGGCGTTCAGCCAGGGCGTCTCGCAAGATTTACACAAGGTGCTGGCCGACGTCACGCAGCAACACCTCACCGGCATCGTGTTGGACCTGCGCAATAACCCTGGTGGACTGCTGAACGAGGCGGTGGACGTCACCAGTCAATTTGTGGTCACCGGCAACGTGCTGCTGGAGAAGGACGCGCACGGCAGCATCACGCCGGTGAGCGTGCAGCCGGCCAACCCCGTCAACAAGCTGCCGATGGTGATCTTGATCGACGGGGGCACAGCCAGCGCCGCGGAGATCACCGCCGGGGCGCTGCAAGACGCGGGCCGGGCGAAACTCGTCGGCGACACGACCTTCGGCACCGGCACCGTGTTGAACGAGTTCAGCCTGTCCGACGGCTCGGCGATGTTGATGGCCGTGCAAGAGTGGCTGACGCCTTCGGGACGCGAAATCTGGCACAAGGGCATCTCACCCGACGTGAGCATCACCCTTACACACAGCCTGGCTCCTCTTAGCCCGGAGACGGCGAAAGGGTTGACGGCGGCCCAGATACGCGCCAGCGGCGATGCGCAACTTCTGAAAGCAATCGAGCAGCTCACCGGCAAAAGTTATTAGCGTGACGACGAGAGGCCCGATTCTTCGAACCACAGATGAATATGGCGGCAGTAAGACACCCGATTTTTAAGCGCCGTACTCGGCGCCAAAATCGGGTGTCTTCTCCCCATCCCTTACTCACTTTCAAATCTGTGTTCATCTGCGGTTAAACTTTTCGGAACAACGGCGATAAGTCCGCCATGACGGCGTCCAGCTCGCGGCGATCGTCGTCGTCCAGGGCGACGCAGCCGGGCGTGCGCATGTGCGCCGTGCGGATGACCCCGCGCCGCACCAGTACCTCTTTGCACACCTGCATCCCCAGCAACATCTCCAGGTTCACCAGCGGCAACAGCAGATTGAAGATGGCCCTGGCTTTTGGTTCATCACCAGCCTGGAAGGCGTCCCAAATTTGGGCATACACATCGGGCACCTCGGCGGCGGGCATGAACCCGCTCGCGCCTCGGCGCATCTCCGAGATCATCCAACGCCCCAACGCACCGCCGAACACGCCCCAACATTCCGGCCCGACCTGCCCCAATAACGCGCTGATATTGTGCGCGCTGGGCGACATTTCCTCTTTGATGTAGTGCACGTGCTCCACCTCGCGCAACAGGCGCGCGATGAGCGTTGGCGAAAGCGCCGGCGCGGTGTTTTGGACGAACACCGGTCGTTGGGCGGCCTGCGCAATGGCGCGGTAATAGGCCAGCACCTCTTCCTGTGTGCCGGCGCTGAGGTAGGGCGGCAAAGCGATCACCGCGTCCGCGCCGATTTGCGCGGCATGCCGGGCGTGCTCCGCGGCGATGGCCGCGACGGGCGCCGCCACGCCGATGACCACCGGGATTTGCCCGGCTGCCTCGCCTACCACCACCTCGGCCAGGCGTTGGCGCTCACGGTCGGACATATATTGAAACTCGCCGCCCAGCACAGGGAACACCAACCCATGCGCCCCGGCCCGTATATCGAAGGCCACCTCGCGACGCAGACTCTCTTCATCCAGTTCGCCATCCGCTGTGACGGGCGTCTGGAGCACGGCATAGATGCCACGAAACCTTGAAGCCATCATTTCCTCCTAATAGTCACGCACCACACATGCACACGACAGCGCCGGCAGTGTGATCGGCATGCCGGCCGCAGAAGCATCCAACACGCGGCTTTCCAGCGCCCGGCCGGAGAGATGCAGCACCAGCCTCGCATTTCCCGCTTGCAAGCGCTCATCGCGCAATCGCACCGTTTGGGGTTGGGCCGTCCAGTTCGCCAGCACCACACCGGCGCGCCCATCCGGGGCCTGCCAGGCGGAGTGAAACACGGCGGGGATGCGATTCGTCCGGCCGCTATACGTCCACTCCACCGTTTGCACCTCATCCACCTGGGCGGGTCGTTGCATGCGGCCATAGACCAGGAAGTCCTTGCCCGGCCCGCGCCGCAGCGCCGTCACGGCGCGGATCATTGCAAAGGCCTGTTCACTGTGTTCCACGCGCGGCTCCCAGGGCGCCCAGTTGTTGGTGTCTTTATCCAACAAGCTGCCATCGCCGGTGAGCACGCCGCCGGGGATGCCGCCCAAAACGCAGTTGGTGGCATTGCGCAACGCCAGGTGATAGGGCTCGGGGGCGTTGCCCATCATGCCTTGCAACACCACGCACTCATGAAACAAATATTGATAGAGCGGGATCGTATCCGTGTCATAGCCGGGCGGGAAGGTGCGCAACTCAGTCTCCTGGAACAGCGGCAAGCACACTTCGTTCAGGCCGCTCTCGGCGGAATGCACCACGCCCGTTTCTCCCATCGCCCTGGCTGATTCGTGCAGTTCAGCCATGAACTGCCTCATCTTCTCGGCCATCCACTTGCCCGGCACGGGCGGATGCTCGTGGTCCGCCGCGAAACAGGGAAAGGTGGCGGAGCCGTTGTTCTGATCCAGGAACTGGATCGACTCCATGCCCCAGCCGACCAGGTGCGCCACGAATTCCTGGGCCACCTGGCGCGTTTTGGCCGCGCCCAGGCAACACGCGTAGCTGGGGCGCCAGTCAACATCCCACGACTCGCGCCACGCCGAACCGTCCGCCTCGCGACAAACGCTCTCCGCACCGTGCTGCTGCACAAAATAGTCGCGCCCGTCGTAATTGTTCCAACACTGCCCAATCACCCAGCGCGTGCCACTACAAAATGACCCGGCGTGCCAGCCGCGCCGGCGCAACGCGCGGATGAAGCTGTGCAACGATTCCTCACCGCCCACCGGGGGCAGCGCATCGGGATACACCCACGAGCCGCCGCGCTCCCAGCCCATCAGGATCACCGCCAGCGGCGCCTGCACCTGCCGGGATACGTCCTCCAACAAAGGGATGCACTTCTCATACGGCACAAACGCATCGACGCTGCTCACGGGGCCGGCGTCGAGCACACCCTGCGGGCGCACGGTGATGTAGACGGGCGAATCGAGCAACCAGGCGGGGATGTCCTGGCGGCGCGTGAGCGGGACGAACCATTCCTGCTCCTTGCTCCAATCTCGATAGATGTCGGTGGCGGTATACCAATCGCCCTCGAAGCTGCGCGTCACGGTGTCATATTCCAGCGCGCGCTCGCCCTGCGCAGGCCAGTCGCCCACATGCGCCACCCCCAGGCGCAGCCCTGGCCCATGTTGCAGCGCGGCGAAGCGTTTGACGTTCGCCTGCGCATCCTGGCAGGCCAGGTAGAGCCCGGCCCGGTCGTTGTAATAGGCCAGGAACTGGGCAAACTGCATGCCGGGGTAATGGTTCGCGTCGCCAGTGCGCGAGCAAAACTCCCATTCGCGCCATGAATCGGGGGCCAGCTTCTGGCGCCAGGCACCGCCGGCAGGGATGGCCTGGCCGGGGTTTTGGATCAGGTGCCCGCTGCCATAGCCGTGCGGCAACACAATCGCCTCGCTGCCGGGCTGCCCTTGCAAGTTGAAGGGGCACACGATGAATGGATATTGCACGTCCACCACCGCCAGCCCGGCGTTGTTGCGCAGGCCGATGCGCCAGCGCGTGAAGGGGTCATCGGGCGCAGCGCTCACCTGGCAAGTCACTTGCAGGTCGAGCCCGGCCAGCTCAGAATAGGTGGCCGTCAACGTGCGCCGGCCGGCGACGTCGCTTTGCGCGACGGTGACATGGCCGGCCTGCTGAGAATACAGCCAGCGGTATTGGCGTTGCGCGTCCAGGTAGCCGATGATGAAGACCGGGGCAGACGCAGGCGGGCTGATGAATTCCTGCGCCGGCGCGTGCTTCGCGCGCAGCGACACCAGCGCAAGCGTGGCATGGTCAAACCTCAGCACGTCTTTTTGAGATTCAAGCGTCAAATCGTCGGGCTGCATTGCCTACCTCCTCACTCCATGAATCTACGAATCTTCGCGAATGGACGCAGGCGTAAAGCCTGCGCCTACCAATCTGTTCAAATTACGTCCAGTTGATACGTCATGGTAGGCGCGAGTTTCATACTCACGCTCCTGCGCAGGCGTGAAGTCTGCGCCTACCAGTCTGGTCAAAATCACGTCCGGTTGCTGCGCCGTGGTAGGCGCGAGTTTCACACTCGCGCTTCTGCGCAGGCGTAAAGCCTGCGCCTACCGGTCAATCCGAATGTCCTGCACGTATTCGTTCAGCGTGAAGAGCGCGGGGTCCAGGTGCGTCAGCTTGCGGCCCTGCCAGACCAAGCTTTGGATCGTCACGTCGCGCACCTGGTGATCGGCGTCATACCCGGCCACGTTCACGCGCAAGGCGCGCGGCGTCAAAACCTGGATGTCGTCGAAGCGCACCGCCTCGATCTTGCCGCGCTCGGGGTCTTTGTTCCACATCGTGAAGTAAATGATGAGTTCGATCAACAATCCCAGATCTTCGGGGGCATAAAGCTCTTGGGCGATTTTGGCGCCCTCGGTGATCGGCTCCTCCACGCGCACCCCGCCAAAGTGCACGTCGCGCACCAGCGCGCGGTCGCCGTGCTGAATGTCCATCGCGCGATGGACGAAGTGGACGATGTCGCAATTTTCGAAGCGGATGCCCTCCATCACGGGGGACTGCGTCTCCGCGCCGATCTCCAACCCGCGGCCCCAATCGTTCCACACCACGCAGTTGCGCCATACCACGTTGCGCACGTCGGGCCCAAAACGCCGGCAGGGGTAATGATGGTCCAACCCTTTGACGACCAGGCTATCGTCAAACGAACGCACGAAGCAATCTTCCACCAGCACGTCCTGGCTGTTCACCACGTCGATGCCGTCGGCGTTGTAACGCCACAAGCCGACCAGCTTGATGTTGGAGATGTGCACGTCCCGGCAACCGGCGGGCATCACCGTCCACACGTGCGGGTCGCGCAAGATGATGCCCTCGATTTGCGCATGGGCGCACTCATGCAGCGCGACCATTGCACCGCCGCCGTCTTCGCGCTTGACCTTGCTGGCATCCAGAATGCCGCGCCCCAAAATGCGCACGTCGTCGGCATTTTCGGCGCGCACGTAGCCATATACCACAGTGCCGCCGGCGATGTAGAGCGTTTCGCCGGTGCGCAAGGTGATCAGCCCGGCCTCGTGAACACCGGGGCCGAAGAAGCGCACCTGTGGATCATCGGGCGAGGGCTGGGCCGTCTCCGGTGGGTTCGCAAACAGGTGCAGAGCGTTGTGCCAGTCATTCACTTCCAACACCACCTGGCAGGGCTTCTCCAGGCGGAAGGAGATGGTCTGGCCCGTCACGCTGGGCTGAATGCCATACGAAAGCGGCCGGATGGTGACGCGCTCGATCGGTTTACGCGAGGTGACCTCCACCTGCACCGGGCCGCTGGTATCGAAATAGGCGAAGGAGGCCAGTTCCGTCTGGTCCAACGGGCGCTGATAGCCCGGCCAGACCTGGTTCACCGGCATCGCGCTGACGCGGGCGGGATAGACGAACACGGGTTGGCCATCCACGCGCACGCTGAAGTCGTCGGACGGGGCCACACCAGCAGGCCCCGGATAGCATTTGATTGTCATTATTGTGCTCCTATTGCGTTACCCGACGCGAGGTAGTCGCTCTTGATGAGCAAGTAGGAAGGATGATTCAACCCGGTCGGCGGGTAGAACTCATCGTGCGTGTAGGTGAACCCCAGCTTCTGCAATATGTGTCGCGAGGCCTGGTTCGCCGGGTTGTGCCCGGCAAAAAGCCCTTCCGCCCCCAGTTGAGTGAAGGCATAGTGCAGCACGGCTTGCGCGGCTTCGACAGCCAGCCCCTGGCCCCAGCAAGCCTTGCGCAGGTGAAAGCCGATCTCATAGCGTTGCTGCTCCAATTGATAGGGCCTCAGCCCGCAACAGCCAGCATGCTCGTCCGTCGCCAGCAGGAAGATGGGCCAGTATTGCACGCGATACTGCGCCTGGTTCGCCATTTCGCGCGCCAACCGCTCTTGCACTTGCTGGGCGGAAAACGGCCCGCCGATCAGGCACGTCACATCCGCATCGCCCCATAGCCCAAGCGCAAGGCCCAGGTCGGTCGCTTGCCACAAGCGAAAGCCCAAGCGCCGGGTTTGTAGAAAATATTGGCTCATATTTGCGAAGTAGGGCGAAGCATTGCCAGAGAATCTAGGTAAGCCAGAGCCCTGCGGCAATGCTTTGCCCCTATCCAATTTCTTCTCATTCTTTGAACGTGATCGCCAGCCAATCGGCAAAGCGCTCGATCCACGTGTCGGAAGGCAGACCTTGCTTCGTCATGCCAAAGCCATGCGCGCCCCTGGAATAGATGTGCAGTTCCACCGCGTGACCGGCGGCCTTGTATTCCGAGTACAGGCGGATGCTGTTGCTGGTGGCCATCTCATCGTCGTTGGCGCACAGCAAGAACAATGGCGGGGCGTC
>DAOUFG010000080.1:0-68750 GCA_034430115.1 Thermoflexales bacterium | reverse complement strand
CCTGATGACGTTGCTCGCCTTCGTGCTGCGCATGGTAGGGCTGGTGCAGGTACCGCCGCGCTGGGATGAGGGTTGGTCGATTGCGCACGCCTCTCTGAGCCTTGGGGACCTGTTCACCATCACCGCCGAAGACGTTCACCCGCCGCTGTTCTATCTGTTGTTGGGGGCCTGGCAATCCATCGCGGGCGTCTCACTCTTCGGCGACCGGTTCCTGGCCGTAATGATGAGCTTGCCTGCGGTTCCGCTGGCATTTGTGGCTGCCAGGCGCTGGTCCGGGTCGCTACGCCTGGGGTTGATTGCAACCGGCCTGATAGCCTGGCTGCCGCTATTGGTCTATTACAGCGCCGTCATTCGTATGTATGCGCTGGTGCCCAGCTTCGTCCTGCTGGCCGTGTGGGGGGGCTTGCGCTTGCTTGATCAGCCCCGCGTCCCCGTTGGCGGGTTGTTTGCCTTCGTCGTGGGTGCCGCCGGCGCGATGTACACGCTCTATCACGCAGTATGGGTGCTGGCCGGGCTGGCCGTTTACGTCTTGGTCGTGGCCCTCTTGCGCAACGGGAAGCGCTTCCTGTTCACTTTGCGATGGGTGGCGCTGGGAACCAGCCTGGCGTTGCTGGTTTATGTCCCGTGGGCTATTTTTGCAATTCCGCAGTTCCTGTCGCGCGCGTCTGCCGATACGGGCAATACGGCGCAGGCTTATCCGGTCACCTACTTCCTCAAGCTCGGTGTGGAGGGGCTGGTCATGTCTCGCTGGACTGGGCAGCCGGGGTTTTGGGTGGTCGGCGGGCTGCTGCTTAGCGGGTTGATCGCCTTTGGCGTTGGGCGATTGCGCGCGCGCGGCTCAGCCTGGGCCGGGTTGCTACAACTGGCTTTGCCGCTCATGGCGATCATCTTCACGTTGCTGGGTGTGAGCATTGGGGCGCGCAATTGGGCCTTTAACGAGCGGATGTTGGTATGCGCTGTTGCGCTGTTGGGGTTGTGGCTGGCCTGGGCGCTCGATCAGTTGGCGCAACAGTGGCACTTCTTGGCCGGGGTAGCGGTGCTCGCGCTGATAGGGGTCTATTTCAATGCTAGCGCCAACCTGGTTTATCAAAAGGCGCTGGAAGTATTTGACCCCTATAATCCACACACTTATGCCCGGCACATCCTGCCGCAAGCTCAGCCGGATGATTTGGTGGTCTTTAACGTGCTCAGCCCGGCGGGCTTCTATGTCCTGGACAGGCAAGCAACAGACCCCGCGTGGTCCTATGCGTTGACCTGGGATCCGGTGATTGAGCCGGCGGTGCGCTGGCAGGCGCGTCTGTCAGCGGCGGCGCAAATGCACCAGCGCATCTGGGTGGTGCTATATCGCGGGCTGGCCGGGCGGAACGGCGACCTGCGCGGTTGGTTGGACACGCACTATTACCCGGCGACGGCGGAGTGGGGAGAAGAGGGCGTGTTTTATGGCCTGTACGGCGCTCCACGTGCAGACTTGATCCCCGTGACGAGCGTCCCATTCCGCTGGACGAACGCGGACGGATTTGACCTGCAACTGGTCCACGCGGAATTGCCCTCCTCGGCTCAAGCCGGCGACGTGTTACCAGTGGCGCTTCGCTGGCGAGCGGGAGCGGCATTGAAGCAGAATGACAAAGTTTTCGTGCATGCGGTGGATGCGCAGGGCAACCTGGTTGCTCAGCACGATGCTCAGCCTTTGAATGACTTGCGCCCGATGACCAGTTTGCCGGTCGGAATCGACGTGGAGGATCATCATGGGCTGGCGCTGCCACAAGGGTTCAGCGGGCAGGTGCGTATTGAGGTCGGCATCTATGACCCGGCTTCGGGCCAGCGCGTCTTGACCGATGGTGGGCAGGAAGTCGTTGAACTTGGCCGGGTGGACGTAAAGCCATAGACGGGCCGGCTAGTCCATGTAGTAGGTCATCTTTTGCAAGTGTACGACGGGGTCGATGTATTCCACGTGTACGTGATCGGGTACGGATAAGTTGATTGGCGCGTAATTGAGGAGCCCCAATACGCCGCTGGCGACCAGTTGATTAGCCACTTGCTGTGCGTATTGCGCCGGCACGGCGATCATGGCATGCCTGACGTGGCTTTCGCGCACGAACAACGCAATTTCCTGGTTGGAGCGCACGATGAACGGGCCGACCTGTGTGCCGATTTTGTCCGGGTCGTTATCGAACAGCGCAATGACGCGGAACCCGCGTTGCGCAAAACCCGTATAGCTGGCGACGGCGCTACCGATTTTCCCCGCACCCACCACGATCAGAGACCATTCGCGGTCCAGGTGCAGTATCTGGCGCAACTGATCGTACAGGCCGGAAACCGAGTAGCCTGTGCCTTGCTTTCCAAATTCACCAAAATGCGACAGGTCCTTGCGAATTTGCGCCGAACTAATCCCCAGCCAGCGTGCGAGTTCGTGCGAGGATGTATAGCGCTTGCCATCGGTTCGCATCGCGGATAACGCGCGTAAGTAGATCGGAAGACGTCCTACAACAATATCGGGTACGTCGTGTTGATTGTTCCCCATCCCTGCTCTCTAATCGAATAGACGATTACACAAAAGCGGACTCTTGACAGTCAGACTCACCGTGCACGCAAACTCTGTCACTTGCCGATGCTCGCATGGTAGCACAAGCGAGATTGGCCTGCAATATACACCCCCAGTAGGGGGGTGTACAGGGTTTGCAAGTAGATGCTCTTTGTGTATCTTGATGTCAACCCAACCCATTTGCGCAGCCAATCAGCGGGTACAGGCTGGGGAGCCGTTATTATGACAGTGGGTGGGCCGAATTATGGCCGATTATTGGCCGTGAATGATTGCCTCCATTCCGACCGCCCGTTATCATATTTCAGGCTGATAGTGAATTTATAACAAATGTCATACAGCCACCTCACGTTGTTACCTGCCATAAAGGCATGTATCACCTGGTATAGCAGAGGAGATCAGGAGATAGGAAGTCAAATAGTCCGGCAAGGCAGGGAAGCAAGAGTGGTTTCGGTTCATTCGTAAGGAGGTGAATCCCCGGCAAACTACTTTTCTTCGTTTAGATCGCGTGAAATTTCAAGCCAAATGACTAAGCATGATCTATTCTCGACGAGGAAGTCCAAATATGAAGCGTATTATGTATAAGACCGTTGCTCCGGTAGCGCTACTTACTCTTGCTCTGACCGCGTGTGGGTCTGCAACGCCGCAAGTTGTCGTCAATACCGTCGTCGTCAAAGAAACACAGATGGTGGAGTCCACGACGGTTGTCAACCAGGAAACCGTCGTGACGGCAACCCCTGAACCGACCGCGAACCCGTATGATGATACTGCTCCGATCACCGTTTGGATTGATGCTGCCCGCAAGCCCATGGCGGACCTGTGGACCGAAAAGCACCCTGATCAGGCCAGCCTGGTGAAGTTCGAGATCGTAGATCGTGGTCAGTTCGCCTCGAAGGTGTTGCTCTTCAACAACTCTGGGAGCGGTTGGCCAGACGTGGTCTTCGCCGAGCCCAGCATTGTGATGAAGGTAGCAGACGCCGCGCACGACTATCCAGGTGATCTGACTCCTTGGGTTGATCCGTCCATCGTTTCACAGTTCGTCCCCGGCGCGTTGGATCCTTGCTACTCGCCGGACAAGAAGTTGCTCTGCTTGCGCAACGACTTGGCCCCGATGATCCTGTGGTACGACAAGACCCAAATGGATCAGTTCGGTTACACCGTGCCGACCACCTGGGAAGAGTACCAGGCCCTGGGTGATAAGGTCGCTCAGGAACATCCCGGCTACGTGCTGGGCACGGCTCACAACGAGCCAACCACTTTCCTGTGGGCCAGCGGTTGCCCGATCGCTCAGCCGTTGAGCACTTCTGAGGTTGTGATCAACGCTGAGGATGATAAGTGCGTGCGCGTGGCCAAGTTGATTGACCACATGGTCGCCAATGGCAGCCTGTCCAACCTGGACCCGTTTGACGCCAAGTATGTTGCACTGGGCAATGCCGGCAAGATCCTCATGATGCCCTGCGCGGCCTGGTGCGGTGACTACGTGTTCAAGGGCACTTACTACAAGGAAGACCAGTATAAGAACCAACTCGCGGCTGCGCTGATGCCGAAGTGGGAAGCCGAAGATAAGGCCTACACCGGCAACTGGGGTGGTTCTGCGTGGATGGTCTCTAAGCATACGCTGAACCCGAAGCTGGCTGTGTCCATTGCCGTCTACATGACGACCGACCTTGACGTGACCCAAATCGTGGGCACGATGCCCGCTTACGGGCCAGCCGCAGATGCTTGGGCGAAGAGCCTGGATTCCAGCAAGCTCTATGCATCGAACCCCTATGAGATCATGAAGGAAGCCACCGGCCTGGTGAATCCCAACTACACCGACGTGGTTCGCTATGACCTGGGCCAGGGCCTCAAGCCCTTCCTCACCGCGGTTGAGCAGAAGAAACCGACCGTGGATACGTTGAAGGATGTCCAGGCCGCGCTGGTGGACCTGGCACAGAAGGAAGGTTACGACGTAAAGACCTCTAAGTAACGATTGTGCGCAGAGGTTTGTAACTAACCCTTCAATCAATTCCCTGCTGGCAGGGGGTGAACGCCCTTGCCAGCAGGGGCTGTTTAACTGTTCCGGAGGACTCAGTGGCTGCTCAAACCCAGGCGATCGTCACGACGCACAATAAAACGGCCCGGCGTTTCAGGGTGAACCCGGCATATATCTTCCTGTTGCCCTATCTGATCGCGATGTTCATGTTTTCATTGGGGCCGGCGATCTACTCATTGCTATTAACATTTGCGACGTTCAAGGGCGGAAAACCGATATTCTTCCAGGCCGGCTTTGCTAATATCATCAGGGCATTTAAGGATCCCTATCTGCTCCCCGCCTTTGGAAACGTCTTGCGCTTCCTGATTGTCTCGGTGCCGTTTGGGTTGGTCTTTGTCGTGCTGCTGGCGCTTCTCTTGCACGCGCGCCCGAATCGCTTTTCGTTGGTCATGCGCACAGTTTATTTCCTCCCTGGCGCGGTGACTGGCCCGGCCCTGGTAATGCTATTCCTGTTCACCTTCAACCCCGATCTGAGTGTCTTCAGGCCGGTGTTGCACCTGATTGGCTTTACGGACATCAAGCAGGTGGTGAACAACGACACGGCGCCGGTGGTGTTCACCTTGATGGGCTTTTTCGGGGGCGCGGGAGGGTGGATCGCCGTATTTTACGGCGCGTTACAAGGCATCTCCGAGGAAATCGTCGAAGCGGCCATCATGGATGGGTGCAATCCATTCCAACTGGCATGGTTGATCAAGCGTCCGTTGATTGGGCGTTACATCGCCTTCATGTTGATCAACGTTATGGCCGGCAACGTGCAGTTGTTTGCTGAACCGCAACTGATGAGCGGCGTCACCTCCACGATTTCGAACTTATGGTCGCCAAACCTTGTCGCCTATAACTGGGCCTTTGGGTTAGGTAACTTCGGCGCGTCCGCCGTGATTTCGGTCCTGATGATGATCATCGGTGTAGTGTTGGCATACGCGGTGATTCGCGCTACCAATTTCTATTCCACCGATGTATCGGCCAATAATTAGGAGCAGGGAGCAACAATCATGCAAACCGCACTTGATGCGCCGCAGCAGCAGCCAAAGCCGGGCCTCCTTTACTATGTGATCCACCATAACCCGCGCTGGAATGGGTTGTCGGGCGTCGAGATGGTCATCCGGCTGCTCGTCCTGTTGGTGTTTGCCGCCTTCTTCGTCATGCCGTTGGTTTGGCTGGCCATTGCGCCGACGCGCATTTGGCAAGACATGTACGATCTGACCAAGTCGCCGTTGGAGATCGGCCCGATATCCAACTATGCCGTAGCGTGGAATGACATCGCCATGTTCGGCGAAGGGTTGATGCAGACCTGGACGCTCAACTCGATCTGGTATACCCTCACCTCGGTGTTCCTGAGCATCGCGATTGCCATCCCCACCGGCTATGTGCTGGCCACGATGAAGTTCAAGGGGCGCCAACTGGTGATGTGGTTGACCCTGATCACCATGATTCTGCCCGGCTCGGCGATGGTGCTGCCGTTGTTCCTGGAGATGAACCTGCTCAAGCTGGTGAATAATCCCTGGTCGGTCATCCTGCCCTCCGCCTTTGCCCCCTTTGGCGTATATCTCTCCTATGTGTACTACAGCGTCACATTGCCCAAGGACTTGCTCGCCGCCGGCAAGGTGGACGGCTGCAACGAGTGGCAGTTGTTCTGGAGCGTGGGATTGCCACTGGGGAAGACGATGATAGCCACCTTGGGCTTCTTGACCTTCAACGCCGCATGGAACAACTACTTCCTGCCCTTCGTGATGTTGAACCACAAGGAGACCTATAACCTGCCGCTTGGCATCGCCGCCCTGATGAATGCCACGGCCGGCTCACCGACCTTCCTGCGCGAGTTGCCGATCAACGAACCTGAGAAAGCATTGGGCGGGTTGATCATGATCGTGCCGGTCATGATCATCTTCCTGGTTGCCCAGAAGTACGTCGTGCAGGGCATGGCCGCTGGCGCAGTCAAGGAGTAGATTTCCGATTTTGGATTGACGATTGTCGATCCGGTCGAAGCTCCGGGGTTCCGGTGAGCTTTGCTGCCGCCAGGCAAAGCCCACCACAAACCCCGGAGCTTTTTTATGGGTAAACCCTCGTATGGGTTTCAAACCTTCCTAAAAGCGTGCCAATACCTTTGCGAGGGTAACCGTCTCCAAATCCAAAATCGTCAATCGACGGTGTTGACCGCATCCAGCATGGCCTTGATGTAGCCGGTGGCGAATGCGCGCCCGCGGTGCCCCCACGGCGTGTCGTTGACCATGTGTGGCACGTGATCATCGATGATGAGCCCGTTGAAGCCCACCTCTTTGAGCTTGCGCATCACTTTGAAGATATTCATGTTGCCTTCGCCCAGGAAGCACTCCGTGAAGTCTTCCGCGCTGCCCAGCACGTCGCGCAGATGCACATAGAAAATGCGCCCGCGTGAGCCAAAATACTCAATCGCCTCCATCACCCCTGCGCCACCGCGCATCTCGGACCAACAGCCGTGGCAGAAATCCAGGCCGTGCATGGGGCTGGAATGAACTTCCATCGCGTGCTTGAAGCCTTCGAAGTTGCAGAACAGGCGCGCCACGCCGCCTAGCGATGGGACGGGCGGATCATCGGGATGTAGCGCCATGCGCACGTGATACTCCTCACACACCGGCAACATCTGTGAGAGATACCAGTCGTAGTTGGCCCACATTTCGTCCACGTCGTACACGCGCCCATGCGTCAGGGGGGCCTCTTTCACCAGCGCCATCTTGAAAGCATTGGAAATAGCCCCGCCGCGAATGGGCAGGGCCGCCGACGTGCGCCACACGCTGTTCGGCATCCAGTGGTACCCCAACACGGGGATGCCCGCGCGCCCCATATTGCGCACGGTCTCCTGCATGTTTTCCAGTTGCCGCTCGCGCCCCTCCGCGCCGATCATGATTTTGTCGTAGAAGCGAGTCGGCACGTTTTCCAGCGCAAACAGGCGCAGCCCGTTATCTTCGGCGCGCATGCGCAGGTGCAGCAAATCGGCAAATTCCCAGCGTTCGTCGCCGTGCAGTTCGCCGCCGCCCAACATATTTAAAAGCACATCTTCCGCGCCGCACTGTTTGGCGAACGCGATTTGTTCCGCGGTCAATTCATTGAACTGGCCGATGCCCACGCGCATTGGTAGTGTATTCAGGTCTATCACGCATAACCTCCAAATGCCAGATCGCTTGATGAGTCTCACTCGACTTGCGTGTAGTCTACTTAAGATATTGCGAAGTGCAAAACGGCTTTGTGTTGGAGAGTTTTGGGGTGGCAGCCCTTTATCTGGGTAGCGCCAGGGGACCCGGCGATAGATAATGAACTGGATACGTCATGCGAGGTGAGATATGGCCGTGCATACAGTGGAAAACGAAGCCGCTCCTGCTTATGACAAGATGCTCGACATAGAGGTCGCCGATTTTAGGGAGCGCTACCAGCGCTATCTAATGATCCTGATCGCCGCCGTTGCGTGGTTTGCCGCGGTGCGCCAGGCCGTATCGCCGGGTGTCTGGCTCATCAATTTGGTGCCGTTGGTTACTTTGCTGGCGAGCGGGGCGGCGGGGTACTTATTACGTCGCCATACTGCCTTTAGCTTGACCACTTGCCTTTCGGGGTTGGGCATCGCAGTGACGTGTGAAATAGTAGGACACCCCGGGTCGCCCGCGATCTACCTGTATGCCTCACTGGTGGTATTGATCAGCGCGGTGGCCTCTACGCCGGTGTTAGTCTTGAGCGGCATTTTGTGTGGCGCGATGCTTGGGGTAATCTCTATCGGCGGATACATCACGACGATCGATCTGCTCAGCGCAGAGTTGGCGTTGGCCTCCGTCACGGCGTGTGCCTATATCGCCTCGCGCCCGATTTTTGATAGCCTGGCGATGGCGTTGAGTAGTGCGCGAGATTCGATCCAGGTGCGCGATGAGTTGCGTGAGCAGCGCCGACAACTGGCTCAATCGGTGAAGGCGCTGGACGAGGCGCTCTATCGCCTGGGGCGGTCGAATGCCTCGCTAATCATCGCCCGACAGCAAGCCGAAGAGGCCCGCCAGATGAAGGTGCGCTTCGCCAATATGATCAGCCACGAAATCCGCACGCCGCTGAACATCATCATCAGCTTCAGCGAGGTGATCGCCAATGCTCCCGAAAGCTATGGCATCAAGGAATGGCCTTCGAACTTGCGCGAAGACGTCAATGAGATTTATCGTTCCGGCAAGCACTTGCTGGGGTTGATCAACGACGTGTTGGACCTGGCGCAGATAGAGGCGAATCGCGTAGTGCTGAAGAAGGAACGCTCCGCCGTACTCGAGGTGGTGGAGCAGGCCGTCAGCCTGGCGCGCAAGTGGTTTGATCACGCCGGGTTATACCTGAAAACGGAAGTGGTGGGGGATATTCCCGAGATTCAACTGGACCGCATCCGCATCCGGCAGGTGATCTTGAACCTCTTGAGCAACGCCCGACATTACACTACGACCGGCGGCGTCATAGTGCGCATCGAGCGTATGGCAGATGAAATCGTCGTCAGCGTCAAGGACACGGGTCTGGGCATTTCTCCGGAGAACCTGAAGTTGCTGTTTGATGAGTTCTCTCGTGTGAGCGAGCCGGTAGATGAGACGGTCGGCTCCGGGTTGGGGTTGTCCATCAGCCGGCTGTTTATCCAGTTGCATGGTGGACGCATGTGGGCTGAAAGCGCGGGCATCCCGGGGCAGGGCACCACGGTTTCATTCAGCCTGCCGTTGCCCAGCACGCCCGTTGCCAGCGAAGTGCCCCCCTCGCAACGCGATGCCGAATTCTGGCAGTCGCGTTATGACCAGGCGCGTAGCGAGCGAGTCGTCCTGGTTGCTTCGGATGACCGATCCGTGTTGCAGACGGCCAGCCGGCTGTTTAATAACCAGGGCCGTATTGTGACCAGCTCTCTTTCTGCGATTGCGCAAGTATTTCCCGATCAGCAGCCCGACGTGGTGCTGGCTTTTAGCAACGCCGACGAACCGGCGGAGCCTTTGCCACCACGCGAGGGAGCGCCTGGGCAGGATCTGCCGGTGATTACCTGCAAGTTGAAGCGCAATATCGAGATGGACGATCGGCATCAGTTGCAGGCGCAAGACGTGAATAACTGGCTGATCAAACCAGTGATGCGCGAAGACCTGGCCAGCGCCGTTTTGTCCGCAGCACCCAAAGCGGGCGTGGTGCTATCGGTGGAGGATGACCCGGCGATGGTGCGCTTTTACGAGCTGGCGCTGGATAGCGATAAGCGCTTTGAGACATTGCCGTCCTTCATCAATGTGACGCATGGTTCCGACCTGATGCCGGTGTTGGAAGAGCACTTGCCGGATGCCGTTTTGCTCAATTTAAACCTGGCCGATGGCTCAGGTTGGGACGTGCTCTCTAAAGTGCGCGCGCGATGGTCGCGCCAGCAATTGCCGGTGATCGTGGTGACGGCGATGGACCATTATGGGCTGCCGGTCTTGCGTGCCGATGACATCACCGTTCAACGCCCGCAAGGGTTAACCCAACGTGAAACGGTCATGTGTTTGCAGAACATGCTCGAAGCCGTGCTGGGCTGACCCGATGCGTGGCAGGCACGAGCTTTATGCTCGCGTTGCTGCGCAGGAATGAAACCTGCGTCTACCGGCTTACAACTGCAAGTACGTCTAAGTGGTTGCTGCTGCAATATGTTCCTCTACGCAGGCCAGCAATTCCGCGCGCCCGATGGGCTTTTGAAAGAACATATCTGCCCCCAACGAAAGCGCCAATTCGCGCTCGTCCCAGATGGAACACACCGCCAGTTGAAAATGATATGTGTCGGGGTTGGCTTTCAGTTCCTGCAAGATTTCCCAGCCGTCTCGTTTGGGCATCAGTACGTCCAGCAGGATGAGCACCGGCTGCGTCTCGCGCGCCAGCTTCACCACGTCGTCGGTGGAGGTGCAACCGACCACCGTGAGCGGCTGGAGCGCCAGGAAGCGCTGCACGATGCGAGGCATGGCCGGGTCATCATCCACAACCAGCACGATGGGCCGGTGATGAATCGTGAGCCGGGCGGTGATGCACTGGCCGGTTGGCGCTTGCGACAGGGTCAGGGTGCCTTCTGCCAGGCTGAAGAGCTGGGCCGCTTCGACGAAGACACTATCGTTCCCGGTGATGCCCTGAACCCCGTCCAGGGTGAGTAATAGGGATTCACCCTGTGTCGTGCCGCTCAAGCGAACCATGTGCTCCGGCGAATGAGCGATTGCCAGGCGCAGCAGTTTGATCAGTGCCAACCGGAGCGCCACCCGGTCGGCATTGACGGGGGGCAGATCGGGGGAGATGTCGGCGGTGACTTGTGTTGACGTGGCATTGATGATGCCCGCCAGCGTTTGTGCCGCGTCCATCACGCCATCCAATAGCTTGATGGCGCTAGCGCTGCGGTCGAAATTCACCAGTTTGTTGTGCGGCTCCACGTGGTCCGGCGGTGGGGGCGGCAAAGACGTTTCAGCGGTGGGTTGTGGTGCGAGTTGCCAGAGCGACAAGACCAGTTCCTCGATCGCACGATGATTTTCGCGCCGGAACTGCCGGCTACTGGTGTTGAACTCGCTTTCCAGTTGCTGAACCGATACGCCATCCAGGTAACGGCGTTTCAGGATTAAATAACTGCGGTGGCGAGGTAGGTTGGGGTCCAGTGGCTCTTCCGGCACCATTTGTTCAATGCCCTGCACGAGTAGCTGGTGCAGCCGCTGACCATAGGAACTTTCGGAGGATGCGGGGCTTACGTTATCCAACCAACATGCCAACGCCTGGCCCGGCCCTTTATCAAGTACGCTGATCTCGAAGAGATGGTGCAATGCAAAACGAATATGTTGCGTAAACTCTGCCGATGTCATCTCCATTACTATAACTGATGCCGGTGCCTATAATCATGGGGCGCACAACACAGCGAGCGTCGATAAATGGACGACGAAGAAAGGTGTGTGCAATCCAAAACCGAAAATTGAAAATCCAAACATGCGTTACAACAAATTAGGCTGGTCGAATTTGACTGTGTCGGAAATCGCGTTGGGATGTGCCCAGTTTAGTAATCAGTTTACAAAGACGCAAAAGACTGAAGCTGACATGATTGCCATCATGCACCGGGCGCTGGATTTGGGCATCAATTTGTGGGACACCGCTCCCAGCTATGGCAATGGCGATTCAGAGCGCGTGGTGGGCAAGGCGTTGCGCGGGCGGCGCGACAAAGTGGTGCTGGCGACGAAAATCCAATATGGCCACACCATGCCGGAAGCCGTGGAAGCGTCGTGTGATGAAAGCTTGAAGCGCCTGGATACGGATTACATCGATCTCTTGCAGATTCACTGGCCTTCCGACGATGAGCCAAATGAATTGACGATCGCGGGCCTGGCAAAATTGGTGCAGGCCGGCAAGGTGCGCTACGCCGCCCTTTCGAATTTCTCCAAGGATCAGACAGATCTGGCATGGTGTGTCTACCCGGTGGCCTCGAATCAATTGCCCTATGCCCTGGTGTGGCGTTACGAAGAAGACCTGATTCGCTATTGCGGCGAACAGCACCATATCGGCGTGCTGGTGTATAGCCCGCTGGGTGAGGGCATCCTCACCGGGCGTTACGACGAAACGTCCACATTCCCGCCGGGAGATGTGCGGAATCATTGTGTATTCTTCCGCCCCGAGGTGATGCCGCTGGCATTGAAGGTGACGGCCGCTGTGCGGCAGGTAGCGGAAAAACATGCACTGACGCCTGCACAGGTGGCAATCAACTGGACGGCGCGCCGACCTTACGTCAGCAGTGTCATCGTCGGCAGTTCGTCGATTGCGCAGGTGGAGCAGAACGCGGCGGCGGTGAATTGGGAGATGGATGACGAGGATTCGCGGTTGCTGGGCGCAGCGAGCGATGAGTACATGTCCGCTGCGCCCCGCTTCCGTACAATGTGGGCTAAATAGGGCCCCCGTACTAACCCTTGATGCCCGTTAAGGCAATACTGCCCACCAGGTAGCGCTGGAAGAACGTAAAGATGAACAACGGCGGAATGGCTGAAATGACAGCCATGGCACTGCTGCGTAGCGGGTCGCCGCCGCTACCGGCGGCCCCTGCGGCCTGAAATAGACCGATAGCCAGCGGCCACATCTCCTGCTTGTTGGCCACCAGGTAGGGCCAGGCAAATTCGGCCCAAATCGCCATGAAGGTGAAGATGGTCAACGTCGCAAAGATCGGCATGGACAGCGGAATGACGATGCGGAAGAAGATGTGCCATTCGTTTGAGCCGTCGATACGTGCTGCCTGGAACAATTCATCCGGCAACTGATCGAAGAAGCCACGGAAGAGCAAGATCGAGAAAGCCCAGGCTGTGTGCGGCAGGATCAGCGCGAAGAACGTGTTCATCAGGTTCACGCCGGGCAATGCGATGCTGGTGAACGGGATGGTGGGGAACGGGAAGTTCTTCATCATCAGGAACAACGGCAGGAAGATCATGAATGGCGGCAGCATCATGGTTGCCAGGAAGAACAGTTGCAACCAGTACGCCACTCTGCGCGACCACAAACGTGAGAGCGCATAGCCTGCGATGGAGCTGACTAGAAGTTGCCCAAGCACGACGCCGCCGGCGTAGATCAAGCTGTTGATGAACCAGCGCGGAACCGAAGCCTGCGATAGATCGGTCCACAACTTTGACGGGCCGATGGCCGAGCGGAAGTTGTCGAAAGTGTCGCTCAGAGATAGTTGTATCTGCGCCGTCCAATCGCCGTTGAGAGACCCGTCGCTGGTCAATTCCTGGACGACCTCCTCTGTCAGGCTGCCCGCCTCGGGGGCTGCGAATGCAGGCGCGGACTTGGTGGCTTTCCCGTCCAGCACTTCGGGGTAGTAGGTGCTCTCAAAAGTGTTGAAAAATTCATTGCCTTCCGCCCTGGGCCGGTCGGGGCCAAGATTTTCCCATTTGCTGTAATACTTATTCAATTCCCATTCTGGCACGTAGACTTCGGCGATGACCTGTCCGTTGACACTGGCGATGACCCGGCTGGCCATCAGGTCGCGCACCAGGTAGAGTGGGCGCACAGCGGCGACGGCGGTTTCGCCTTTGATCGCAGCCTCAAGCTCGCTGCGCGACATACCCTGGTGTTCCTTGACGAACGGTGTCAAATCGAGGCTGATCACTGAGACTTTGGCAATGCGGAAGTCCAGCCGGGGAGGAACTTCCACCGTTGCTGCGCGGTCCGCAGTGGAAAGGACAATAGTGTAGTAAAGCGGAAACAGCAATGCAATCAGCCAAATCGTTGCGATGACGTATACGGCGGCGATAGCGACTCTGTTTTCGGTGCTTTTGTTGATGCGAGAAATTGCTGCCATTCTGTACCTTCTCTTCCCTTTGGAGTGATGAGACTTGTGTTCCCTTGGGTGAGCTACTGAGCCTCTCCACCAGAGAGACGGAGTTGGATTGCCACAAGAATGAAGGTGACGATGAACAGAAGCACCGACATTGCCGCTGCATAGCCCATCTGCACACGTTCAAACGCGTAATAGTAGATGTTCAATGCAATGACGCGGGTGCTATCTGCCGGGCCGCCCTGGGTCATGATGTAGACGTTATCGAAAATCTGGAAAGCGCCGCTGAGCAAGAGGATGAACTGGATGGCGATGATGGGTTTCATACCGGGGATGGTGATGTAGTGCAGCTTTTGGAAGATAGTGGCGCCATCGATTTCAGCCGCTTCATATAGATGGTCTGGGATACCCTGCAACGCAGAGAGATAGATAAAAATACCCAACCCACCGCCCAGGATCGCCGGCAAGGCCAGGCTGAACTTTGACATCGATGGATCGCTCAGCCAGCCCAGGGTGGGCAACCCGAAGCGAACCAGGATCGAGTTCAACATGCCCCAATCGGGGTTGTAGATCCAGCGCCAAATGACGGCGGCGGCTACCGCAGGGATCACCGATGGCAACAGGTAGGCCACGCGATAGAAGGTCTTGGCCCAGCGCATCTCATTGAGCAAGATCGCCTGGACAATCGGCACCCAAAAACCGAGTGTCAGTGACCAGGCGAACAGGATGAGGTTATTGCCCCACACCTGTGTATTCAATGGATCGCTGAATGCATGGGCATAGTTTGCTAATCCAACAAAGTCGCCGGGCGGAGTGGCAACCTTATAGTTGAAAAAGCTCATGTAGATTGCCTGGAGCATTGGGTAATACTTGAAAAGAATGAAAACGATCAGCGCAGGCAACGTAAAAAGGAAGGCCATGGCAATTCGCCTGCGTCCAAGCCCCTGGGAACGAATTGCCTTTTTGGTGGGGGTGACAGACTTGTTCTTGGCAAGTATCATGCAAATACTCCATAGACGTAGATGCAGGAGAGCAACACCGCTCTCGGGTTGCTCTCCTGCAAGCTCACAGAATGACTACTTGGCAGAGGCGGCCAGGACGGTACCCTTGACTTCAGACGCCATCTTCTTGGCGGCTTCAATCAATACGGCGCTGCAGCTAGCGTTGGCGTCGGTGAGGACGGTTTGTACCGGCGCAGCGAAGTAGGGTTCCAGTTCATCTTTGAGGGTGTACTCGGTGTGAGCGATTTCACCCGTTGCGTTGGACGTCTCGACCCATTCCTTCGGAACATCCTGGTAGTCGGCCTGGTTCAGAATGTCCTTGTAGACGGCGATCCACGGTGTGGGCGGGATGCCCAGGTCGTTCTGGGTCTTCCACAGGAACTTCCACGTCTCGGGGTCGGTGCGCCAGGTCACGTATGTCCAGGCGGCCTTGCGCTTCTCATCGCTGGAAGCCGGGTTCAATGTCCAGTAGCCACCACCGATTTGCGCGGCAGACTTCTTGGGGCCGGCGGGCAGCGGGGCTGTGCCGAGTTGCTCCATCTTCAAGCCCTTGCTGATGTAGTCGGAGTAGGAGGTGTTGGCGGTCATCCACATGGCGGTGCGGCCAGCGATGAAGTCCTTGTTGTTTTCATCGTAGTCCTGCATCACGTTCTCCTGGGTGACCTTGTACTTGTACTTCAGGTCCTGGTAGAACTGCAACGCCTGGATGCCGGGCTCATCGGTGAATGACAGCTCAACGTTGCCGTCGTCCAGCAACTTGGTCACTTCACCGCCGGCCTGCCATACGAAGTTCTCCCAGTACCAGGAGGCCCAGGCCATGCCGAGCAGACCGAAGCCATACTGCTTCTTGTCGGTGTGGGTCAACTTCTGGGCGAAGGTTGCCAGTTCATCCCAGTTCTTGGGCGCGGCGGTCAGGCCTTCCTTCTCGAACAGGTCCTTGCGCCAGACGAGGGTCATGCCATAGAAGTCTGCGGGGATGCCATAGTAGTGGCCGCCCATCTTGGCGTCGTACCACAACGCATCGACCACCTTATCCTTGTATTGCCAGCTATCGACCAGGTCGTCGATTTGCAGCAGGAACTTCTGGTCATAGTACGGGTGCATCGAAGGCGGGTAGGTGTAGAAGAAGTCTGGGGCGTTGCCGGCCGCGTTGGCAGAGATGAACTGCTTGCGGACTTCCGTGCCCGAGGTGATCGGCTGGTCTTCGATCTTGACCTCGGGGTGAACCCGGTTGAACTCCTTGCGCATCGCGTCCCACTGTTTGGCGGCTGGTGTATCCGCCTGGTCGGGGGCGTAGTTATCGTTCCAAGAAAGGATTGTCACTTCCTGACCGCCGGCGACAGGGGCGGCCGTGGGCGTGGCTTCGGTCGACGCGGCCGGGGCTTCTGTTGCAGCAGAGGCGGCGGTTGGTTCTTCGGCCTTCACGGCGACTGTTTCCTTGACGGCCACGGTTGGTGTGGCACCACCGCAGGCTGCCAATGCTGCCATTCCGGTGAGCCCTGCGCTCAACTTCAGAAAATCACGGCGGGCTAAATTCCTCTTCATCATTTGGACACTTCTCCTTACGAAAAATGACGACAATGCCCCGCTATTATGCGACTTTGGGATCGTGGAATATACGGGGTAACTGGCAAGATATGTACCGTAAGCTGACGATCAGGTTCCTGATGTGAGTTAAGTGACTTGCTCTCTGCGACCTCCTTGCTTTAAGTCCCATAATAGAGCGCACAAACCCTTGTGAGCTTAACGTCCACAGTAGATACATCTAACGTTTGATTAGAATAGCATGTGGTAACCTGGGACTCAATAGACTCGTGAGGACCTAAACAGGACATTTTCTGACCGCTCATGGATATAACACCTGAACTCGCGGCTTGGACGCGAGAAGCCCTGGAGCGACTGTTTGATTTGTCGTTTCTTGGCGAACATATTAAGGCCCCGATTGTAGCTGGTCGTTATACGGATGGTCGCATGCTGCAAGAGGCCATTATGGAAGCCATCAAGCAACTGAGTGCTCCTGCAGAGGCCGCTCCTCAATCGTTGGCCCGGCGCATCCAGTCGGTATTGCATTTACGTTACGTACAGGGCCTGACGCAGTCCGAGGCGGCTGCTGAGTTGAACGTAGGGCTGCGCCACCTGCGGCGCGAGCAAGACCGCGCCGTGCGTGCGGTGGCGGTGCTTCTGTTTGAACGCCCGGTTCAGATCGCGGATTCCAGCAATGCCCCTGATGCGCCGGCGACGAAGCTCCCCGGGCAGGATGCGCGTGCCGCGTTAGATGGTTTATTGCGTAGTTCGCTCGATGTTTTTGAGCCGCTGTTGCGGCAACATCATGTGGTCATCAACGTTGTGATGCCGCAGACGCTCCCAATGGCGCGTGCAAACCCGATGGTGGTGCGCCAGTTATTCATTTCCATTCTTACCTGGTTGGTGCAGGAAATGCCAGATAGCACCTGCGAAGTGCGTGTGTCAATTGACGATAACGAACTTACGATCAGGTTCACCGGCTTGATGGCTGCGCGCGCGAGCCTCGCTGATGGTGACTTTAGTAAGAAGGAAGAATTTCAGACGATCACCCAGTTGGCCGTGATGGCGCACGCCAGCATGTCATACCAGGCAGTCGCTGGTGCTGAATGGTTTATTCAGGTGCGTATGCCGGCTAATCAGAAAAAGACGGTGCTGATGGTTGACGACAATATGGACGCCATTCGCCTGGCGCAGCGTTACCTGGAGCAAAACGACGAGTTTAACCTTGTGGCGTTGTCGATGCCCAGCGATGCACTGCAGCAGGCCAAAACGCTGCGTCCGGTGTGTATATTGCTGGATGTGATGATGCCCGACCATGATGGCTGGGAATTGCTTACGCTCTTGAAGTCTGACCCCGAGACATCCAACATCCCGATTATCGTGACCTCCATTTTGTCGGATCATGGGCTGGCGCGTGCGTTAGGGGCGACCAGCTTTCTGCCCAGGCCGTTCAGCGCGCAGCAGTTATTGATGGCATTGCGTTCGGCTACCGCACTCGTAATTCAACCCCAGGCAGTGCTATCTGCATAAGCGCTGTCGTAGATTGAATCAGTTCCTGCACCGTCAGGCCTTCTTGGCGCGTGAGCGTCAGGTAGGGCGAGGTCATGCTGGCCCCGGTCGGCTCTTGCCCGCTGATCAGGCACGCTGGGATCATGCGGAGTTGCTCTTGCTGCTCTATCACGTGCAGCATGTCGGGCCCATTAGGCGGGTCGTTGGCGATGTCCAGGATCATGCCTTGCATATGCGGCGCGCCGTATTGTTTTAGCAGCGCCAGTGCTTCGTCCACAGTGTGTACTTTGAGCGGAATGATGTCGCTGTAGTTCTGCAAAACGGGTTTCGGTGCGGCGCGCAACATCCGGTCGATGAGCTGGAGCGTATCGTCGTCTTCTTCGATGAGCAATATGCGCGCGCTGTGAGCCGCAGCGCCTTTGTTGTTCCCATTCGCTTGTTCACTTGATGGTTGGCTGGTGGGTGGGGGAGCGGCCAGCATGTCCGTCAGCGCTTCGTATAGCTGCTCGCGTAACACGGGTTTTACCAGGAAGCAGCGTGGTGCGCTTTGCTTATTCGTAGAAGGCTGGTTCGAATGAAGGTCACCTGGGATGTAGCAATAAACAATCGGCACGTGCTTTAGCTCTTCACTCCACTCCGGGTACAGGGGAACATCGTAGGGCTGATTGATCAAGACCGCCTCAGGAGGCTCTGCCTTGGCCTGTGTAATGACTTCATCCATTGTCTGCGCGTGTGCCAGGCCGATCCCTTGAATCCGGCGCTCAAGCAACCTATAGAGCAATGGGCGAGGTTCCACGACGACCAGGTGGCCTACTTCCCGCCGGTGCACCTGTTGGGCCGTGTATTCTGAATTTGATACGTCGGCAGGCGGCTGCACCGGCAACGTGAAATGAAAGGTGCTGCCGATGCCGGGCGTGCTTTCCGCCCACATCCGGCCGCCGTGCAACTCCACGAAGCGCTTGCTGATGGTCAGGCCAAGCCCCGTCCCGCCGCGTTTGCGCCGGTTGGCGTTATCGGCCTGGATGAAAGGCTCAAAGATGCGCTTCAGGTTTTGCGGGGGAATGCCGATCCCCGTATCGCTGACGCTGAAAATGATACTTTCACCGGACCATTGTTCCTCCGTGCTGGAGACCCGACGCCGGACGCGAATGGTGATGCTGCCTTGTTCTGTGAAACGCAATGCGTTATTGAGCAAGTTCAGCAACACTTGTTGGACGCGCGTGCGGTCGGCGTGAATTTCGGGCAGGTCCGGCTCAATGTCCACCTCGAGCCGCAGGCCGCGCGACTCGACCAATTGAGCAAACTCACCCAACGACGACTGGATAAACTCGCCCACGTGCAACGGCTCGCGCACGATTGTCATGTGGCTGACGTCCATCTGGCTGAGGTCCAAGACGTCGTTTACCATCTGCATCAGGTGTTGAGCATTGCGTTGAATGACGTGAATGTCGGCCAGCAGTTTGGGAGGCAGGCGGCGCGTGTTATAGGTAAACGGTGCATTCAAAATCACGTCGCTAAAACCAATGATCAGGTTCAACGGCATGCGCAATTCGTGGCTGATGCTGGCTGCGAATTCCTGTTTGGAGCGCCGTGCGTCTTCCGCGACGGTGACCATCGCGCGCAGTTGTTCGTTGACGCGCGCCAGGGCGAAACTGGTCTGGTTCAGTGATTTAAGCGCCAGTGCCAGTTCGGCGCTTTGCCGGCTGGCTTTTTCGGAATTTTCGCGCGCCTGTTCATAACCCTCACTCATCCAGGCCAACGTGCGATATAGCACGCGCGATACGACCGTGGCAAAGAGTGCCAGTGTGAAAAGCGGCAAAAGAATTTGGAAGAGGTTGCTCGCCTCCAGGGTTTCGTTGGGCTGCGTGAATGCCATGTGGGCGATGATCCCTGCTGTGGCGATGGTTGCCGCCCAGCCGGCCGGAGCGCCGCTGAAGAAAATAATGACGACGCAGGAAATGGTGATCCATTGCACCAGAAAGGTGTCTCTGGTTATGTAGTAGGAGGTCAACGTGAGCGCAAGTGATCCCCAGCCGGCCAACCAAAGGGAAATGCGATAGAGCCTGAAATGATTGAGTATCAGGCAGCTACACCCTAAGCCAAACGCCGCCAGATAGGCGACGGCGCCATTCAGGTTGAAGAAGCGATACCCGAATTGGGCAACGAGTGCGCCGCCCCAGCCTAATATGATGAGAGAGGGGAGCACGCCCTGGTTCAATATTTCAGTGCATAGCTCAACGACTTCGGATTGAAACTTCTTGTCACTCGATCCCATTCATCCGTCTCCAACTGTTCGTGATATGGGTTGATCCCATGCCATATCCGCCGGGGCTATCGCTCTTACAACGGACAGCCCTGTCCTGACTAGCAATATTACCTTCTTGCGCTGCAATTTCCGGTATACTGAGTTCTATGCGCGTTCCTATATCCTGGTTAAAAGATTACGTCGATCTTACGCTGCCTATTGACCAGTTGGCTGAGAAGCTGACGCTGGCCGGTTTGGAAGTAGAACATGTTGAGAGCATTGGCTTGCCCGGTTCGGAATTGCCCTGGGACCGGGAGAAGATTTTTGTAGGCGAATTGCTCAAGGTAGAGCGCCATCCAAACGCGGATAAGTTGCTGCTGGCGACAGTGGAATATGGTGCTGCACAGCCTATTACGGTTGTGACAGGCGCGCCGAATATTAAGCCCGGCGATAGCGGTCAGAAAGTGGTGCTGGCGTTGAAGGGCGCCCGGCTGTATGACGGTCATAAGGAAGACAGGGTCATTATGATCCTTAAAGAGGCCGTCTTGCGTGGCATTAAGAATGACTCGATGGTGTGTAGTGAGAAAGAATTAGGCCTGAGTGATGACCACGAGGGAATTCTGATTCTGCCGTCCGAGGCCCCTGCAGGGACACCATTGGTCGATTACCTGGGCGATGTGGTGCTTGACATTGCCATTCTGCCCAGCACGATTCGCGCGGCGTCCATCATCGGCGTGGCGCGTGAAGTGGCGGCCATCACCGGCCAAAAGCTGCGCTACCCCAGCCTGGACTACGTGGAGAGCGGCCCGCGTGTTGAAGACCTGGTGCAGATCGAGATTCGCGACCCCCAATTGAACCCGCGCTTCACCATTGGCATCGTGCAGGGAGTTAAGCAAGAGCCGTCGCCCTACTGGATGCAGCGTCGCCTGACCCTGGCGGGTATGCGCCCGATCAGCAACATCGTTGATATTTCCAACTACGTGATGTTGGAGACGGGCCACCCGACGCACGCGTTTGATTATGACGCGATCACCGCTCCGGCCAAGATCATCACGCGCCTGGCCGAACCCGGCGAGGAACTGACCACCCTTGACGGCGCGCAACGCAAGTTACAGCCAACCGACATCGTGGTGGCCGACACGCAGCGCGCGCTGAGCATCGCGGGTGTGATGGGCGGTGCGGACAGCGAAGTGAAGGAACAAACGCGCAACATCCTGTTCGAAGTGGCGGCCTGGAACTGGGTGCATATTCGGCGCACGGCGCGCTTCCATAACTTGAACAGCGAGGCGTCGTATCGCTTCGCGCGCAACCTGCACCCAGACCTGGCGATGTTGGCGCAGAGGCGCGGTTTGGCGCTCTTGCAACAACTGGCCGGCGGGAGCGTGGTGCGCGGCGTCCTGGATGCGTATCCGCTGCCCCTACCTAGCGTGGCGATTGTGCTGCATCCCGAGGAAGTAGCACGCTCGTTGGGTGTGTCAATCAGCGTGGCGGACATCACGGGCATCCTGACCAGCCTGGAATTTGAGGTGGTGCCGGAAGGCGACAAACTGCGCATCACGGCGCCCACACATCGTACCGACATCGAGGGCGCGCACGACGTGATCGAAGAAATCGCGCGCGTGTATGGGTACGATCGTATTCCTTCCACATTGATGCGCGACGAAATTCCAGCCACCGAAATTAACCCGGTGGTGGAATTCGACGAAACGCTGCGCGATGTGTTGGTGGAAGCCGGCTTGCAGGAGATTGTCAGCTATCGTCTGACGACGACGGAGAACGAAAAACGCATCTTGCCCCCGGACCTGCCCGCGGATGACCGCCAATACGTCACGCTGCAAAACCCGATCAACCCCGAACGCCTGGTGATGCGTCACACGCTGATCGCCGGCGCGTTGGAGTCATTGGCGTTGAACTTGCGCCATCATGAGCGCGTGGCATTGTTCGAACTGGGCAGCGTTTATCTGCCGGGTGAAGATGGCCCGCTGCCCGATGAAGTGGAGAAGTTGGTGATCGTCATGGCCGGCGTGCATGGTGCTCGCTCGTGGCGAGGGTCTGATACGCAGGTCATGGACTTTTTCGACCTGAAGGGCGTCGTGGCGTCGATGTGTGAGAGCTTGCACATTCAAGGCACATCTTACGCGCCGATAGCGCAACCCATCTTCTACCCCGGGCGTGTGGCCAGCGTGTGCCTGGAGCAGCACGGGCGCGAAACGCAGACCCTGGGCGTGCTAGGCGAGCTACACCCTCTGGTGCGTGAAGCATGGGCGTTGCCGGCTACCATGCCGGTATTGCTGGCCGAGTTCGACGTGGCGACGCTGCGCGTGGCGAGCAGTGGGGAGCATGCGGTGCGTGACGTGCCGCGCTTCCCGGCAGTGAATGAAGACCTGGCTGTCGTGGTCAATGAAGAAGTGACTGCTGATCAGGTGCTGCAAGTGATTCATCGCGCCGGCGGAAGCCTGTTGCGCGAGGCGCGCCTGTTTGATATTTATCGTGGGGAGCAAATTGGCGGGGGTAAGAAGAGCATGGCTTATGCGCTGACTTACCAGGCCGATGACCGTACATTGACCGATTCGGATGTGGAGCGGCAACGGAATAAGATCATCCGCTCGTTGGAGAACCAGATCGGTGGTGTCATACGCAGGTGAAGTATGAGTAGAAATGGTTGGATCGCTTTAATTACAGGATTGGTGGTGGCATGTTTGTGTCTGGTGGTTGCCAGCGGCGCGTTCATCGTGGGCATGGTGTTCTTTCGAGGAGACGGTTCCGTCAGCTTGCCGACCCTGATACCCCGGCGCACGGTTGTATCGACCAATACGCCGCGCCCGGTGCAGCGTACCCCGCTGCCCACCAGTTCGTCCTCAACCACAACGACCAATACGGTCACGGATGTGGTGACGGGCAACACGCTGGAGCAGGCGTTGAGCGTCGCTTTGCCGCCAGAAGACCTGAAAAGTTTGGCGATCCGCTTTAAAGGTGTCGCACCGGAGCAAACGGTGGTGACTTGCACCACCGAAGCGAAGGGCTATGACGTTGGTGCGACGCGCTCATTCATCCTGAGTGACCAGGATAACAACAGTGAATTTACGGTGACGGCCAAGCTGGCCTATAAGACGCAGTATGTGTATATGTGGGTGGAGACATCACCGGAGGAATTGAACCTGGACCAAAACGCGCTGCGCGAGGCAGGTGATGATTTCACCGACAAGATTTTGCCCACCGACCGGAGTTTCTTCGGCGACGAGGCGCGCCCAGGCGTGGATTGCGACCCGCATCTATACATCTTGCACGCAAAAGGCGTGGGCAGTTCGGTGGGCGGGTATTTCTCATCTCCCGATGAGTTCCCCAAGGCCGTGCGCCCCGATTCGAACGTTGCAGAGATGTTCGTGGTGAATGCCGAGGAGGGTTACAACGGCTCGGACCCAGGCAGTCGCGACTACATGACCACGCTGGCGCACGAATTGCAACACATGATCAGCTTTAACGAGGTACATGCGCCATCGCTCTGGCTGGAAGAAGGCGCTGCACAGTTGGCGGAACGTTTGAATGGATATGCCGATACCGTCACTACGGTCTATTCGTTTGCCAACGAACCCGGAACACAACTGAACACCTGGGCCGAAAGCAGCGCCGGCGAAAATAGCGCCCACTATGGCGGCGGCTACCTGTTCTGGTCCTACCTCTACGACCGTTATGGGGCCGACTTGGCGAAGCAATTGGCGCGCAGCAAGGAACGCAGCCCTGCCGCGTTCTTGCAGGTGATGGCCGATGCGGGAATCACGGACCCCGATACTGGGAAGCCCTATACCTTTGAGGACTTGTTTGCGGACTGGGTAATTGCAAATTACATGGGGCAGACCAAGCTGAACCCTGACGACACCAGCAACCGCTACAACTACACGCAAACGGATGTCCCGCCCATGACGGACTATGCCAACCTGACCTCGTCGGACTATCCCTATGATGTGCACGACCAGGTGAATCAGTTTGGGACGCAATACATCAAGATTCGCGGCAATAACGCGCCGGTGACGGTGAATTTCATCGGCTCCACGACGGTGCCGCTCATCCCCAGCGAGGGGGACGACGGCATGTTCTGGTGGTCGAACCGCGCAGATGCCAGCGACCCGCGCCTGACGCGTGAAGTGGACCTGAGCAGCGTGAAATCGGCGACGCTACAATTCCGCGCTTGGTATCGCATCGAGCAGGACTTTGACTATGGCTATGTGAGCGTTTCGGAAGACAACGGTTCCACCTGGAAGATATTGAAGACCAACTCATGCGAGACTTCCAACCCGAACGGGTCGAACCTGGGCTGTGGTTACACGGGCTCCTCGGGCAATGGCGACAACCCGCAATGGGTGAATGAGCAGGCCGACCTGACACCCTGGGCCGGGAAAAAGGTGTTGCTGCGCTTCGAAGTTGTGACGGATGCTGGCGTGAATCGTGAAGGGTTGGCCATCGACAACATCGCGATCCCGGAAATCGGCTTCAAGGACGACGCCAACGCGGATATGGGATGGCAAAGCGAGGGGTGGGTGAGGGCCGAGAACGTGCTGCCCCAATATTGGAAAGTGCAGTTCATCCTCACGCATCAAGACGGCACAAAGACGTTGGAGCGTATGGCACTGACGAATAACGAGGGAACGGTTACCTTGAATTTTGGCTCGGATGTGACGAATGCCGTGCTGGCCGTCTCAGCGACGACGCCGGTGATCACCGAGCCCGGCTCATACGAGCTGCACATCAAGTGAGGAGACAACAAAATCGGCAGGTGGTGCATTCTCTGTCCGTCCGCGTTCATGACAAAGAGGTAGATCTTCAATGGATAACTTTGCAATTTTCTCTGTAGCCGGTTGGTTGCTGATATTCGCGTTGGTAGGCTATATCATCTATGTAGGGATGCAACGTTCGCAAGGCCGAATGTTGCGCTTCTCTGTGACCATCATTCTGTTACTGCTGATCGGTGGATTGGGCCTGAACACGTTGGGAAATGGCCTGGTGTTCATTCAGCCTCAGGAGCGCGGCGTAGTGATCAGCGCGTTGAGCAACACAGGCTATCGCGGGCCGGCTATCAACCCCGGGTTGCACCTGGTCGTGCCGTATATGGAAAGCGTTAAGCGCTATTCCGTGGCGCAGCAAGCCTATACCATGTCAAAGGCTACCTCGGAGGGACAAATCAAGGGCGACGACTCGGTGATGGCGCGCACGGCCGATGGCCAGCTTGTCTATATCGATGCCACCGTGCAATATCAGGTCGATGAATCACGCGTGATCGACCTTTACGTCAAGTGGCAGGATCGCTACACCGATGATTTCGTGCGCCCGCAGAGCCGCAGCATTATTTATAACCGCACGGCTGCGTATAAAGTGGAAGAAGTGTATAGCACGAAACGCGATGAACTGGCGGCCCAAATCACGCGGGATTTGGGCGGTGTCTTTGAACAGAATGGGTTAAAACTGACCTCTTTCTTGTTGCGCAACGTCACGTTCAGCGACGAATATGCCCAGTCGATCGAGCAGAAGCAAATCGCGCAACAGAATGCCGAGCGGGCGAAGTTCCTGGTGGAACTGGAGCAGCAAGAAGCAGAACGGGTGCGCGTGCAGGCCAAAGGGCAGGCCGACGCGGCGATTTCACGCGCGCAAGGTGATGCCGAATCGACCGTCATTCGCGCTAAGGCCCAGGCGGAATCGCTGGGGTTGATCTCCAACGCGTTGAAGGACAACCCGAACCTGTTGACCTATGAATACATCGACAAACTGTCGCCCAATGTTCAGACAATTATGCTGCCCAGCAATCAACCTTTCTTGTTGGACCCGAAGTCGTTCCTGGTGAATGGGCCTACCGTTACGCTCACTTCCACAATCGCGCTGACGCCCTCGGCCGACATCAGCGTCACGTTGCCGATCACGCAGTGACATTAGCCTGAACGACAGAGAATTGGCAAAAATAAGGCCCCCGGCAGGATTATCCCACCGGGAGCCTCTTGTTTCGCTCCTGGAAGACTCAGGTGAAGCGTGGCAGTGCCTATGGCTGAGTCACGTCGCCGCGCATTTGTGAAAGTTGGGCCTCCAACTCCATTCGACGTGCCTGTGAAGCCCGGCGCCCCTCTTCGAGGATCGAATCCACTTCGCGCTTGATATCGGCGCGCACGGTGTTGCCCGTCTTGGGCGTGAGCAGCAATACCGCTGCCGCGCTAATTAAGCTGCCGAGAACGATGCCACTCATCAAACTGAAGAACTTGTTCATCGCACACCCCGTTGGATTTAATTGCGCATGACCGGCTGTGATCAAGCTTAAATCGCACCCGGTTTTTGCGTTGCGTGTTTACAATAAGCCTACTCATTATAAACTGCCCTATATCGCCCACCGCGTACCTGGATGCCAGTGGCAGGGCTATCGCTGTTTCCCTGGCGGCTTGGGAACGAGGCCTATGTTTGCTAAGCATGCGAGGGAAACAAAGTCGAGAAAACTGTGAGCGTTTCGGATGCGCTGGACGATAAACGAGGTGACACGCGTGAATCAAGGAGAAATTGAACGAATGAGCACGCAACGTTTGACGAAGCTGACTGAATTACAGCGCAGTGCAGGGATCGACTACGTGGCGATTGTGCCAGGCGCGAACCTGCTTTATTTCACAGGTGTGCACTATCACCTGAGCGAGCGCCCCATCATCGCGCTCTTCCCCGCCGACGCGCAGCACCCCCCCGTGCTGGTGGTGCCGGGCTTTGAGGCCGGCAAGGCGCTGCACGGGCCGGTATCGATCCCCTGGCGTGTGTATAGCTACATGGACGGCCAGGACCCGCAGGAATGTGTGGATCAGGCCGCGCAGACGCTTGGGCTGGATGGCAAGGTGATCGGCGTGGAGCCGACACAGATGCGCGTCGTGGAGTCCTTCTTACTATCGCATAGCGTGCCCAACGCGAAGATCACTTCTGCGGCGGACTTGCTGAAGCAGATGCGCATGACCAAGGACGCCAGTGAGATTGCGACGATGCGGCGTGCCGCCAAGGTGCCAGAACGCGTGCTGGCGGAAGCCATCAAGCGCATTAAGCCTGGAATGACCGAGATGCAGGTGGCCGGCATCTTTATGAGCGTCTCGTTTGAGCAGAACCCGCAGGAGCCGGCTTCGCCGCCGCTGGTGCAAACCGGCCTGAGCGCGGCCTTCCCGCATGCGTTCGCCGGTGGGCGCACAGTGCAGGCGGGTGACCTGATGGTGGTGGATTTCGGCGCGGTGGTAGACGACTACGGGTCCGACATCACACGCACGATTGCGATCGGAGCAGAACCGAGTGCCGAAATGAAGCACGTCTACGAAGTGGTCAAGCAGGCCAATGCCGCCGGGCGTGCCGCGGTGCGTCCCGGCATTTTGGCCGAAGACGTGGATGCGGCCGCGCGTGAGGTCATCGAGCGTGCCGGATATGGCAAGTACTTCACACATCGCACCGGGCATGGCCTGGGGTTGGAAGGACATGAGGCCCCGTACATGGTGAAGGGCGATAAGACGCTGCTTCAGCCGGGCATGACCTTTACCGTGGAGCCCGGTGTCTATATCGAAGGCAAGGGCGGCGTGCGGATCGAAGATGACATGGTGGTAACTGAGACTGGCGGCGAAAGCCTGACGACCTTCACCCGCGATATGATTGTCGCGCGATGATCGACCTGTTGATTCTCTGGGCCTGGGAGCATGATGCGGATTTTATTGATCTGCTGGTGAATGCGTGTGAGGAACATCACATTAACCTCGGCTTAATAGGGCCCAGAGAGTTACCCAGTTTGCGTGACAATTTGAGCAATGGCCGGCTGGCGCCGCGCGTGATAATTGATCGTGTTTGGGATTGGGGTGGCGAATATGCCCGCCATTGTGACATCGTAAAACAGAACCACGTCAGGTTGCTCAACGATTATGACCTGGTTCGCCGGGCGTGGAATAAACCCACCATGCACTATGAGATCATCACGCACGGACTGTCGGCGCCCTATATGATCGTGTTGCCGTCCTTTGAGGCGCAGCCGGATCTGGTGCCCATTAACTTGCAGTCGCTGGGTGAGCGCTTCTCTGTAAAGGGTGCACATAGCGGTGGCAGCGGTGTGTTGCGCCCGACGTGTACGTGGGATGAAATCGTCCGCAGGCGTATGGAGTGGCCGGCGGATGAGACGATCTTACAGAGCTGGGTGAATCCGCAGATGCTGGGTAACCACCGCGCGTGGTTCCGTGTGTTTTATGCCTGTGGCGTGTGCGTTCCATGCTGGGCGGATGATCTGACGCACGATCAGAAACCTGTTTCGGCAAGTGATGAAAGTCTGTATCACCTGGACGTGTTACGCAGCATGACGCAGCAAATCGCGGGGCTGTGTGGGTTGAACGTGTTTTCCACCGAGATCGCGCTAAGCCAGAATCATATCTGGCAAGTGGTGGATTACGTCAACGAACCGTGCGATTACAGGCTAAAAAGCACAGCGCCGAACGGCGTGCCCGACGAAGTGGTAAAAACGGTCGCGGCGCGTATCGCGAGTTGGGTTAACCGTTCTTTGTAATAGGTATTACAATTTTGACATCATGATAAGCGTCGGCTAGAATAAGCCATCTGCATGCATTATTGAAGAAAGATATACAGGAGTTTCCCCGTGAGTAACGAAGTGATTACAGCTCCGCAGGTGGAAAGTGGCTCCCAAGACAATGCAGCCACTCCCCCTGCGTTAACCATAGATTCCCTGCGGCCCCGCATGGGCTTTAAGGGAAAGGTGACCCGTGTGGACCTTGGGGGCGCCTTTGTCAACATCGGTCTGGATGTTGAGGGTTTTGTCCACATTTCGCACATCATCAGCCCCGTGCAGAACCCGGTCACGCGTGTGGCCGATGTCCTGAAGGTTGATGATGAGATCGACGTGTACGTGAATGCTGTGAACTCGGTGACGAAGCGCATCGACCTGACGATGGTTCGCCCGGCGACGTACGACTGGTCGGATCTGCGCGTCGGGATGAAGGTCGCTAATGCGCGTGTGGTGGCCCTGGAAAGCTTTGGTGCTTTCGTAGACATCGATGGGCCCAAGCACGGGTTGATCCCGTTTAACCTGATGCCCAAGGGCCAGCGCCCGAAGGTGGGTGACGTGCTCGACTCGGTGTGGGTGATCGAAGCCAGCGAGGATAAGCGCCGCATCGGCCTCACGATGATCGAGCCGCCCGCGCTGCCGTGGGAGAACATCCATCGCGGCGACGTGTTCAGGGGCAAGGTGACGCGCATCGAGCGCAAGGGTGCGTTTGTAGACATCGGCGCGGAACGCGAAGGTCTGCTGCGCTCCTCTTCGTTCGGCTCCGGCTTTGTCAACGTCGGGGACTTCGTCACCGTCGGTGAGGAAGTATCGGTGCGGGTCGTGAAGGTGGATGCTTCCAAGAAGCAGGTTGACCTGGCCATGGAAGGGATCGACCCAGAAGACTTTATGCTTTCGTCCGGCCCCGACGAAGAACTCAGTTCGATGGCAGCCGCGCTGCAAAGAGCGACCCGCGGCCGTCGCGGAAGTTGGAGCGACTCTGGCAAGCCCAGCAAGAAGGGGCGTGAGCAAGAAGATATCCTTGCTCGCACGATGCAGCAATTGCAATCCCACCGGAACAAATAGTATGCTGGCAGGTGCAGCACTGTAGCGCACGGGCTTAGGCTAGATTTCTCGAACTTCGTTCCACGGAATTGCGGAGCGTAGCGAGGCGGAGCATTGGGTGCTCTGCCTCGTTTTGTGTATGGCCATGATGCTTTGAGTACAATCTACCACTATGGATTACACTGAAGTTGAACGCGACCGCCTCGCGAAATTGGAAAAATTGAAGGCGGCTGGTATCGATCCTTTCCCTCCCCGGCAGCAATTTAGAAGCCTGCGTGTATTGGCAGCGGAGGCGATCAAGCGCCTGGCGGATTGGCAGGCGGCGCTCCCGGCGCAGAGCGACGAAGATCGGCAGAAGACGTTGCACGCCGGCGACCCAACCGTGTGCGCCCTGATGGGACGCGTCGTCGCCCGGCGCGTGATGGGCAAGGCGAGCTTCATCCACATTGAAGATGGCAGCGGGCGGGTGCAACTGTATGCGCGCATCGGCGAAGACTCTATCGACGCGGCTTCCTTTGAACGCTTCAAAGACCTGGACCTGGGTGATTTCATTGAGGCGCGTGGCAATATGTTCGTCACCAAGACGGGCGAGCCGACTTTGCGCGTGACGGCCTGGGGCCTATTGAGTAAGTCGATCAGCCCGTTGCCGATTCCCAAGGAAGAAAAGCAGCCCGACGGCAGCGTGAAGCGCTACAGCGCCTTCACCGACCCGGAGTTGCGTTATCGCCAACGCTATGCCGACCTGGCCGTGAACCCCGAGGTGCGTCAGATATTCGTCACGCGCGCCAAGTTGGTGAAGAGCCTGCGCGAGTTTCTGGACGGCGAGGGCTTCCTCGAAGTGGAAACGCCCGTGCTGCAACCGCTCTATGGCGGCGCGACAGCGCGACCGTTCATGACGCATCACAACCAGTTGGACCAGGACCTGTATTTGCGCATTTCGTTCGAGCTATATTTGAAGCGCTTGCTGGTGGGCAACCTGGAGCGGGTGTACGAGATCGGGCGCGATTTTCGCAACGAGGGCGTCAGCTTCAAGCATAATCCCGAGTTCACCCAGCTTGAGTTCTATATGGCGTATGCCGATTTCAACGCCGTGATGGACTTGACGGAGCGCATGATTCAGCATGCGGCCCGCCAGGTGTTGCCCAATAGCATCACTCATTTTCGCGGGCATACCATCGACCTGTCGCAGCGCTGGCTGCGCATCCCCATGCGCGACGCGGTTGAGGAGTTTACCGGGTTGGACTACACGAAGTACCCGGACGCGGAGTCGCTGGAGAAGGCGATCAAAGAGCGTGGTCTGACGGTGAGCGCCGTGAAGACGCGCGGCAAGTTGATCGATGGCCTGGTGGGCGACTACGTGGAGAAGAACCTGGTGCAACCAACCTTCTTGTATGACTATCCGCGCGACATCTCGCCGCTGGCGAAGAGCAAATTCGGCGACCCGACCACCGTGGAGCGTTTTGAGGGTTTCATCGGTGGTGTAGAACTGCTCAACGCTTTCAGCGAACTGAACGACCCGCTGGACCAGGAACAGCGCTTCATCGAGGAGGGAATTGGCGCGAAGATGGGCGACGACGAAGCCAACCCGCTGGATGAAGACTATCTGCGCGCGATGCGCTACGGTATGCCGCCCTGCGGTGGGTTCGGCATGGGCATCGACCGGCTGACGATGGTCTTTACCAATAACGACTCGATCCGCGAAGTCATCCTGTTCCCGCATTTGCGCAAGGATGAGTAACCAATGAAACGTGAAACGTGGGAGCCAATTGCTCTCACGTTTCACATCTCATTTTCTACTTCGCATACTCCACGGCGCGCGTTTCGCGCACCACGGTCACTTTGATCTGTCCGGGATATTCCATCGACTCTTCGATGCGCTTGGCGATGTCACGGCTAAGCTGGATGCACGCCAGGTCGTCTAGTTGTTCGGGCTTGACGATGATGCGCACTTCGCGCCCTGCCTGCACCGCGTAGGACTCGGCGACGCCGGGGAATGTGCGGGCGGTATCTTCCAACTGGCGCACGCGTTTGACGTAGGATTCCAACGTCTCGCGGCGAGCACCCGGGCGTGAGCCGCTGATGGCGTCGGCGATTTCCACGATCACTGCTTCGATCGTTTCCTGTGGAATATCGTGATGGTGCGACTCGACGCAGTGAATGACCTTCGGGTTGATGTTGAGGCGCTTGAGCAGATCCACGCCCAATTGGACGTGCGTGCCTTCACTTTCGCGGTCCAGTGCCTTGCCGATGTCGTGTAGGAACCCGGCAGCTTTGCATATCTTCACGTCAGCCTTTAGTTCCGAGGCCAATAGGCCGGCGATGCGGGCCGTTTCCACGGCGTGGAAAAGCTGGTTCTGGCCGTAGCTGGTGCGGTATTTCAAACGCCCCATCGTCTTGATGATTTCAGTCGGCAGATTTGGCACGCCGGCTTCCACGGTGGCGCGTTCGCCCTCATCCCATATAATGCGTTCCACTTCGCGCTTGGCGTCTTCCAGTGATTTTTCGATGCGCTGTGGGTGGATGCGCCCATCGCGCACTAAGAGTTCCAGGCTGCGCCGGGCGATTTCGCGCCGGACCGGGTCGAAGCAGGAAATCGTCACGGCATCGGGCGTGTCATCCACAATCACGTCCACCCCGGCGGCCTGTTCGAAGGCCTGGATATTGCGCCCGTTGCGCCCGATGATGCGACCTTTCACATCCTCATTGGGCAATTCCACCGCCGAAATCGTCTTCTCGGCGACGGTATCCGTCGCAACGCGTTGCATCGTTTCCAGCACGATGGTTCGTGCGCGCTGCTCGGCAGTCTCGCGGATGACCGCCTCCGTCTCGCGGATGACGCGCGCCATATCGTTGCGCGTTTCTTCGCGCACGGCGTTCAACAGTTCGTTGCGCGCCTCATCACGCGTCATCGCGGCGATGCGTTCCAGAGCTGCCACACGGTCCTTTTGCAGCTTCTCGATTTCTGCTGACTGCTTGTCCAGTTGCTGCTGGCGCTGGTTGGCACGCTTTTCGCGCTGCTCCAGTTTGTCCAGTTGTTGTTGGCGTTGTGCGTCAAACTCGGAGCGGCGACGGCCTAGCCGTTCTTCCTCACGTTGCAATTCCAGCCGGCGTTCCTTGACCTCGCGTTCAGCCGTCTCGCGGATTCTTAAAACCTCATCCTTCGTCTGCACCAGTAATTCGCGAGACCTGGCTTGCGTCTCGGTGAGCGTTCGTTCGGCCTCGGCGCGCAACACTGCGCCTTCATCCTTTGCCTGCTTGCGACCGACCCGGTAGCCCACCAGTCCCACGATCGCTGCGACGGTGATTCCTAATATCGCTTCGACCAACAAGTAGATTACATTTCCGTCCATAGTGACTGCTAATTCCCTTTTATAGAAGATCAGCGGGGTGCTCCGGCCTTATTGTGACGCTACTCCTGGGGCGTCTGCCATTGCTCGTTTTCATCGTCCGCCGTCTCTTTGTCGGTATCATTCTGTGTGCCTGCTTCTTGCTCCAGCCTTGCGATGACGTTTTCGATGACGTCATAGGTGAACCCATGCCGGGCCAGGTACTCAGTCAGTTTCCGTTTTCGTTCCAGCGCCGGGTGTAGTTGTGCCACGCGCGGCCAGCGCTTTTGTGCCAACCGGTAGGCAGATTCTTCATCGTTTACGTCGCCCAGGGATGCATGGATGGCTGATTCACTAACCCCTTTCTGGCGTAGTTCCCACGCGATCATACGTTTGCTGCGTGGGCTGGCTTCCAATCGGCTTTCGACCCACGACTTGCTGAACGATGCGTCGTCCAGCAACCCGGCCTGTTGCAGGCTTGTTACAACTTCGCCGATTGTCTTTTCGTCCACGCCGGCACGCTGCAACCTGCGGTGCACTTCCTTCACGCTGCGCGGGCGATACGAAATCAATCCAAGCGCCCGCTGTTTGGCTTTCTCCAGTGTGTCGGCCTCTTGAAGCGCCGCGATCTCTTCATCGGACAAGCGCTGTCCTACTCTCAACCAGAGAGCATGAATCAACGCCAACCCAAATGCGAACTGACCGTCCAGGTAGATATTAACCCGGTCTTTCGATCGCTCTTGCGCCTTCAAGGCCGTGATTGTGCCTGACATTTCGAAAAACAAAGCGCGGCTGCAACGATTTTCTTCACTGTCGTTAGAGACGCATCGTCACAGCCACGCAAGAGGCCGGCAATCGAAATGTTAATTTTTCTCACAACAGCGCCGGTAGAACCGGCACCTCACAATCTTAGTGTGAGCGACTCAACCGCCCAACGGCCTAAAAGTTTGTGTTACGCCCTACGGCGTCGAGTATGAGTGTCCACCGGTAACTATCGCTCACTCTATACTGCCAAACGGGCATCGGAGTGTGCTGACGTTCTTTTGTACCCAACTCCTGTTCGTGGTGCGTTTCGGTGTTTACCGGTTGTTAACACTTAACATTTCAAATGTACTGGATGCCAAAGCCACTGGCCTTGACATCTAAATCCTCGTCTCGCTGTAACGACAGGACCCAAACTCAACCGTAATTTTTATTACACCGAGAATTATAAACAATTTTCCTGCCGGTTTTATTTTTGCTTCGTTACAAGGAAAGCTAATTCCGTATCATACCGATAGGTCTGTACCGACCAGTCCTTCTCATTTATTAATTCGGCGAAGTGTGCTTCGTAATTGGCAGACATGCCCTTGGATCGCCCACCCAGACTATGAACCGGAAATGAAACAAGCAGATGCTGTGCCTGAATCTGTTCCAATAGTCGCCCGCCCACCGCTTTATCCACCTGCTCCAGGCAGGGAATAGCCTTGAGCACCAACGCCAAGTCACAGGGGGGGATTTGCGGGTAGTTGTGCAGCACGCTGCGCGCCAACGTCACGGGATGCAGGCCACATAAGTCGATTGCCTGTTCAAGGAAGGTCATCATATCCTCGTAAATATCAATTGCGTGGTACGTCGCGCCGGGGGCCAGCGGCATCCAGGGAATCGCAAGTGGGTTGAAGCCACATGCCACGTCCACGATCGAGTGAATCGGCGGGAGTGTGCCCAGGATTTCGGCATAAAAGGGCGCCAGGATGGGCAATCGTTCACGCGTGGAGGCATGCAGGCTCATCATGCGCCGGCACACCGCGCGCAGCGCTTCTGAACCGATTAAGCGGGCCTCTTGCAGGTCTTTCAGCCAGACGGCGTAGTTGGGCGTGTGATCCAGGTATGCCCCGCCAACCTGGTGCAACTTGTTCTTCACGGCTTTGACGGCGTCGCGGTAATCGCGCTTGTTCAGCTCTTGCGCGCCCAAGGCACGCACCAGGTCTGCACAGACGTGCCGATATTTGCTGCTGGCTTTTACCTCGCCCACAAGCTGTTGCAGCGATTCGTCCGGTGCGTGATCGTGTTCGTGCATGGCGTCTCTCAGCTTCTTTTAAGCTTTGCCATGAACTGTGCCATGAAGCGCAGATTATGCAGGGTGGCCAGGCGGAAGAACAGGGCATCGTTTACTTTGAATAGATGATGCAGGTAGCCCAACGAGTAACGCGAACAGGCCGGGCAATCGCACCACGGGCTGACGGGGCGCGCATCCTTGATGTATTTGTCGTCGGTCACGTAGACGTAGGCGAACCAGTCGTCGCCGAAGAGATCCTCGCTGGCAGGGTCTTGCGCGAAAGTGTAGAGCCGCCCATGGCGCGCGTCGCGAGTGGGCATGGCGCTATCGAAGATTTCATAGCCCATCTGCGTGCAGGCCAGGATGCTGGGCGGGTGACCGATGCCCAGGGCGTGCATGGGGAACTGGCGCGGGATCAGTTCGCGGGTGTAGTTCACGATCTCGGTGAGCAGGTTGCCCTGCGCGTCAATCGGCCAGCCGCCGTAGCCAAAGCCGTCGAAGCCGATCTCCAACAGTGCTTCGGCGCATTGCCGGCGCAACGCCATATCCGCGCCGCCCTGCACCACGGCGAAGAGCAGCGGGCGTTCCTGTTCGCTCAACTTCTTCTGCGCCACGATGCGCTGGTATTCCTCTTTGCAGCGGCGCGCCCAGGCAATCGTGCGGCGTACCGATTCCTGCTGGGTCTCGGGCGGGTCGTCGGCGTTGGTGCAGTCATCCAGGCAGATGACGACGTCCGAATCGTAGCTGAACTGGAGCTGGATCGTTTTCTCGGGCGTCAGTTGCAGTTTCTTATCCGATCCTTCGGGGCGGAAGATGATACCCTGGTTGTTCAGGCTGCCGTTGCGTGGGTTCTGGCGGATGAGCGAATAGGCCTGGAAGCCGCCCGAATCGGTGACGATAGGGTGGGGCCAGCCCGACATGCGGTGCAGCCCGCCCAATGCCTGCACGGTGGTGGAGCCGGGGCGTTGCATCAGGTGAAAGGTGTTCATCACCACGGCCTGCGTGCCGCACGCCTCCAGGTCGGCCGAGTCCACAGCGCGCACCACGCCCAGCGTGGCGTCGGGCAGGAAGGCCGGCAGGGGCAGGTCGCCGTGCGCCAGGTGGAGCGATTGGTTGATCGGTACGTGCTGTGCCATGAGCTAATCCTCTATTCGTCGCTCTCCGGCGCGAACGCCTCGTCATCTTCAGCGTGCCCCTTGCGACGCGCGTCAGGCGCCCCGGCGATGACGACGGTGTATTCCCCCTTAGGCTCTTTGGATTTGACCGCGGCCAATAGCTCCGACAAGCTCCCGCGCTGGACGGCTTCGAAGAGTTTGGTCAGGTCGTTGGCCAACGCGGCCGGCCGGTCGCCAAAGACGGCCAGCGCGTCTTCCAGCAACCCTTCCAGCCGGTAGGGACTTTCGTAATAGATCAACGTGTGGGGCATGTCCTGGTCCACGGCCAGGAAACGGCGGCGCGCGCCGCTTTTGCGGGGCGGGAAGCCGCGAAAGGTGAACGAGTGCACCGGCAACCCGGAGAGCACCAGGGCCATGATGACCGCGCTGGGGCCGGGGATCATCGTCACCGCGATGCCGGCTTCGATGGCTTGCCTCACCACGGTGAAGCCGGGGTCCGAAACGCCCGGCGTGCCCGCGTCAGTGACCACGGCCACCGACTGGCCCTGTTCCAGGAGCGAGAGGATCTTCTGGCCGGCGCGTTGCTCGTTGTGTTCGTGGAATGAGAGCTGCGGCTTCTGAATGTCGAAATGTTTCAGCAACAGCCCCGTTTTGCGCGTGTCTTCGCTGGCGACGACGTCCACGTTGCGCAGGGTTTCCAGCGCGCGCAGGGTGATATCGCCCAGGTTGCCGATCGGTGTTGCTACAAGGTAAAGGGTCATAGTTGGATACTACTTCAGACACAATATTACTTCGTGTACTTCGTGTACTTTGTGTTTTTGTGACTTTGTGGTATCTCCTCGAAGAGCGCGGTTACTCGTCAAGAATCGACGAACTGGTTTAAAATTTGCTGGCTATGTCTCTCTTCGGCATCATCGCTCCCATTCTACGCATACCCGACTTCCAAAGCCTGGCCGATGCAACGCGCAGACACGCGCTCGAACGAGGGCGTGGCCTGGGGTTATTACGCGCAGCACGCCCGGCGTTGATCGCCGCACTGCATCATGAACTGCGCTGGCCAATCGTATACCTGACTTCGTCGGTGGAGCTTTCGCGCAATGCCACGGATGCGCTCCGGTCGATCGCGTTGACCGGGGCGGAGCAAACCAGCCTCCCATCCTATGTCCAGCGCTTCACCGAGCCGAATACGGCGTTTTACGACACGGTTGCGCCGGTGTTGGACGTCACCGTGCAACGCAGCATGGTGCTGGCCAGCCTGAACGCACGCGAATATAAGCCAGAGGATGCTCCCATCATCGTGGTCAGCCCGCGCTCGCTAATGCACCCCACGTTGCCGCCGGCACAATTCAAGGCTGCAATGCGCGTGCTGCGACGCGATCAGACGATGGCCCTGGAACCCAGCCTGGCACATTGGGTGAACCTGGGCTATGAGAACGAGAGCGTGGTGGAACGCATCGGCGCATTCAGCCGGCGCGGTGGCATCATCGACGTCTGGTCGCCGGCGCATGCGCTGCCTGCGCGCATCGAATTGTTTGGCAACCAGATCGAATCCATCCGCCAGTTCGACCCGGGCACGCAGCGGAGCGGCGAACTGTTGGATCGCCTGGTGCTCACTCCGCTGGAGAGCATGCGCCCGGCGGATGCCCCGATGGCGACGCTGCTCGATTACCTGGGCGATAACATGCTGCTGGTGATCGACGACGAAGACGAACTGCACGACGGCTGGCTGGCGCTGGAGAAGAAGGCCGAGCGCGAACGCGAGACGATCATCCCAACCGAAGAGGGTGAGCAGCCGGCCACACCATTGAGTGCAGTTGATGAGGGTGTGCCTTTTGTCGAGTGGGAGGTGATGGCGCAGGGCCTTCAGCGCCAGGCGAGCGTGCTGGTGTTGGGGCAGGCTTCCGGCGCACCGGCGCTTTCGCGCCATCCATTTGCCGATCATTTCAGCACGCCGCCACACTTCGCCGGCCAGCTTTCGCCGGTGATGGATTACCTGCGCGGGAATGTGTCGGACGCGGCCCAGGGCAACCTGGCGACGGTGGTCGTCTCACGCCAGTCGGCTCGCCTGGCGGAGATGTGGTCCGAGCACAATTCGGCGATTGCTTCGCAAATCGCGCTGGATGAGCCGCCGCAAGGGGCTCTGTCGTTCGTCACCGGGGCGTTGCCGGAAGGGTTTGTCTTTAGAGAGATTGGAGAATCGAGATTAGAGAATAGCATTTCGGGAACGCTGACAGACGAGCAATTGACGACGGGCGATGGGAGTCGGCAATCTCAAATCTCTGATCCCGAACCCTCAATCTCCAACCTCATCCTCATCACCGATGCCGAGATATTCGGCTATGTGCGGCCCGAACCGTGGCAATATGGCCGCGCGCGCCGGGCTGCCCCAGAGCGTGCCTTTGCCGACTGGCAACCCGGCGACGTGGTGGTGCACGAAGATTACGGCATCGGCATCTTCCGTGGCCTGGTGCGCCTGACGGTGAATACCGGCACACCCTACGAGCCCGTGGAAGGCGAACGCGAATATCTGCTGCTGGAATATCAAGATGCCGACCGGCTGTATGTGCCGCTGCACCAGCTCGATCGTGTGTCGCGCTATGTCGGCAGCGACGAATCGCGCCCGCAATTGAATAAACTGGGCACGCCCGACTGGACTGCGACCAAGCAGAAGGCGCGTGGGGCCGCGGCGGAAGTGGCGCGCGACATGCTGAAGCTATATGCCGAGCGGGAGATGGCCCAGGGCGTTGCGATGAGCAAAGATTCCTCCTGGCAGGCCGAGTTGGAAGCCAGCTTCCCCTACGTGGAGACGGACGACCAGTTGCGCGCAGTGGAAGACGTGAAACACGACCTGGAACGCGCCAAGCCGATGGATCGGCTGATCTGCGGCGACGTGGGCTTTGGCAAGACCGAAGTGGCCCTGCGCGCTGCGTTTAAGTCGGTGCAAGATGGCTACCAGGTGGCGGTGCTGGTGCCCACCACCGTGCTGGCTCAACAGCATGGGGCTACCTTCACCAAGCGCCTGGCGCCCTATCCGATTCACATCGAAGTGCTATCGCGTTTCCGCACGCCGGCCGAGAAGCGCCGGGTGCTGGAAGGATTGAAAGATGGTACCGTCGATATTGTGATCGGCACGCACGCGTTGGTTGCCAAGAGCGTGGAATTTGCGAACCTGGGGCTGCTTATTATCGACGAAGAGCAGCGCTTTGGCGTCACGGCCAAGGAGCGGCTGAAGCAAATGCGCACCAACGTCCATGTGCTCACGCTCACCGCGACGCCCATCCCCCGCACGCTCTACTTTGGCCTGAGCGGCATCCGTGATGTGAGCCGCATCGAAACGCCTCCTGCCGAGCGTTTGCCGATCATCAGCTACGTCGGCCCGTTCGACGATATGGTGATCAAACAGGCCATCCAACGTGAGCTGGATCGTGAGGGCCAGGTGTTCTTCGTGCACAACCGTGTGAGCACGATTCACCTGTTGGAGCAGAAACTGCGCCGGTTGGTGCCCGATGCCACGTTGAGCGTGGCGCACGGGCAGATGCAAGAGCGCCAGCTCGCGCGCATCATGACGGACTTTGCCGAAGGGCGCACGGATATTCTGCTTTCCACCAACATCGTGGAAAGTGGGTTGGACATCTCCAACGCCAATACCATCATCGTGGACCGTGCCGACCACTTCGGCCTGGCGGACCTCTACCAGTTGCGCGGGCGGGTGGGGCGTTCCACCACACAGGCATATGCCTACTTCCTCTACGACCGCCGCACCACCATGACGCCTGAAGCGCGTGAGCGCCTGGAGACGTTGCGCGAGGTGGCCGGCATCGGCGCCGGGTACCTGATCGCCATGCGCGACCTGGAACTGCGCGGTGCCGGGGATATTCTGGGCCCGCGCCAGAGCGGTCAGGTAGCCAGCGTTGGGCTGGACCTGTACACGCGGCTCCTGGCGCGTGAGGTGAGTATCATGCGTGCCGTGCGCGACGGCACAGCGCTGCCCGAGCCGGAGCCGACCCCGGTGACGATTGATTTGCCGCTCACCATCGGCCTGCCGCAGGATTACATCGGCGACCAGCCGTTGCGCTTGCAGATGTACCGGCGTGTCGCCAGCCTGGATAGCGAGGAAAACATCCGCCAGTTCGAAGACGAACTGACCGACCGCTTTGGCAAGTTGCCGCAGCCGGCGCTGAACCTGACCTACCAGGCGCGCCTGAAACTGCACGCCATGCGGCTGGGCGCACAATCGGTGACGACCGATGGCAACCGCTTCGCCATCCATGCCGACGCCATCGAGCAGCTTGACCGCAATGCGTTGGTGCGCCTGTTGGGCGAGGATGCGCTCATCGGTCGGCGGCAGGTGACGTTCCTGCGCAGCGGCCCGCCCGAAGTGTGGAAGCAGCGCCTGATGAAGGTGATGGAAGAACTCGCCAACATGCGCGTGGCGGTGGCGTAACCCCTGTCATTCCGACGAGCGGCAGCGAGGAGGAATCTTGAGCCTTGATGCGCCATGCCAAAGCGTGATGCCAAGATTTCTCGCTTCGCTCGAAATGACATTCTTCTTTTAACCGTCGTATCATTGGTGCTGGGTGGATGACGGAGGATGTGTGCGCATGATTTGCCATGCCGTCCGTCGATGTTTCATCTACAATCAACAAAACTAAAGTTACGGAGTAATCAGCTAATGGCAACGATCAGCCCAGAGCTACTTGAAATCTTGCGCTGCCCGCATTGTGTTTCCGGCGCTACGCGTCAGCCCGGCGAAGACCCCGGCAAGCTGACGCTGGTGAAGGATACCTGGCTGGTACAGCCGGAGTGTGGCCGCAAATATCCCATCCGCGATGGCATTCCAATCATGTTGATCCAGGAAGGTGAGAAATGGATCAACACGAAAGTGGAAGATTTGCCCGTCCCACCGCCCGAAGAGTAGGTCGCGTTACGTCGTAGACGCAGCAGCACCCGCTTGGGGGTCGGGGCTTGCAAATGCGTATTCTGAAGGGGCTCGTCCTGGCGCTTGCCATTGCAGGTGTATTGGCGCTCCTGGTCGCCGTGCGGTCAACCGCGCGACCATTGATCGAAATCTCTTCGATCACTCCGGCGATGAATTTCGCCTACGTGCGCATCGCCGGGGTGATCCCCGGTTATCCCTCTCTTTCCTCCGCCGGCGATTATCTTTCGTTCACCATTCAGGACGACACCGGCCAGATGCGCGTATTGGCCTATCGGGCCACCGTAAACGCATTGTTGGCGCAAGGGCGCCTTCCTATGCCAGGAGACCGGGTGGCCGTGGAAGGCTCCTTGCGCGTGCGAGACGATGATGCTACGCTCACGCTGCAAGCACCCGAAGGGCTGGAGATTGTGCCAGCCGAACCGATGTCGATCGAACTTGCGGCGCTGGATGCCTTGCCCATCGGCGCGCGGGCCAGCCTGACGGCCCAGGTTCGTCAGGTGCGCGATATCACCCCCGCGCTGCGGCGCGTGACGCTGCGCAGTGGTGACGCGCAGGCGCAGATGTTGTTGCCGCTGGACCTCCCGGGCACGTTTGGCGCTTTGCCCGTTCTACAAGTGGGAGATTGGGTGCACGTGACGGGCGGGGTGGGCGAATATCGCGGTGAGCGCGAGGTGTTGCCAGCCCGCGCCCAGGATATTGAGCCGGGCGCGTCACCGTCGCTGGCGCTGCGCCCCTTCGACGCACTGAGCAAAAACATGGCCGGCCAATGGGTGAGCGTGCGTGGCCGGGTGGATAGGTTGCAGCCGGTAAATGGCGGCATGTTGCTCGATCTGAAAGATGAGCGAGGGAATGCCCTCACGCTGGCGATGTTCGACACGTGGTTTGAGGTGCCATTCTCGCAGACGTTGCAGGTGGACGATGTGCTGATCGCCCAGGGCGAACTGGCGCTCTACAAAGGCCAACTGGAACTGCAACCCGAACTGGGCGTGGACTTGATGCGCGACCAGTAGACCGCCCGCGAATCTTGGCGAACTCGTGCTGATCATTGTCAGCTTGCCGTCCCTTTAGTCACTTGCATACCGCGCTAGTCCAGCACGAGCAACTGCACCGAGTTGATTTGTGTTTCCAGGCCGTGCCCTTCGGCGTAGAGCTGAATCCAGTTGATGTTCTGGACGTCTTGCAACGTGTCCATCAAGTTAGGAGACTCGTACGGTTCAGCACTCCCAAGCCGCACCGCGATATGTTTGGTGTGTGGTTCAGCCGCCTGCACGATGAAGTCGGGCAGGTCGGGCATCTGAGGGGTGCCGTCGGCATAGAACCCCTGCGTCCATTCTTCAATGCTCCCGTCTTTGGTGGTGTAGTTGATCCTCACCATGAGCGGGCATTCGCTGCCCTGGCTGCCGCAGACTTTCAATTCCTGGAACAGGATGGTGAAGTTCAACTGCAATTGCAACGAACTGCGCCCGCTGACATTTGCGTTGATGATCTGTTTTACGCCCGTGCGGCCCCAGTTCAACCCGAGGCCGGGTCGGTCTAGCAGCAGCGCAGTGTTCTCGCCCGATCCGACTAATTCGACGGTGCCCGTGACGTCGCCGGGCACATACACCTCTGATGAGGGAATCCAATCTTGCCCGATGGGCTGCTGAAAATGGCCGTCGCGGATCAGGTCGCGCGGTGGTGCGCCCGGGACGATCTTTTCGCCCTTGTGCACGACGGTGCGCTGGTTTGCATCGATATTGAAGGTTTCGGTCTTGTTCGCCGAGGTAATTTGCGCGATGCCCTTGCGCACAAACACGCTGGTTTCGTCGGTTGTGACCTCGAACGAATATTCGCCCAACGGCAATACTGCCGTCATCTGGTCGCTCGTCACCGTCAGTTGCAGGGGGCGCTTGTCCGCCGGTTGGGTGTTCTGGATCTGCACCCGCCCGTCCAGGAGGGTGATGTCGATCTCGATTGGGGCGGTGGCGATGTCGAAACGCGGCACGCGCGCGCGTTCGATTCTTACGCGTGCGCCGGAGTAGAGTTGCATCGTCATCAGCGTGTCGGTGATGCCATCCGCCTCGCTGATGCTGAGGAAAGCCTGCGAGGGGAGGCTGCTATCGACCACAATCGTGCTGCCTTCCTCGAGGGTGCGCCCCGATTGGTCCACGACGCGCGCGTCGGCCTCGGTAGCGGGAGGTGAAAACGTAAACGTTCGCCCCGCCTGCAATTTCACGCCAATCGGCGCTACATAGGTGGAACTATTGATAAACGACATTCCCGCGGCGGGCACGCCGACCGCCAGTGCACAGCAGGTCAGGATGGAGGCCAGCATGATGAGCCATGCCAGCCTTTGGGGCGAATACTTCACCATACACTCCATTTCCACCGGAGCATCGTCCGGCGTTCATTTCTGTCGATGTGGCTGGCCGTTTGTTGGCCATGCTGATGTGCCACCATGGTAGCCGCGATGGCGGCCATATCAGGATGGGGCGGCTCCATTTCTTCCAGCGCAAAGCGGTCTTCCACGAAGCGTGTGTCGAACGAGCCAGCCTGGAAACGCGTGCTTTCTAATAGCTTGACGTGGAAGGGGATGTTGGTCTTCACCCCCAAGATGCGAAATTCCGATAGCGCACGGCGCATGCGCAGCACGGCCTCGGCACGCGAATCACCCCAGCAAATCAGCTTGGCGATCATCGAATCGTAGAAAGGCGTCACCTCAAAGCCTTCGTACACGCCCGTGTCCACGCGTACGCCTGGGCCGGTGGGGAAGTTGATGCGCGTGATGACACCGGTGCTGGGCATGAAGTTCGCGAAGGGGTCTTCCGCGTTGATGCGGCACTCGATCGCCCAGCCCCTTTGCGCCAGGTCGGCCTGGCTGTAGCGTAGCTTGCGCCCGCGCGCGATGCGGATCTGCTCTTTCACGATGTCGATGCCCGTCACGCGCTCGGTGATCGGGTGCTCCACTTGCAGACGCGTGTTCATCTCCATGAAGTAGAAGTTGTTTTGGCGGTCTAACAAGTATTCGATGGTGCCTGCGTTCGTGTAGTTGATCGCCTGCGCGGCGCGCACGGCCATTTCGCCCATTTTGGCGCGCAAGGTTTCGTTCATCGCCGGGGAAGGGCTCTCTTCCACCAGCTTCTGGCGGCGTCGCTGCAAGCTGCATTCGCGCTCGCCGAGGTGGATGATGTTTCCATATTCGTCGCCCAACAATTGAAACTCGATGTGGCGCGCACCCTCCACCAGCCTCTCCAGGTAGACAGCCCCGTCGCCGAACGACGATTCGGCTTCGCGCCGGGCGCTTGCCAGCAATGCTGCCATATCCTCAATATTGCGCACCTCGCGTTGGCCTTTGCCGCCGCCACCGGCGCTGGCTTTGATGAGCAAGGGGAAGCCGATCTTCGGCGCGACGTTGAGCAATTCCTCATCCGATAGGTTCGCTTCGCCTTCGGTGCCGGGGATGACGGCCACGCCGGCGCGCTGAACCGTGGTGCGTGCCACGGCCTTATCGCCCATTTTGGCGATGGCGTGTGGCGATGGCCCGATAAAGGCGATATTTTCGTCCGCGCAACACTGGGCGAAGTCTTCGCGCTCGGCCAGGAAACCATAACCGGGGTGGATAGCATCCGCGCCGGACTTCCGGGCGACGTCGAGGATCTTATCCATGCGCAGGTACGAGTCGCGTGCCGGTGCAGCGCCGATTGGGTAAGCTTCGTCGGCCAGCCGCACGTGTAACGAGTTGCGATCCACATCCGAGTAGACCGCAACGGTATCGATACCCAGTTCACGACAGGCGCGCAGGATGCGCAAAGCGATTTCACCGCGATTTGCGACTAGTATCTTCTTAAACATTCACGTAACTCCAATTATCAGACCATCTACAGTTGGATCAAGTATGCCATGATTGTATGGGCGATCACTTCGAGTAGAATCTTTTATCTCGCATAGAGAGATGATTTAAAGTGAGTGAGCAGAAACAAACCGTACAGACGCAGTTTGGCGCCAACGCCGAGAGTTATGCGCGTAGCGCCGTATTTGCCCAGAGCGAAAGCCTGACCGAGATGATCCAGGTGGTCCACCCCCAGCCCGGCTGGGAAATGTTGGACGTGGCAACGGGCGGTGGGCATTGCGCCTTCGCCTTTGCGCCCCTCGTGAAGCGCGTCATCGCGACCGACATCACCGAGCCGATGCTGCGCGCAGCGGAATGCGTGGCCCAGGAGCGGGGCCTGCGCAACATCCGGTTCGAGCAGGCGGATGCGGAGGCGCTACACTACCCCGACGCACATTTTGACCTGGTGACTTGCCGCATCGCGGCACACCACTTCGGCGACCCCGGCCGGGCGGTGCGCGAGATGTCGCGCGTGTGCAAGCTCGGTGGCATCGTGGCGGTGATCGACGGGATTGCCCCAAGCGAGCGCGCGGCGGCGGACGAGATCAACGCCTGGGAGATTGCGCGCGATCCTTCGCACGTGGCGCTGTTGACGATCAACGGTTGGAGCAGCCTGTTTTGTGCGGCGAACCTCGATAACGTGCATCTGAGCAAGCACCTGATGGCGCTGGATTTTGACGATCACATGCGGCGGGCCGGTGTGACGGCCCAGACAGCCGAGCAATTGCGGACGCGCCTGTTGAGTGGTTCGCAGGGGATGCAGGATTGGTTGAAACCGCGCCAGGTGGATGGACGGCTGACCTTCGATTGGCCGCTGTTGGTGATTGTTGGCCGGAAGGGTGAGTAGATTTTAGATTGTTTTTTAGCCGCAGATAAATACAGATGAATGCAGATAAGCGGATAGGTTTGTAGCCGTGTTTATCTGTGTTCACCTGTGGTTGATTGTGTTTAAAAGGCTGGGGCATTTCGCATGAAGTATCACATCTCGACCTTTGGCTGCCAGATGAACGAAGCAGACTCGCAGCGGCTGGCCTCGGAATTGGAAAAGTTGGGCCTGAGCGCCGCAGAATCGCGCGAGGACGCAGACGTGCTGGTGCTGAATACCTGCGTGGTGCGCCAAAGCGCCGAGGACAAGGCCTATAGCTACATCCAGACCCTCAAACCGCTTAAATGGCATAACCCGGATGTCGTGATCGGCGTGATGGGTTGCCTGGTGGGCGTGCGCGGCAATTCGCCCTTGCAAAAGGCGTTCCCGTTCGTGGATGTTTTTATGCCCCCCAGCGACCCGCATCTGATGGTGGACCTGTTGTTGCAGCGCGAAGGCAAGCGCCTGGCGGAGGTGGAAACGGCGTCGCGCTTTGAGATGCAAGACGGTGGCCTGCCGTTCGTCTTGCCGGCCGGCGAACGTGGCACGCGCGTGACGGCCAACGTGCCGATTGTGTATGGTTGCTCGCACGCGTGCACCTTCTGCGTCATCCCCTTCCGGCGCGGCGTGGAACGCAGCCGGCCCGTGGGCGAAATCGTGGCCGACGTGCAAGCGCTGGCGCGGCAGGGCGTGCGCGAAGTGACACTCTTGGGGCAAATTGTGGATCGTTATGGTTATGATCTGCTGGGCAGCGAATATGCCATCCGCAGCTATAACCCCGGTGCAGCCTCGGGCCGGCCTTCCCAGGCCATCCCGCTTCGCACGCCGCTGGTGGACCTGTTCAGGCAGTTGAGCGAGATCGATGGCCTGCAACGGATTCGCTTCCTGACCTCGCACCCCAACTGGATGACGGATGAACTTTTGGACGCCGTGCGTGAGTTCCCAAAGGTGATGCCGCACATCGAGGTGCCCGTCCAGGCGGGTGACGACGAGGTGCTCGGTCGCATGCGGCGCGGGTATAGCGTAGACGACTATCGCGCGCTCATCGAGCGCATCCGCGCCAGGCTGCCCGGCGCGGGCATCGCCACCGATATCATCGTGGGCTTTTGCGGCGAGACGGAACAGCAATTTACGCATACGCTGGACTTGCTTGAGGAATTGAAGCTGGACGTGATTCACATCGCCCAGTATTCCATGCGCCCCAACACCTTCGCCACGCGCAACCTGACCGACGATGTGCCGCCCGAGGAGAAGGAGCGTCGCTTCCGCGCCCTTGAAGCGCAGCACGAGCGCCTCACCGCGCAAATCAATGCGCGCTACCTGGGGCAGCCGGTGGAAGTGCTGGTGGAAGGCCGGCACAAAGGCAAATGGCGCGGGCGAACGCCCAATAACAAGTTGGTGTTCTTCGAAGATTCTTCGCGTGATTGGCACGCTCAATTGGCGCGCGTCGCGATCCAGCAGACCGGCGCGTGGAGTATGCAGGGCGTGCCGATTTCAGATTTCTGATTTGCGATTTTCGACGCCGAAAACCCAACTGGCGCGGAACTGGGGCTTCTTTGGCCGGTTTTCGTGGATTTTTGACGATAATGGTTACGTCGAATCTTCTGTTCGAAGCGAGTGACTTAAATCTGAGATGAAACCGATAGCGGCGTCAACTAATTACATCATTCGTCCATTTGAATCGATCCAGGATCACGAAGCGTGCCAGGCAATGCAGAACCAGGTCTGGGGCGAGCCGTTTGCCGTGCCGGTGAACATGACGGTGGCCGTGCAACTCCACGGCGGCGTGGCGTTGGGCGCGTTTGAAGCGCGCACGGGGCAAATGATCGGCTTCGTGCTCAGCTTCGTCGCGCCGGTGAATATTCCTGAGGCGCGCAATGGGCTAAGCCATTATTCACACATGGCCGCCGTGGCGGAGCAATGGCGCGGGCGCGGCATAGGCGCGGCCATGAAACTGGCGCAACGCGATGCCGTGCTGGCGCAGGGGATCAACCTGATTACCTGGACCTACGATCCGCTGGAGGCGCGTAACGCGTCGCTCAACATCCGCAAGTTGGGGTGCATCTGCCGGTTGTATGAGCGTAACGTCTATGGCGACATGGCCGACAACCTGAACGCCGGCATTGCCACCGACCGATTTGAGGTGGAGTGGTGGCTGGCCGACCCGCGCCCGCAGTTTGCCCCCGATAGCCCACGCATGGAGATTGAGACGCCGGTGGACTTCCAGGCCATCAAGCGGCGCGATTTGAACCTGGGCAAGGCATGGCGCATGCGCACGCGCATGCAATTCGAGCAGGCTTTTAAGCAGGGCTATGCTGTGACGGGTTTCGACGTGACCGGCAATCGCGCCTGTTATACGCTCACCAGACTCTCAGCCAGTCTCGATATAATGACTCGACTCTGATATGGATTTACTAAGCTCGCTCATCACCGGGATCCCGGTATTCATCATTCTGCTCGGCCCACTTATGTTTGTGCATGAGTTGGGGCATTTCCTGGCTGCCAAGCGCGCGGGAATTCGGGTGGAAGAGTTTGGCATGGGGTTCCCACCGCGCGCCGTGACGTTGGCCAAGCGGGGGGATACGCTCTACACGTTGAACTGGTTGCCTATCGGCGCATTTGTGCGCATGACCGGCGAGGAAGACCCCAGTGACCCGCACAGCTTTGCCGCGCAACCCAAACGTTGGCGCTTCATTACGTTGTTCGCCGGCCCCGGCATGAACTTCATCGCGGCTATCCTGATCTTGTTTGTGGCCTACCTGGTGTTTGCGACGCACGTCACCGAAGGGCAGTACATCATCAAGGATGTGCGCGCCGGCAGTGCCGCCGAACAGGTTGGCTTCCAGGCCGGGGATGTGGTGCTGTCTGCCAATGGCGTGGATATGACGCAACATATCGACCCGAACAGCACCGAAGAGCTGAGCATAGAACCGCTCAAGCGACAGGCGGTGAACTCCATCGGCAAAACGTTTAGCGCCGAGGTGTCGCGAACCGGCGCCGATGGCCAGCCTCAAAAGGTGCAATTGCAGGGCACAATCCCGGCCGGCACGAACACGGATGCACCGCTGGGCGTGACGCTCTCGCTCGTGACGACCAAGGCCGAGCGGACTTATTACTCACCCAGTCAGGCGATGTCGATGGCGCTGGATGACGCGGTGGTGGTGATGCGCGGCATGGTGGAAGTGCCGCTGCAACTCATCCGTGGCAGTGTGACGTTGGAAGAGGCGCGCCCAACAGGCATCGTTGGCATCACCGGCATTGGCGTGCAATTGATTCGTGAAAATGACGTGCAGGGGTTATTCCCCTTCATTCGCTTTGCCGGGTTGCTCAGCCTGATCCTTGGGTTGACCAACCTGTTGCCCATTCCCGCGCTCGACGGCGGGCGCATCCTGTTCATCTTGATCGAATGGGTGCGTGGCCGGCGAGTGGACCCGGTGCGTGAGCAATGGGTGCATGGCATCGGCATGATTTTTTTGCTGGCGCTTTCGGCGGTTATCGTGGTATTTGATATCATCCGTCCTATCACCTTGCCATGAAAAAGAAAGCAACAGTCAGTTTTGAAGAAGCGCTTGCCGCGCTTGATGCACAGGCGGTCCCTACCTCCCGCCAGTTGCGCGCGTTAAGCAACCTGGATTCAGATCAACTGGCCGAATTACAGTCGGCCTGGCCGCACCTGAGTGCGCCGCGCCGTGCCTATCTTGCCGAGAAGATGCGCGAGATGGCCGAAGAGGATGTGGCGTTGGATTTCACACCCGTCTTTCACTTTGCCTTCACCGACGTCGATGAGGGTGTGCGCCTGTCGTCGGTGGAGGGGCTTTGGGAAGACGAAACGCCCAGCCTGATCGACCCGCTGGTGGTGCTCTTGCGCAGCGACCCTTCGCCGCTGGTTCGAGCGGCGAGCGCCACGGCGCTGGGGCGGTTCCTGTTGTTGGGCGAAATGGAGCGCATCAGTCGCACGCGGCGCGATCAAGCCTATTCGGCGTTGATGGGCGCCATCCTTACCTCGACGCCTGAATCCGTGGTCTATCAACATGCATTGGAATCGCTGGCCTATACCTCGAACGAAGAGGTGGAGCGCCTTATCCGTGAGGCGTATGCTTCCGAGAACATGGCTCTGCGTGTGTCAGCCGTCTTTGCTATGGGTCGCAGCAACGACAAACAATACAGCAACCTTGTGCGTAAGGAATTGACCAGCGTCTTGCCGGCCATGCGCGCCGAAGCTGCGCGTGCGTGTGGCGAATTGGAAGTGGCAGAGGCCATCGCCGAACTAAGCAGGCTGATCGATGATACCGATATGGACGTCACGACGGCTGCTTTGATTGCATTAGGCCAAATCGGCGGTGATGAAGCCCGCCACCTGCTGGAGCACGCCGCTGCTTCGGATGATGAGGAAATTGCCGAGACGGCCGAGGAGGCGCTGGCTGAACTCGATTTGATGCACGGAGACGTCAAGTTCTCCACGACGTGGTTTGATGAGTTGGGGCGTGACGGTGTGAACCGAGAGGACGAAGGCTGATTTCACCATCGCACGCTGAACCAAACCATTATGCTGCGTCATCGAATACTCTCAGCCCTTTGTGCGCTTCTTCTCCTTCTTTCAGCCGCTACTTTCTATGCGGCGCTGTCTAGTAAACAATTTGAGCTGCGCGGCAGCGGCGAGGATTTCCCGCAGCCTGTTCATGATGCGCAGTCGCTCTTGCTGGGCGTCAACGTCGCGCTGGAACAATATGACGACGCGACGCTGGATGCGCGCTTGAGCGACCTGTCTAAGCGGGGTGTGCGCTACATGCGCCAGGAGTTCCGCTGGTCGGACATGGAGCCTGTGCGCGGCCAGCCGGATTGGAGCGTGGCCGACCGCATCTTTAAAGTAGCCTACAAATATCGCATTCAAATCCTGCCCGTGCTGGTGACGACGCCCGTTTGGGCGCGCGCTTCCAGCGGCTCCAGCGCATCGCCCGCCATCGAGACGATGCCCCCGCGTGACCCACAAGATTTTGCGGCATTTACCGGCGCGTTTGCGCGGCGCTATGCGACGCTGCTGCCCGACGGCACCGCGAGCATCCTGGCCTATCAGATATGGGATGAGCCGAACCTCTCGGCCATGTGGGGCAACGGCATCATCAGCCCGGCCGGCTATTTGAAGCTGTTGCAGGCCGCGCGTGAAGCGATCAAAGCGCAGGACCCTTCGGCGCGCATCGTGCTGGCCGGCCTGGCCCCAACGGTGGAAGAGACCGACGTCAATCTTTCGCCCTATCTATATCTGCGCAAGATTTACGAAGCCGGCGGGAAGGATGCCTTCGACATCGCGGCGACCAAGCCGTATGGCTTTGATTCGCCCCCCACCGACCGGCGCGTACAACCCGACGTGATGAACTTCTCGCGTGCCATCATGATGCGCGAGGAGATGGTGGCGCACGGCGATGCCCAGAAGGCCATCTGGCTGACGCAGTGGGGCTGGAACGCCCAACTGCCCGATTGGCACGGCCAGGCTTCGCTATGGAGCGGGGTGAGCGAATCGCAACAGGCGCAATACACCGTCGAGGCCGTTCAGCGCGTCGTAAACGAATGGCCCTGGACGGGCGCGATGTTCCTTTATACGTTGCAGCCCAATGCAGCGCCCGATAACGCCCTGTGGGGCTTTGCATTGTTGGACCAGCAGGGCAAGCCGCGCCCGGTATATGACGCTTTTACGCAAGCGCTGCAGGTGGCGGCGCACGCGCCGCGCGCGCAATGGGCCGCGATTGAGAAAGAGGCCCCCGCCGAAGATGAGCAATCGAGCGACTATAGCCCCGCCTATGGGCCGAACCCGCTGGCGAGCTATTCGCCGGGCTGGCGCTTCAGTGAATTGGGCGCCGACATCCCGGAACGCGAGGATGCGCACGTCGCGTTTCATTTCTCCGGCGACGAACTGGCGATGATCGTGCGGCGTGGCGATTACCGTGCCTATATGTTCATCACCATCGACGGCAAACCAGCCAATTTGCTGCCCCAAGAGCCTCGCGGGGCCTACCTGATCATGACTTCACCCGACGAAGCGCCACACGTGGATACCATTCAGGTGGCCGATCACCTGGGCGCGGGCGAGCACGAAGCGGTGGTGACGATCGATCGCGGCTGGAACCAGTGGGCCTTGCTAGGCTGGAGCAGCCGGGCCGCCCCGAACCCAAACGTGGGGCTGGCTAATACGAGCATGGTGCTCTCGGCGCTGGTGGTCATCCTGGCTGCGTTGGGGTTGTTGATCAGCCTGCCACGCGCGCAATGGCTCAGCGGCCTGCGGCGCATCCGCCTGAAGGGCCATTCGCTCACCTGGCAGACCATCGTCATGGCGTTCATCGTATGGTTGACCACCTCGCTCACCTGGGCGCAGGACGTGGCGACGGCCTATCGCAACCTGGGCACGCCGGCGTCTGTGGTGTTGACGGGCTTTGTTTCGGCGGTGGCGTTCTGGTCGCCGGTCTTTGTGATCAGCCTGCTGGCGCTGGGGGTGCTCTTTGTGCTGGTGCTGCTCAGGCTGGATATCGGCCTGATGCTGCTGGCCTTCTTCATCCCGTTCTATCTCATCCCGCAACGCCTGTTTGCCAAAGCCTTCCCGATGGTGGAGTTGCTCACCTTCATGTGCCTGGCCTCGTGGGGATTACGGAAGATGAGAGATTGGGGATTGGGGATTGGAGATTTGAAAGGGGCGACGGTTGCGCGTCATCGTCAATCCCTTATCGCAAATCTCAAATCTCTTATCTCCAATCTCACACTGCTAGACTGGAGCCTGATTGGGTTGGTGCTGGTGGCCGGGCTATCCGCTTCTCAGGCCGACTTCAAGGTGGAAGCGCTGCGCGAATTGCGCATGGTGTTCGTCGAGCCGCTGATCGTGTATCTCATCCTGCGCAGCTTGAAGCCCGACGCAAAGCTCATCTGGCGCGTGGCGGATGGCTTCGTGCTAGGTGCCGTGGCGATTGCCTTGATCGGGTTGTTCAACTACGCGCGCGGAAACGTGTTCCCGGCGGAATATGGCTTTCCGCGCATCCGCAGCGTGTATGGCTCTCCAAATAATGATGCGCTCTATCTCAGCCGCGCGTTCCCCTTGCTGCTGGCGGTGACGCTGTTCGGCGGCTGGAAGCGCACCCAGGGGCAGGTGAAGCGCTCGCTTGGCAAGCTCATCCTCAGCCGCCAATTCCTATATGGGGTGGGGCTGCTGTTGGTTTCGGCAGCCATCTTCCTCAGTGCATCGCGCGGGGCTTTGCTGCTAGGCATCCCCGCGGCCATCATCGCCGTATGCCTGATGGGCAATGGGCGTTGGCGTTACCTGGGGGTCGCCATGTTTGGGTTGCTGCTGGTTGGGTTGATCGTGTTGCTCAGCGGCATCGCAGCCCCTTTGCTTGCGGGCACGCGCTTTGCCAACGCGTTGGACCTGACGCAGGGCACCGGCTTCTTTCGGATCAACCTGTGGCAGAGCGCGCTGATGATGTTTCGCGATCACCCGTTCCTGGGCGTGGGGCCGGATAACTTCCTGTATGCCTATCGCGGTTTCTATATATTGCCCGCGGCGTGGCAGGAGCCCAACCTGTCGCATCCGCACAATATCGTGCTGGACTTTGCCACCCGGCTGGGCAGCTTGGGGTTGATTGTTGGACTGGGGCTTGTCATCAGCCTGTTGCGCATTGGCTGGCGCGTGCTTGCCACCACGCGTCGAACCGCGCTTTTCCCGCTCGCGGTGGGCTTGTTGGGGCTGCTGGTGGATATGGTAGCGCACGGCATGGTCGATCATTCGCTCTTCCTGGTCGATTTGGCTTATGTCTTCATGCTGGCGTGTGGGCTGCTGTCGATGCTTGTGCGTTATGTCCAATCTGACGCTTCTCCTACTCTCACCAAACTCTAAGCGAAAACGCTTGCTTACGTAGCGGAAGCTCGTATAATCACACAATTATTGTTTCCTTGGTAAGGGGAAACAGTAAGCTCTCAATCGCTATCCTTTTATTCGGAGGTGATGTCTGCATGAGTAGTAGTCATAAACAGAGCGCCGCAGCATCACCTCGGGTGAATAATCTGTAGTTGCTGCGGCGCGACAAGCGGCCAACTCGAAAGGGTTGGCCGCTTGTTTTTTCTTTTCATCTCCAATACATCTCTAACTTTTCGTCTAATCATTTCTAACACTCCCTGCTTAGGATATGGGCATCGTTCGAGATAAGGAAACCAAATTCACTAGAAAGTGAAATGACGGAGGGATTAAGAAATGACTACTAGAATCGTTCGTCGGACTGTGACGCCTGTATCGGCAGATGCTCTTTCTTTGCGTGACATGATGAATCGCCTGATGGAGAACGCATTCGTCACCCCGGAGCAGTGGGTCGCGGATTGGGCGCCTGGTGCATCCGGTGGCCCGGCACTTGACGTGACCGAGAACAACGATGCGTATGTGATCAAGGCCTCGCTGCCTGGTTGGAAGCCTGAGAATGTGGACATCACCTATGAGGGTGGCACGTTGACACTCAAGGGCGAAGTGCATGACGAGCAGGAGCAGAAGGACGAGAACACGCGCTGGCATCGCCGCGAGATTTACCGCTCTTCGTTCAGCCGCTCGATTGCTCTGCCCACCGAGGTGGAGCCGGATAAGGCCAAGGCCGAGTTTGAGAATGGCGTGCTCACGCTGACGCTGCCCAAGGCGGAAGTGGTCAAGCCGAAGCAGATCAAGATTTCTGCGAAGTAATCTCTTTACTGACTGAGCGCCGAGAGCTTTATTGTGTAAGAGGGCGCACCCAAACGGGTGCGCCCTCTTTTTTGAGTTGGTGGTCGCTTTCATTTGTGCAGATTCGTGGATGCCCTGGTGCGCATGATTTATGGCATCATTGCGATTCATGGACATCATCCTGCACTGGTGGGTCTTGCTGGCACTGGTTCTATTGGGAGGCGGATTTGCCTATACGCCGCTCGTGACGCGCTCCGCTGCGCTGGCGGACTACCGTGGCCTGGCCGCCCCGCGTCGTCGGCAGTTGCTATGGGGAGCGTTAGTCTTTGGGGCGGTTGCCATGTTGCTGGCCGGCATGCTTGGCCTGTCGCATCCTGGCGGGCCTGTTCCCGCCGGCGTGATCCTGGCTCTGCGCGGCGTTCTGTTGTTGGTGTTGGCGGCCCTCCTGTGGCGCAAATGTGACGAATCCCCTTGGGTGTTGTTGCCCGCGCTCGCGCTGCTACTCACCCAAAGCCTAGCAAGCCACAGCGCGGCCTTGCCACACCCTATTGCGCCGGTGCTGGCCGATTGGGCACACCTGTCCTTTACGTCACTCTGGCTGGGCGGCGTGGCGATGTTTGCGCTGGTCAGCGTCCGTCTGGCGAGCCCGAAGGATTTAGGGCTCCTGATCGCGCGCTTCTCGCCCCTGGCGATGTTTTGTGTGCTGGCCGTCACGCTCACCGGCATCATTCAGAGCGCGAGCTTCCTGGGCAGCCTGGACGCGCTGGTCACCACGCGCTACGGCCAGGTGATTCTGCTGAAGGTTGGGCTGCTCATACTGCTGATCGCATTCGGCGCATTTCACCAGCAGGTGATCTCGCCGCGTCTGCAAGCCTGGCGGCTGCGCGACGTGGCGGGTGTGCAACAGGCGGTGCGCCGCTTTCGCATCGGCATCTTGCTGGAACTGCTGGTGAGCATCTTGATCCTCCTGGCTGCGGGCGCGCTGACGGCGCTGCCGCCGGCGGTTGGTTAATTTGTAGCGCAGCGTACTGCCCTGGTTACGGTGTCATTCCTGCATGAACGCCGTCAGGCGCATTCGGGATGACAATGCCGTTGGAACTGTCATCACCACGTCCGTCTCTGGCGGAAGGGTGGTGAGTCGAAACCTGCTGCTAGCGTTCCCTTCCCAACAAACGTTCGCGCAGAGCTGCCTGCGCGCCCCCTATAATCTGAAGTATGACAGTAGGATCTTCTCTGCCGCGCATAGACGCAACCGCAAAAGTGACCGGGAGCGCCCTGTACCCCGGCGACCTGAACATGCCGGGGATGCTCTACATGAAAGAACTGTTCGCGCGCCGCCCGCACGCGCGCCTGCTGGCGCTTGATTTGCAGGAGGCGTTGGCCGTGCCGGGTGTGGTCGCGATTTTTACCGGCGCGGACGTGCCCGCGAATGAGTATGGCTTGGGCACGTTTGATGCGCCCGTCCTGGTGACGCCGCAGGACCGCCTGGCGACGCTTGCGACCCCCAAACCATTCGATGGGGTGGTGCGCCACGAAGGCGAAAAGCTGGCGTTGATCGTCGCCGAGAGCGAGGAGATCGCCGCTCATGCGCGGGGCCTGATCCGCGCAACGTATGAAGACCTGCCGGTGGTGTGTTCTATACATGACGCTGTTCAGGTGGGCGCGCCACAAGTACACCCCGCCTATGAGGGCAACGTGATGCAACGCTATCGCATCCGCAAGGGCGACGTGGAGGCCGGCTTTGCGCAGGCCGACGTCATCATTGAGGATACCTATTTCACCGGCGCGCAGGAACATGCCTACCTGCAACCCGAGGCGGGGCTTGCATACATCGACGAAGAAGGGCGCGTGACGGTGCAGGTGGCCGGGCAGTGGGCGCACGAGGACCAGGAACAGATTGCGCATGCCTTGAACCTGCCCAAAGACCAGGTGCGCGTGATCTACCCTGCGATCGGCGGGGCCTTTGGCGGGCGCGAGGACATGAGCGTACAGATCGTGCTGGCGCTGGCGGCCTATAAGCTGCGCCGGCCGGTGAAGATCACCTGGACCCGCGAAGAGAGCATCATCGGCCATCACAAGCGCCACCCGATGTATTTCCGCGCCAGGCTGGGCGCCAGGCGTGACGGCACGCTGGTCGCCGCGCAGGTGGACGTCATGGCCGACGCTGGGCCGTATGCCTACACCAGCCCCAAAGTGTTGGGCAATGCCACCGTGATGTGCGTGGGACCGTATGTGATCCCCAATGTCGCAGTGGATGCGCGCGCGGTGCTGACCAATAACCTGCCCAGCGGCGCCTTTCGCGGCTTTGGTGCGCCGCAGGCGCTGTTTGCCGCCGAGACGCAGATGAACAAGCTGGCCGAGAAATTGGGCATGGACCCGGTGGCCCTGCGCCAGAAGAACGTGCTGCGCGAGGGATCACTGACCGTGAACAATACGCCCATCGCAGCCGGATGCACCATCGCCGACGTGGTGGACAAGTGTGCCGCCGCGGCCGGCTGGCAGAGTGAGAATGGAGATTCGAGATTGGAGATTGGCGATGAACGGATGACGGATGAGGTTGCCAAGACAAACGCCACTGAATCTCCAACTGCCAATGCCCAATCTCCTTCGTCGTCAATCGTCAATCGTCAATCTCCAATGAAACGGGGGCGCGGGTTCGCCTGCGGGCACAAGAACGTGGGGTTCAGCTTCGGTGCGCACGAGACGTGTGCTGCCAGGGTGGAGCTTTTTGGGGACCGCGATGTCGAGCGTGCCGTGGTGTATCACGCCGGCGCGGATTGTGGGCAGGGCGCGCATACCGCGTTCGTCCAGGTGGCAGCCGAGGCGTTGGGCCTGCCGGCGGAGAAGATCAAGCTGGTCGCCAGCGATACGGCCACCAGCGGCAGCAGTGGCTCCGCTTCCGCCTCGCGCCTGACTTTCATGGCCAGCCATTCCATCGTGGGCGCCGCCAAAGCAGCGCTGAAGAAGTGGCAGGACGAGGAACGTCCCGCGGCGGCGGATTACGTCTATGAAGCGCCCCCCACCACGGCGATGGACCCCGAGACCGGTGAGGCGAACCCCAACATCAGCTATGGCTACGTGGCGCAAAGTGCCGATGTGGAAGTGGACACCGAGACAGGTCTGGTGCGCGTGCTCAACCTGGTGTGCGCCGATGACGTGGGCCGCGCGGTGAACCCGCAGCAGGTGACGGGGCAGATCGAGGGCGGGGTGGTGCAGGCCCTGGGCTGGACGGCGCTGGAGAACTTTGTGCAGCGCAACGGCAAGGTGCTCTCGCCACATTTCAGCACCTACCTGATTCCTTCGGTGCTCGACGTGCCCGACGTGGTGCAGTCGGTATTGGTGGAGAACCCGGACCCGCACGGGGCGATGGGCATTCGCGGCATGGCCGAGATGCCGTTCCTGTGTGTCGCGCCGGCGGTGGTGGCCGCTATCCACGATGCCACGGGCGTGTGGGTCAACGAAATCCCCGTCACGCCGGAGCGTTTGCTCGAAGCGCTGCCCGAGTAGATTATTCTGCAGAATTACATGAGCGCCGATGAGCGTGGAGCGTTATCCGCGTTCATCGGCGTGTATCGGCGACTAATTGAAACCGCCGATGAACACAGATAAACGCAGATAAAGCCCTATTGATGTTGTTACGCTTCTCTGCGTGCAAACCAGAGATAGACCGCGCGCCAGACGAGCAGCAGTGCGCCCCCGGCAAGGAGCGTGACCACCAGGAAGGTGGAGGCGATGGCGCCACTGCCATTCACGAACGAGCGCAACAACGCCCCTAGCGGCGCGGCGATCAGCCAGGCCGTGAGCGTTTTCCCCAGCAGTGTGCGGGTTGAAAGCCCCGTTTGATACGTCCCCGTGAACCACGCCACGATGAACCAGGGCAGGGCGAATTCGAGCGTGGTGACGAGCCAGCGCAGGACGGGCTGCGGGTCCGACACGGCGTGGCTGGTCTCGCCCAGCAGGACGAACAGCCCCACCATCAATGCGTCGCCGGTGACGAGGATGAGCGGATTGATTTTCATGTGGCTATGGTAACGCAAGGAAGAGGTTTGCCTAAGATGTGTTGGATAACTCAGTAACATGAGAAAGACGACAGTTTGGAAATGCTGTATGCGCACTGAATCATGCTATAGAAAAATTTGGGTCAAGTGAATATCTTTATACTAGCTATAGGTGGGTTGGAATAAGGTCCTTATATGATTGGCAAATCACAGCTTCGCCTTCAATGAGTGCAACAAATGGATAACATTGCTACTACAGATATACCCGTGCCACTGTATCATTACACATCGCAAAGCGGATTGCTCGGAATAGTCAACCATAGGTGTATCTGGGCTACAAATGTCAAGTATCTGAGTGATTCCAGGGAATTCTTCTATGCGAGGGATTTGGTTCAAAAGGAAGTTCAGAAGCTGTTACAAGGCCCTGCAGAAGATGAGATAGAGTTCTTAGCAAAACTTGACGGTCTGGTGTCATCGAGTACTCGAGGTGTCAGCATCTTCACCTGTTCATTCTCGAAAAAGGGAGACCTATTGAGTCAATGGAATGGCTATTGCCCCGGAGGCAATGGTTATAGCATTGGATTCAACTTGCAACATATTGAGATGCTTCTTGCGAAACAAGACTTCATCTTGGCCCCATGTATATATAAAAAGAGTGAACAACTGAAAGTCGTTCATGATCTCATCGATCGATACCTTGCGGGTTACCACAACCAATCGCAGAAATTAAGTCGGTCTGCACGCATATCGGCTAGTTTGCAACTTTTCTCTATTGAATTCCTGAAGATGGCCCCGCGACTTAAACACCCTGCTTTTGCACAGGAAAACGAATGGAGGTTGATCTCTGGGCCGATACATCCCAATGATAATCGCCTCAAGTATAGAGAGGGCAAATCGATGCTCGTACCATACATTGAGGTTAAATTGGCAGAGGAAGCCACCTCAATGTATATACATGAGGTGATCGTTGGGCCAACTCCACATCGAAGTCTAGCGCGACAATCACTGCACGGTCTCTTCAATTCACAAGGTGTTATTGGCCCTTCCGTATCCGGTCCAGGTGGCAATGGCATCCCGGATATCAAGCTATCGCGAATACCTTATCGTTCTTGGTGATATAGAGCTTATAACCGCAAAGTGGTATCCGTATGTGATGAGGGGGGACAGGTGGATAAAAAGAAAGACCGCGAACGATCTTTTCTTGATGAATTGAGGGCAATTTATACGGAATTCCCAAGTGGTTCCGTGGTTGACAGCGAATGTCCCGACTTTCTTGTTCAAAAGGGAGGTAAAGTTATTGGTATTGAGATGACGGATTTTGTTCGCGGACAGGGGCAAAGTGGATCGCCTCAGCGGGAGAGCGAAAGGCTATGGGATATGGTGGCTGTCAAGGCGCAGGCGGAATTTGAGAAGATCAGTGATATGCCCATTAACATATGGTTCATTGGGCAGTTGCATAAAGCCCTTGTATTTTCTATAGTGCAGAAACTTGCATCCGAAACCGTTCAATTAATCTTGCGGAATATCCCTGCAAGGATATATGAGCATGTAGTACTAACAAATAGGGAAATGAGAGGCACTTCGCTTGGGCAGTATATTAGTCGGATACATATATTGCGCGTCAGGAACAAGGATCAGGTATATTGGTCCTCTGTACGAGTGGACTGGACCGATGTGGGTTGCAATGAGATTGCAAATATTATTGCATCAAAGGATGCCAAAATACCACATTACCTGATGCGATGTGACAAAGTCTGGCTCATTATTGTTGCCGGGGCTGAAGCTCAACATATATCATCTTACATGTCTGCTCAAGAGCAGCTAGCCAATTGCGAATTTGAAAGTCATTTTGATCGCGTGTTGATCTATGATCGAATTCAGAAACAGGTTTTGCCTCTAAAGACTGTAACAAGCGCATAACTGAAACGCATATATTCTCTGCCGTTGGCATTGTTACTAACGAGTTGTACGTTTGTTCATATTCCCGTAGGGAAGTAGTTGGAGCGTTCCCGGCACTACTTCAACCTCAAACACGCCTCAGCGGCGAGCCAAAACAGCTTCTCGCGCGCGGTGGCACGCTTATCCCAGTGCCGTGAATCCCATTCTTCGCCGCTGATGTCATCGCCGCCGTAGAGCAATTGCCCAAACGACACGCCGCGGAACTGCGCCACGGCAAAGAACGCCGCTGCCTCCATCTCCACCGTCAGGCAGCCCTCCGCGCGGCGCTGGCGAATCTTGGCCGGCGTCTCGCGATAGATCGCATCGGTGGTCCAGGTTTTTGACACAAGGTAGCTGCAATGGTTGGCGCGTAACACTTCCTCGATGCTCGCGATCACGCCGGGCGGCACCGCCACCTCGCGCGAGGGCGGCAGGTAGTGATAGCTGGTGCCTTCGTCGCGGATGGCCGCGCGCGGCACGATCACATGCCCGACGGCGATTTGCTTATCGAGCACCCCAGCGCCGCCGCAGGCCATGAAGCGCCGGCTGCCCAGCGCGATTAGCTCCTCCAGGAACCCGGCGGCCAGCGGCGCGCCGACGCCCGGATGAAACAGCGCCAGGCGCTTGCCGTCCACATCCATCTCATAGACCGGGTGCTTGCCGATTTCGCTGCGCAGGTCGGCCACCGGCTTCAGCCGCCCAGCGGCGTTCAACTGGTTGATCACGTCCTGGAAGAAGCACACCACGCAGGCTTGCGGGATGTCGATCTGCTTGATCAGGCGTTGCGGGTCGATGATCGCATCGGGAGACGGGTCATGCTCCAGGATGGGGTAGGCTTGTGTCGCGAAGCGCGGGGTGGATGTGGGTTGGCTTGTCATGTCAGTTGGAGGAATGATATCGCATGGGCAGGAATCCGCGAATTTACGCGAATGACATGGCATGTGGGAAATGAATCCACGAATCTACACGAATACCAGATATGATCTGTGCGCAGGCAATGAAGCCCGCGCCAACCATGTGTCAGCCCGCGCAGGCGGGCTTTGTATTCCGAGCAGGAGGTTTGAACCTCCCGCTACCTGTGCCTACCGTACTCGTGCCACGTCTACAACTGTGCCAGGCGCTCCTTGATCTGGTCGCGCTTGCTGGTGGCGTCGGCTAGCTTGGTGCGTTCCTTGTCCACCAATGCCGCTGGCGCGCGTTTGGCAAAGTCGCTCTGTAGCAATGCCTCACTCTTGGAGATGACCTTGCTCAGTTCGTCCAGTTCGGTCTGCAAGCGCTGGCGCTCCTGCTCCAGGTCCACCAGGCCCGAGATGGGCAGGTAGACCGTCACTTCGCCGAGTACCAGCGTCACCGATTTATCGGCCGGCACCGGCAACGACTCCTGAATGTCCAAGCGCGCTTCATCCACACGCGCCAACGTCACGATGGCCTTGCGCTGCACATTCAGCGTGTCGAGGAACTTGCCGGCGCTGACGTGCGCGGGCACGAACCTCTCCGCAGCCACCTTATACTCTGCGCGAGCATTGCGGATGGCGCGGATCACTTCCTGCACCATCGGCATCGCGCGCAGTGCGCCGGCATAGGGTTCCTGACCCAGGTCCAGCTCGGCCTGCGGGTAGGGTGCCAGCATCAACGCGGGCCAGTGGAAATCGGGCAGGTTGACCTTCAGGTCGCTCACGTTGCTCTTTTGCGCGGTGAGCTTCAGGTTCTGCCAGAGTTCCTCGGTCACGTAGGGCATCAACGGATGCAACAGGCGCAACACCTGGTCCACCGCCCAAATCAACGTCTCGATGGTTTGGGGCGTGTTTTGCAACTTGGAGAGTTCCAGGTACCAGTCGCACACGTCGCCCCAGGCGAAGTCGTAGATGGCGCGCCCGGCCTCGCCATATTGATAGTCGTCCATCAGCTTGCGTGCCTCGGCCACCACTTGCGTGCCTCGCGCGCGAATCCAGGTGTCGGCCAGGCTATCGCCGCTCGCTGTGTCGGTGGGTTGAGCCGATTCGATCTTGCCCAGGACAAAGCGCACGGCGTTCCACAGCTTGTTGGCAAAGTTGCGCGCTCCTTCGATGCGCTCGACCTGCTTCTTGCCGTTCACGACCTTCACGTCCACCTTGACGTCGCCGCCCGGCGAGCCGGCGGTGATGAGGTAGAAGCGCAACGCGTCGGTGCCGTAGGTCTCGATCAGATCCAGCGGGTCCACCACCTTATCGGGCTTGGATTTTGACATTTTCTCGCCGTCGGCGGTGCGGATCAGCCCGTGCAGATAGACGGTGTTGAACGGCGCTTGGCCGGTCATTTCCAGGCCCATCATGATCATGCGCGCCACCCAGAAGAACAGGATGTCGTAGCCCGTTTCCAGCATGGTGGTGGGGTAGTAGGTGCGCAGGTCGGGCGTATCGTCGGGCCAGCCCAGCGTGCTGAACGGCCACAACCCCGATGAGAACCAGGTGTCCAGCACGTCGGGGTCCTGGGTCAGCGTCACGGTGTCGCCGTAATCCCGGCGGGCCTGGTTATAGGCGTCGATTTCGCTCATTGCGCAATAATGCGCGGGCTTGCCTGGCTGTGGGTCGTTGGGGTACCACACCGGGATCTGGTGCCCCCACCAGAGTTGCCGGCTGATGCACCAGTCGCGGATGTTTTCCAGCCAGTGGAAATAGATCTTGTCGAAGCGGTCGGGCACGATGCGGATGCGCCCATCGCGCACCGCCGCCATGGCCATGTTGGCCATCTCTTGCATGTTGCAGAACCACTGCGGGCTGACGCGCGGCTCGATGACGGCGTGGCTGCGCTGGCCGCGCCCCAAACGCACGCGGTAGTCCTCGATCTTCACCAGCAGGGCCTCTTTCTTCAAATCTTCCACCACGTGTTTGCGGCATTCGTAGCGGTCTTGCCCCGCGTAGGGCCCGGCGTTCTGGTTCATGTGCGCGGTTGGGTCCATCACCTCCACCATCGGCAGGTGATGGCGCTTGCCCATCTCGTAGTCGTTGAAGTCGTGCGCGGGGGTGATCTTCACCGCGCCGGTGCCGAAGCCCGCCTCTACGCTTGGGTCGGAGATGATCGGGATGACACGCCCAACCACCGGCACCACCGCCTCGCAGGCCACCAGGTCCGCGTAGCGCTCATCCTCGGGGTGCACGGCCACCGCCGTATCGCCCATCAACGTTTCGGGGCGTGTGGTTGCCACGCTGATCCACTCGGTAGCGCCTTCGGCCCACCGGCCGCTGCCCCACGGGTGCGCAGGGCCTTCCCAACGGTTGGTGATGACTGGATAGCGGATCGTCCATAGCGAACCGGGTTCGCCCTCTTCGGCGGTTTCAACTTCCAGGTCCGAGACGCCGGTCAGTTGCACCGGGTCCCAGTTCACCATGCGCGTATCTTTGTAGATCAGCCCCTTATCGTACAGGCGCTTGAACGCGGTGAGCACGGCGTGGCTCAGGCCCTCGTCCAGCGTGAAGCGTTCGCGTGACCAGTCCGCCGAGATGCCCAGTTGCATCTGCTGGCGCGTGATGATCTCGTGCGAGTGCTCCTTCCAATCCCACACTTCTTCCACGAAGTCGCTGCGGCTCATCTCCTGGCGGCGCTTGCCCTTCTTCAGCAGTTCCTTTTCCACCACGCTCTGCGTGGCGATGCCGGCATGGTCGGTGCCGGGCACGTAAAGTGTGCGGGCGCCTTTCATGCGGTGATAGCGCACCATCAGATCCTCTACCGCCGAGGTGAGCGCATGCCCCATATGCAGCGTCCCGGTGACGTTGGGTGGGGGGATGGTGATGACGAATGGCGGCTCGTCCGATAGATATAGCTGGCTCTCGGGTTTGAAATACCCGCTCTCTTGCCACCATTCATAGAGGCGATTCTCCACCGACTGTGGATCGTAGGTTTTGGGTAGCTGCGGCATCAGTATGTTTCTCCTGAGATTGGGGACTGGAGATTGAAGAATGAAGAGTGAAACGTGAAACACGAAACCTTTCGCCCTCTCACGTTTCATTCTTCAGGTTTCACGCGTCAATCTCCAATCGCTAATCTCCGATCTCTAATCCTCAACAAAAAAGCTCCTCTCATCCGAACCATCGGACGAGAGGAGCTTTCATTTGCACCTCACGTGGTACCACCGAACTTTGCACACACAGCATGTGCACACTCAAAGCGTTAACGGGCTGACCCGAACCCGGCTAGTGGCTGTACGGCGTTCGCCGGGCTGACTCACAAGCGACCTTCGGCAATTGCTCTCCGGCGCAAACTCTCAGTCTCTGGTTTGCGCTCCCTGTCGGGGCGGCGGCGAACCGCTTGCCTACTCCTCTTGCTCTTTGTCGATCAATCTTCTATTAAGGCCTGATTATAGCTGGTTTGGGCTTCCACCGTTAAAATCCAGGCATGGATACTGCATGGTTGTTGATCGTTCTACTCTTGATCGTCGGCGCATACTTTTTCATGCGTTACCGCGTGGCAAATCAGGAGGCTATTTCGCTGCGCAACGTGGCGCGCCAGATGCGTGAGCAGGCCAGCCGGCTGGCTCGTCAGGTTACCGAGGAACAACAGGTGCGCCATGACCTGGCCGAGGCAATGATCGACCCGGTCTTTTATGTGGATACAGATCGCACGATCCTCTTTTGCAATACCGCGGCGCAACATCTGACGCGCGGTTCCGCCAAATCTGGGCGCAGCTTGATGGAGACGGTGCGTTCGTATGAATTGGATAATTTCGTCGAGGAAACGTTGACTGCCCAGAACGAATTGCCGCGCGAAATCACGTTGAATGAGCATCTGTTCCGTGTGCGCGCCGCCGTCCGTCCCGGAACTAATAACAAACCATGTGCCATCGTGATCCTGCGTGACATCAGCGAATTGCAACGCCTGGGGCGCGCGCGGCGCGACTTCGTGGCCAATATCTCGCATGAGTTGCGCACGCCACTCACGGCCATCCGCCTGCTCACCGATACGCTGCGCATTAGTGAGGACATGGATGCCGAACAGCGCGCCAAGCACCTGGATCAGATCAGCTTGCAGGTGGATGCCCTGACGCAACTGGCCCAGGAGATGTATGACCTGGCGCAGATTGAATCGGGCCAGGTGCCCATGCGCATGGTGCATACGGCGTTGCACGATCTTGCCTCGCAGGTGATGGAGCGCATCACGCCGCAGGCGGAACACGCCGGCACCAAGCTCTCGAACGAAATCGGCGCAGACGTTTACGTGCTGGTAGACCCGACCCAGATCAGCCGGGTGCTGTCGAACCTGTTGCACAACGCCATCAAGTTCACCCCCAATGGGCGTATTCGCGTATTTATCGCGTCGCCCAAGAAAGGCGCAGACGAACAGGACGACCCCGACTATCTGACGGTGGCGGTGCGCGATACGGGGGTTGGCATCGCCAAGAGCGACCTGCCGCGTATCTTTGAGCGCTTCTATAAAGTGAACCGTGCACGCGGGGAGGGCGGCACGGGGTTGGGATTAGCGATCGCCAAGCACATCGTGGAGGCGCATGGCGGGCGCATCTGGGCCGAAAGTGTGGAAGGCAAGGGCACCACGTTCTACTTCACCGTGCCGCGGGATGAATAGGGCTCGTTTGGGTCCACGACTCTTCGCGAATCGGGTCAAAGATCGCCCGGCAAGCGAACCAGTCGCGCCGGTTGCCCGCGGTCTCTATCGCCAGGCAACCGGGTTCATAGTTGGCGCGAAATCGACAATCGTAAATCGCCAATCCAAAATCTGAAATCGGTCAGGGTTTTGGCGTCGGGGTGGGGGTCATGTCGATGCGCACGTAGAAGATTTGGGTTTGCTTGGTCTTCTCATCTTGGGTGGCGACGATCACCAGGCCGGTGTTCTTGCCGTCTTCTTCTTTCCCATAGAAGCAAAACGCCCCTTCGTTCCCCTGGTTCGATGTCGTGCCGGAGGTACAACCCATCGATTGCTGCGTCCAACCGCTGCCCTTCATGCGATCGGCGGTGTAGAAATTCGTCACGTCCTGGACGCTGCGACTCGTCGTGAAGGCGATGAATTCCAGCTTGCCCTGAAACACAGCCTGCACAGCCAGTTTGGCCGCCAGCGGCAAATCCAGGTTCGCTTTGGCGGCACCTTCGAACGAGGGCACATCAGACCACAAACTGCTGGTGGTGCCGGCCCCGCCCCCTGTGACGGTGTTGACGATTCCGCAGGCCATCGTGATGAGCATCATAATACTTAGTAGCAGTGCAAGCGACTTTCGTTTCATTCTGTACTCCTTCTGAAATAGATCGCGACGGTCGTGTGCATATCGTACCATTAATGATGTATGGGGACGCCCGTTCTGTCTGGCTGGGTGATCCCAAGACGATCATGGTGAGCTTGTTGCCCTTTGGCAGGCTCAGGATGCGTCCATCGACAAGACCTTAGTAGAATAGTCGCTGTCATGAAGTACACCGCTGTTCTATTTGACCTGGACGGGACGTTACGAGCGAATCAACCAGAAGGTGTGGAAGCGTTTATCGAATATGCCGCACGTGTGGGGTATGCGTTGACGGAGGATCAGGTGCGCCTGTGCGAACGCGCGGTGCATCGCTACTGGGCCGATGGCGCGCAGGTGGCCGATCATCAATCGCGCTATGACGAGCGCGGATTCTGGGTGAACTATAACAAGCTCCTGTTGACCGCGGTAGGCATCCATGCTGAAGCCGAGGTGGCTGAACGCATCCAGGATGAGTTTGAGCACTACACCCCGCAAGACGTGATCATCGCCGATGCGCCGCTGGTACTGCGCACGTTACAGCAGGCTGGTTACGTGGTGGGGCTGGTGTCGAATCGCGATCACGAACTGGACACGCTTGCCACCCAATATGGGTTCAGGCAATACCTGCACTTTACGCTGTCGGGTGGGCAGGCGTGCAGCTTCAAGCCCGATGCGGGCATCTTCCGCCTGGCCTTGCAGATGGCCGGCAATCCAGCGCCGGAGCAGGTGGTCTATGTGGGCGACAATTATTACGCGGATGTGGTGGGTGCCTTGAACGTCGGGATGGATGCCATCCTGGTGGACCCGCACGATATTTTCCGCGCCGACTATGCAAAACGTGTTAAAACCCTCAAGGATGTGCTGGCGCTCATCGAGCCGGCGATAAATCATGCCTGACCAACCCAACCGTACACCGTTAGAAGTGCCCGCGAATGCTTCACAACGCCGCTCGAATAACACGGCGCTCATTGTTATCAGCGTGCTTGTGGCCGCTGCGTTGTGTGTGATAGTGCTATGTGGGGGCCTGGCCCTGGCGGGCGGCGCCTTGTTCCTCGTTCGCTCGCAGCACAGCGTCGTGCCCGCGCCGACGGAACTGGCGGAGCAGTTGCCCCCCGAACTGCCGGCGATGACGCCGTTGCCCGTGCAAGACACGCCGGCCGCAACGGCGGTATTAGCCACGGCACTTCCAACAATTGTGACGCCCGAAGTGGCACTGACGCCCACACCGGCGATCAGCGTCGAATCCCCGGCCGGAGACATCAGCACCACGACGTCGCTGACCTACACGGCGGAAGATACCGCGCGCCAATTGCGCATCTTCGATGAGCTGTGGAGCACCGTTAACGACTCTTACGTCTACACCGATTTCAATGGCCTGGATTGGGCGGCGGTGAAAATTACGGCGGAGACGCAAATCAGCGCCGGGCTTGCCAATGAGCAGTTCTATGACTTAATGCGCGATGCGGTGTTTGCCTTGGGCGATAACCACTCCTACTTCCTCTCGCCGGAAGAAGCGATCCAGGAAGAAGACGATTACCAGGGCAACGGGGAATACGTCGGCATCGGCATCCTGAGCGATCAGAACCTGGAGAAGCATTATGCCTATGTGCTGCAAGTGTTGCCTGATAGCCCGGCCATGCAAGCCGGCATTCAACCGCACGATCATTTGTTGGCGATCAACGGCCAGCCCATCGTCGACGAACATGGCGACCTGTATCTCTCGCTGCTGCGCGGGCCGGTGGGCAGCGTGGTTACGGTGACGGTGCAGACGCCCGGTGATGCAGCGCCGCGCAACCTATCCATGACCCGCACGAACCTGTCCACTTCCTTCCCGGTGGAGAGCCGCATTCTGCCGGGCGAGAAACGTATCGGCTATATTTTGATCCCGACGTTCTTTGAAGAGGATATGGACAGTCGTGTGCGCACCGCCCTGCGCCAGTTGATGAAGGGTGGAAAACTGGACGGCCTGATCATCGATATGCGCATCAATAACGGCGGCTCCTACCCGGTGCTGATGGCGAACCTGGGCTTTGTCACCACAGGAAGGGTGGGAGCGCTGGTGGAC
>DAOUFG010000079.1:0-2268 GCA_034430115.1 Thermoflexales bacterium | reverse complement strand
TGTCTATAACGAAGGGCTACCGGTGCGCACGCTCACCGGTGCTCTGGCACTCCTGCTAGACAATCACTACCATGCGGACGTGATGAATGAAGACACGCTGCTGCGCCGCATGGATGAGTACCCCGTCATCGTCGTCGCAGAACAAACGCACCTGCCGCAAGCCTTCCGCGACGCGCTGCTGGCATGGGTGAACCGCGGCGGCAAGCTGCTGCTCACGGGCAGCCACATCGTGCAAGACTATGCTGATGCGCTTGGCGTGACCGCCGATGGCGACGCGCGTGATGAAGTCGTCTTCGTGCCGGCAGATAGGGGTGCCGTGAACGTCGGCGGTGTATGGCAGCACGTGACGCTGAATGGCGCAAAGTCACTCGCGCCGCTACTGAAGACGCAGGAACTGAAGCGCGACGAAACCGGCAGCCCTGCCGCGACGATCGTCAAATACGGCAAAGGCAAAATCGCCGCGATCTATGGGCCTGTGAGCACGGTCTATGGCGGCTATCGCTATCCGCGCATCCGCTCGTTCGCCGGGCAGGTGTTGAAGGCGTTGACCGGCACGATGCCGGTGGAAATCGACGCGCCCACCTGGGTGCAACTCACCGTGCGGCAACGCCCCGGCCAAACCATCGTGCACCTTTTGAACACCGCCACCACGCAGCCACTTTCACCGGTGAACCCCTACGTAGAGGATGTGCCACCCACCGGCCCAATCACCGTGCGCGTGCAATGCGCCCAGCGCCCGGCATCGGTTACGCTCGCCCCCGATAAGGGCACAGTACGCTGGACGTGGTCTAAGGGCGTCCTCACAGCGACCATCGATTCGCTCTATATTCATAGTACGCTCGTCATCGAGGCCAAACAGCCGCGCAAATAAAGGAGAACCTTATGAAAATCGAAGCAAATAGCAAACTGGTCATGATCGGAGATTCCATTACCGATTGTGGGCGCACCCAACCCATTGGAGAAGGGCTGTTTGAGGCACATGGGAAAGGATACGTTGCCTATGTGGCTGGCTTGCTAGACGCGATCTACCCCGAACGCCACATTCGCGTGGTGAACATGGGCACCAGCGGCAATACCGTGCGCGACCTGAAAGCGCGCTGGCAGACCGACGTGCTTGACCTGAAACCCGATTGGCTATCCATCATGATCGGCGTCAACGATGTGTGGCGCCAGTTCGACCTACCCAATTTCAAGGAAATCCACGTCCAGATCGATGTGTACGAGGCCACCCTGGATGACCTGATCACGACCAGCAAGCCCACTGTGAAAGGGCTGGTGCTGATGACGCCGCACTTCATCGAGCCCAACCCCTCGGATGCCATGCGCGCGACGATGGATAAGTACGGCGCGGTGGTGCGTAAGCTGGCCCAAAAGCATCACACGCTCTTTGTGGATACGCAAGCAGCGTTCAACAAAGTTCTAAAGCACTGTTACCCGGCGTCGCTGGCCTGGGACCGCGTGCACCCGAACGTCACCGGGCACATGATCCTCGCACGCGCTTTCCTGGATGCCGTCGGGTTTGAGTGGAATCATCAGTAGTTCAAACTTTAGAAAGAGGAGCACAACATGTTTTTTGAATTCCGACACTACCGCATTAAAGATGGCAAGCGTGCAGATTGGGTGAAGTACATGGAAGAAGTCATCCTCCCCTTCCAGGTCTCTAAAGGCATGGTGGTGGTGGGCAGCTTCGTATCAGAGCAGGAACCCGATCTGTACGTCTGGATCCGCCGGTTCGATAGCGAAGAAGAACGCGAGAAGTTGTACAAGGCCGTTTACGAAAGCGATCAATGGATCAATGTGATCAAACCCGTGACCGATACGATGTTGGACCGCTCACGCATCGTCGTCATGCGCATGGAGCCCACTTCAAGATCCGTTATCCGCTGACCTCACGCCTGGGAGCAGGATGCCCGATGAGCCGGCCTGCTCCCAGGCATCACCGCCTATACTACTGTTCTGTGTGCTGATGTGTTGGATTGAACGTGGAGGGATATATGAAGTACCGGATTACAAAAGAACAGCAAGCGTTTTATCGTGAGAATGGGTTCGTCGTGATCGAGGATTTCCTGGAGCCCCAGGAATTGGAAACCTGGCGCAGCGTCACGGAAGACGCCGTGCAGCAGCGTTTGCGCGAGCGCAACGGCCTGACCAACCAGGATGACCCCGATGCTTATTACTCGCAGGTATTTGTGCAATGCGTCCGCCTGGCCGACACGCATGAAGGCATGGCGCGCTTGATGCTGGACCCGCGCCTGGGTGAAGCGGCTG
>DAOUFG010000078.1:0-74605 GCA_034430115.1 Thermoflexales bacterium | reverse complement strand
CGGTCCCATCCCGAACCCGGTCGTTAAGCTCGTCAGCGCCGATGGTAGTACGTGGGTGACTGCGTGCGAGAGTAGGTCATTGCCTGGGATTCCTTCCTCTTCCTTTCCCCCCTATCGTCACCCCAGACATACGCCATGTGTCCTCATTGCCCTATTGATGCGTTCTTCCCAGATGCCCCAGGATTTTTTGTTTTGCCATTTTGCGAGCAAATTGCTTGACAACGCGCGCCTGAATTGATAGCATCTTGGCGCTAAAGGTCTCAAATGTTTGCTGTTTTTGTTCTCGACGTTCGCTCTGATTGCCCGCCTGCGCTGCGTTGCGTAGGAGGGTTCGTCGTACATCGTTAAGAGCAGGACAACCGGAACCTACAAGGCGCGGCATATACATGCCGCGCCTTTTTTGTTGTCCTGTGCCGGTAGCAATTCATGCTTTTGAGGAGAAATGCAATGAGCACACAAACGTTATATCGATCAACCGCAGGTGAGCAAGCCATCCAGGGCTTGTATGATGCTGTATTGGCGCGCTGGCCGGTGCCATGCGATACGCGCACCATCTCCACCCGCCACGGAGATACGTTTGTGGTTGCCTGCGGTGACATTGCTGCGCCGCCGCTCGTCCTGTTGCATGGTGCCGGCTCCAACTCTGCGATTTGGGCATCCGATAGTCTCAAGTACAGCCGCAAGCATCGCGTGTATGCGGCGGACCTGTTGGGTGAGGCAGGCAAGAGCGCGCCGAATCGTCCTACCTGGAAAAGCCCGGCGTATGCGGAATGGCTGCTGGACGTGTTCGATGGATTGCAGATTCAGTGCCCCACCCTGGTCGGCATCTCGCAGGGCGGCTGGACGGCGTTGAAGTTCGCGACGCTGTATCCAGAGCGTGTTGGCCGGCTGGTGCTGCTATGCCCAGGCGGCGTCACGCCCGACCGGATGTCGTTCCTCCTGCGCGCCGTGGCGGCGTCTTTCATGGGCCGGCGCGGGATGGAGCGCCTGATCGGCAGCATGTTCGGCGATTTACCCGCGCCGCCGGAGGCTTATGAGATCGCGCGCCTGATGATGTTGCACTTCAAGTCGCGCATGGGCGTGCTGCCTCTCTTTAGCGATGAGGAATTGCGCCGCTTGACGATGCCGGTGATGTTGCTGGTGGGCGAGAAGGATAGCCTGCGGCCCGCGCACAAGATCGCGCAGCGTATGCAGCGGCTTTTGCCGCACCTGGTGACGGCGATGATCCCGAAGGCGGGGCACGTGCTGCTCGACACCGTCAGGCTGATCATGCCCTTCCTGGCTTCCACGGAGGCGCAGGTAGGGCAGCACGACCCGGGGCGCTACGACGCGTTCGTCGCGCTGGGGACGCAGGGACGCCCGCAAGACGTCGATCAGCTCATGCAATCGCTGGCGGCGCAGGACGACCTGCCCACGCTCAAGCTGGCCGACTTCGCCTTGGGCCTGGTGCATACGCCGGAGGGGAGCAACCGGATTGGGCACTATCTTTTGAACGGCTCGCCAAAGCAGCGTAACTATGCCGCGTTGTACTTCAAGCGGCGCGGCAACGCGTATGTGCTGCAAACGGCCTTTTCGAAAGGCGTGATCGACCGGGAGCAGGCGTATGCCGAATAAGCGTGTGACGCGATGACTGGAAACCCAATCTTTCGCAGTGATCGGGTTTCTTTTCGTTCTGTTAAAATAAGCTTCAAATCACACATATCAAAGTCTTGGAGAGGGAACAAACCTTGAAGGACAGCGCAGAGAGCCAGGCCTGGTTTTGCAATGCCAAAGCCGGTGGTGTGAGCCTGGTGCTCGTCATTCATGGGGATAGCCACCCTTGAGGCGCAAGAAGAACGCCTGATACAGGCCAGTAGAACTTGCCAGGTGCTCCTGTTACAGAGCAACGCCATTCATACGAGTGGTGCATAAGGTCCAGCCTGTGAGGTCTGGGCGAAGTGGGGTGGTACCACGAGTTTTAGCTCGTCCTCCGTTTTAAACGGAGGACGAGCTTTTTTGTTTTTCGTACACGGTAAGGAGTAAAAGGAGCAAGATGATGCAAGTCACAGAGATGAGAGAGATTTACCAGCGGTTTTTTGAAGAACGCGGGCACAAGCGCATCCCTTCCGCGCCGCTGCTGCCCGAGAACGACCCGACCGTTCTCTTCACCACCGCCGGTATGCAGCCGCTGGTGCCCTACCTGCTGGGTGAGGCGCACCCAATGGGCCGCCGGCTGGTGAACGCCCAGCGTTGCCTCCGCACCGGCGACATCGATGAGGTGGGAGATAGCTCGCATCTGACCTTCTTTGAGATGTTGGGCAACTGGTCGTTGGGCGATTATTTCAATCAGGAATCGCTGGCTTGGAGCTATGAGTTTCTGACCCGCGTGTTGGGCATCTCGTTGAACAGGCTGGCGGTGACTGTGTTTGCCGGCGATGCCGATGCCCCGCGCGACGATGAATCGGCGGAGCTTTGGCGCGCGCTGGGCATGCCGGCGGATCGCATCTACTTTTTGCCTAAAGAGGACAACTGGTGGGGCCCGGTGGGCAATACCGGCCCGTGCGGCCCCGATTCGGAAATCTTCTATGACACGGGCCGGCCGGATCATCCAGGCTGCCGGCCGGGGTGCGGCTGCGGCAAATGGTTTGAGATTTGGAACAACGTGTTCATGACCTATCAACGCACCGCAGCGGGCAACCTGGAGCGGTTGCCGCGGCCTAACGTGGATACCGGCATGGGGCTGGATCGCAGCGTGGCCGTGCTGAATGGATATGACGACATTTACATGATCGACACGCTGCGCCCGTTGATCGACGCCCTGGAAAGCCTCTCCGGCCGGCGCTATGCCGATGACCCGCGCCCCTTCCGCATCGTAGCGGACCATCTGCGCGCGGCGACGTTTGCCATTGCCGACGGCGCGAAGCCATCGAACGTGGAAGCCGGGTACATCGTGCGTCGCCTGTTGCGGCGGGCGATCCGCTACGGGCGGGAACTGGACATCCAGGAGGATTTCTGCGCCGGCTTTTCGGAGGCGGTGTTGGGCATCTTCGCCGGGGCCTACCCTGTCTTGGAGCAGAACAAGCAGGTGATCGCCGAGGAGATGGCGCGCGAGGAAACGAAGTTCAAAGCCACGCTGGAACGCGGCCTGCATGAATATCATAAGGTGGCGGAGCGCCTGCGCCGCAAGCAGATCACCTGCATCCCTGGCGAGGAAGCCTTTAACCTATACGAGACGTTTGGCTTCCCGCTGGCATTGACCGCCGAACTGGCGCGTGAGCAAGGTTTGCAGGTGGATGCGGCGCGTTTTGAGGCGCTTGAGCTTGAACACCGCGACCTTTCACGGCGCGGCACGGAGCAGAAGTTCAAGGGCGGGCTGGCCGACCATGCCGAACAAACCACCCGCCTGCACACGGCCACGCACCTGTTGCACGCGGCGCTCAGGCAGGTGCTGGGGCCCAGCGTGCAACAGAAGGGTTCGAACATCACGGCAGAGCGCCTGCGCTTCGACTTTTCCTATCCGAGCAAGCTGAGCGACGAGCAATTGCATCAGGTGCAGCAAATCGTGAATGAGCAGATCGGGCGGGATGTGCCCGTCTCGTGCGAGACGATGGCGTTGGATCAGGCGCTGGCGGCGGGCGCGCTGGCCTTCTTTGGCGAGAAGTATGGCGAGCAGGTGAAGGTCTATACCATCGACGGGTTTTCCAAGGAAGTGTGCGGCGGGCCGCACGTCACACACACGGGCGAATTGGGCAGCTTCACAATCGTCAAGCAAGAAGCGGTCGGCCAGGGTGTGCGGCGCATCCGGGCGGTGTTGGAAGCAAAGAATTGAACCACAGATAAATGCAGATGAACACGGATAAAAGGAATTGGTCATCTTGGCCGAAGCACAACGCGTGTGCTTCGGCGCTTTTTACGCCTGTTTATCCTTTGGCACCGGGTCGCTTTGTGTGAGGTTTGCTGCCGGCCGGTCGAGCGCGTGCGAGGCAAGCGCCGGGCCGACGATCATCACCAATGCCGCGATGGCGCGCCCGGTTTGTGTGCAGGCAAAGATATCGGCATAGCCGACGGATGCGCAGGTAGAGATGTAATAGAAGGCGTCGATGTACGTTGTGACCTTGGGGTTGTGACCCTTCTCCGCGGCATAGAACGCCAGCGAGGCCGCGGCCAGGAAGCCCATCGCGGCGTCCAATGGGTTGTTCTCGGCAATGTCCAACGCTTGCAGCGTCAGATGGTCTTTGGTCTGTAGGAGCGACTGCAATTTGGCGATGTAGGGCGCGAGGCCGTCCTGCCCAGCAGCGGCCGGCGTGTTTGGTAGGGGCGCACCGGTCAAGGGCGCACAGCCGTGCGCCCCTACTCCTACATTGAATAGCTCGTCCAGCGCGTGTTGTTGTTCGGATGTCAGGGCCATCGTCGTCACGATTCCTTGTCGTGTTTTTTGAGCAAATCGGCGATGCGCGTTTGATCCAGCTCTTCGCGCGCGGCGATGTGATCTTCGCGGCGGGCGGTTTGCTCTTCGCGTGCCGCAAGTTCCTGGTGTACCTGGGCCGCTTCGTTGCGCTGTTCGCGGCGCGCCTGTTGCAGTGTTTCCATGCCGCCGGCATTGCCCTCGCGCTCGCCCAACTGTTGTAAGCGCTGTTGCGCCGCTGCCAGTTGGGTGTGCAGGTCCTGCATCTCGATGCGCAGCTTCTCGCTGGAAGCGGCATAGGCTTTCCAGCTATCGCTGAGTTGTTGCAGCTTGTTCTGTGCCTGGTTCACCTGCGCCAGCTTCAGACGGGCCGTTTCATCCTGGTGCGCGCGCACCGCTGCATCCACTTCGGCTTCCAACGCCTCAACCCCGGCGCGGGCGGTGCGCCAGTCCTGTTCGGCGCGCTTCTCGCGCGCAACGGCCTGTGCAAGCTGCTCGTTCAGCCTGTCCACGCGCTGCTGAGCCGTTTTCAAGAGCTGTGCGGCCTTGTCTTGCGGGGCAGGTGCTTCTTCGCTAAAGAGGTCGCTGGCCGCCGCGCGCAGGGCGAGTGAGAGACGATTAAGCAAGTTCATTCTTCTGATCCGGCTTCATCAGGAGGCTCGGGAGTGTTGTCTACCCGGTAATCCGCATCTTCATCGGCAACGCGTGTGGTGGCCCCATCGTGCGCAAACATGAGGCGAACGTCCTCTAGTGAGATGGTGCCTTCGTTCTCGTCACGCGTGCGTGAACGCTCTATGATCTTCCAGAACTCCGCATTTGAGGTTAAGGACAGCGTTTCAAGGTCGGCGGCGTTGGCGGATAGGAGCACAGCGACGGGTTTCCCGCTTTCAGTGATCACAATCGGGCTACCGCCTACTTGACCGACATAGTCGGCCAGGCTGGCTGTTGCCTCATTTCTCTCGATTTTGACTACACTCACAGCTTAAACTCCTTCCCGGCAATACGCACTATTTCATGGTCTTTGACGCCAACTGCCCGGACGATCACGACTATTTCCGGTTTGTCTTGAACATCATAATACACACGTAAATCGCCGGCACGTAATTCCCAAACGGCAAGTGTATTTTGTCGCATGAGCTTCCGGTTTCTTGTCTCCACTCTCGGCTCATGCGACAACTGTTTTTCGATCTTATCCAGAATAGATGTGCGTTGTCTTGCTGTCAGTAAGCGTATGTGTTCGAGCGCTTCAATCGAAAATTGGATTCTGTAATGTGGCAAGATGACCTCGCTCGTGTCTTCCGCATTATTACGTTCCCAATGTTGATCAGTCTAGTGATGCTCCCCTACACAGTGCCCGAATGCAGGTTTCACTTCGAAACCCAGTCTCCAGGCACCGACCATCTCCAATTTCTAGTCTCCAATCCCCAACTCCCGCGTTCTACTTCGTTGTGGCGCGCAGATAGAAATCTTCAAAGGGCAGGTTGTTGATGATCGGCAGGGCCTCGGCAGCTTGCTGAGCCTTCTGCACCGCCGGGCGGTCTTCATCCTTGACCTGTTTCACCAACGTAGCCAGCACCTCGCCCACCGTCTGGCCCTTCAGCGTGCTCACGTCGAGCGTCTTTTCGGTGATGCTCACAATCTGAGGCACCAGCAGCGCCAGTTCGCTCAGGCTTGCGCCGTGCCCGTCATTCGCCTTCAGGAGCGCATCGCCATCGGCGTTGCCGGTGGCCTTGTTGAGCAACTGTTGCCCAATCTCACGCAGGGGCTGCGGGGTCGCTTTGACCACATCGCCCAACCCATCGGCCAGCGTCACCATCTTGAGCAGTGACGAAGCGGCGTTCGGGTCGCCGATCAGCTTGATGTTCATCGCGGCCATCGCGCTGCCCAGCGCCTGCGACTTAGCCACTTCGATGCGCACCTGAGCGTCGAGTTGTAGCTTCATCAATTCCACGCGCTGTGCCACGCCATCGTAGGCGGCCAGCGCCTCAGCCTTCGCCTTATCGCTCTCGGCCTGGGCCAACCCCTGGGCGCGGATCGCTTCGGCCTGGGCCACGCCCTTCACGCGCACCGCTTCTGCTTCGCGCAATCCGGCTTCAGCCTTCGCCTTGGCCACTTCCGCCTCAGCCAGACCTGTGGCCGAAGCGGAGGCGCGCGCTGCATCGGCGCGCATCTTCTCGGCTTCCATTTCCGCCTCGGCCTGGGTGCGCAACGTTTCGGCCTGCTTCAATGCCGCTTCGGCCTGTGCGGCGGCGGTCTCTTTCAACGCCTTGGCCTGCGCTTCGGCTTCGCGTTGCTTGCGCAGCGCTTCCAGTTCGATCTTATTCTTCTGATCGATCATGGCTTCCTGCGCCTCACGTTCTGCTTCGATCACCTTGATGCGGGCATCGCGTTGCGCCTGTTGGGTGGCTTCCACCGTCTTCACGGCCTGTTCGGCATCCATGCGTTGTGCCGCGACGACCAGCAATTCCTTCTCCGAGGCGGTGCGCTTCTGCTGCTCCACCAGCACGTTGATCTGGCGCTGCTGTTCGGCCAATTCCAGCGTTTGCCGGCGCGTCACTTCCGCGCTTGCCACTTCCTGCTGTTTCCGTTCATTCTGGATCGCCAATTGCTGATCGCGTTCCAGCTCGGCCAGCGCCACGGCGCGCTCCTTTGCCACGCGCGCCATCTCCGATTTCTGCAATTCCTCGAACACCTTCTGGTCGGCCTGTGCTTTCTCGGCAGCCTGCATGGTGCGCACTTCGCGCTCCTGGGCGGCGGCGGCCAGCGCCAGTTGCTGATCCAGGTCCAGGCGTTGTTTGGCCGTATCGGTATCGCGTTGCTTTATTTCGATCTCTGTGCGCCGCTCGATGTCATTCCGTTCGCGCTGCGCCTGTTGGATCACCTGCGCGTTGGCGCGTGCCACCTGTGCGCCGAACACGTCGTCGGTGCCGAAGGAACCCTGGCGCGCTGCGCGCAGGGTGAGGATGGACACGGCCTCTAGCATCAAGCCGTTCTCTTCCAGGTCGGTCTTCAGGCGGTTCTGCACTTCCTGGATGAACTTTTCGCGTTCCTGGTGCAGGCTCATCAACGTGAACGAAGCGGCCACGTCGCGCAGTGCGCCGTCCAGCTTGGCATCCACCAGTTGTTTCACGGCGTTGGCGTCCACCTGGCGCCCGCCGATGGTGCGTGCCGCGTCGATGATCCCTTCCACCGTGGGGTTCACTTTGATGTAGAAGATCGCCTTGATGTCTGCATACTGCGGGTCGATGGTCAGCAGAGCGTTATTCTCGGTGCGCTCGATCTCGATCGCCATCGTGCCCAGGTCCACCCAGGTGACCTCGTGGATGGTGCGGAATACCCACGCGCCGCCGTTCATCACCACCTTCGGCGGGTCGTTGGGCTTGCGGAACAGGCCGCCGGTGCGCACGAAGGCGCGGTTGGCGGGCGTCTTGATATATGCGCGCATGATGGAACGCATCAGCGCAAGCGCAATCAGGGCCACGACGATGACCACTGCGAGGGTGATCAAGGGTGCCACGTCAAAGGAAGTCGTGTTTGGCATGTTTTGCTCCTTTATACGATACGAACTTCACCCGTCTTGCGTAGCAAGCGCAACACCCACGTCGCGTTTAGCCGGGTTGGTGAAGTCCCTTGGTTATTGAGGATGATCCAGCGGCGCGATGGTGTATTGGCGTTTGAGCGGATCATAAGAGACCAGCACCACGTCGCCACCGCGCTTGATGACTTGTTCGCTGGGGTTCACCGCAAATACGCTGATGAGCGTACCGCCCTGGTCGCGCAGGTGCACCATCCCATATTTAGCGTCCACGTAGGGGCTGATTACCGTGCCGCGCCGGCCCACCAGGGCCTGAGCACGCATGGCTGTGGTGCTGACGGGCGGCAGCGCGCGCCCGATCAGCCGGCTGATGCGCGAACTGACCAGCCCGCCCGCGACGAGGCTGAGTGGCACAACGGCGGCAAGTGCGATGCCTGGGTAGGACCCGAACAGGCTAAGCGCCAGGCTATTGAGTAGCCAACCCAAAATCCCAATTGCGCCGAAGAGGATGAGCAACACCACCGCGAGCGGTGCTTTGCCCATGCCGACGAATGCCAGCAGCGTGAGCGCATTGGGCGCGCCTTCTACGCCTGCATCGTGATCTACGTCATGGTCCAGGTCGGCATCGTGATCGAGGTCAGCGTCGTGGTCAAAATCCACATCATGGTCGAGATCCAAGTCGTGATCGACCGACAGGTCCGCGTCGGCATCCACGTCTGCGTGGAGGTCGATCTCCGCATCGCTATCCATATCTGTGTCCTGGTCAGCCTCTCCTCCCAACCCCACCAGTTGTAATGCAGCCAAGATACATGCCAGCACCAGCAAGATGGTGAATGGGAGGTTGTACCAGGCAATGACGAAAGACCAGGCATTATTGAGCATCATGTGACACCGCTTTTACCTTACAGATTGAGTTTAGCATGCCCCAGCCCAAATATATGACAACTATCTGACACTCCCAGGCTGGGGTGTGAGGTGGTCTTACATAAGGGCGATGTGCTGATGCTACAAGTAGCTCATCTACCGGCTATTCCCGATCAACGTGGTCAAGGATGAGCGCAAGTTGCCATCGTCAAACCCTCCGGGGTCTTGCCGAGCGAGCATTGAGGATCGCTCGCTCGGTCTGGGAACCCGGAGGGTTACGGTTCGGGCTCAAAATGCGTTGAAAATCTCGTGCCCAGGCCGCAAAGTATCGTCGGCTTCGATGAAGGCCAGGTTGCCCGGTTCCGTGACGGGGCCGAACTCGGGCCGGTGCGCATCGGCGATCAGGCTATGATGCAGTAGATAGGCCAGCCAGCCGATCTTGCGCTGCTTCAGTTCGCCCAGCGTGTAGCGGATGATCTCCACCCGCTTTGCGTCGTCCAGCGCGCCCCAGCAAGTCTCGGTGGCCAGCAAGGGCTTGTTGGCTTGCGCGGCCACGTCCACATATTCATCCAGCAGATGCTCGTAGACGGCCTTGTCGTGCATGGGGCTGTCGGCGGTCCAGTAGGGGTGAATGCTGAGGATGTCGCTGATTTGCGAGATGAGTTCCAGCCCTGCCCGTCCATGCCCGGGATGGATGCCGACGGTGATCGGTGCGGCGGCGCCAAGCTGTTTGCAGGTTTGCTGTAACCCGCAGAGCCAGGCGAACTCGGCGTCGTAAATCGCCCGGATTTCTTCGACCGGGCAGGAGTAGGAGAACGGCTCGTTGCACAGGTCCCAGGCAAAGATGCGCGCGTCGGTGGCGTGCCGCCCCACGATCATTTCCAGGTAGGGCTTGAACATATCGGCCTGTTGGACCCAACTCACGCGGGGCAGGAAATGATCGACATAAATGCCACCGTAATCCAGCGCCTTATCATGCCAGCGATTGAACAACACCGGCATGACCAGCAGATCATGCTGCGCGGCGATGGTTAATAGCGCCTCGAAATTGGCGGCGAACTTCTCGGGGGCGCGCTTGAAAGAATCCCACGCGAGCCAAACGCGAATGGCGTTCATGCCTGGGAAGTAACGCTTGCCCGCGCCCAGTTCGCGCTCGATGACGGCCGCGTCAAACTTCTGCCATAGCTCGAACCCGTTGCTGCCGTAGCTGGGTTGGTAGTTAAACCCTTTGATCGATGGATAATCCATGTGCTTCCTCCTCGGAGTGCGTACCCATGATGTGCTTGCTTTAGCAGTATAGATGTGACGGCGGAAAACAGATGGATCACTGTCGTGCGGGGAGCCATTGCCGATGTGGTTTTTTGGGGGTTTGCTGTTGACGCCTCATACCGAGCGAAGCGGGGCATCTTGGCCGTCGATATGCCGGGCCAAGATGCCCTCTCGACATGCTCGTCGGGATGACAACCCGGCCTTATTTGATCGCCACGCTCACATCCACCTGGGCCTGCACGGCAATCTGGCCCAGGCTGAATTCGCCGTCCTCCGGGGGAAGCTCCGTTGCGCCGGAAGCGGCCTGCGCCACGTTCTGGGTCATGTTTGAGAGATTCGCGGCGGCACTCATGCGGCTGTTCCAACTCCAGCCGGTGTAATACCAGTTCGTGTTGTCGGTGATCGTCTGTACGTCGCCGGCCGAGACCTTCGCCGCGCCGGCGATTGACTGCGCCTTTTCCAGTGCGGCTTGAACCGCCAACGCGCGTGCCTGATCGCGCAGTTCACGCAGGCGCGAGGTGTTGAAGCTGACGTCTTGCACAGTGGTGGCACCGGCATCCAACGCGGCAGTGAGCACTTCGCTGAGTTTGTTCACCTGGCGCAAAGTGACCAGGATTGTGTTGTTGGCGCGATAGCCGGTGACTTTGCGCGCCGAGTTGTTGTAGTCGTACTCCGGGTTGACGGAGAAGTAGTCCGTGGAGATATCCTGCGACGGCACGCCGCGGTTGCGTACTGCTTTGATCACCGCCTCGATCAGGCGCGCATTATTCACCTGTGATTCGCGCGCCGTGGCCGCGAAGGTTTCCACGCCCAGCCGCACGGAGACCTTGTCGGGTTGAACGCGCACGACGGCGCTGCCGTTGGTCTGGATGGTGCGCGACGGGCTGGTTTGCTGCGGGACGGCGCTGTTGGCGGGAACAGGCCGCGTGAGGATGATGAGCGCAGCGCCGAAAGCCGCCAGCCCGCCGATGAGCGTAAAGGTATCTTTGTTCATGTTTGCCTCCAGTGAGAAATTGAACCCAGTGTAGAAGAGGGATGTGTCAGCGCTGTGGCAAGCGTGAGGCAATCGTAAAGAATATCTCTACACGAAGAAACAAAGCAACAAAGAACACAAAAAAGAAATTGGAGATGTGGGATTGAATCAACCACGGATGACTCAGATTTAATCCGTGCAATCCGTGTCATCCGTGGTTCTCCTAATCTCCAGCCTCTAATCTCTCATCTCCAATCCCTCCCTTCGGAAGCGTGAACCACACGCTGGTGCCGTGACCGGGCCGGCTATGGATGCCAATCTCGCCGCCATGTGCGCGCACCAGTGCCTCGGCAATGGAGAGCCCCAGCCCTGCACCGCTATCATCCCTGCGCACACGGGATTTATCGCCCCGGTAGAAGCGCTCGAACACGCGCGCTTGCTCCGCTTCGTCCATCCCAGGCCCCTGATCGCTCACTGCGACGCGCACGCCATCCGTCGCCTGGGAAATGCGGACGTTCACCGTCTCGCCGGGTGGCGAGAAGCGGATGGCATTGTCCAGCAAGTTGACCAGCACCTGCTGAATCCGGTCGGGGTCGATAGTCGCCGTGAGGGACGGGCCTTCCACCTTCAGCGTCACCTGGGTGGCCGCAGCCCTGGGGGCCAGTTGCTGCACGCACGCATGTGCCAGGGCCGTCAGGTCCACCGGGCGCACTTGCAGGGCCAGCGCCTGTGAGTCGGCACGCGAAAGGATCAGCAAGTCGTTCACCAGACGAGTCAGGCGGTCGGTCTGTTGCTCGATGGAAGCCAGGAACGTGTCGCGCACGGCGGTATCTTCCACGGCGCCGGCGCGCAATGTTTCCACCAGCCCTTTGATGGCCGTCAGCGGCGTGCGCAACTCGTGGCTGACGTTCGCCACCAGGTCGGTGCGCGCCTGTAACATCTGTTGCAGGTCGTCACGCATGCGGCGAAAGGCGCGCGCCAGGTCGCCCAGTTCATCGGGCGAGGAAGCCTCCAACGGGTAGTCAAATTCGCCTTGCGCCAGTTCGTTGGCGGCGATGGTCAGTTGGCGCACAGGGCGGGCGATGCCACGCGCCAGGAACACTCCCACCAGCGCCGCAAAGATGAGCGCAATCGCCGCCGAAATCAGCAGTCGTGCGCGCAGGTCGGCCATGACGTTGCTGACGTCGCGCAGCGGCTGGCTGAGGAAGGCCACGCCGACCACGCGACCCACGCGCGGCAAGGGAACCGCCGCAAGGGCTTCGGTGCCTTCGGCGTAGGCGGACTCCTGGTTCGCCAGCGCTGCCTTTACGGCGGGCACGTCGCCGACGTTGTGCCCCAGGTCGGTGCCGGCGCTGTCGGACTCAACCATCCCATTCGCATTGACGATGCGCACGCGCGTTTCCAGGTCCAGGCTCAGGCGCAAGCCATTGCTCAGTGCCGGCAGGCTTTGCGAGAGATCGAGCGTCGGCGTGACGTTCTGCACCTGGAGCGCGGATGGGCTTTGGGCATTGTTCTGGATGCTGTTGGACGCCGACGGCAGTTGCGACTGCTGGATGTTGTTAAGTGCGGTAGCGCTGCCGGGCGTCACCATTTGTGCGCTCAGGCGGGCCTGAATGAGCAGGCTATCCAGCGTGGCTTGCACGAAGTAGTTTTGCACCAGCGATAGCAAGACGAAGATCAAAATTGCCGTCGCCGCGCCGATCACGAATAGCTGGCTGAGCACCAGGCGGGTCGTTAGTCGCTTGAACATACTGGGCAATTGAAACGTGAAACATGAAACGTGAGAAGTCTGCAGCGCATTCTTTACGTTTCACGTTTCATTCTTCATTTCCTCGTATTGATCAGTTCTACGGTGAGCGCGTGTCAATCATGTGTCAGCAACGGGCTATTGAGTGAGCTTGTAGCCTACATCGCGCACGGTGACGATCCATTCCTGCGCCTGCGCAGCGCCTACCTCGCGCAAGCGGGCGCGCAGGCGTTTGATGGTGGAGTCCACGGTGCGCGCGTCGCCGTAATAGTCGTAACCCCACACCTGGTTCAGCAGCTCCTCGCGGGTGAATACGCGCGTTGGTTGGGCCATCAATGCGCACAATACGTCGAACTGGATGGCGGTGAGATCAAACGGCCTGCCTTGCCACGAGACCTGGTGATGGATGACGTCCAGGCACAACTGGCCGACCCGCAACACAGGTTGGGCATGCGTCGTTGCCGGGGTGGGCTTGGTGCGCCGCAAAACCGCCTTCACGCGCGACATCAATTCCCGTACGCTGAACGGCTTGACCACGTAGTCATCCGCGCCAAGTTCCAGGCCCAGCACACGGTCGATCTCTTCGGCGCGGGCGGTGAGCATGATGATGGGGAGGTCGCTGTGCTTGCGCACCTCGCGGCATATATCCAGCCCGTCCACACCCGGCAGCATCAGGTCCAGGATCACCAGGTCGGGCGACTCGGTGCGAATGAGTTCCAGCGCCTGCGTGCCATCGCCGGCAGTGATGGGTTGGTGGCCGGCCTGCGTGAGGTTATAGACCAGTACGTCTACAATCGCCGGTTCATCATCGACGACCAGGATTCTGCTCATGGATCTGATTTTAGGGCTTATCTGGCGAGGAGAGAAGGAAGGGCTACTTGTTGTGGCTAAAGTGAGAAGTAGTAAAAAGGTACAATTCCAATCGCCCCCATTATACTTTTGGGCTAAAAAGTATAATAAGCCCTGTTAGCCCTCGCCCGTTATGTGGAGTATCTTGGCAGCTACGAATGCTTTGCCTCTTTGAGATCTACTGCTTATTGGTTGGAGAATCCCCAGCCGAATGAGCTTTTCGGCATCCAATTGAGCACTGCGATATGTAACGCCGAGTGTCTTTTGCACCATGGGAATTGTCACAATTGGCGATTTGAATAAGCTCTCGGTGAGATGTACCAAAGAGGCTGAGGCGCGCGTTTGTGTAACCATCTGTCGCCATTCGATTTGCAAATCTTGCAGCTTCTTGGCCCGATCGATGGCGTCCTGGGCTTGCTGGCTCACACCTTGCAAGAAGAAGGTTAGCCACTCGCGCCATGCACCATGCTTGCTCACCTCAAGCAGGAGATGGTAATAATCCTGGCGATGCTGTTCGAAGAAGGCGCTCAGGTAAAGGAGTGGCAACGGCAATAAGTTCCAGTTCACCAGGAGCAGGGAGACGAGTAGCCGTCCAATGCGTCCATTCCCATCCAGAAATGGATGGATGGCTTCGAACTGGTAATGAATGAGAGCCAACCTTTGGTCATCCCCTTACACCTCTACTTTGCTTCGTGTAGTTGGACGATACAATCAGGCTAATGACGAAGTTCCATCTTCAAAAGCTGCCCGATCATTCCACGCTTCTCTCCGGTCGCGCACCACGCGACGAGACCGGCTTTCAGTCTCAACAACTCCAAATCTGGTACAACAACACCGATACAAATTGGGTGGGCAGTGGTGAAGTGTCGCACCTGCACACCCTCAGCGACGAGTGCTTCATCGTGCTGAGCGGCTCATTGGTTGTGGAAGTGGAGGGTGAGCGCTTCACCGTTGGGCCACGCGAATTTTGTTGCTTCCCCGCGGGGCAATATCACGCCGTGCTCGAAGTCCATCCACCCGTGGAGACGTTCATGATTCGTGCTCCGTCTGTAGAAGATAAGGTTTATCGGGAGCGTTAACGCATGAGTTGGGACGCGCAACTCTGAGCTTCAAAAGGTCACATCCATGGATTTACTAACCCTTCCATCTTCTTTCTGCCGCGCCGTATGGACGGCGCCGCTGCCGCATGAACAGGGCGCGCCGCGCCGGCGCATCATCCATTCGCGCGGCGTGCGCTCAGAGGTGCCCCTGCGCCTGCACCGCCTGGGCTTGCGCGTGGGCACCGGCTATTTCAAGTGTGGCAGCGACCCGCAGACCGATTGGGTTACCGACCTACGCCTGCTCGTGGGAGACGGCCAGACCTGGACAGTCGCGCTGGCGTTACGCGATGTGCCGCAACCTGCGAATCCGGCGCAGACGGTGTGGTTCGATCTGCATGGCCTGGAGGCTGCGACCGTCTTGGTGGAATTGCGCCGCTGCGCCGTCGATAACTGGTGGCCGGCATGGAACATCGCCATGGATGGGGTCATCCTCGACGGCGAACTGGCGGAACAACCTGTGCCGGCGCATCGCGAACCGGTGCTGGCCCTGGCGCAGTGTGACCTGGCGACCTTACCGGCCGGGGTGCAGGCCGAGTGGCTGGGGAGCGAAGTGCGCTATCGCACCCGGAACCTCGAAGTGGGCTTCCGGGTGCGCAAGGCGGCCTTCTCCTACCTGGCGCTGGACGAAGAAGGGCAGGGCCGCACGTCCGACAATCTATTGCAATTGGGCCACATGGGGTTTTTCAACAACCCTTTGCGCGCTTATCTGTCGCAAGGGGTGCGGCTCAGCCCGGAAACGGCCCCGGACCTGCTTTCGTATCTCAATGACGACGTTGAAGGGACGACGCGCATCGAGGGCAATGTGATCCACTATGAATTGCGCTTGGCGCGGGTGGGACAGACATATTCGCTGCGCTGGGAGGTGCAGCCCGATAGGCTGTTGCTCTCCGCCGAGCGCGTGGGCGAGCGCCCCTTGCGTGCCTGGGAGTCCAGCGCCTGGCATGTGCCGTTTGATAGCCGTGTTGCGCCCACGACGACGCTTGGCGCAATTACGCGCCAGGGTGAAGCCGGGTTGCTCACCCTACCGGTGTTGTTACACGCGCCGCGCTTTGGCACGCTGCGCGTGAACGCCCAGGGTGAGGCGCTCTGGCGCGCCGATTCGATCCGCCCCATCTTCACCACGACGAATGAACTGAAGGTCGGCGAACTGCCCCAGCCGGAGGGCGATTATCTGCTCCTTGCAGGCAAGCACCAGGCCGAAGTGGAATGGCAACTGGAGACGACCCCGCTCGTGCGCATCAGCGCAGGTGCACCCGCTGTGGCACGGCGGATGCTGAATCGTTGCGCAATCACCGGGCTGACCTACCGGCCCGACACAGCCACTTTCTCCAACAATGGCAACTCAATGCACGCCATCATCTGCGCCGATAACTGGTCGGCCATCGCTACGCGCATGGGCGAGGTGCTGCCCGGCTTGCGCGCGACCGATTTGCTGCGCGACACGCTGGAGCGCTGGCTGGACGGCGGGCAAGGCTATGCCAGTGGCTGGTCCTCGCACAGTAAGCATCTCTTTGAGGACGAGTACCTGATGAGCGGCAGCGGCGCGTTGTTGGGCCTGGCGGATTACCTGCGGGTTGCCGGTGACGCAGCATGGCTGGCTCATTATGTGCCGGCCATTCAACTGGAACTGGGGCGCATGCGCGCACGCGACCTGGACGGCGATGGATTGATCGAAAGCCCCTACCGGGTGGGCATTAGCGGACAGCACCAGTGGAGCACCTGTTGGTTTGACGTGATCTCGTTCGGTTGGAAGGATGCCTTTGCCAATGCCCTGCTCTACCCGGCACTGCGCACCTTTGCGGATGTGCTGCCGCGCCTGGGGCAGCCGGCGCTGGCAGAGGGCCTGGCGGATTGGGCGGCTCAATTGCGGGCCAGCTTTATGGCGGCGTTCTTCAACCCGGCGACCGGCTGGTTCGGCGGCTGGCGCAGCCAGGATGGCGCATTGCATGATCACGCCTTTTTGTTTGTGAATGGCGCGGCGGTCAACGTTGGGCTGGTGGAAGATGCGCCGGCGCGGGACATCATCACCCGCCTGTGGCGCGAATTACAACGCGCTAACCTGCCGGATGCTCGCCTGGGCTTGCCGGGCAACCTGTGGCGCATCCCCGATGCAGATACCGCCAGCATGCAGCACAACCTGCCGATGGGGTCTTATCAAAATGGCGGGCTGACCCATTCGCAGGCGCGTCACTTCATCGCCGCGCTCTACAAGGTGGGCCTGCGCGAGGAAGCCGATCAGCTCCTGACCGGGCTGTGCGCCAGCATGGGAGACGGCACGGCCTATGGCGGTTGTGGCAGCGGTGTGGATTGGCGCACCTGGGACGGCGCGCCGAGCGGATACGAAGGCTTGTTGTGCGATCAATTCGGCGTGCTGGCTCCGGCGATTGATCGATACGCCGAACGCACTTGAACTTCAGGTGTGGCCAGGTTGCTCCAGCAGAATGAACCGCCGATACACGCAGATGAACGCAGATACTACTATCGGCGTCCGTCGGCAGTTCCTATCATTCGTCTCGCTGATCTCAGGCCCCATCGACAAGGTGATCCCTTCGATGGGCTCTGGGTGATTCTTACAAGAACACTCTACGGGAAGGCGTGCAGATGCGCGCATGGAATTGAATGGCTTAGGGGCACTTAATGCTGGCCGCGAGTTGCCTGGCTGATTGTGCAAGGTCCGCAGCCTGCTTATCAAATGAGGCAGCCTTTACTCTGGCATCGTTAAGAGCTTTGCTTGAACTGTCAACTTGTGCTTGGGCAGTTGCAAGGGATGTGTCAATATCGTCCTCTGTGTACCTTGGTAATGGATATCCCATTTTGTTGGCGAAAACAGCAGCTTGAAGTTCCTTTAATTTTGTTTGAACAGCCGCAATATTGGTTGTCACATTGTCCAGGTCATTCTGAAGCGTGGCCCCCAAATTATCCAGCGCATAGTCATTATTTTTAACGCTATATAGACCATTCTCAACCTGATAAGAAGCATTTTGGGCGTCTATTTGATTCTGGCAGTAGGGAAGTGACTTTGAACCAACATCTTGTTCTTTCTGGTAGTCAACCTGCATTTGAGCCAAAAGTTCAGCATACTTATCAAGTACGGTCTCAAAACTTGTGTCCTGTTTTAGTTCTTCCACATTGTTTTCAAGTGATGTCAGGGCATCTGCCAGTGTGTCGTTAGCCAATAGAACGCTTTTAGTAATATCCCAATTTGCCGGTGGCGGATCTCCTCCGAATGCCTTCAGTTGCTCGCAAATGTCAGCGGCTATGACTTGTCCACCCGTATCTCGCACGCGAACTTGTCCGCCATCGATAGCTACTTCACACACAATGTGCATGCTGTTTGGTTCTGTGGAAAGGCGTACATACTTGTATGAACTATTCGTCTCTAGCGCTGCGCACCATGCCTGAGCTTGGGGCCCGATGAAAGTGATATTGGCATCGTGACCCTTAATACCCACGACGCAGGGACCTGCCATGTATTCAGCCTGTAAAGTTTGTTGCCATTGTGCCAACATCTCGTTGAATTCGTTCTGTGTACTTGGATTGAATACCCAGGTGGAAATATGTCCTGTCTTGTCTGCTTGTGTGACAATGATTGGGGCACCGGGTTTATCTTGGATGTTGACATGCCAACCTAGCTTGGTTTGTGCAGTAGTACCTCCCAATCCATCAGGAGTAACAAGAATGAGAGTGCCAGATGCGTCCAAATATCCGATCCAATTTGGACGATAGTCAGCTGTCCAACCAGCTACTGCAGGTGGTGCTGCTAGCACTGGCGTTTGGCGTTCAGATGGTTTTGGCAACAGCCAAATGCCCGTCTCACGTTGCCCGCCTGGAATAAACAGTTGTTGTCCGGGTGTGAGCACTTGGTCGGTGCTCGTAAGCCTGTTTGTGGGCTCGTTAACGATGTCTTCCGCCTTTACCTGGAATCGACGTGCAAGAGCATCGATGCTGTCACCTTCTTCCGCTATGGTGATTAGTCCGTCGGACGGCGGAATGACCAGTTCCATCCCAACACTCAGCAAGTCGGGGTTATCTCTCAATACGCCGTAGTTGGACCACAACACTGTCTCCGGTCGCAGGCCATATGCACTAGCAATGCCAAAGAGTGTGTCGCCGGGTTGTACAGTGTAGGTGGCCAGCGCGATAGTGCCGGAAGGGACGTTAGTTGGTGTGTCCGCTATTGGCTGTGCCTGTTGGATAACCCCGTCATCTGTTGGGGTTAAGTTAACAACTGTACTCGCCGTTGTTTGGGTGGCATCACGTCGTGTCGGGGAGGCACAGGCTTGTAATAGCAAAAGCAAGATGAAAAAGCTGGCCACATGCGGCAGTAGGTTTATCGACCGTTTTGACGATGCTTTAGTCATTTCTCCCCCCGCAAAATAGCTACCATTCCTTCAGCGGATGACGGCGCTGATGGAAGCCTGAAACGTATTGCTGCACGGAAATCATCGTTCGCTAACTGAATAGGCTGATGATTTGTAACGTGAATCACCCTAATGAAAATTGTACACGGTGAGATGTTCTTTGAGTAGGTAAGTGAACAGATGTACTCTTCCTCCGGAAAAACAAACCAGCGGATGGCAGTCGCCATCCGCTGGTTGAGAGCGCGAGAACCGTAGTGCAAACGCTCAGGCCGTCGCTTTATCCTCGATCAGGCCGATGTAGGTGCCTACCTCGTAGAACGCCTTGATCACCCGATCAATCTGCTCGTCGGTGTGGCTGGCCATGTAGCTGGTGCGCAACAAGCTCTTGTTTGGCGGCACCGCCGGCGGCAGCACGGGGTTCACGTACACGCCGTGATCGTAGAACGCCTTCCAGGCGAAGATGGTGTTCATCTCGCTGCCGGTGTAAACGGGCACCACCGGCGTGACGCTCTCGCCGCAGTTGTAGCCCATCTCGCGCAGGGCCTTGCGCACTTTGGCCGCCTGGCGGTGCACGTTCTGGACGTAACCCGGGTCCTGTTCGATGACGTCCAGGCAGGCCAGCACCGCCGCCACGTTGGCGGGCGGCATGGAGGCGCTGAAGATGAACGGGCGCGCCTTGTGCTGGATGAAGTCGATCACGTCCTTATCGCCGGCGATCACGCCGCCCAACGAGGCGAACGACTTGCTGAACGTGCCCATCACCACGTCCACGTCGTTGATGGCGTTGAAGTGCCAGCACGTGCCGCGCCCGCCTTCGCCCATCACGCCCAGGCCATGCGCATCGTCGAGGAAGAAGCGCGCGCCATACTGCTTGCACAGCGCGATGATCTCCGGCACGTTGGCCAGGTCGCCGCCCATTGAGTAGACGCCGTCCACGATGATCATGCGTGCTGTGCCCTGGGTCTCTTTCAACAGGCGCTCCAGGTCGGCCATGTCATTGTGGCGGAAGCGCTTCATCTGGCAGCCCGACATCTTCACCGCGTCCACCAGTGAGGCATGCGCATCTTTGTCACAGATGGCGATGTCGTCTCGATCCATCAGCGCGGTGATCGCGCCCAGGTTGCTCTGATAGCCGGTGCTAAACACGATGGCTGCCTCTTTGCCAATGAACTTTGCCAGCCGGCGTTCCAGTTCCTTGTGCAATTCCAGTGAGCCATTCAAAAATCGGCTGCCTGTACATGAGGTACCATATTTCTGGATGGCTTCGATTGCCGCCTGCTTCACGTGTGGGTGAGTCGTCAGCCCCAGGTAGTTGTTGGAGCCGATCATGATCAGACGCTTCCCGTCGATCACCACTTCCGTGCCTTCAGTTTCAGACAGGGGCTTGAAATATGGGTAGATGCCCATTTCGCGGCCCATGCGTGCCTGCTGCAGCGTGCTGTCATTTGCGATTTTGTCAAAAAGGTCAGCCATTAGTTTTTGCCTCTTATTCTTCTTCTTCTTTCTGTTCGGCCTTGTGCTTGGCGATGATCGTCTGCGCAAGATGGCTAGGCACCTGGGCATAGCGCTCGAACTTCATTTCGTAAATGCCACGACCCTGCGTTAGACTGCGCAGGTCAGTCGAGTAACGCTGCATCTCGGCGAGCGGGGCATCGGCGGTGATGACGGCCTTATTGCCCACTTGATCCATACTCACGATCTGAGCGCGCTTGGTGTTCAGGTTACCCATCACATCACCAGCGTTATCTTCAGGCACAATGATTGAGAAACGATAGATTGGTTCCAGCAGGATCGGTCCGGCCTGCTCGAACGCATCGCGGAACACCCGCCGCGCACAAATTTCAAAAGCGATTGGTTTCGAGTCCACCGGGTGCTCTTTGCCGTCCAGCACCTGGCATTTGACGTCCGAGATATTGTACCCGGCGACGACGCCCGTCTGCATCACGCTATGAATGCCTTTTTCAATGCTCGATTGGTAGGAGTTGCTGATGGCGCCGCCGAACACTTTCCACTCAAATACGTAACCGGAACCTGGAGGTGTAGGTTCGACAGCCATCTCAACTTCTGCAAACTGCCCGGCGCCGCCGGTCTGTTTCTTGTGGCGGTGGCGTGCCTGGCCATGTTTTGTGATCGCCTCGTGATACTCCACCTTGGGGATGGTGGTTTCCACGTCCACGGCGAACTTATTGTGCAGCTTGGCAATCGCCACTTCGACGTGGGTCTGGCCCATACCGCGCAGGATCATCTCCGCAGTCGCGGCTTCGGCGCCCCACACCAGGCTGGGATCTTCTTCGCAGATGCGCGTGAGCGAGGGGCTGAGTTTGGCCGTATCATTCTTCGACTTGGGGTGTACCGCCACCGCAAAGAGCGGGTGCGGGAATTCGATGCGTGGCAGCGCCACGACGTGTGCCCGGTCGCACAATGTGTCGCCCGTCTGGGTCTGCGTCAGCTTGGTCGCAATGCCGATGTCGCCGCAGCTCAACTGGCCGATTGGTATTTCTTCTGAGCCGCGTGGGACGTAAATCGTCGCAATGCGTTCTTCTGCGCTGTTGCGCGCCACGACCAGGCGGGTATCTCCGCCGTGGATGGAACCGCCCATCACGCGGAAGTAGGAGACTTTGCCCACGAAGGGGTCGGCTACCGTCTTGAAGACGAACAGCGCTGTGCCGTTCAGTGGCTTGCTTTCCACGTCGGCGGGAGAAGGGGCATAATTGACGAGCGAGAACAGCATCGCGTTTGCGCCGATGCCGGAATCCGGCGCAGCGCAGAAAACCGGCACGAAAGTGCGCTTGCGGATGGCCGAGCGCAGCCCGCGTACGAAGTCTTCATCGCTCAACGTGCCCGTGTCGAAGAACTTTTCCATCAACTCGTCTTCGCCCTCGGCGGCGGCTTCCATCAATTTGTTGCGCGCCTCTTCCACTTCGGCCGCCATGTCGGACGGAATATCGGCGACCTCACCCTTGGGCCCTTTCAGGTACTTCTGGCTGACCAGGTCGATCACGCCGGAGAAGCCGGCCTGCGCGCCGACGGGCAGCATCAGCGGCACGATGTCGGAATGAAATGCTTCGTGCAGGTTGGCGAGCACCTGGTTGAAGTTGGCGTTCTCGCGATCCATGCGTGAGATCAGCACAGCACGGGCGATTTGTGCGTCATCCACGGCCTGCATCGCCATTTCGGTGCCCACTTCAATGCCGGCCACGGCGTCCACAAAAATAAGGCCCAGGTCGGCGACGCGGACGGTGCTGCGCATTTCGCCCACGAAGTCGGGGAAGCCAGGCGTGTCCAGCAGGTTGATCTTATAGTCCTTGTACTCCACCGGGATCACACTTAAATTCAGTGATTGGCCACGGCGTTTTTCCTCGGCATCATAGTCGGAGAGGGTGCTGCCATCTTCGACCTTGCCCATCCGGGTCGTGTTGCCGGCGGCAAATAATAACGCTTCGGTGAAGGTGGTTTTACCACTTGCGCCGTGGCCAAGCAACACCACATTGCGCAATTTATCAGTTGCATACTCTTTCATATAGAACTTTCACAACCTCCAGATAAAAGTGGTTTTTTGCTTCGCTGAGGGATGCTGTTGGAGCCTCCTTCTTAAGCACGAGTGAGAGAGAAAATGATAGACAAGACATGAATATGTAGGGGTAAGCTTCTCAATGGACTTTAGCAACGGCCGACTCCCGACGCGTCGGGTGAAACCGGGTTGGTCATTATACGTGGATGCATTCTACGGCCTTGCCGTTTATTGTCTTGCCGGAGCCTGCTGGGCTGGCAGGCACGGAATATTCTCGACATGGTGCAATGGCATCTCACTTGTTGTGAACTTCAGTCACCAGCTTATTGGAATTTTAGCCGATGCCGTAACCTGGCGACTGTGATTTAATGCGCATTCATGCAAATGGACGTGCATTAAAGGCTTCAGCGCCTAGCACTAGACTTTAGCATAAATATCTCGCTACGCAAAGTGAGCTTTAACCAGACTTTAAGAGTATTTGTGTCGCTATGATTGCTATTTCCAAGCGTGTGCGTGCCTATCAGGCGCAGACGTTTCGCAGCACCCCCGATCGGCGCGTGCGCAACATAGATGAAGCTGTGTCGTTTGTGAATGAACGCGGGTTTGCCTTTTTCTGGCCGATCAAAGAAGTGCGCTTGCCCAGCCTGTGGGTGGCCGTCGCAGGGGATCGCCCGGTGGCGGATGCGCATGACGACCCAGGTCACATAACGTGGGGTTGGAAGGACTCGTTGCTCGGTAAGCGCAAATGGTATTACGCCAAGGTGCTGCGCCACAAATCCACCCTGATTGCGTTGGACGTGGCTCCCTACTTTTATGCGCTCTCAGAGAACTTCGGCTCCCCGGAAGAGGATTACCTGCTCCAATATGATCAGGGGTTGCTGAGCACCGAAGCGAAACTGATCTATGAGGCGTTGTTGCGCGAGGGGCCGCTGCACACGATTCAATTGCGCCGCGCAGCCGGCCTGAGCAGCAAGGAGAGCGACTATCGCTTCAACCGTGCGCTGCTTGAATTGGAGGGCGATTTCAAGGTGTTGCCCATCGGCGTGGCGCAGGCGGGCGCGTGGCGTTATGCGTTCATTTGCGAGATCACGGCGCGCCATTTCCCCCATTTGCCCGACCAGGCGCGCAAGATCACACAGGCGCAGGCACGTCGCAAATTGAGCGAGGTCTACCTGCGCTCGGCCGGTGCGGCCAGGCCCCAGGACGTGATGAAGCTCTTTGGTTGGAAGCGCGCCGATGCCGAGCGCGCGCTGGACCAACTCGCCGCAGATGGGCTGGTGCAGCCCGGCATCGCGCTAGATGGCAAAACCGGCGACTGGGCTGTGTTGCGTGAACTGGTTTGATTGAAAGGCTCTTTAGAGGGTGCAACTATGACGCGGCTTTCTACGTATCTATATTGATTGGAGGTAGAGATATGATGACACAAGGCTCACATGTGCCTGTTCTGCTGTGGCCGTTTTGGGCCGTCTGGCGGTTAGTGACCCTCATTTTGGCGTTGACGGGCCGTCTGGTTGCGGCTGTGCTGGGGCTGGTATTGCTGATCGTTGGCGTATTGCTCACCGTGACGGTGGTTGGCGCGATTGTCGGGATTCCGCTGATCATTTTCGGCTTCTTGCTCGTCTTGCGCGGAATCTTTTGATTTCTGATTCACGATTTTAGATTTTGGATTGTCCGTCGCAACGCAGGATACGTTGGCGAAGCGACACGGCAATCCACAATCGTAAATTATTGGATAGATAGTTCCACCCATACGGGCCGGTGGTCGGACCCGCCGCCGGTGGGCCAGACGCGCGCTGCGATGCTGTGCACGCTGTCGTCGTGGAAGACGTAGTCGATGCGCGCCAGTGGGGGAATCGGGGATAAATCGGCCGGGTAAGTGGAACCCAGCCATGATCCTACCTCGCGGAACGTGTCGTGGTAGCGCGCGCTCATCTTCTTGTAGCTGTCCGTCTGATCGGTCATGTTGTGATCTCCGGCGATGATGAGCGGGCTTTTTTCGTCTTCCGTGCGGCGCAGCAGATCATCGATGGCGGCGTTGCGCAACGATACATCCACCTTTGAGCCCTCCACCTCCTTGATGAACGGGTTTCGAATGTGGACGTTATAAAGGATGACGTGCGTCCCATTGACGTTTAGCATCACGCGTTGCATCCCTAGCCCCATCACCCAATAATCGTCTTGAATGATTGGATACCGGCTGAGCACGCCCTGGCCCACCACGAGCGAGTCCTTGTTGATGTGCAGCGCGTGATAGGGATACAGGGGTGCCATGATTTCGGCCATATGGGGGCTTAGCTCTTGCAGCGTCACCACGTCGGCATCGGCCTGTTTCACGATGTCGATGATGGACGCTTTGCCATCGGTTTGCACGCTGCCGTGCAGGTTATAGGTAAGCAGGGTGAGAGGTTGCCCCTCGGTGGTGGCCGCATGGGCATGTTCCGGCACCAGCAATGGCCCGTAGGAAATGAGCAGCATCAATAGCGCAGGCATCAGCACCAGGCTGACGCGGGAGCGTCGCAGTGCGAAGCACAACACGGCGAGCGGCACGGCGGGCAACAGCAGCAGTGGAACGAAGTTATTGAGCACTGCGATGAGGTGCAGTTGTTCGCCCACCAGGAAGTGCAACACGATATAGACCGTGGCGCAGAAGCCGTAGAAAGCAATCAGCGCCAGGACGAAATTGCGCAGCCCTCCCAGGATGCTTTTGGCTAATCTCCCAAGCTTCATCACCGGCATGCAATCTCCTCTAAGTAATCCTGTTGCGCGCTGACCAGTTGTATGGCCTGCGCACGGCTCCAGTTCCACGCGCGCCAATCGGTGACCGGTGTGGCGTAGCGTTGCAAAATGAGCGCTGCTGCCTGGCAGCGCTGTGGGTCGGGCACGTTGGGTAAGGCTTCCAGCAACGTCGGCACGGCGTCTGCGCTAAGACGGGCCAGGTAGGCCGCGTCCAACGGGCGTTCGGCAGCGCTGCCATCTTGCGCGAGATGGGTGATATTGATGTGTGCGATAAAAGCATCCGGATTCAACACATTTAACCCCACAGTGATGATGAGTCCCGCTAACAGCATCCCGAAGGCGAAACGCTCGCCTTTGCCGCGCAGGACGGTCAAAACGAACCATACCAAGATCAGCGCCAGCCACCCCATAAAGGCCGTCGTATACAGGCGCAACTCCGTCAGCCCGAACTCGTTCACGTAGAGGGCCATGCGTTGCACCGCCGAGGCCATGATAACGAATTCTAACCCGATTAGCAGCCCGGCCAGCCCGTTGAAGAGCCGCACGTGAAATGGGGCGTCTTTGCGGAGTAACCAGTGCGTCGCCAGTAGCACCAGCAACACCAGTATTGCCACCGCCACGAGTTCAAAAAATCCGCGCCGGGCATATTCGGCATACCCCAATGTGCTTGCGCCGCCAAACAGGTAGCGGAATTGCAGCACCACGAAGGCCAGGAACATGACGTCCAGTAACCCCAGCACCGTGGCGATTTCGACGATGCCCAATCGTCCGCCGGAGGATTGAATTGCTTCGGTGTGCAACGGCGTGCTGAGCAGCGTGGTGCGTAGCGCGCCGGCGCAGAGCCAAAAGAAGAGCGCGATCAGGAAAAGGTGCAGCGGCAAGTCTTTGATGTCCCAGGCGAACAGGTCGTGGATCAATTGGGCGAAGTTCGCGTCGGCGGCGACAAAGAGCGCGCCGAAGATCAATAACAATGGGCACGCCAGCAACACGCCTACTCCCACACGGGCTATGCCGGAAACGGCTCGTTTGGACGACGCCCCCTGCCGTAGCGTTTGCCACTGAATATCGTTGAAGAGCAACACCAACATGCCAAAGATGGCATTGATCCCGGCGATGAAGATGCCCAACACATAATCCGTCACGCTTGCTACGCGTAGTCTGCCGATGCGGCCCCGCTCGAAGAAGAGCGCCAGAAGCAGCAGAACCACCATCAGATTACCGGCCAGGAGCATCGCTGAGTCGTGCCAGGCGTAGACGGCGGCGCACAGGATTGCAGGGATTGCCAACCAACGCCCGCCCCCCGTCAGGCGTTGTCCGGTGGCGCGCGCCGTGACTAGCAGGCTCGCGCAAATGACGACCACATAGAGCGGCAGGTTGATGCCCCAGCGTGGCGCTTTCAAAAGCAAATCCCCAAGCAGCCCTGCCACGAGCGCACATCCGAGAATGATCCATGCGAGACGATTGGTTTGTTGTTGTTGCACTGTTATTCCTTGTACTTCGCGTACCTATCAGCGTCTGCTTATAGGTTAATATTTTCCTGAGAGGTTTACCCAACTTTTACACGTTGTTCACCCCTCGTTTCAGCGCCACACGGCCCCAGCGGTTGGTTGGGCTATGATCGATCTGAATTGTGCAAGGGGAAGGGCTTCGAGTGTAATGCCTTGATGCAGATGAGCATTGCACCAGAGTGCTTGACGATAGGAGCGCGATTGCCGGCATACCCGTGCCGGCGCCAATATAATAAGTTGTTCAATATTGTGAGGACTTGACTCAATATGCGACAGAATCGTAGCCTAAAGGGAATCTGTTTGCGCCTGGGGGCAATCACTGTAACGGTGATGTTGCTGGTGGCGTGCAGCAACCCACTCACCAATAACCAGAATACAGGATCGCAGCGCACGGCGACGCTGTCGAAAGGGACGCTCGTCGCCACCGCCAGCGCGACGGGCAACATTCAGGCGGAGTCTGAAGTGGATCTGACCTTCCAATCCACCGGCGATATCACCAAGGTGAATGTGTCGCGTGGGGATGAGGTGAAGAAAGGCGACGTGCTGGCGACCCTGGACACGGCCGACCTGGAAACCGCCCTGGCACAGGCGCAAGCGTCACTGGTGATCGCCCGCGACGCCTATAGCCGTACCGTGGAGGGCGCCCAGCCGGCCGACGTGAGCGCTGCACAGGCTGCGCTGAACGCAGCCAACGCCGCCTACGCAAAGCTGCGCGCCGGTGCGGATAGCGCCGACATCGCCGCGGCCGAGGCAGCCGTGCGCAGTGCCGAGGCGGCAGAGCGGGCCGCCGAAGCCGCCAACGACCTGGTATATAAATACGACACGCAGAACTACCCCAGCAGCCCCACCATCACGCAACTTCAACAGGCGCGCAATAACCTGGATGCCGCGCGCCAGCAGTATGACAAGATGGTGCGCGGGGCCGACCAGGCCCAGCTCGCCACAGCTTTTCAGCAAGTGCAGCAGGCGCGTGCGCAGTTGACCAAACTCCAGGAGCCCGTGAAACAATATGCTGTGGATCAGGCGCTGGCCGACGTGCAGAAGGCGCAAATCCAGGTGCAGCAGGCGCAGCGGCAATTGGATAAGGCGCGCCTCGTCGCACCATTGGATGCCACCGTCTCGGCGGTGAACATCAAAGAGGGCGAATCTACTGGGATGGGCCCGGCCATGACGCTGGTGGATGTGTCGTTGTTGCACATCGATATCACGGTGGATGAAATCGACATTGCCAAGCTGAAGGTGGGGCAACTCGTATCGGTGACGTTGGATGCGCTCCCCGATGTGACGTTGACCGGCAAGGTGGATCGTATCGCCGGCACTTCGACGACGGTGAATGGCGTCGTCTCGTATCCGGTGCGGGTCGTGATTGACAAAACCGATGCGCCGTTGCGTTCCGGCATGACGGCCAACGCCTCCATCGTGCTGGAAACGCACGAGAATGCTTTGCTGGCGCCGAACTGGGCCATCCGGCGCGATAAGCAAAGCGGCAAGTCATACCTGACCATCCAGGTGGATAACAAGACCACGCGTGAGGTGGAAGTGCAGATTGGCTTACGCAACGATAACTTCAGCGAGGTCCTTTCAGGCGCGAGCGAGGGACAGGTCGTCGTTGTGCCTCAAACGACGTTATTTGGGCAATGAGGCCGCACGTGAAACGTGAAGGATGAAACGTTATCTCCTTACGTTTCATCCTTCAATCCCGACTTGGAACGATCAAGTATTGAACAACTTCTCTTTTACACTGCAACATACTTCTCAGCGTTGCCGCGCCGGGGTGTTCCATACGCCGCACGGCGACGTGCAGACGCCCGTCTTTATGCCGGTGGGCACGCAGGCGACGGTGAAGGCCATCGCCCCGCGTGACCTGACCGAGCTTGGCGCGAGCATGATCCTGGCCAACACCTATCACCTCTACCTGCGTCCCGGGGATGACCTGGTGGCGCGCCGGGGTGGGCTGCACCGCTTCATGTGCTGGGATCAACCGATCCTGACCGATAGTGGCGGGTTCCAGGTGTTCTCGCTCAGCGAAATGCGCAAGATCGACGATGAGGGCGTGACCTTTAAGAGCCATCTCGACGGCAGCATGCATCGCCTGACGCCGGAGAAGTCTGTGCACATCCAGGAGAACCTGGGGGCCGACGTCATCATGTGCTTCGACGAGTGCCCGCCGCCCACCGATCGCGAATATAACGTGATCTCGATGGCGCGCACGCACGCCTGGGCGGCGCGCTGCAAAGAGGCTCACACGCGCGCCGATCAGGCGTTGTTTGGCATCGTGCAAGGGGGCGTGTTCCGTGACCTGCGCGAGCAGTCGGCACGCTTCATCAGTGCACTGGATTTCCCAGGGTATGGCATCGGCGGGCTGGCGGTGGGCGAGTCGAAGGATGATATGTATGCCACGCTGGCGTGCATGGACGCCGCCTTGCCGTGGGACAAGCCGCGCTACCTGATGGGCGTGGGCGAGCCGGCCGACCTGATCAACGGCGTGCAACGCGGCGTTGATTTGTTCGATTGCGTGTTGCCAACCCGGTTGGCGCGCCACGGCGCGGCCTTCACGCGTGACGGGCGCATCAACATGCGCAACGTCATCTTTGCCGAAGACGAGCGCCCGTTGGACCCAGGGTGTACGTGTTACGTTTGCCGGACCTTCACGCGCTCCTATATCCGTCACCTGCTGCACGTGGGTGAAATCCTTGGGTTGTACCTGATGAGCCTGCACAATGTGCACTTCTTGCTGAATCTGATGCGCGAGATGCGCGCCGCCATCTTTGAAGAACGCTTCGATGCTTTTGCCGCTGAATGGCTGGCGCGTTACCTGCCCAGACGATAGCGTACAGGGCAATAAGAACACAGCATAAAGCAACCAGGTTTTTCCTGGCAGCCTTTGTTGCTTTGTGTTGGTATCTCCGTGGGCTAAGTCCACATCTCGCCTAGAATACAGGCATAGTAGCTATGGATTTAGATCAACTTTGGGAACACATTTTTAGCGCGGATGAGCAACAGGTGCGCCTGGCCTGGGAGCAGTTGAGCAACGACGAACGCAAGGCTGTGCAGGGGTTATTGGATCAGATCAGCGCCGACCCGCAGCGCATCGCGGAGCAGCGTGAGGCGGCGCGCTTTGCATTGCGCGTGATCCAGGACGAGCCGGCGGCCCCACCTGCGGAGGCGCAAACGGCGCTGGCGCGCCTGCCGGAAAGCGACCTGCCCTCCGGCGTGCTGGATTTTGCGCGTGACCTGGCGCATCAGACGGGTGAGCGCCTGAAGTATGCCAGCGGCCAGTTGATTGCCTCGTTGAAGAAGGATGGCACGCTCGTGACGGCATCCGATATTGAGGCCGATCAACGCCTGGGCGACGCCATTCATGCGCGCTACCCCGATCATGGCGTGCTCTCGGAAGAGGGCGAAAAGGTGTATCGCGGCGAGGAATGGTGTTGGGTCATCGACCCGATCGACGGCACCACGAACTTCACCTGGGGCTTCCCGGCCTGGGGTGTGTTGATCGCGTTATTGCATCGCGGCCAGCCGGTGCTGGGGGTCGCGGAGTTTCCACCCATCGGCCAGCAGTTTTACGCAGCGCACGGGCGAGGCGCGTGGCGTAAGACGGAGATCGGCTATGGCGATGGGGCGATCCATACCGCCACGGATAAGACCTTAACCAGCACGCAGTTGTTCGTGCTTGGCACGCGCTCGCTCAAGCAGGGCAAGCCCGACATCCCCTGCAAACTGCGCCTGCCCGGCTCCAGCGGGTTTGATTTTGCCATGCTGGCCGCCGGCGCCTGCATCGGCGCGTTCGATTCAACGGTCCACGTGTGGGACGTGGCGGCGCTGTGGCCCATCATCGAAGAAGCCGGCGGCAAGGCGGTAACGAATCACCCAGGTGGCATCTTCCCGTTGGTGAGCGGCGTGGACTACAGTTCGGTTTCGTTTGCGGCGCTCGGCGCAGGGTCGGACGAGATCCTTGCGCAACTGCTTGTGCGGTTCAGTGACCAATTCAGCTTGCCCGGTTGATCCGGCACATTGATCCAGGCACCGGCGAAGGACACAGACTCATGAAAATTCTTGTTACGGGCGGCACGGGCGGTGTTGGGCGGGGCGTCGTGACCCGCCTGGTGAACAGCGGGCACGTGGTACGCGTGGTTGACTTGCGCGCGGACCCGCAGAATCGTTTGCCGGGTGCTGAGTATGTGACGTGCGACATCACCCGCTTTGACGATCTACGTGAACAGGTGCGCGGGATGGAGGGCATCATCCACCTGGCGGCATATCCCTATCCGGCTGCCGCACCCGGGCCTGAAATCTACCGTGTGAACTGCTGGGGCACCTACAACGTTTATGAGGCGGCGGCACAGGAGGGCATCCGGCGCGTGAGCTGCGCCAGTTCGATCAACGCGCTTGGCTTTAACTATGGCATCAAGAGCTTCCCAATCGAGTATTTCCCGATAGACGAAGCGCACCCGATCTTTACCACCGACCCCTATTCTTTCTCCAAGCAGACAATCGAGTCTATTGCGGACTATTACTGGCGACGCGAGGGGATTTCCAGCACCAGCTTGCGTATGCCGTTCGTGTTTGCCTACGATGAGCGTGTGCCCTGGATGAAAGAGATGAAGGGCATGCTGGACACCTATCAGCGCGTTATGGCGGAGTTGATCGCTTCGCCGGCGGAGAAGCAGCGCGCCTGGCTGGACAAAATCTTCGCCAACCTGGCGGAGATGCGCCGGACGCGGGCGACAGAGAAGCCGTGGAATGACGAACCTCCCCCGGAGTTTGACCCCTCTCAGATCGCGGGGTTCGGCTATACGGATTTTTGGTCGATCATCACGGTAGAGGATGCGGCGCAGGCATTTGAAAAGTCGCTGCTGGCCGACTTTGAAGGCAGTCACCCGCTCTTCGTGACGCAACGCGACAACAACCCCGGCATCGATTCGGAGACGTTGCTAAAGCTCTTCTTCCCCGCGGTGACGGCGCGCAAGAAGCCCATCCCGGGTGCTACGACGCTGGTCAGTTATGATCGGGCGACGGCGCTGATCGGCTACGCGCCGGAACATACCGTCGGCGAACACATCGTTTAGCAGACCGGGGCGCGGGTTTCATACCCGCGCCAACCGTGAGCGCTTCACGCCTGCGTTGAATACTGAGTTACTCGAACTTTACCTTGCGCAGGCCGATCACAAAGAACAGCGCCGCAAAACCGATCAACACCAGCGCGTTGGGCAGAATATCCATAACGCCACGCCCGCGCGCCACGATGTCGGTCATCCCGTTCATGGCCCAGGTGCTTGGGAATACCTTCACCACCGCCTGGTAGACCGGCGGCGTCACCTCCAGCGGCCACCAGGCCCCGCCCAGGGCGGCCAGGAGCATTGAAAAGAGGGTCGTCAGGTTGCTGGCCTGCGAGCTGGTGCGGGCAAAGGCGCCTAACATCACACCCAGTGAGGTGCCGGCTAACCCAAATGCCGTCAGCAATACCGCCAATGCCAGGGGTTCCTTCCCCCAGTGAATCCCCAGCACCAGGACCCCAAAGCCGATCAGAATTGCCATCTGGGTCATGCCCATTAAAAAGCGCCCGAGGATTTTGCCGGCCAAGATCGTGCCACGGTTGGTGGCCGTCGTCAGTAAGCGGCGCAACGTCCCGCCCTGGCGCTCGGCCACAAAGACTTCCGAACCACCCAGGAGTGTGATGAGCACCCAGGTGATCAACTGGCCGGCGGAGGATTGTTCGAAGCCGCTGGCGATTGCATTCGCATTCGTCTGCGTGCCCACCGTCTCGACGACTGCCTGGGTCGGCGGGTGAGCCAGCAACTGCTCCGCCTGCGCCAGGCTGCTATCGTAATAAACCTGCCGATCCGACGGACTGGCAAAAGGTTGTATCTTCTCGGCCTGGTTGACGGATTCAGAGGCGATCATTATCGTCATGTTCAGCCGGCCGGCGGCCGACCGGACGATCTGTTCCAGGTTCAGGGCATCGGCGGCACTGGGCGATTCCAGCATTTGCAATTTGCCCGGCTTGCCGGCCTGCAAGTCCTGGGTGAACCCGGCCGGGATGACCAGCATGGCCTGCAAAGCATCTTTCTCGAAGGCCGCTTGGGCATCCTCTTTGGTAGGGTAAAGAGTGGGTGACACAATCGGCGACGCTTTAAGCGTCTCGATCAGTTGTTCAGAAAACGTTCCTTCATCCAGGTTCGCCACCGGCAGCGCAAGCTTGTCGCTGGCGCCACTATCACTGTACATGCTATTCATGGCCAGCCCGAGCACCGTGGTGAAGAGAATTGGCAGCACCAGGAAGAAGATATACGTCGAGCGGTAGGAAAACTCGATCTTGATGTCGTTCCACGCAATGGCGAGTATTTTGGTGAGCATCGTTCGCCTCCCGCTAAGAAAATGCGTAACGCCGGCGGAAGATTAGCACGGCGATTGCAAATAGCACCACCGCCATCAAGCTCAGCGCGAGCAGGGCCGGCAAGATGTCTTGCAGACTACCGCCGTACATCAGCTTGAAGTAGCTTTCGGTGCCCCAGGCGTTAGGGGTGATATTGCCCAGTGGGATCATCCAGCCCGGGTAATTGGTTCGTGGCACAAAGGTGCCACCCAGGGCTGCGAAGGTCAGGTTGGTCGCAACGCCAATGGCATTGGCCTGGCTGGGGTTTTGGGCGATCGCCGCCTCTACCAGCCCCCAGGCCGTGACCACTGCCACCAGGCATAATGTCAGCAACACTACCGCCAGCGGGTCGCCCCAGCTCAGGTGAAAGAGCAGCGCGTTCGCCAAGAGCAGCACCCCCATCTGCACCAGCCCGATCAGGAAGTTGCCCAGCATCTTGCCGCCCAGCACGCTTGCCCGGCTGGATGGGCTGACCAACATGCGTGGCAACGTGCCCATGTTGCGCTCCACCAGGATGGTGCGGGCTGCCAGCGAGAGCGAAAACATCAGGAACAAAATCGCCAGGCTGGGGGCGATGTACTTCAACCAGCTAAAGCTTTGCTGTGAGGTATCGGCGCCGATCTGGCGTTCGATCTGCACCATATCCGCCTGGGTGAGCGAGCGGGCCGCCTGTTCGCCGATCATGCGGCCCTGTGCTTGTGCGTTCTGCGGGCTGAGCAGGCCGCTCTTCAACAGTTGTTCCACTGCCACCTGCCCGCCAACGGAGGAGACCACGAAGCGCTCCAGGATGGTGTCCACGATTGTCTTGACCACCTGTGAGGTGACCGGCCGGGATGGGTTGGCATAGATGACGACTTCACTGGTGCTGCCCTGAGTATTCTCGACGTTCGTGTCGTTTAACCCGGCGGGGACGATGCTCGTCGAGAAGTTGGCCGGAATGATCACCAGCGCGGTGGCTTCGTCGTGGTCGATCCGCGCGCGAGCGGCGGCGAGGTCGTTCGTCTCTTCCGCCTGCACCAGGTCCTTGATCTGCTCCGATTGAAACGCTTCTACCAGGAACTGGCCGTAGCTGCCGGCGTCCTGGTTCACCACCAGGATGGGGATCTGGCTGATGCCGCCCGTATCGCTGCTCCCGCTGCCAAAGGCGAAGGCCACGACCAGCGTCAATGCCAGTGGGGCCACCAGCATCAAGAGCAGCCCGGCCCGATCGCGAAATGTCATTAGCAAATCTTTCTGCGCAATTGCAAGCGCTTTCTTCATGGTGTCCCTCTCAATCGCGCAACGCGCGGCCGGTCAATTGGAGGAAGACCGCCTCAAGGTTGGGCTCTTCCATGTTGATCGAGTGAATCTTGATCCCCAGTTCGTTCGCCTTTGTTACAGCGGGGGCCAGTGCTTCGGCGGCTCGCGTCACCATCATCACCACTTCGTAATCTGTGGCCGAGACCTGGAATGTGCCGGGCATTATCCGCAACCCTTCTGCCAGCGCTTTGGCGTTGGAGGATTCGTCCAGTTGCAAGCGCAACGTCTCGTGTTCGCCGACCTTCTGAGTCAGCTCCTTTTGTGTTCCCAGGGCAATCATCTTGCCGTGGTCAATGATCCCGACCCGGTTGGAAAGCTCCTGGGCTTCTTCCATGTTGTGGGTTGTGTACACCACGGTCATGCCTTGCCGGTTGAGTTCTTTCACGGCGTCCAGGATGTTGCGCCGGGATTGGGGGTCAATCCCGACGGTTGGCTCGTCCATGAAGATGATCTGTGGATGGTGCAGTAGCCCCACGCCGATGTTCAGCCGGCGCTTCATTCCGCCGGAATAGGTCTGCACACGGGTTTTGGCCTTTTCCACCAGCCCAATCTGCTGTAGCACCTCATCCACCCGTTTTGCCAGATCACTGCCACCCATGCCATACATGCGTCCCCAGAAGAACAGGTTCTCGCGCGCGTTTAGCGTGTCGTAGAGCGCGATCTCTTGCGGCACCATGCCGATGATCCGCCGCACGGCCATGGGGTCTTGGCGGATGGAGTGCCCGCCGATCGTGGCATCTCCACTGGTTGGTTCAAGCAAGGTGGAAAGCATTGAAATGGTGGTGGTCTTGCCTGCCCCGTTCGGGCCAAGCAGGCTGAAGATTTCGCCGGCTTCAATGCCGAAGCTGATGCCGCGCACCGCCTCCAACTCGCCGTACTTCTTCTTCAAATCGTGGACTTCTAGAATTGTGCCCATCCGGCCCTCGCCATGAATGAAAAAGCCCTTGTTCACCCAAAGGGCTACTGAGTCAAGCTTGACATCAACGCACACGTGCGCTGCTACTCAATGAGATATATCAGGAAAATAATTCCGAGAGGAGATTGTTACACGGGCCGAGCTTATCACAATCTTGCGCGAGTTGTCCTCAATATAATGGCGGAGTTTAGCTCTGGCGTTGGACGGTTTCGCTCAGGCGGACCCATTCGGACATGCTGAGCGTTTCGGCGCGCCGGGCGGGGTCGATTTCTGCGCTGCGTAGCAGTTGATCAGCTTCTTCCTTAGGCCAACTTAGGCCGGCGGAAAGCGTATTGCGCAATTGTTTGCGCCGCTGGCTGAACCCGGCCCGCGCCAGCGTGAAGAGCGTGGTGGCATCGCAGGCGGTGGGGTGTGGCGTGATGCGCACGACAGCCGAGTCCACCTCCGGCTGCGGGTAAAACGCCGAAGGGCTGAGCCGCATGAGCAGCTCCGGCGTGCCATAGAATTGCACGCTCACGGCGAGCAGGCTCATCTCGCCGGGTTCGGCAACCATGCGTTGCGCCACTTCCAGTTGCACCGTCAGCGTGATGGATTGCACGTTCAACCTGGCTTCCAGCATCTTGCGCACCAACGCCGAGGTGATGTAGTAGGGCAGGTTGCCGACAAAGCGCACCGGCAACGTTGCATCGCCTGCGTGCTCGCGCAAGAGCGCCGCGAAGTCAACCTCCAATGCGTCGGCCTGGATGAGCGTCACGTTGCTAGCGGTTGCCAGCTCCTGTTGCAGCACGGGGATCAACGTCCGGTCGATCTCGATGGCGATGACCTGACGTGCTGCTGACGCCAGGGAATGCGTCAGCGCTCCTGCCCCAGGACCGATTTCGATGGCGACTTCATGTGCTTGCAGGCCGGAGAGCGTCACGATGCGTTGCGCCAGCGCAGCATCGATGAGGAAATTCTGCCCCAGCGATTTGCGTGGCGAAATACCGTGGATGCGCAGGCGCTCGCGCAGGCTGGGCGTCGTGCTCATGCGCTAATCCAGGTTATAGCGAATGTCGTCGGGGACCGGTGTAAGCAAATAAACATCGACCCAACGATACCATAACTGCAGGTTGTTGTCGTCATAGCCCAGGTCGATGCGTTTGCCGGTGATGGCGCTGCCGGTATCGCAGGCACTGCCAATGCCATAACCTTCCACGTAGATGTTCGTCCGCAATGGGATCATGCTTGTGTCCACGGCAACCACGCCGCCGCGCATCGCGAACCCGCAGCGCACGCGCCCATAGTAGGGTGCGCCGAGTGAAACGCCGGCCGTGCTGGCAGAATAGGAGGTCGCCAGCATACGGATGACGCGCCAGTATTGCACCTGGCCGTTGGGCGTGTTCAATGTGCGTAGAACCACTTTGGTGCCATACTTATAGATCTTGGGCTCCGGCTGGCGCGCGATGAAATCGGCGATCAATTCGCGTTTCGTCTCGTTGTTATCCTCGTAGGTGACCAGTGTGCGCCGTTCGTGCACGCCCGGCACGCCCTCCTGGCCTAGCACTTCGTGGTCCAATTCAACGTCCGGGTCGGCTTCGTGGCGCGTGTCGAAGGGAATCACTTCCTGGTCGATCACGATTTCGTGCCGCACGCGCACCACGCGAATTTCCTGGCCGTCGGTGGTGGGGGCCTGTAAGTCCGGCTGGGTATAGTCTTCGCCGTATAGCACCACGTTCAACCCAGCCAATACATCTGCCACGCTGGCTGCCAGCGTGCGCGTCTTTAGTCGCCGGCCATCCACCCACACACTCACCGGCTTGGAGCGCGTGATCGATATCTGTTCCCCGGCTTTGATTGGCTCACCTGGTAAAGGGCTTACGCGATCAGCCAGGTAAATCTTATAGCCTGCTTGCATCAGCGCTTCGCCCACGGTTGGCAGGGTGGTCTGTAGGGTGATGGACGGTTGACCCTGCTCCTGGATCGTTACCGATTGAGCGCGTTTTAAGGATATCTCGGCGCTGACCGCTTCGTCGTTACCCTCCGTGGGTTGTGCGCGCGGCGGCAACTGGTCGGTGAATTGTCCGTTGACGAGGATGCTATCCTGAGAACTGGGGGTGATGCCTAGCGAAGCGATGACCTCTGCGGCAGACTGGCTTTGCGTGTGAACGAGTTGAATGTCCTTGTTATCGATATTCACTTTCACTAATCTGGCGCGTTGGATGATGATCGTGTCATTCCGGTTCAGCGGTGCGTTCAGCGGGGGCGTCACGATGTCTTCGGGGTTCAATACAATGGCGACTTCATTGAGTGCTGCGCCGACGGTTGTTTGGTGTGTGCTAAGGGGGATGACGCGCTCGCCATCGATGATCTTGACGGGCGTGAAGGTGCCGAAATATCCGGCGGTCAGTAGGCTGAAAAATGCAAGAATGACAGGGACAACCTTCCAGGGGACCCTTTTTTGCCACGGTTGAAGATGGGGTGAGTCTGCGCCGGTTGGACGCGCTGAAGACGAGTCTTTTCCGGAATTCATATTGAGCTAGCGAGTTTGCACCACGAGCAATGTGCCATTATCTTGTTGATGGATAGATGAACCTTAGGCCGGGTGCTGATGCGGTTGACTGTGTTGCCAGGCACCCCTGTGACACCCAGAAGTGACTCCTTACCGTTGCTACCTTCCGATCCTGGCGGGGTTCGAAGGCTTCCGCCGCACAAGACCCAGCAACACAGTCAACCACACCAACTTGTCCTCATGTTTTGGCTCACCTCTCAACAAACTTGAACTTCATCACTGGAAGACCAGGGCAGTTTGTCTAACTGGTTAGCTTACAGATCATACAGGCATAGCGCGGGCATGTCAATTGCAGTATAATTTGCCCAATTCGCGCCTATAGCTCAACTGGATAGAGCACTTGACTTCGGATCAAGGGGTTGTGGGTTCAAATCCTGCTAGGCGCGCTTTTTATCCCCCCCCCCTGCTATTCCTGATTCCCTGCTGCGCGCCTGATGCTGTTTCACGTGAAACATCCGTAGGCCCTTCGATGTTTCATGTGAAACAAAAACCTCCGGCAAACGTTGTGCTTGCCGGAGGCCCCTGGTTACGTGCGGACGAGGCGGGGACGTCACTTGAACAGGTCTGGATTGGAACTGACCCAATCCCACAGCTTCTGTACACCTTCTTTTACCGAAACGTGAGGTTCCCAGCCTAATACGCGTTTAGCTTTGCTGTTGTCGCTGATGAATACGGGCTGGTCGCCGGGGCGCCAGTCCCCCCGATGGATGGGGATGGGGTGGCCTGCCATCTGCTCCAATAGCGGGCCGAATTCCGCCCAGATGGAGAGTGTGTTTGCCATGCCGCCGCCCACGTTGAACACCTGGCCGCTGGCTTTATCCAATTGTTGCCAGGCCGACTCGTAGGCGTTGATCAGGTCCTGCACGTATAGCAGGTCACGTACCTGTTTGCCGTCGCCATAGATATTGATCGAGCGCTTCATCGCAGCGGCGATGATGAAGTGTGCCACCCAGCCCTGATCTTCCACGCCGAACTGGCGTTCACCATAGATGCAGCTCTGGCGGAAGACGACCGTGCGCATGCCGTAGATGCGTGCGTAGTCACGCACGTATTGATCGCCGGTGCCTTTGGAGCAGCCATAGGGAGAGTGGAAGTCCAGTGGCTGTTGTTCGCTCACCCCTAGGGGCAAATCGCGATAGCGGTAACGCGTCTCTCCCTCTACAACGGCGACGTCTTCCATGCCGCCATACACCTTGTTTGTGGAGGCGAAGAATACCGCCGGTGGGGTGCTCTGAGCGCGAGCGGCCTCCAGCACGTTGAAGGTGCCCAGCGCGTTGATTTCAAAATCCTCGCGTGGGTCCTTCACGGAGGTGGTGACGGCCACCTGGCTGGCAAGGTGCACCAGCAGGTCGGGGGCGGCGCTGCTCACGGCCTGCGAGAGCGCCTCGAAATCCCGCACGTCCCCTTTGACGAAGTGCAGACAGTCCTCGCCGAACTGCTGCTTTAGCCAGCTTAGGTTATTGTCGGTGCGAGGGCGAGAGAGGTTGTCGAAGATGGTGACCTGGTCGCCCCGCTTGAGGAATCGTGCTGCCATGTTGCAGCCAATGAACCCGACTCCTCCCGTAATAAAGGTTTTCATGTGTTCCTCTTTCCGTTCAATCAATATCAGATTTAGTTTATGTGATCTTGGTAGGTATGGTAATTTCAGATGGCCGCCGGTAGAAGCACGCGCGATGACGGCTCAAGATACATGAAGTGAATCAGTGTGTACATGGCCTGTGCGTAGCGTTGAAGTGCTGCTGCTCATCTCACGGTTTGTGCAAGCTAGACGTTGCGCGCAGACCAAATGTGGCTTTGAATAGGTGCTAACCTTCTATTGATGGTCTATGTGACTTTGAGATTATACTCATCCCCTGAAGGAAATATATGCCATCTGTTGACGTCGTCATCGTAAACTGGAATGGATTGAAATACCTTGCTCCGTGCCTGGAAGCGCTCGCACGCCAAACGTTCGCTGATTTTCAGGTTTGGCTGGTGGATAACGGCTCGACCGACGGCTCGGTTGAGTTTCTGAGAGATCGTTACCCCAACGTGCACCTGATTTGCAACCCTGATAACAGAGGATTTGCTGAGGCAAACAATCAGGGCATCCGAGCCGGCCACGCGGAATATGTCGCCACGTTGAATAATGACACGGTCGCGGATGCGGGTTGGCTGGAGGCGCTTGTGCGAGTGCTGGACGAAAACCCTGGCGTGGGCACGGCAGCATCCGTCATGCTATTCGCAGATCGGCCCGAGGTTATCAACTCGGCCGGCATTGCAGTCGATCGCGCCGGCATCGCCTGGGACTTGCAAGGTGGACAGCCGGTCAGCGCCATCCAGAAGCACCCTACACCTGTCTTTGGGGCATGTGCAGGGGCGGCCCTGTATCGGCGTGCGATGCTGGATGAGATTGGTCTCTTCGATGAGGACTTCTTTGCCTACCTGGAGGATGTGGACCTGGCCTGGCGCGCCCAATGGGCTGGCTGGCAGGCGCTGTGTGTGCCGCAGGCGCGTGTGTTGCATCATCACTCCGCAACAGGTGGGGAGGGCAGCCCCTTCAAGAATCGTTTGCTCGGACGCAATAAGGTGTGGCTGATTGCAAAGAATTACCCTACGCCACAACTCTGGCTATATTTGCCGCTGATTGTGGCGTATGACTTTGCGGCAATAGTATATGCTCTTCTAACACGTGGTGATACAAATGCTATCTATGGTCGGATACAGGGGGTTCGAGGTCTGTGCGCAATATGGATGAAAAGATTCGACAGGGAAAAGAGGGTTTCCCAATTGACAATATATGCAATGCTAATGCCATTTGAGCCACTATGGTTAGTGCCAACGAGGTATAAACATTTACGTCTCAAGAATTGAAGCTGTATTCTCACAGGAGATTATCATAGGATATCTGCTAAGTAGAGCAAGAGTCTTCTTGTTATGAAGCAATATCCTATCTCTAGCATCTTTGATTTGTGAATGGGGAATTTATACCCGAAGAACCCAGCTTGAGATATCTCGCCACGTGTGATGATGCTTGTGGACGGATAGTGTTGCCCATCAGCATGACTGGCAGAACAATGGGAAGTCTAAGAATCATATATGTCAAAGCATAGAATTCTGGTACTTACGCATGATGTAATAGGTGACTCTATGGCTGGGCCAGCAGTACGGTGTTGGGAATTCGCTCGTGTGTTAAGCCATCAAGCTGAGGTAACTCTTGCCACACCGTATCAATTCCCAGCTTCGTTTGTAAATCAATCCTTCAAGCTGGAGACATATGATGCGTCAAATCTGAAAGTAATAGCACATAGTAACGATGTGATAATTATTTCAGGATATATGTTGCAGGCCCACCCCTTTCTTAAGGAGTTGGAAATGCCTCTTGTCGTTGATCTTTATGATCCTTTCCAACTTGAGAGTTTTCCTTTGTTTAAAGGGCAATCACTCCCTAGAAGACTGGAAGTACAACATCAAGCAAATGCTGCCATTGTTGATCTGATTAAATCGGGTGATTTCTTCCTATGTGCGAGCGAGCGACAACGAGATTATTGGCTGGGTTGGTTAAGTGCGTTTAACCGTGTCAATACGGCGACTTATGATGACGATCCTTCGCTTCGACACCTAATAGATGTAGTCGCATTTGGAATCCCTGATAGTCCACCAGTGCACATTAATCCCGTTATGAAAGGAGTGCATCCCAAGATAGGGCAATCTGATAAAGTGATTGTTTGGGGGGGAGGAATATATAACTGGTTCGACCCATTGACTTTGATTCGCGCGATGGCGTCAGTTAGAGGGCATCGTGAGGATGTAAAGCTTGTGTTTATGGGGATCCGGCATCCAAATTCATCGGTTGTCGTCGGCGATATGGTTGAACGTGCAATTGCATTATCTCAAGAATTGGGGTTATATGAGACCACAGTATTTTTTAGAGACTGGACCCCTTATACTGAGCGGCAAAATTACTTGCTTGAAGCAGATATTGGTGTCAGTTTGCATTTCGAGCATATAGAAACGAGGTATTCATTCCGAACACGCTTGCTTGATTATATTTGGGCTGCTTTGCCAATGATTGTAACGCGGGGAGATGTGTTGAGTGAAATTGTTGAGAGAGAGCATCTTGGATGGGTAGTGGATTATGGTGACGTGCAAAGCACAGCGGATGCTATTCTTAGAAGTTGCGAGATACAACGGGGGCAGTTCGTAACTCATTTTAAGCGAGTTGCACAGCAATTGACGTGGACTAATACCACTCGTTGTTTACAGAATTTCTGCGCTGCTCCGTATAATGCATCGGATAAAATGGAGCCGTCAATGCATCCTCCGTTATATGAGAAAGACAACAATAATGACCCATATCGTTCATATGTGAATTCACGTCGGTTCTACGCCGCTTCTTCAGAAAATACAAGTGGTAGATCAAGAAGGTCCTATATCCGTGGCAACGATGGTCTACTGCAGCATATTATTCGATATTTTCGCGGATTGTAAGGTGGCAATTCATGGAACTACCTTCAGTTAGTGTTATTGTCTTGAACTATAACGGCCTGCGTTACATGCAGGAGTGCTTTGCTTCATTATCTGCCCTTGAATATCCCATAGATCGGGTAGAACTCGTTTTAGCTGATAACGGTTCTAGTGATGGTTCTGTTGAATATGTACGGCAAAACTTCCCCAAGGTACGAATCATCGCATTTGAGCAGAATTATGGATTCTGTAGGGGTAACAACAAAGCGTCCGAGCAGGTGGGAAGTGAATTTGTCGCCTTCCTGAATTCGGATATGCGAGTGGAGCCGCATTGGTTGTTGGGACTAGTCAATGCGCTTGGTAACGCTCCAGACGCTATATGCGCTAGCTCAAAAATCCTTACTTGGGATGGTAAGGCTATTGACTTTGGAGGAACACTTATTTCATTCCTGGGCCGTGCAACGGCTGAAGGTTACCACGAGCCGGACAAGCCATTATATGACACAGTACGAGCGATACTTGCCCCCTGTGGAGGGGCGATGTTAATAAGCAGAAAAATCTTCTTGGAAGTAGGGGGGTTTGATGAAGCCTATGGGAGTTATTACGAGGATGTTGATTTAGGTTGGCGGCTATGGATATTAGGATATAAAGTACTTTTCGCTCCCCAATCCATCTGCTACCATGTGCACTTTGGCACATCATCAAAAAAATCTCCAGCCCAGATGGCATACATCTTAGAAAAGAATGCCCTTTTTACCATATTAAAAAACTATGAGCAGCGATACCTTGATCAGATATTGCCACTGGCTCTGATGTTGCAGTTTAAACATATATATTTACTGGCCCGAACGAGTGGTGTTGATATGGATCGGTGCCGTTTTGAGAACAAAGTGCAACGTCCTTCTTCTGAGGAAGAGCCACTACAATATGATATGTTCTGGTACGAGCATGCGCAGATTACGGCAATGAATGATGTAGTGGATCACTTCGACGATATTATGACTAAAAGGAAGTTGATTCAGGATCATCGTCGCCGTAAAGATATGGACATTTTTTCACGGACCAACTCGCTTACTCTTGCCCCTTGGTTTGGCTCCTCAGAGTATCAACAGGCACATTATCAATTGATGAATAGCTATGGTATTAGCGCGATATTTGGCGGATTCGTTGAACCATCTGGGTTAAAGAATCTTATGGCAAATGACTGGCAACATGGGCTTGAGCATGTCCGATTGATGTATAGACGAGTAATTGAACCTCTATCTCAATCACGAGAAAAGCGTATCCGTGTGTCAGATCGTGAAACCTTGACGGAGGCCCAACGAGTCGCTCAAGATAAAGATAGGTATTGGTCGCAAATTGTTCAAGAGAGAGACGCTGCATTGGAAAGGCAGACTAAAGAGCGAATCGCCTTGGAACAGTCACTTGCGCGATATCATCGCCTATTGCCACTGCGGCTTTACTTTTGGGTTAAGCGCACATTGGGGAAAGCATGAGTTTACCATTCGCATCGGTGATTATCCCCAACTTCAATGGTAGGCAATATTTAGCTACTTGCTTAGACGCTTTACTTCTACAGAGTTACCCAACAGATTGCTACGAAATTATTCTGGTGGATAACGGATCAAGCGATGGTTCGATCCAATTTGTACAAGATCATTACCCCAGCGTGCGACTTGTCGTAAATCGAGTTAATCTTGGATTTACTGGTGGATGTAACACTGCTATCCAATACGCGCGTGGAGACTACATTGTATTGTTGAATAACGACACAGCAGTCACATCAAATTGGCTGGAGAACATGATTTCTGTTGCAGAAGCAAACCAAGATGCGGGGATAGTTACTGGGCATCTGCAGTTATTCCACGACCAATTTGAGATATCAATTGAGACTGAGGCTAGCCTGCTTGCGCGCGATGATCAAAGCTGTGGCGTAATCATTTCAGGCGTTGATAGCGGTGTGTCAAGAGGGCATGTACAGTACTTGCAAGGCTTCAGTCAATGGGAAATTCTCCCCTCGGGAGAACGATTTCGCCGGATTGACAAAAAAGCACTTCTGGGTGTTCCTATTCCCACTGGTGATGGCCCCTGGCAATTGTGTTTGAGACTATCCGCCTCATGTGCCACTAATCTCCCCGTGCACATAATGTCTGGACTGAGTTCACTTGCACAAATACAAGTGTCAAGTGTGGTTCCAGCAGACTACATCTTGACGCTACCTGCAACAACGCGCAATGCTGCGCTGCCGTTGGTACAAAATGCTGGAACAGTTGCCCTTCGAGGTGGTTACGGGCGAGATCGTGGGGTCTATGTGCGTAGATCTGAAGTATTCTATGAAACGGACAGAGAACAATATAACCAGGTCGAGGATGTATTTGCTGGTTGTGGCGCTAGTTTGTTAATGCGCCGCACAATGTTAGACGATATTGGCCTGCTGGATGATGACTTCTTCGCTTACTACGAAGACATGGATTTGTCTTGGCGGGCACATCTGAGAAATTGGCAAGTACTTTACTCACCGCAGGCTGTAGTCCGACATGTTCATTGTGGTACGTCAGAAGAGTGGTCTCCTCGTTTCATGTATCTGACAGAGCGTAACCGGCTGGCCATGGTGTTCAAAAACGGCTCAACATCACAAATTAGAGACGCTTGGCTGGGTTTTGCTGCGAGCGTTGTTCGTAACGCTGTGAATATGATGAGCATGATTTCGCACAGACGTAAGGGATGGAGGCCGTATTTTAGGCAAGTGCTAATCCAAATTCATATATGTGTGACTCTCTTTAGTTGGGCTCCAAAGTTGATTCACAGACGTCACCATATTCAGTCTTCACGGAAAGTGAAGCAAGTAAGTATTTCCAGATGGTTCGTTGAGGATAAAAATAGCGAGTAAAAAGATGCGCGTCGCAATTTATAACCGTTGGTTATCGACTCTGGGTGGAGGGGAAAAACATAGCCTTGCGATAGCTGAATACCTAAGCAAAGAACACTCGGTCGATGTGATAAGTCACACATCTGTATCTAGGGAGGTTGCTAGTAGCAGACTAAATGTGGAAATATCGCGTGTTAATTTTCTTGTGATACCCGACCATCCCGCTATGGAGTTGGGCTCGATCACATCTAACTATGACCTTTTCATTAATGCATCTCACCTTGACCTTGTGCCCTCGCAGGCACCTCATAGCATACTTGTTGTTTACTTCCCTCTTCCAATTACATCTCAGACCACATTTCGCAGCATGATTGGAAGAGAGATAAAGCGCCAGCTTATGGTTCCCACGTTTACAGAGGGCGTGTTTGGTGTGACAACCGTAGGAGGACAGCAGTATAGACCCGCGACTTCTAAGCTCAAGGCCGAGCTGCCTGTATGTGACAGGCCTTATTCCATACATTTCAATATTGCATCGCAAGACACAGCGGTACGACAAGTGCAGGTTTACCTGGACAGCCAGATGGTTCAACAAATTCCATTGCCTGCAAATCACAGGTTTACACAGTGCGAGTTAATTGTTCCAACGGGGATCCATCAGAAGTTTCACGATCTGCAATTGCAGGCTGAAATGTCGGCGGAGCAAAAAGGAGAATCTCCTTATAAAATTGCTGTGTCGAATATTGAAATTGAACACCCTCGTTACCGGCTCTATCAGATTCTGTTTGAAAATTGGTTCAAGGAATGGGGACTCAGGTTGAATGGAATATCTCCAGTCTCTTCTGCTTCACTGTTAGATGCCGTCGACACATATGATGAGATTTGGGCGATATCGGATTTCACGAAGCGTTGGATACACTCATATTGGGGACATAATAGCTGCGTGGTGAATCCGCCGATTGATGTCGATCAGTTTGCGCCTGGGGAAAAACATCCCTGGATAATCAACGCGGGGCGATTCTTTGAGGGCAGTCATAATAAGAAACACCTTGCGATGATTCGTGCGTTCAAGGAAATGTTGAACGAGGGACTACAGGGGTGGGAACTTCATTTAGTCGGAGGAACAAGCCCGAGCGCTATTCAGCAGGAATATTTGCAGCGGGTAATTGAAGAGGCTAGAGGATACCCTATTGTCGTTCATACAGATGTGTCGTTTCAAGAATTAGTACAACTCTATGCCCAAAGCTCAATTTACTGGCATGCCAGTGGATTTGGAGAAGATGAAAACCGAGAACCAATAAAGTTTGAACATTTTGGCATTACCACCGTGGAGGCTATGGCATCCGGCTGTGTGCCGGTTGTAATTGCCAGGGGCGGACAACCAGAAATCGTGCGACATGGATACAATGGATTTTTGTGGAATAGTATTAGGGAGTTAAAAGGTTATACAAAATCGTTAATTGAACAGCCGATATTGCGTGAAAAAATGGCAGACACGGCTCTCCACGACAGTCGAAAATACGACAAGAATCATTTTCAAGCAAATGTACAACAAGCTTTGCAGCGTATTAATGCATAAAGGGGGAGATTTAATTGGGCCTGCCCCGGTATCTGACAATATTGTCCCAAGCATTAAAAACGCCAATTATTATCAAGGCGTCTACTGGAACGATTATCGTTATATTGCAATGGAGGTGAATCGGAGAATCAGCGGAGATGTCTTTGTCTCATGGGATGAGTATTTTCAGAAGACTGTGAAAGGGCGCCGCTTTAAAAAAGCTCTGATCCTAAATTGTGGTGATGGGTGGGTAGAACGTGCTCTGTTTGCACAAGGATTATTTGATGAGGCTGTGGGGGTGGATTTTTTAACTGGCTTGCTAGAACAGGCACGTAAAAAAGCCATGGGGTTACCTTTACGCTATTATCAAATGGACACAAACAGCGCCGACTTCCCTGAAGATGGTTACGACCTCGTTGTGAATTATGCTGCAGCTCATCATAATGCTTATTTAAACAGGATATTCCATAAGATTGCTGAACTATTACCAGAAGATGGATGTTTTGTGAGTTACGATTATGTAGGGCCTCATCGTAATCAGTATCCTGTTCGCCAATGGGTAGCGGCTTTGTGGCTAAATAGTACATTGCCCACTTCACTTCGCCAACAAATGCGTTACCCTCACTTGCCCACAATGCTCTCATTGGATCCTACAGAAGCGATACACTCCGAGTTAATCGTTCCCTTTTTGCAGCGTTATTTTCATATTGATGATTACAAGCATGGAGGTGGCGCTTTAGCATATGTGGTTCTAACCCATAATGTTAACTTTTCAAGAGCAAGCTCTGCTGAACAGTTGTCTTGGTTGGAGCATATTATGCGCGCGGATGAGAAATTTCTGACAAAACATCCGAATTCATCTTTATTTGACTACATACTTGCTCGTCCCAAGAAGGATATTCTTATACAGACGCAACAGCTTGCTCAATGGGATAGAGAGGAATTGTTACGCGAAGAACAGGCAAAAGAGCATAGGGGCTTATATTATTCACGCACTCTGGTGAGTCGCACGCCGTGGTTGCGAGGGTGGGAGTAAGAAACGCAGATTATAAAGCAATCGTATCGCTGATATCCCCACCAGTGTCTTCATGATCGCTTGTGCTTCTATTCCTTGTGGAGTCCAGCTACACCGATGCTTTCCGCCATTGCCGGTTGCATCGTCAATCAACCGATCATTTGCCCTAGTTCGGCGACGCGTGTGCGTTGCGTTCCACAAATTGCACATGTCAGGCCACCGGTCAAGTTATCTTTGATGTCATGCTCGCAGGCCAATTTTGTGGCGTTCTTCTCCCTAATTAACGGTTCCAGCACCACTTGCGCTTTGAAGTCTGCTGTGAATTCTTGGCTGCGCCATTCCCGACATCATCTTTATTGCCCAAGGTAGCCAGTATTCCGTGAAGAACACCCATGTCACATTATTCCTGTTGTTCTTTCTGCTTCAGCCATATCAATCTTTGTGCTCAAAGCTATATGGTCCCACGAACCATTCATGGAAACTAGCCCGTAACGCTCATTTGTCCCGCCGGGGATGATTGTGAAACGCGCGCAATGGTGATAGAAGTCATATTGGTGTGTATCGTTCCAATCATAAATCGAGGTGCTGAGTAAGTAGTCGCCTGGAAGGAAGGGTATCTTGTCAATGTGGTAATCAATGTACCCCTGGTCTGAGATAACAGGGAACTTTATATTGTCGAAGCGGTTGTTTGGCCCAGAAAGATGTGTCCCTGAGGCTGCATGATAGAAGGCGAGTCCAAATACTGGCAGTTCTATTCGTTGAAAAGTTTTATAGTACATTCTGATAGTCAATGGCTCGTTGGTCAAGAACACATGGCGTAAAGTCCCCTCTTTGCCTAAAAACTCTATCTTTGTGATCCGTGCTTCGCCACTTCCGAGACGATTCCCTGCCCACGCTGTGCCTTCGTTGCGATCCGAACTATCTTTCTCTAAGACGTGTTTGTAGTAGGCTTCTGTTACTTTAGGGGCTTCATCGTCCATGATGACGTGACCATGATCAAGCCATACTGCTCTGGAACATAAGCGGCTGACGCTATCTAAGTCATGGGATACAAAAGCGATGGTAATTCCCTGCTGCCTTAATTTGAGCATGCGCTCATTGCATTTTTGCTGAAAGCTTTGATCTCCAACCGATAATACTTCATCTATAAGAAGAATTTCAGGGTCCAGGTAGACAGAAACAGCGAAGCCTAGCCTGGCATACATCCCACTGGAGTAGTTCTTGACCTGTACGTCGATGAAGTCTTCAAGCTCAGAGAACTCAATGATGGCATCTATCTTCTTGCTGATTTCCTTGCGTGAAAGGCCTAGTATGGTCCCGTTTAGATAGACGTTGTCGCGTCCGCTGAGTTCAGGGTGAAAGCCTGCACCAAGTTCCAATAAAGCTGTAACACGCCCATGTATACTCACTGTTCCGGCGCTAGGTGAAATGATGCGAGTGATCAACTTGAGTGAAGTGCTCTTGCCGGAACCATTAGAGCCGATCAAACCTATTGTCTCGCCACGTTGTACGTCGAAACTGACGTCTTTCAGTGCCCAGAATTCCTCCGCCTCCCGGTTGCGTCTGCGCTGGGCCAGGGAGATGAAGAGATCTTGAAAAGCGCGGGGTTTATCACGTTCCAGGCGGAAATGCTTGGAAACGTGCGAAAATTCGATTGCTGTTGACATACTGTTGACGTCCGAAATGAAGATGTGTTGGCTTAGCAAACCAGCCGGATGTATTCGGCCAATGCTGCGTGCCAATCACGCATGCGGTCGATCCCTAACTGGCGCAGGGCGTGATTTTCGAGTACGGAGTAGGCGGGCCGCTTTGCGGGCGCGTTGAACTCCTCGCTCGTGATTGGGGTGACACTTGGTGATAGCCCTGCGAGACGAAAGATTTCCAATGTAAATTCGTACCACGAGCATGCCCCATCATTTGTCGTGTGGTACGTGCCGTATTGGCCGGTCTCGATCAGCGTGGCGATTTGAGCGGCCAGATCCTGGGTGAAGGTGGGAGTACAGATTTGATCGTCGATGACGCGAATGGGCTTGCCTTCACGTGCCAGGCGGAGCATTGTGTTGACGAAGTTGCCGCCTTTGCCCATGGCACCTGCAGTGCCATAGAGCCCACATGGGCGCAGGATGTAGTGTTTGTGCCAGGCCGAGCGAATCAAGAGTTCACCGGCCAGTTTGGTCGCCCCATATGCGCTGATGGGGTTGGGCAAGTCTGCTTCGGTGTAGGGGGTGTCATGGGCGCCATCGAACACGTAATCGGTGCTGAAGTACATCAGGGCGATGTCCGCTTCGCGGCAAACGAGTGCCAGTTGCTGTGCCGCCAAGGCGTTGATCTGCAATGCCATGGCAGCATCTTTTTCTATATCATCCACACGATGAAAGGCGGCCGTATTAATGACTAACTGAGGTGCATACTGAGCGATACAAGCGCGCACCTGGGCGGTGTTACTTACGTCAAGTTCAACCACCTGCTTCAGATCACCAGCGGGTGTGCCGGGTTGGATGGCTGCAATCACATTGTGTGCTGCCAATGCTGCGCATAGGTCGGTTCCCAATTGCCCATTTGCGCCAATCAGAATGATATTCATAAAGAGTTGAGCCCTTATAATAATTCTAGCAACATATGACCCATTGTTCGACGTGGGCGCTATTGATACTCATCGTCCTGCTGGCAGGCTGCGGCACTGCTGCGCAACCCATTATCCTCGAGACGCCGGCTGTATCGGCCACGCTCTACGTCACCCCAGAGCCAACTGCACACCCCACGCGCACACCACGTGCAACGAGCAGCCCGCGCGCGACTACCCTCGTGGAGACTCCTTCGCCGGCGAACAAAGTCAATATCAATACGGCGGACGCCGACGCACTGGCAAGCCTGCCACACATCGGCCCGACACTCGCGCAACGTATTATCGCCTATCGCCAGGAACATGGGCCATTCAAACGCATCGAGGATATTCGTGAGGTGAAGGGCATCGGCGATGCGATCTTTGCGGCGATCAAGGATTTCATCACGCTCGGAGAGTCAACGAATTTAAACGAATGGGATTGCAATAGGGCTTGACAACTGGCCAGTGATGCTTGAGCATTTCGCGTCAATCGCGCCAACGAATGTCCGTTGATGCTCCTGAGGTATCATCAAGAGCCAAATGGCGAACAAGATCCCTGTAGCTGTCCTTGGTGCAACAGGAGCCGTCGGACAGCGGTTCATACAGCTCCTCGCAAATCATCCGATATTCGAAATCGCTGCGTTAACGGCTTCGGACCGCAGTGAGGGTAAGCGCTATGCCGATGCCGCGCACTGGGTCATCGAAGGCGATATCCCAGAGAACGTGCGCGATGTCGTGTTGTTGCCCACCCAGGCGACGATCGTTGGCACGCGGGCCGATTTCAGCGTCGCCTTCAGCGCACTGCCCAACGATTCAGCGCAGGCGGCCGAGCCGGATTTTGCCAAAGCCGGCGTGACTATTTTCTCCAACGCCTCGTTCCACCGGCAGGTATCCGACGTCCCACTGGTGATTACCGAGGTGAATGGCGGTCATTTACAATTGCTCAAGGCGCAACGCCGGCTGCGCGATTGGAGCGGCGGCATTTGCTGCAATACCAACTGCACCGTCAGCGGCCCAAGCATGTCGCTGCGTCCGTTGTATGATCGTTTCGGCATCAAGCGCGTGTTTGCGGTTTCCATGCAGGCCGAGAGCGGGGCGGGCTACCCGGGCGTCCCTTCGCTCGACATCACCGATAACGTCATCCCCTACATCAAAGGTGAGGAGGAAAAGCTGGAAGCCGAGGCGCGCAAGCTGCTGGGGACGTTGCGCGAGGATCACATCGAAGATGCGACGCTGGCGTTGAGCGCGCACTGCAACCGCGTGCCGGTGATTGATGGCCATATCGTTACCATGTCCGTGGAATTGGGCTCGCCGGCCACGCCTGAAGAGGTGTCGCGCACGTTGAGCGAATATCGCTTCCCGGAAGTGAAGGGTTTGCCGATGGCGCCTGAGCAACCGATCGTGGTGCGCAGCGAGCCCGACCGCCCGCAGACGCGGCGAGATCGCTTGACGGGGAAGGGGATGAGCACCGTCGTCGGTCGTGTGCGGCCCGAGCCGTTGTTTGGAAGTTGTGGTGTAAAGTACGTTACGCTGGCGCACAACACCTTACGTGGCGCTGCCGGCGGAAGCCTGCTCAATGCGGAGTTGGCTGCAAAGTGGGGATTAATTGGTAACTAGAGATTAGAGATTTGAGATGGAGATTGGGCGCTCTCAACTACGGATGACATCGATCATGCAGGTGGAACCCTCACCTGTACAGTCGTTTTGATTTGTGGTGAATTAACCAATCTCGCATCTCCAACTCCAATCTCGTTTTTGTTTGGGGGAAAGAAATGAGAAATATCACTGTCATTGGCGTTGGTTACGTTGGGCTGGTTACAGGAACGTGTTTTGCCGATATGGGCAATCGGGTGGTGTGCCTGGACGTGAACGAGGAGCGCATCGCCAAGTTGCGGCAAAACGTCATGCCGATTTACGAGCCGGGGTTGGAAGAAATGGTGCGTCGCAATGTCAATGCGGGGCGCCTGTCATTCACCACTTCCTACGCGGAGGCGTTGAACAACCCGGAGGCCCCGGCGGAGATGGTGTTCGTGGCCGTGGGTACACCCGAGGGCGTGGATGGCGAGGCGGACCTGCGTTACGTGCGCGCGGTGGCCGAGACGGTGGCCGAGATGATCGATCACCCCGTCATCATCGTCAATAAGAGCACGGTGCCCGTCGGCACAGGTGACTGGGTGGCCGACATCGTGGTTCACAAGCAACCCCAGCCCGTTCCCTTCAGTGTGGTGAGCAACCCCGAGTTTTTGCGCGAGGGTTCCGCCATCAGCGACTTCCTGAACCCCGACCGCATCGTGTTGGGCTCGTTGGACCGCAGCGCAGCCGAGCGCGTGGCGCAACTCTACTTCCCATTGCGCGCGCCGATTGTGGTTACCGACCTGCGCACCGCTGAAATGATCAAGTATGCCTCCAACGCATTCCTGGCGACCAAGATCTCGTTCATTAACGAGATCGCCAATATCTGCGAGGCGCTGGGTGCGGATGTGAAGGAAGTGGCCGTGGGCATGGGCTATGACAAGCGCATTGGGCGTGCCTTCCTGGATGCCGGGCTGGGCTACGGCGGCTCGTGTTTCCCGAAGGACGTCAGCGCATTGATGCACATGGCGAACGTGCAAGGCAAGCACCCGCAAATGTTGCAGGCTGTGATGCAGATCAATGCCGACCAGCGCCGCAGCGTGATCACCAAGGCGCGTGAACTGGCCGGCGGCCTGAACGGCAAGACAGTTGGCATCCTGGGGTTGGCGTTCAAGCCCAACACCGACGACATCCGCGATTCACCCGGCATCGACCTGGCACATCTGTTCCAGGAGCAGGGCGCGCTGGTGAAAGCCTATGACCCGGTGGCGATGCCAAACTCCGCGCGCGTGTTGAAGGAGGTCAAGCTGTGCGAGGACGCCTACGATTTGGCCGAGGGGTGTGACGTGGTCGTCCTGGCGACGGACTGGAACGAATTTAAGAACTTGGACTTGAAGCGTGTGAAGCGCTCCATGAAGTTGCCGATCTTCATCGATGGGCGCAACCTGTATGACCCAACTGTCATGTATGAAATGGGCTTCATCTACCGCGGCCTAGGCCGTGGCTATGGTCAGGCTTACGCGAATGGCCGCAATGGCGCACAACCGAAAGTGGATTGGAATGACGTGAAGCCTGTCGCCACCAATAAAGGATCGTAAGACAAATGCCGAAAAACACTCGCGCGCCGGCACGGTTATCGCGTACCGGCGCTGCGAAACGCCGCCTCCCATCTGCACGCCCGCGCATCCTGGCGCAGCATGATGGCATTACCAAGGCCGCCTTGCCCAATGGGTTGACGCTTGTGCTGAAGGAGATGCACATTGCGCCGGTGACGTCGTTCTGGGTGTGGTATCGCGTGGGGTCGCGCAATGAACACCTGGGCATCACGGGCATTTCGCACTGGGTGGAGCACATGCTCTTCAAAGGCACGCCCACGTACAGCGAAACCGAACTAGACCGGCTGGTGAGCCGCGAGGGCGGCATGCGCAACGGCATGACCTGGGTCGATTGGACCACTTACTATGAGACGATGCCGTCGAACAAGATCGACCTGGCGTTGCGCCTGGAAGCGGACCGCATGGTGCACTCGCTGATCGACCCGCAGGAGGTGCAGAGCGAACGCACCGTCATCATCAACGAGCGGCAGGGTTCGGAAAACAGCCCGGTCTTCCGGCTGGCGGAGGAGGTGCAGGCGGCGGCCTTCAAGGTACACCCTTATGGGCATGAAGTGGTGGGCCACCTGTGCGACCTGACCAGCATGACGCGCGAGGATTTATACGCGCACTATCGCCGTTACTACACGCCCAATAACGCAATCGTCGCGCTGGCCGGCGACTTTGACACGCAGGAGATGCTGGCGCGCCTGACGCAGCTATACGGCAAGCTGAAGCGCGGGCCCGACCTTGCGCCGCTTTCGGTCAATGAGCCGGAGCAGCGCGGCGAGCGCCGCGTGACGGTGAAGGGCGAGGGCAGTACCGACTATCTGCTGATGTCGTTTCATGCGCCGCCACCAATCGGGCCCGACAGCCAGGCGCACGAGGACTTCTTCCCGCTGATGGCGCTGGATTCGGTGTTATGCGGCGCGAGCGGGCTCTCATTTGCCGGCGGCGGCACCAGCAACCGTTCCAGCCGGCTTAGCAAGGCGCTGGTGGATACCGGCCTGGCCGCCGATGTGGGCGCAGGCGTGACGCCTACAATCGATCCCTATCTCTATTCATTCTTTGCTACGGTGCAGCCGGGCAAGGACATCGACGAACTGGAACGCGTGCTGTGGGATGAGATCGAGAAGGTGAAACTGTCGTCCGTCACCCAGGCCGAGCTGGATAAGGCGATCAAACAATCCAAAGCACAGTTCGCTTTCAGCAGTGAGTCTGTCACCAACCAGGCGTTCTGGTTAGGGTACTGTGAGGTGTTTGCCGATTATGCGTGGTTCATCCGCTTTGTGGACAACCTCAGCGCTGTCGGCATAGAGGACGTGCGACGCGTGGCCGAGAAATATCTCAGTCGCGATAACGTGACGGTGGGCCACTACCGGGGGCAAGAGAAGTAGGGACATTCATGCCAAGCAGACAAAAGTATCAAGCGAAGCGCGCGGTGGCACAGTCGCTGCCTTGTGAGGCCAACATCGTGCAGCTCAAACTGAAAAATGGCATTCGCGTTTTTGCCTACGAAAACTTCGCCAGCCCGGCGGTGGTGGTGAGCGGCTATTTGAACGTTGGCGCGCGCGATGAAATGCCTGCCAAGGCGGGGCTGGCCTCGTTCGTGTCGGACTGCCTGATGCGCGGCACGGAGCGCTTCAGCTACGAGCAGCTCTTTGAATTGACCGAGTCCATCGGCGCGAATTTGAGCGTCTCTTCGGGTATGCACTCCACGGGGTTCTTTTCCAAGAGCCTGGCCGAGGACATGCCTTTCATGCTGGATATGCTGAGCGACGTGATTCGCCGCCCCACCTTCCCCGCGGAAGGGGTGGAGAAGGAACGCGGCGAGTGGCTCGCCGGACTGGAGGAGCGCGCCAACAGCACCAGTGCGCGGGCGGGCCTGGCCTTCCGCGAGATGTGCTACCCCGATACGCATCCCTATCACTACTCGGTGGAGGGTTACCCCGAGACGGCGCAGGCGATTACGTGCGACGACGTGGCGGATTTTCATCGCACCTATTACGCCCCGGAAGGGATGGTGGTGGTCGTCGTGGGAGCGCTCAAGGCGCAGGAGGCCTGTGAACGCGTGCAGGCGGCCTTTGGCGATTGGGAAGCCGTGCGCCCGGCGCGCCCCGAAATGCCGCCCGTGCCACGCGTGAGCGGGCAATCGCGCAAGGATATCTCCATGCCGGGCAAGAGCCAGACGACGCTGATCTGGGGCATTCCAGGCCCGTCGCGCTATGAGCCGGACTGGATCAGTTGCGTGTTGATGAACAGCATCCTGGGCCAGTTTGGCATGTATGGCCGGCTAGGCGAGAGCGTGCGCAAGGAAGAGGGGTTGGTATATTACATCGGCAGCCGCTTTGAGGGTGGCCCCGGCCCCGGCGCGTGGACGATCAGCGCCGGCACGAACCCCAACACAGTGAACCGCGTGGTGGACATCTCGGTGGCCGAGGTGCGGCGGATTCGCGAGCGCAAGGTGAAGCAAACGGAGTTGGAGGATAACCAGTCCTACTTCGTCGGTTCGTTGCCGTTGCAGATGGAGACGAACGAAGGCATTGCCGGCCACATCGCCAATATGGTGCGTTACGACCTGGGGCTGGATTACCTGCTGCACTATTCCGAACGCGTGCACAGCGTGACCCTGGCCGATATTCGCGCCGCTGCACAAAAGTGGCTGGACCCGCAAAACTTCATCCTGACGACGGCAGGAGCCTGAGGATTGACGATTGTAGATTGCGGATTGACGATTTGCCCTTCTCTTCAATGGCAGGCGTTAATCGGCAATCGTCAATCCAAAATCGTAAATATCATGCTAACGACTGGTGTTGACATTATCTACGTCCCGCGCGTGGAGCGGGCGATCCACGAGTTTGGTGATCGCTTCCTGGAGCGGGTGTACACGCCGATGGAGCGCCTGTATTGCCGCGAACGCGTGCCGGAACTGGCCGTGCGGTTTGCCGCCAAGGAGGCGGTGGGCAAAGCGCTGGGGGTGGGAATGCGCATCCTGGCGCGCGACGGCATCCTGTGGCACGAGGCCGAAGTCATTGGCGACCTGCGCGGCAAGCCGCTGGTGCGTCTGTATGGTGGCGCGGCACGCCGGGCGGAGGAGTTGGGCCTGAAGGAGTGGTCCATCTCGCTGACCCACGAGCGGGAGTATGCCGTGGCGTTCGTCGTCGCGATGTAGTTAAACCGCAAAGAAGCAGAGCAGCAAAGAATGGGAAGTCTTTGTGGTCTTTGTTGCTTCGTTTCTTTGTGTGAATCTGACCTAACCGCCAAGAGAATCAAGACATGGCGTTCTCCGTGCTCTCTGTGGTGAGATCAGAGATATGCCACCGTCCGCTTGCAGATTTCCATGAACCCCATGTGCTGGTAGAGACGAATGCCATCCTGCTCGGCGCGCAGCGTGACGGTCACGATTCCCGCGTCGCGCAGGTGCCGTAGTGCAGCGCCTACCACGGCACGTCCGAGCCCCTTATGGCGCTGTTCCTTGAGCGTCGCGACGAACTCCAGCGTGGCCGTGTCACCTTCGCGGAGCGTCATCGACACCGCAGCCGGCACATCTTCATAGAGGGCCATAAAGAATGTGGCATAGTTGAGATCGTAGAGATCATGCAACTGTTCGTAGCGCATGATCTCCGACCCGCATAAGGCCACATTCAGAATATCGGCCCACTGCCTCAAGCGGGTGTCGTCCGTCAGGGTGAATACCTGGATTGCTTCATCGGTGGGGGAAGGCTTCCGAAGATTGCACAGGTCCAAGGCCATGCAGGGGTCGGCTGTGTCGATGCTGAAACCGTGCCTGACCAGCAAAGCAACCAGGTTTTCGGGGGTGCTGGCAGGCGTGATGAGCATGCCGTTGGGCAAGCTGCCGGCTCGAATGCCCGCGCCGATTTCTGCGATGCGTTGTTCCGCCGTTTCCGGCGCCAGGCTCACCCTATAAATCCGTTCCGGGCCGCCGCGCGGGGTGGAGAGGACGTATTCGATGTCGCCGGCGTGAATTTCCATGTTGCGGGCTTTGCCCAGTGAACGCCAGTAAAGGCAAATTCCTTTGTCGATGCAGTCCAAGTAATAGCGTGCCGGATGAACAGCATTCATTGAGTCCCTCCTATGCCGGGCAACCTCATCACCATAGCAAACCGCGAAGGAGCAAAGAAGCAGAGAAGCAAAGGATATAAAGTGAATTCTCTGCGTCCCCGGCGACTCTGCGGTGCGAATGAATAAACCGCCAAGAGAATCAAGACATAGAATCCTCTGTGCTTTCCGTGACTCTGTGGTGAGACAAAGTTCTCAGCGACTCTGCGGTGAATTACCGGCCGGCGTGCTTGTGTCGGTATCGGCGTCGATGGGCGCGTTGGCGCGCGTGGACTGCAACTGGAATTCCTCGCCGTAGATGATCTCCACGCCGCCCAGCGATAGGATGTCCCCGGCCTCCAGCGTGCACTGCTGGATTGGGTAGCCGTTCAGCTTGGTGCCGCCGGTGGAGTCCATGTCCAGGTAGAGGAACTTTTGCGCCTCCGTCTGCCAGCGCAACTCGGCATGATGCCGCGAGACCCGCCGGTCATCCACCACCACGTCATTTTCGCGTGAGCGCCCGATGCGCACCAGCTCGCTCGACAGCGCAATCTGCCGGCGGCCATCCACGATCAAGAAAGGCCGGCGCGGCAGCGTCACTTCGTGCTCCGGCTGGGCGGGGTGTTGGGTCGTCGCGGTGACGGGCAGGTCGGGCGGAATCCAGCGCGCTGTGACGCGCAGATGATGCGGGGGCACGTCGATCACGCCCTGCAGCAAGACGCGCGGCGGCATATCCATGCGCAGGCCCATCTGCACGATCATCTGGCGCACGCTTTCGGCCAGTTGGTCGGCCAGGTCGGGCTGGTGATATTCCAGCGGGGCCAGGTCCTGCTCGCTCAAGGTGACCCAGAAATGATTCGGCGCAATTGGCTCGTTGTTGGGGCCCAATGTGTGGGCGTCTTCGATGGCATGCACAATCGCCTGCAACACTTCTTCGGGTTGGAGGCGTTCGTGCAGGATGCGCGCAAGCGAATTTTCGATCAGCCGTTGTGCCAGGTCTTCAAATCTATCCATCTGTTTTGCCTGGCGGGATTGTACTATTGACGATGGTTGATCGACGATGATTGGCGTGTGAAGAATGAAACATGAGAGAGTGATCGTTCATATTTCAATCTTCACGTTTCATGTGTTACCCGTCCTTATAAATCATTTATCATTGCTTTATGGGTGTTGACAAGGGGACGGGCGCGCAGCCGTCCAGTTTCATCAATGTCGTGCGCGGCCTGTTCCGTTCCATGCGCCCCAAGCAGTGGACGAAAAACGGGTTTGTGTTTGCAGCAGTGGTGTTCGATGGCAAGTTGTTCCAGGAAAGGTACCTGCTGCCTTCGATCATCGGCTTTATCGTGTTTTGCTTCCTCTCCAGCGCGGTGTATCTGATCAACGACGTGGTCGATGCCCCGGCGGACCGGCTGCACCCCACCAAGCGTAACCGCCCGATTGCGCGCGGCGTCGTTTCGCCGGCGCTGGCGGTGACCTGGGCGACGGTGCTGGCCGTGGGGTCGCTGGTGGTGGCATACCTGATTCACCCCGGCTTTGCCATCATTGGGCTACTCTACTTCGTCTCCACAGTGCTCTACACGTTCGTGCTGAAGCACGTGGTGATCGTGGACGTGCTGGTGCTGGCGCTGGGGTTCGTGTTGCGCGTGGGCGCCGGGGCCGTGCTGGCCGAGGCGATCCGTTTTTCGCCGTGGATGTATGTGTGCATGTTGTTGCTGGCGCTGCTATTGGGCTTTGGCAAGCGCCGCCAGGAACTGGTGGAACTGAACGGCAATGCCAGCACGCGCGCAATATTGAATGAATACACGGTGCCGCTGCTGGATCAGATCATCTCCATCGTCACGGCTGCGATCCTGGCCGCCTATTCCTTCTACACCTTCTCCGCGCCGCAACTGCCGGCGAACCACACCATGATGTTGACGATCCCGTTCGTCATGTACGGCGTGTTCCGTTACCTATACCTGGTGCATGTGAAAGGCGAGGGCGGCGCGCCCGACGAACTGTTGCTCACCGATCGGCCCATGCAAATCGCCATCGCGTTATGGGCGCTTTCGGCGGTAGTCGTGTTGTACCTATTGCCGCAATCGTAGATGAAACGTGAAAGAAGCATGACCAGCCGCACGCTGAGCATCATGACGGACCCATCAGCCCAGCGCTTACGTTTCATGTTTCATGTGGAGTGTCGCGCCTATGAAGGTCATCGTTACCCGTTCCGCCTGTGCGAAGGTCATCTTGTGTGGCGAACACGCGGTGGTGTATGGCCGCCCGGCCATCGCGCTGCCGCTAAGGCATTTGCGTTCGCGTGCCACCGTCGTGCCGGAGGATCGGCCTTTTCATATTTGCGCGCCGGATATTCACGCCGAGTTTGACCTGGCGTCCGATGCCACCCGTCCGCTTTCGGTGCTAGCGCGGCTGGCGTTCGAATTTGCGCAACAGCCGGTGTTGGGCGGCACGCTCACCATCACTTCCGACATCCCGGCGTCGTCGCACTTGGGCAGCAGCGCGTCGGTGGCGGTGGCCTGCGCGTGCGCTGTGGCAGCCTACGCCGGGCGCGAACTCACGCCCGACGAAGCCAGCCACCTGGCGTTCGAGGCCGAGAAGATCTATCACGGCTCGCCCAGCGGGATCGACAACACGGTGGTGGCGCACGAACAGCCGGTGTGGTTCGTGCGCGGCCAGCATGGCGCGGCCTCGGTCGCGACGCCGATGAACATCCCTCACGCGCCGGTGCTGGTGGTGGCCGATACGGGCATCGCCACGCCCACGCGCATCCCCGTGGGCGACGTGCGCGCGGGTTGGGAGGCCGACCCGCAACGTTACGAGGCCTTATTCGACCAGATCGCCGCGGTGGTGACGGACGCGCGCCAGGCACTGCAAACCGCCGATTGGCCCTGCCTGGGCCGATTGATGGACGCGAATCACGCCCTGTTGCAGCGCATGGACGTGTCGTGCCGCGAGCTGGATGCCCTGTGCCAGGCGGCGCGCCAGGCGGGCGCGCTGGGCGCAAAGCTTTCGGGCGGCGGGCGAGGTGGGAATATGATTGCTCTGGCGCGCGACGAAGTGAGCGCCGGCCCGCTGCGCGAAGCGTTGAGGGCCGCCGGCGCATCGCGCGTGATTTAATGATCGGGCGCTATTGGCTCAAAACCGACGGCAGGCTTGGGAAAGCCCGATTCGCGGGCCCCATTTCTATGGCCGTGTGCTTCCCATGAAAATGGAAGTTGTAAAGGGAATATCTGTGAACTCAATCTCTAATCTCCAATCTGCTATCTCTAATTACCAATCTCCATTCACCACCCGCTATGGCAGTGAGGCGATGCGCGCGATTTGGAGCGAGCGCAATAAGCGGCTGCTGTGGCGGCGGGTGTGGGTGGCGCTGGCCGAGGCCGAGCACGAAATGGGCATCGTCAGCGCCGAACAACTGGCCGACCTGCGGGCGCACGCCGAAGACGTGACCGAGGCGAGCATCGCGCGGGCGCTGGAGATCGAACGCGACATCCAGCACGACCTGATGGCCGAGGTGCGCGCCTATGCCGAGCAGTGCCCGGTAGGCGGCGGCGTCATTCACCTGGGCGCGACCTCGATGGACATCGAGGACAACGCCGACGCCTTGCGCTTGCGCGACGCGCTGGCGCTGATCCACACGTCGTTGCGCGGGCTGATCGGCGAACTGGCCGAGAAGGTGGCGCAGTATGCCGACCTGCCCACGATGGCCTTCACGCACCTGCAACCGGCCGAGCCGACTACGCTGGGCTATCGGCTGGCGCAGTATTTGCAGGATTTGCTGATGGACCTGGACGCCCTGCTCAGTTGCCTGGGCGGCATCAAAGGCAAAGGGCTGAAGGGCGCCGTCGGCACCAGCGCGTCGTACATGGAATTAGGGCATCCACGAATCTCCACGAATGGAAGCGAATCTATTGGTGATGATTCGCGCCAATTCGTGGATAAGAGTTTAGAGGAGCGCGTGTTGGCAAAGCTGGGGCTGGAGGCGTTCACGGCGGCGACGCAGACATATACGCGCAAGCAGGACTGGCTGGCGGTGAACGTGCTGGCCGGCATCGCACAGTCGCTGTATAAGTTCGCCTTCGACCTGCGCATTTTGCAGTCGCCGCCCATCGGCGAGTGGGCCGAACCCTTCGGCGCTAAACAGGTGGGTTCGTCGGCCATGCCGTTCAAGCGCAACCCGATCAACGCCGAGAAGATCGATTCGCTGGCGCGTTTCATGGCCGGCCTGCCGCGCGTGATGTGGGACAACGCGGCGCACTCGCTGCTGGAGCGCACGCTGGACGACTCGGCCAACCGGCGCGTGGTGCTGGCCGAGGCTTTCCTCAGCGCCGATGAGATCATCCGCGTGGCGACGCGCCTGGTGAAGGGCTTGCGCGTAAACGAGGCACAGGTGGCACATAACATGCGCGTCTATGGCCCCTTCGCCGCAACCGAGCGGTTGCTGATGGTCTCCGTGAAGGCCGGGGCCGACCGGCAACAGATGCACGAGTTGATCCGCCAGCACAGCCTGCGAGCGTGGGCCAGAGTCAGCGCGGGCGAGCCGAACCCGCTGATCGATTCGCTGTGTGCCGACCCGCAGGTGACGCGCTACGTGGATGCCGCCACCGCGCGCGCCTTGCTGGACGCCAGCGTCTATGTCGGGGATGCGCCGGCGCGGGCGAAGGTGCTGGCGCAGAGGGCAAAAGAAGAGATTGGAGAGTAGAGATTGAAACGTGAGCGGGCGGGCTAGATGACTCACCACAGAGATTAAGAAATAGGAGTTTACCGCTGAGGCGCGGAGGACGCAGAGATCATATTTATCTTTGGTCCTGTGTTCCTTTGCTTCTCTGCTTCTTCGCTTCTCTGCTGTTCACCCCTCGATCTCCTTGCGCTCGCGCAGGGTGCGCGCCAGTTGCTCGAAGCTGATGCCGAAGCGCGCCGCGATGTCTTTGGCGTAGCTCTGGCCCATCGACGGGCCGGGCACGATTTTATAGGTGCGGCGGGCTGCGTCGTCGCCTGGGGCGGCGCACGCCACCAGGCTGACCAGCTTGCAATCCCCCGGCCAGCTCGTGCAGGTGCGTGGCGAAGATCACGCGCGCCCCCAACAGCTTGAGCGCACGCAACACGTCGCGCGCCAGGTATAGTCCTTCGCCGGGGCTGGTGCTGGCTAATGATTCGTTCAATAGCACCAGGCTATTCCGGGTGGCCTGCGCGAAGATGTCGCTCAGCCGTTTGGCCTCTTCGCCCAGCCGGCCCGCCTCCAGGCTGGGGCGTTCCTCCACCGGAAAGTGCGTGTAGATGCCGTCCACTGGGCTGATGCGCGCATGGGTGCCCGGCACGTAAAGCCCCGCCTGACACAACACCTGTATCAGCCCAACGGCCTGGGTGTAGGTGGTCTTGCCGCCCTGGTTGGGGCCGGTGAGGATGAAGATGCGCCCTGCGTCGTTGAAGGCGACGTCGTTGGTCACCACCTGCCCGCTCAGGTCCGCGCCGGGCTGGCGTTCCATCAGCCGTAGCGCGAAGTTCAGGTTATAGGTGTCCTGCACCTCACAGACGCGCGCCTGCATGCCGAGCACCTCGGGACGGCACAGCGGCAAGCCGGCGGCGCGCACGCGCTGGATCAGCCGGCACGCGCCCAGGTAGAACGCGATTTCCCCCTCCAGCGCGATGACGAATTGCCCGTTCAGCTTGATATAGCGCCCCAGCGCCTTCACCACCGGCCTGGCCACCGATTGCAAGATGTCGTTCAGGTCGCGGAAGAGCGGCACCAGCATGGGGTTCACATATTCCCCCGAACCGTCCAGGCTGCCATGCGGCAGGCTGGAAGTGAGCGGGAGGCTGTGAATTTCGGCCAGGCCCTGGTATTCGTCGGCCTCATCCTTGGCGGGGGTGCCCAACAATTTGCCCAGCAACGACTTTGACGCGCCCCTGTAACGCTCCGAACTGATCGACAGCAGCGTGGCCGCCACCGGCTGCAACTGCGGGCTGAGGTTGATGCCTACCGAGATACTGCGCACGTTGCGCATCTTTTCGCTGAGCGCAGGTAACTCGGCGGCGAGTGATTGGAAGGCCGGGTCCGCCTCGCGGGCGACCAGCATCTGGTGTAGTTGGCGCAGCCCAGCGGAGTGAAATCGCCCTTCCACGCTGCCGAATAGCGCGCGCAACTGGCGGATGCAATCGACGTATAGCTCCAGCTCGCCCAGGCGCGAGACGGCCTGATGCAAAAAGGTCTGGTGCGGGCGCTGCGGGTCGGAGGCGTCGGCCAGTTGCACCAGCATCGGCAGCGCGGCTTCCAAGCCGGCAGCCAGCGCCGGGCAGTTCAGCAGGTCGTCGAGGATGGCGTGCCGGTAGCTGATCACGTCGGGCGCGTCGCACAGCGCGGCCAGCAGGTTGCGGATGCCGGCGCTGTAGCGCGTGCCGATGCTCAGCGCGGCGGCCAGGGCCTCCAGCCCCAGGTCGGCAGCGCCGCGCGATTGGCGCAAGTTGGTATAGGGCCTTGGGCCGTCGGGCCAAAGCAAACTGATCGCGAAAAACGAACGCTCAGGGTTGTCCATAGGGTTGATTGTAGGGTCAATGAGTCAACGAATGAGTCAACGAATCGCGAATGTAGGGCGAGTTGTTAACTCGCCCGGGCGGCAACGCCGTATGCGTGGTGCAGTGGCCGAAGTCGGGCAATGGGTGTACAATAGGAGTGCTGGCCGCATCTCTGGCCGGCCAACCGCGGGGAATGGTTGCAAGCAACATTTTGGTTGTTTTGCAGAGTGCACAATGGCTGCACTCTGACGCAGTAAAGTGAGTGCAACATCATGTCACAGCGTCAACAACTTGAACGACTCTTTGAGATCGATCGCCAGATTCGCGCAGGCGTGTACCCGGATGCAAAATCCCTGGCCGAAGATTTGGATGTCAGCCCACGCGTGATCTTTGTGGACCGGCAGTTCATGATCGACCGGCTGCATGCGCCGATCAAGTTCAACCGGAAATGTAGCGGCTGGTATTACACCGATCCGACGTGGGTGTTGCCAAACGTAATGGTGACGGAAGGTGAATTGCTGGCCTTCTTTCTCAGCGTCGAAGTGTCGCAGCGCTACCTGGGCACCACCTTCCAGGAGCCGCTCCTTTCCGCGGTGGGGAAGATTTCACAAACGTTGAAGGGCAGCGTGCTGGTGGACCTGGAAACGTTGCGCATGCACTACACCTTCGTCCCGCCGCCGGTGGTGACGGTGGATGAAAAAACGTTACTCGCCCTGCACCGGGCTATTCAAAACCGTGTGCAGGTGCGGATGGTTTATTACGCGCCGACGCGCGACGAAGAAACGACGCGCACCTGCGACCCTTATCACCTCTACAACGTGGGCGGCAACTGGTACGTGATTGCGTTCGATCACCTGCGCCAGCATATCCGCACGTTTCATGTTGGGCGGATCAAGTCCTATCAACTGCTGAAGAGCCATTTTGAGCCGCGCCCGGATTTTTCTATTTTGGAATGGGTGGGATCGGCATTTCAGGCCGAGGGTGGCGATCAGCCGGTGGAGGTAGTGATTTGGTTCGATGAGCATCAGGCGCGCTGGATTCGCGAGCGCAAATGGCATGGCAGCGCCCAGTTGGAACCGCAACCCGATGGGAGCTTGATTTTACGGCTTGTGACCAGTGGCCTGGGCGAGGTGAAGCGTTGGGTGATGCAGTATGGCAGCCATGCGGTGGTGATGGCGCCGGAGGAACTACGGAGGGAAGTAGAGGGGGAACTGCAGCAGGCGTTGGATAAATACCGCAGTGCGAAATGACAGCGTAATGAGGTGCAAATGTTAATAAAGAACGAAGCGGCCCATTATGGTTTAACAGGCAATCCGTTCGTTGATACGGGCCTTAATGTCCTTGTTCATCTTGCCGGCCTGAGTAATGTTGATGAGCTAACCACAGAGATCATTCGAAACACTCACGATGGACGCATGCTGGCCCAAGTGAATGCCCGTCTGAAAAGCTTCACGATGGTCTTTGGCACGAACGGCCCGCTAACACAGACAGGATATCGGCCCAAGGGGAGAAAGAAAGAGCTATCCGAGAAAAATATCGGCGCTTACACAAATGTACTTGCGGCTTACTTGCATGGGGTGGAGTCACTGGCGAGTGGTCGCTCAGTATGTGAAATTTGCGGCGAGAAATACACATTTGATTTTGATGGGATGGTTCGCAAAGCGCTCTCCGACGCAGGTGTGGAAGACCACGGAACAAAACAAATTGGCCGTGAGTGGTTCCCTCTTGCTGGCAGCATAGGTAACGATGCGCAAGCACTGCCATCGGCATCGCGTGGGATTTCCATCTGTCCAAAGTGCCTTTTTGCAGTGCATTACATGCCACTTGGTCTAATGTTGATGCAAGGACGATTGGTATGCTTTCAGTCCACAATGCCGCGTATTGCCTTGGAATTGATAGGGGACATTGTAGATGAATACCGCGAAAAGATAGATGCGACAGAGGGGAAAGTGGAAATGATTGGCGGTAAGGAGGGTACCACCGCCGTTACAAGAAGATTGATGGCATGGATGAAGAAACGTCACGACGTTATCCATGAGGAAGATCTTTCCCAAGAATCTACACTTTATGCATGGCTTTTTACGAACTCTGGCGCGAGTGCTGATTGTGAGTTGTTGGCAATCCCAAATTCCGCCTTGCAGTTCTTGTGGATGGCACGTAAGCAAGGGTTAGATGATGAACTGCTGAGTTTGCTCAAAGGCGAGGACAAACGGCCAGAGTATCAGTTATTGTCTTGCATACAAACGGGGCGCGACTACAGAGGGCTATATCCATTTAAAGGTTCCAAGGGTGCATCTCCGGATCTATATGCGCTGTACCAACAGATTGTGTTGAACAAATCATATGCAGCATTGTCTACTGCCTCATCTTTAGCAAAAACGTTTATGCAATCTATTGATTCTAAAGATCGGAAACAAGTGCAGAAATCTGGATATATTGAGGGAGAAACGGGCCTTGCCGGAAGGAAGAAGATGAGAGCCTCGATGTTGCAAATGGGGAAGGATGGGGAAATGCCGCTCGCTACTTACGACACATTGTTCCCTACTGTTCAGCGGCATCCGATACGGATTGACTTCAATGGTTGGCGCATCATTGGTTATTACCTGTTTAGACCCGACGCAATCGTGAAAAATTTTGTGCCCGCCAGCGATTCCCAAGGAGAAGGAATGGTTACCACGCATCCAAAAATACTCGAAGCGGCTCGTTTGTATTTCGACGACTATGTAAATCGTAAGAGCCTTGAGCATTTTGAACGTCACGTGCTTAATGAGTTCAATAGAACATATCCAAATGAGGTGCGGTGGCTTCGGTATGACATTTTTGTTCGTCTTGCAAAGGATCATCCTGATTTTACGTATGGCGACTGGGATGAGTTTGTCCTTGACGACAATGGGCAATCTCGAACGCAGGAACTCGTTTTCCAAATGAGACTCGCCCTGGCAAATCTATATCGTGAGTGTGTTGAGAAAAAACAAGCAACACAAGGAGCTTAAGAAATGGAAAAACAGAAGTCATTTACACATATCGCAGGAACGTTCGTCATCCAAGCAGATGGTGCATTTCTCAATGGTGCTGGGCTGGGCCAAGGCGAAGATCGGACTACCACGGTACCCAAGACAATGCCTGACGGCAGAAATCGGGTTCCCTATGTTTCTTCTCAGTCTTGGCGGCGTTGGTTGCGCAACACCTTAATTGAAGAAACTGGCTGGCCTGCAAGTGAGATTCGTGCCATTAAGTTCAATGCCAAAGGAAATACAAGCAAAGTGACTGGGGAAGTTGATCCAGTCACCTTTGCAGAAGACGACATTTTCGGTTATATGCGTACTGGGACTGATGAAGATGTAAGCGTTGATCCTGACGAGGACGTGGCAGCGGAAACTCAAAAAGCTGCTGGGGCAAGGGTGAAATCAGTGATGCGCCCATCGCCTCTCGCTACGTCTCTTCTCATTGCAATTCGTCGTGCAGGCCGACTCGGTCTGGATGAAGGGACTGTGTTTCCCAAGAATGGCACTCCCATACGCTATGCGACAGAATTCTACACTGCGAATATGCAGGCGGTGTTTTGCTTGGACTATAGCCGATTAGGGGTGTTTCGAAATATAGGTGATCGCATTGAATTGGCGGAGGAATTCATAAAGCCCAGCCTGGATAAAGGGTTAGTAAAAGTTGTAGAGGACTTTAAGGACAAAGGGCGCATATATGCGATGACTGATACCAACCAGCGTCGCGTGCGCACGATAGCTTTACTAAAGGCCCTTGCAGTTTTGCGCGGCGGGGCCAAACAAGCCCAATTTGGGGCTGACATAGCTCCGAAGGTGATTGTTGTTGCTGGGCTTAGTTGTGGGAATGCCATCTTTAACCATCTGTTTGTCGATGATCCGGACAAGGGACTTGAGATTCAGCTAGACGTATTGCAAGAGGTCATCCACGATTATTCGGATCGATTGATGACACCAGTTTTTGTGGGTATCCGGACTGGCTACCTGACAAATGAAAACGCCTTACGCGATCTTGCAGCGAAGCCGGAATCCAGGATCGTTGTATGCACACCGCGTGAAGCTATGGATCAGTTGGCGAATACTTTGCCATGAAAGGTCTACATATACATTTCGAAGGATTTACTGCATCGTATCCATATCCGTTCTTGCGTTCTGGCACGGCGATTACGCTTCCCTTACCACCTTTTTCGAGCATATTCGGAATGTTAAGCGCTTGCGCAGGTAGAGACATTGATCCTTCTGAGGTAGGACGAGTCGGTTACGAATTCAGAAGCGTCGGACCGTATAAGGGAATGGATCTTGAAAGAACGGATCGTTTGAAGACTGATCCGCGAGGCCGTCTGCGGCTCAATCCTGAGAAAGGTATTGCTAAGCGAGAGTTTCATATCAGCCCGAAGTTGGATATGTATCTTACGAATGTGGCGCTCCAACCAATCTTTGAAAATCCCGTAGCAGTGCCGAGGTTTGGTCGATCACAAGATATCGCCTGGATAACGAGTATTACCGAAATTGACTTTGACGTTCTGAAGGAAGGGGTAATCCGTGCGACCCTTGCCCCTTCTCCAAGCTTCATGTTCGGTCAGCCTTTGCCACCATTAGTTGATTACTATCTGAATGACGTACAACAACGTACGCGTGTACCTGGGCGGATTTCACGCTATGTGGCAATACCAGATGTGGAAGCGTTAGGGCGTGAAGGTTTTTTAGTTCAGTCAACTGAACAAATACGACTCTACCACCCTAGCGATAGCAACTATCCTGAGCACGCCGTAATCCTGTGGAATATCCAATGAATGATAGTGTTTTGCTGGCAAAAGATAGTGGAGAAACACTACTGGAACACACGCTAACAGTAATAGACGCAGTGAGGCAAATTATCACAAATTTGCCTGCGGGCCCCTATGATCTTTCCATCATAGAAGAACAACTTACTTTGTGTGCAGCCTTGCATGACGTGGGAAAAGCGGCACAAGGGTTTCAAGGAGTACTGCGGCGAACGATTCCTAACTGGGGAGGTAAACGCCACGAAGTATTGTCAACCGCTTTTGCGAAATACTGTACGGGGCTTTCGGAGGAAGCCCAACTTGCTATCCTTACACACCATCGAGTATTACCTGTGGATGGAAATTCGGGGAAACCTCAGGGTGCAATACCAGATAATCAATTACCCGCTTCAGATACAGCTATTTGGCACCAGATGGTTGAGGAGTGGGATTCAAATCGATTAGCCTTTAAGGAATTCTGGCGCCAGGTATGCGAGTCTATAGATCGTCGTGATCTTACCTTCATGTCAGAAAACGACCTGAATGGACTCGGCCTAGCACCTGCTTGGCTGAAACGAAGCCCCTCTAATAGCCGGGGGCAAATAAGAAGCATTCCTGTGGAGCGCCGTATAAAAGCATCGTTATACCGTGGTTTATTGATAACCGCTGACCACATGGCATCCGGAAAGACACTGCCAGGGCCATACCCAAATCTGGCATCAGCCGAAGTGTACAGGGGCGAACTACGCGCTTTTCAGCAAGTCTGTCGTAATCAAGAGGGGAATGCTATCTTGCATGCGCCTACGGGGTCGGGTAAGACGGAGGCATCGCTCTTCTGGATGCAGAGAAATTGGCGAAAGAATGGACGAGTGTTCTATGTGCTGCCATATACCGCGAGCATTAATGCAATGCACAAGCGGCTCACCCGGATTTTTGGTAGTCAACATGTCAATGTATTGCACAGCAAAGCAAGTGCATATCTTTATGGACTTCTCCGAGATGATTCGCCCTCTTTAGTTGCTCAAGCTAAAGCGCGTAGCTTAGCTTCACTAGCCCGCGAGATGTACTTCCCCATCCGAGTGTGTACACCACACCAGATTATCAGATACGCGTTGCGGGGGCGTGGATGGGAACAAATGCTAGCCGAGTTTCCACAAGCTTGTTTCATCTTCGATGAGATTCATGCGTATGATGCTCAAATGACGGGACTAGTTCTCGGTGCTGCGAAACTTGCGATGCAGTGGGATGCACGAGCATTGTTTACCACGGCGACGATGCCTCGTTTCCTTCGCGAGATGATTCAGCAAGTTGTAGGAATTCCAAGCAGTCACGTGATTGAGCCAGATGAGAATGCTTCGTCAGATCGAGAAATACTTAATAAGAAGCGACACAATGTGGAAATATGGGATGGCAGTTTACTCAGTCGTCTGACTGATATTGCTACAGCGGTTCATCAATGTCCACATACATTGATTGTGTGTAATCATGTGCGCACAGCACAAACCGTATTTGATTACTTGCAACCCATATTTGGTGAGACGGCCATGCTTTTGCACAGTCGATTCACAGTTCGAGATCGGAATCGTATTGAGCAAAATCTTCTTAAAGAACTTCCACGTGTGCTTGTCGCGACTCAGGTCGTCGAAGTCAGCCTTGATATTGATTTCCATCAGACATTCATTGATCCTGCGCCAATTGATGCTTTGGTGCAACGCATGGGACGTGTGAATCGTTCCGGAAGTAGACCTCCCGCCAGAGTTGTAGTGATGGGTGAACAAGCGAGTACCCATCAGTTATATGACAAGGAACATACTCAGGCGACAATCGACGCATTACGCGCCGCGCCCAATCCAATCAGTGAGCAGGAACTTGCCAATATAGCTGATATGGTTTACGCGAATGGGTATCAAGGCGATCAACTGATCATGTTTGAACGCGCATTGCATCATCCTAGTTTGGAAAAGTTCGGTGAGAACCTTGTTGCTGGCGTACACCAGGATTGGACTGATGAAGTGTTTGACGAAGCAGATAGCCGAATGGATGTATTGCCATCCTTGTATGAAAAAGACTATGACAACTACCTAACCCAAGGTGAATGGCTACTGGCATCTAGCCTTTTAGTGCCTCTTTATGCTCCTATGGTGCGCCGGATGCAAAAGAGCTTAAAAGATTGGCGTTGCGTGGATGATTCACATGAGCCGTGGGTCTTACATAAACCCTATGACGAAGTGACGGGGTTGCATCTGGATGACCTTCCCCATAATGTGATCGACGATCAGGACTAGCAAAGCAGTGTTTACCCTCACCCACCTCCGCTTCACCTGCCAGGCCGTCAACACGGTGGACCTGCCGGCCTACCGCGCCGGCGGGCAACTGCGCGGGGCGCTGGGCAACGTGATGCGCCGGGCCTACTGCCCCGAGGCGCGCTTCGGCAATGGCAAACCGCCCACGCCCGAACACGTCGCCGCCTGCCCGGTGTGCTGGCTGATGGCCGCCAACGAGCATCCCGGCGAGGAGCGGCGCGGCTATGCGCTCTGGCCGCCGGTGGCCTACGCAGCACAGGCGGATCGGGCGGAGCGCCCCTTCGCCCCCGGCGAGCGGTTCGACTTCGGGCTCAGCCTGTATGGCGATACGCTGCGCCTGCTGCCCTACTTTCTGCTCACCGTGGCCGAGGTGGGCCGCGAGGGCGTGGGGCTTGGGCGCGGCACCTTCGCCCTGCGCCAGGTTTGGGCGTTGGACCCGCTGCTGGGCCGGCAGGAGTGTGTGCTGGCGGAGGGCGAATCGATGATCCATACGCCGTCGTTGCAGGTGGGCGCGGCGCAGGTGCAGGCCGCCGCAGCGCGCGTGCTGGCGCAGGTGAGCAGATCCGGCCGGCTGAGCCTGCGCTTTCATACCCCCATGCGCCTGGTGGCCGATGAGCAACTGGTGAAAGCGCCCGACTTCGGCGTGCTGTTCACCCGCCTGTTGGAGCGCATCGACCAGCTTGAGCGCCAATATGCCGGCGGCGGGCGGCGCGACGAGACCGAGCGGCAGTCCCTTTTGGCCTGCGCCAACCGTGTGCGGCTGGCCGAGGCGCGCACGCAGTGGGTGGAAATTCGCAGCGGTTCCACGCGCCGGGGCGAGCCGTCGTGGATCAGCGGTTTCGTGGGCCAGGCTTCCTACCTGGCCCAAGCGGAAGTATGGCAGCCGTTGTTGCCCTGGCTGGTGTGGGGCCAGCTTACCCAGGTGGGCAAAGACGTGGTGAAGGGCAACGGCGCCTACACAATCGAAGGATGAACGAGGCGACGATGGCAATCGTGCAACATTTGATCGTGGAAGAGTATGGCTCGTACATCACCAAGCACAGCGAGCGCCTGGTGGTGAGCAAGAAGGACGAAACGCTGATCCAGGCGCCGCTGTTGCACCTGGAGGGCGTGTTGATCGCCAGTTCGGGCGTGAGCATCAGCGCGGAGGCGGTGCGCGAGTGCGCCGAAAGGGGCATCCCGATTCACTTCGTCAGCGGCTCGGGCAACGCCTATGCCAGCCTGTATAGCTCCGGGCTGACGGGCACCGTGCAAACCCGGCGCGCCCAGTTGGAGGCCCTGCGCGATAGGCGCGGGCTCTCGGCGGCGCTGGCCTTCATCGGCGGCAAGATCAACAGCCAGGCCAACCTGCTGAAGTACATCGCCAAATATCGCAAAGAGGCCGCGCCCGCCTGCTACGACGCATTACGCGAGGCGGCCAGCCAGGTGCTGGATCAGCAGATCGAGCTGGAGGAATTTGCCGGGCGCCCCGAGATCGCCTCCGGCGAGAAGGTGAGCGTGGACGATTGGCGCTTCGACCTGCTGAGCATCGAAGGTCGCGCGGCGCAGAAGTATTGGGCCGCCGTGCGGCTGGCCTTGCCCGACGAATGCGAGTGGCCCGGCCGCGTGGGGCGCGGCGCGACGGACCCGCTGAACGCGGCGTTGAACTATGGCTACGGCATCTTGTATGGGCAGGTGGAGCGCGCGCTGGTGCTGGCCGGGCTGGACCCCTACGCCGGCTTCGTGCACGTGGATCGGCCCGGCAAACCCAGCCTGACGCTGGACGCCATCGAAGAGTTTCGCCAGGCGGTGGTGGATCGCACGATCATCGGCCTGTTCAACAAGGGCACGCGGGTTGAGCAGGACGACCAAAAGCGCCTGACGCCCGAAGCGCGCCGGATGCTGGCCGAGAAGGTGTTGGAGCGCCTGGAAAGCACCGAGCCATACGAGCAGAAGCGCCTGCCGCTGCGCGCCATCATCCAAAGCCAGGCGCGCCACCTGGCCACCTTCCTGCGCGGAGAGCGGGCGACCTACGAGCCGTTTGTGGTGAGCTGGTGAGATGCACTGCCTGCTGGTCTACGACATCCCCGACGATTCCAAGCGCAATAAGGTGGCCGACGTGTGCCTGGATTACGGCCTGGACCGCATCCAATATTCGGCCTTCCTGGGCCAGTTGCACGCCACGCACCAGGCCGAACTGATGGCGAAGCTGAAGAAGGTGCTGGGGCGCAGGCCGGGCAATATTCAGCTCTTCCCGCTGTGCGAGACGGATTGGTGCGCCCGGCAGGTGATTGAGCAGAAGGGAAAAGAGAAGGAGCAAGATGCTGGATGATGCGGCGGACCCGCCCTTCCGGGTGACCGACTTTAAACAATGGGTTTATTGTCCGCGTGTGCTGTACTACCTCTATTGCCTGCCCGACGTGCGCCCCATCACCTTCAAGATGCAGGCCGGCACCGAGGCCGGGCAACGCGTGGAGGGCCAGGAGGAGCGCCGCTCGTTGCGCGCCTATGGCCTGAGCGCGGGCGAACGCGAGTATAACGTGCGGCTTTCGTCGGCGCAGTTGGGGCTGCGCGGCACGGCGGATATGGTGATCGACGCCGCGCCGGAGGTGATGCCGGTGGACTTCAAGGACTCGGACAAAGTGGGGCCGCACTTCGTGTTGCAACTGGCCGCCTATGCGCTGCTGCTGGAAGAGGCGCGTGGTTGCCGGGTGCAGCGTGGTTTTCTCTACCTCATCCCCTTGCGACGCGCCGAGGAAGTGCGCATCGACCGCCGCCTGCGCACCCGTTTCGCAAATGCCCTCGCGCAGATGATGCGCATGCTCAATACAGAGACCATGCCCGAGCCGACGCCGCAGCGCAATAAGTGCGTGGTGTGCGAATTTCGGCGTTTTTGCAACGACGTGCTGTAGTTTTTTGCCCGTTGGTCGTTCGCAAATGAGGCCGGTTTTGGTGCAAAAATCGATTTGCGATATAACAGGCTTCATGGCTGGTGTGATGGGCGTGCAAAGTGTTTGCGCGATGCACCCATTTGCGCCAGGCGGGGCGTTTGAGCCTTTGCAAGATGTTGGAACCCTGTTCGCCCCGCAAATGTGAAGCCGTTTCACAGTCGTCGATCCGAACGAGGATACTGAAAGCGTGACGCGCTCCTTGAAGTAGTTCTTCACTGCCAGGGTTTCACAGTCGTCGATCCGAACGAGGATACTGAAAGCGCGAATCACGGCGGGCATCCTCGATTTGCCCCAGGTTTCACAGTCGTCGATCCGAACGAGGATACTGAAAGAACTCCAGGCACATCGAGAGCGGCGGGCGGCAGATGGTTTCACAGTCGTCGATCCGAACGAGGATACTGAAAG
>DAOUFG010000077.1:0-21480 GCA_034430115.1 Thermoflexales bacterium | reverse complement strand
ATTGAGTCGCTTACGCCAGCCCAACCGCCGTGCGCGAGGTAGTAGTCACTGAGCGCGCCGGCGAACACCGTTTGGTCGCGCGCTGAAAGGAAGTGATTGAACTCCACCTGCGCGCGCTGCCCAATTAACACCGCGAAGACGAGCATACCGATTGCGCCGACCAATACAAAAGCGATCGTGAGTTTTAAAGTCAGGGAACGCATTGCTCACCTGCGTGTAATAGACTAGCTTCCCGCGCCTTTGTGCAGCGCAAAGCGGTAACCCATGCCATAGACCGTCTCGACATATTGCGGATGTCGCGGGTCGGGCTCGATTTTGGTGCGCAGATTGCGGATGTGCACATCGATGGTGCGCTCGTAGCCTTCGTAGGCTTCGCCCGATACGTGATCCAACAGATCCAGGCGAGAAAAGACCTTCCCCGGCGCGGACATGAAAGCCGCCAGCAGTTCAAACTCCGACCTGGTCAATTCCACGTAGCGTTCGCCCACCTGCACAGTGGCCCTTGCGCGGTCCAGGGTAATATCAGCCACGCGCAAGAGAGATGTTTCGGCGCCGGCCTTGCGGGCGCGGCGCAATACGGCTCGCACACGCGCCGTTAACTCAGCCAGGTTGAAAGGCTTCGTCACATAGTCGTCCGCGCCCAGGCCAAGACCGATGATCTTATCCTGGTCATCCACTTTCGCGGTAAGCATGATGATGGGCGTGTCAGCTTCCCGGTTGTGCTCGTGCAGAAAATCGTAACCGTTCATCTCGGGCATCATCAGGTCCAGGATGATCAGGTCGGGCTTTTCATCGCGCGCCACGAAGAGCGCCTCACGCCCATTGCCGGCCTCCAGCACGCGATAGCCTTCCTGCTCAAGATATACACGGATCATCTCGCGCAAGTTCACCTCGTCATCAACGACCAGGATCGTCTGTGTCATAGTCCCCTCGCCCTGCAATGATATCAATGGCCGGTCCTCACGCGCCGGCCACGTTCAGCTTGCGCCTGCGCTTCAAAGCGCCGATCACTGCAAAGGGTAACACAATCACGCCCACCTTCAGCAGGTTTGCACCAACTTCCTGCCATCCAAATGCGCCTGCGCCGCCTTCATGCTCTTCGCGATCACCAAACCCACTCTGGGCAAAGACCGGCTGCCCTTGAGTGGCAGATTGCGCGTCTGCAGTCGTGCCGTTTTGCGCAACGCTCGCTGATTGTTGATCCGTCGTTTGCACCTGCGCGAATCGGTTCTGCTCGCCAAAACCAGCATTGCCAACTGTTGAATTGGCCGGTGTGAGCAACATCGTCGCGCCTACCACAATCAGGCTGGCTAACAGAATCACCACGACGCGCGCTATCGTCTTCAAGATTGTTTTCATGGCTGCACCTTCCTTAAGCCTGTGTGTTGCGAACCGCGTGCGACGGGCGCAGCCGAGACGCAATTGGGTTAACGAAGATACGCTTGATGGCTGATACGATCCACTGCCAGTGGAGCGCGATGTGCAGCCCCAGCAACAGAACGCCGATGTCCGACGCCAGCGAATGGAGCGAACGCCAGGCAAACCCACCGGAAAGCTGAATGCCCAGCGCCGGCAACGCCGTGCGCGAGATCATCAGCCCGGTGAAGAGGATGATCGTCATATCGATAAAGAAAAGCGTGTTGAGCAAATAATTCGCGCGGGTTGACCAGGGCAGCTTGCTCACGATGCGCCGCGTGGTCGCGACGATCCATTGCCAATGCAACAGCAAGTGCACGATGATGGCCACGCCAAATGCAATCCCCAGCCACTCATGAATCGATTCGCCGGTCAATCGTGGCGATGTCGCCACCAGAAAGGCTGCAAAAATCGTCCCATCCACCGCCAAATCTCGCATCACCTGACTCACCTTCAATTTTCCAAGTACCATTTTCATTCTCACCTTTCATGTGCCTCATTTAACAGTGGCAGGATAGCGATCTCTTCTTCAGAAATTGTGAAGATGACATTTGGACATTATTGGCTTTATCAGGCTGGCGTCGGCGAACATAATAGCTTCATGGAGACCCAGCCCTTGAGCGTGAAGTGCTACATCCGGCAGAAGATGCCGACGCCATTCATTGGAAAGATACTATCAATGAGAAATTTGGGAGATACAGCCTGATTTCAACATATAAACTTAACACAAACTCAACATGCGGTTAACACCGAAGGATAATCATCGCGTGGATGATGAATTTTCTACTCACAAACGACGATGGCATTGAAGGCCCCGGCTTGTGGGCTGTAGCGCGGGTTCTATCGGAGTACGGAACGGTGTTAATCGTTGCGCCGGACCGTAATTACAGCGGTTATGGTGCGGCACTCCCCGCCACTCAATCGCTCACCTATGCAACGTACCGCCAACATGACCTCATCGACGTAACAGCCTTTGCGCTCGCGGGCACCCCGGCCACCTGCGCACAGGTGGGGCTATATGGCGCCTTTGGAGCGGGTCCGTTCGACCTGGTCGTCAGCGGCGCTAATGCGGGCGCTAACATGGGGCGCGACATGCTCTACTCCGGCACAGTGGGTGCAGCGTTGACAGCTCAACTCATGGGTGTGCCGGCCATCGCCATCTCGTTGGATAACCGTCCCGGCGAAACGCTGCACTGGGAAGCGGCGGAATGGGGCCTGCACGAAGCGTTGGAAATGTGGTTCAAGAAGCAAGAGCCCAGGCCAATTGTGATGAATGTGAATGTGCCAAACCTGCCCGTCAGCGGACTATGCGGCACACGGCTCACCACGCCCAGCACACGCTCGTTCCTCACCAGCTACCACTTTGAAGAAGACACGCTCTACGCCTCCTCATTGCGGGTGGTTCCAAACGGCAAAGGCAACCTGCGCGAGCCGGAAATGGGGACAGACGAGTGGGCGGTGGCACGTGGCTATGTCTCCATCACACCCCTGCAACCTTTCCCAGACATGCTAAGCGTGTCACCCTGGAGCACGACGCACTGGCTGCGCATTCCGACCGTCACCGCGCACGAGTTCAAGTCCGTGCCGGATATGGTCTACGTAGTGGAGCGGTAGAACATAACCGTCTACTCGTAACGAATATCAGCGATTTCAAATGTAATCTCACTCACGCCGGCGTTGTTGTTCCAACTCGCGCTCCAGCCAAAGCCATCGATGACATATGCCAGTTCGGCTTGGCTGGCACCGGCAAGTGAAATTTGAAGCTCCTGCCAGTCGGGCGTGAGCGTCACCACGCCGGTGGACTGCTTGGGCAGGGAACTGGGATGAGACAGGTGCGGATCGGTGTTGCCCCCGGCGAAGAACTCCACCCGCGCCCCCTTTTCACTCCGCACGCGAAAGCGCACCACCCTGGCCCGGCTGAGGTTGTAGCCGCTGTTGGCCTGTGCAGCCCACTGCTCATGCGTCGTGTACGCCGGGTTCAGCCAATACACACCCGCCCACTTACACGGGGAATAGTCACACGTAGCTTTGTTGCCCTGGAAGCGGTATTGCACCGCAATGACGTCTCCCTGGGTTAACGTCACATCACCCGTATCACCCATGTAGCCGGCCGGGCAAAAATGCTTACCGGCAGCGCCATAGACCCAGAAAGGCATTGGCTGCGGCGCATCGCTCACCTGGCCGCCTGGGCACGCGTCGGTGGAGATTGCCTGGGTTGCCTCGGCGATGCTCACCGGCTCAGCGCTTGAGGTGGCGCTGGGAGATGGCGTGTCGGTTGGGGACAAACGAGTAGGTTGCACCGCCTCGGGCGTCTGCGTCACATGGGCAATCACCGGATTTGCGACAATCGTGATATTGGTCGCGGCGATGACGGCCTTCTGCCTGTTCAGCATTTGCAGGGTGATGATGTGGTTGCCGGCGACCTGTGGCCGGTAAGTGGCCGCCGCCACATCGGGCGACACCGTGACGATATCGGCGCTTCTATCTTGCCCGCCCGCCTGCACAGACCAGTTGTAGGTCACCGCTTCCCCCACCGGGTTACTGATGTTCGCTGCCAGCGCCACCTCCTGGCCCACCGTCACCTCCGTTGCGCCGGTCACCACCTTCAGTTCGGTGATGGCAGGGCTGGACGTAGCAGCACAGGCGCCGGTCAGGATGAGCATTGCGACGAGGCCGACCAGCCGGCCCCGTTGAGTCAACGACTGTTTATCGATCGTGTGCATTAGCATGGCTTACTCCTGTTTATCCACATTCTTCGCTTTGATTGTGCGCAAGCCAATTCCCCAGCTTACAAAGATCCCCTAGCGCGCCCCCGCCAGCACCACCGAGGCGCTGGATTGGCGGCCCGCCATATTTCGGACCACAACCCCCACAATGACGTAGGAAGAAGGCGCGCCAGCCTCATCTCTGCGCACAAAAAACGAATAGGGCTGCGTGCCAGAGATGCGCCGCGCGATGTGCCGGCGCTCATCCACCAGGCCCATCTCGGCGTCGCCGGATAGCAGGCCATCTGCCGAGGACTGCACTTCGATATCCAGCGGCCCAGGATAACCGCTTGACTTCACCGAAACGACGCATGTCACGACCGATTGGTCGGCTTCCCACCAGCCGGGCTTGGCTACCTCGTTCGACGCAGTCGTTTGCGAAGCCATCCCGCACTGGCTGATCATAAATTCCGGCGCGCTGAGCCCCGGCGCGAGCCACGCCACGCCAAGCGCCAGCGCCAAACACAGCGTGCTCAACGCCACGAGCGGCAAAATGCGCCTCCGGCGCGGCGCGAAGAAACGCGCCAGGTCGCCGATATGTTCGATGAAGAGGAAGGTGTGCAAACCATCCTGTGTGCAATAACTGCGATAGTCCTCCCGAGCATGCGGCGGTTGCGTCAAGACGAGCCTGTTGTTTGTCCTGCCATAATATTCGCGCACCTCGTCATAGTTCTGGTTGGAAAGAATCCAAAAGGATCGTTCCGCCGATGTAATCGCTCGCAACTTATCCGCGATTTGCCCCACCCGCCCGATCTCACCATCGGCATTCACCGCCGCCGTGCACACCAGATCCGGCGCACGGCCGGCCAACGCATGCAACCAGGGAATCCATGTGCTCACCCGGCGCGGTTCGGGTATCGCCCGCGCCAGCGCCAACAGGAAAGCCAGCCCGCCAGAGTTGCCGCCATACAAGATGCGCTCCGCAGCGCCGGCCTGTGGGTTTGCCAGGTGAATCGTCAACTGCCTGCCACGCAAGTCCTGTGCCAGCGCCTTGCACTGCCGCGCGGATCGCTGGGCAACCCAAAGCACCCCCGGCACGGCAAATAGCAGCAACATGCACATGCCCGTGGCGACGCTGCGTATCAGCTCCGGCCAGCCGACCAACCCGGAAGTATCCACACGCACACCGAGCACGGCCGGCAGATAGGGCGCTAACATCAGCACGGCCAGGAGCAGCGCCAATCCGCACCATCCAATGACGATGCGCGAGACAGCGCCTCGGCAAAGCCATGCCCACAGGATGCGCAAGGCACTGGCGCGCGCGAGTATGTTGAGTAACAATTGCCCGGCGCACTGTGCGGACTGCACCACATCCTCTTGCGCGACGATGTCATCGCTCAACACGACCGTCCCCGCGCCGCCCGCCGCCGGGCCTGCGCAAGTTGCCGTCGCAAGCGCGCGAACAGGCTCCCCGGTTTGAGAATCAGCTAATACGCAATAGATGGAGCTGGACATGCCTTTCTCACCAGTGCAATTGCAATGCAAAGTGCGCCATCGGCATCTTTAATTCAGCATGCAGAGAAGCGCGCGCCGCCAGCAGTTGCACGCGCAGTTCGTCGTCCATGCCCGGCAATGGGCCACTGATAGAAACCCCTTTATTAGAGAAGAGATAGGGCCGGTTCGCCTCATCGAGGTGCAACGTGCCAATCACCATCTGCGCCGGGAGGAAGAGCAGGTCGATCTCGGCCTGTGACGGCACGCCCCACTGGCCCAGGTCTTGGGTCACCCGCAAAGAGAGCTTCGCAACACCATGTTGATCGACACTGGGGCCATTGACGATGATGACCGGGATGCGCCGGCCGGTGTTCAACACAAGCAGGCTATCACCCATCGCGGGCGCCAACGCATAGGCCGGCTGTAACCAGCTACGATAGAAAGCTTTCAATTGCGCTTGCGCAGGTGCCAGCAGCAATTCACGCAAGATCGCCGTCGCCTGCGCCAGTAGTTCGGGCAAGCCGCCAAACACTTGTACGAACGATTGGGCCAGCGCCCGCAACATCCACAAGCGCACGCGCGCCTCGACCTCGCGCTCCTGCAAGGCTGCGGCACTGCGCCCGGCGGCGGTCAGATGCTCCAGGGCGGCATAGGTATTGTGCTCCCGCAGGTCCAGCACGCCCAGGTCGGCCTGGCTGATCATCTGGCTGAAGACGTTGCCCGTCTGCGAGGCGCTTTTCAGCGCCAGCCCATGCACCAGGCGCGCCTCGGCGGCATCCCCCTGCTCACGGCGTAACATGCCGATCACGCTCAAGGCCGTCGCGGCGGACCAATCATCTGCCAGGTGCAGACCGGCATCCAGGGCCACCTGCCAAAGCGCCAGCATCCCGGCCAGTTCATATTCAGAGAGGGCAGGCGCTTCCGGGTGCGCTTGCAGCGCACGCAGCAGGGGCGCTGTTTCTAATAGCACCCGTTGCTGGAAGGCGTGCGCGCAGGCCGGGCAGTTTGCCAGGTGCTGCGCCAGTTGCACCCCAGGTGGGAACTGGCCGGCGGCCAGCGTTTGGGCGATCAAATCGTCCAGCGCCGGATGCGCAAATGAGTCACTCATGAGTCTTGCACTCCATCGATGCTGCCGGCGATCGACGCGGCATAAGCATCCTTCAACGTGTTGCCGCCGCGCAACAGGTTCACGTCCACCTGGTTGATCGCGCTCGCGAGCGAGCAAGGCGCCAGCCCCAAAACATCCGCATGATCGAGCATCACCAGCGCGATGAGCGCCGACAGTGTGCGCTGATAGGGAGCCGGGGCACTCATGTTATTGAAGAAGCATTGATCTTCTCCATCTTCGCCCCGGACACAAAAAATAAGCTGGATCACTTTGGGCAGTTCCGGCAAGGCCCAGCCCTGCTCGCACAGGTCAAGATAGGCGGCCCAAAGCCCGGCCAGGCCGGTGGACTGCTCGCGGAATAGCCCCAGCCACAGGCAAACCGCTTCGCGCTTGTTCAGGCCGCGCAGATGGCGCGGCGCGCCCAACCTGGCTAGGGTGCCCGAATAGAGATAGGGCAACAGACCCAACGCAGCCAGGCGCGCCAGCAAGCGCTCTTCGACCTCACCGGCCAGCGCTTGCGCATCCGCCGGCAACGCGTCACACGCCATCAACTCGGCCAGCAGCCCGGCCTTGGCCTGCGCCAACAGCGCCTGCACCTCGCTCAGCCGGCGGCCCGCCCCTATGGCGCGTTGATAGAACCGATCATCGATCAACCGCTCCAGCACGGACGCCACCAAATCCTCTAGCGCCATCATTCATGCACCAGCCCGCAAAAGACTTCCAAGAGCATGCTCCGCTTGCGCAATTCCGCGTCCTCACACCCGGCAGCGACGGCGGCCCAATCCATCACCGGCAGCGCAGCCAATGCGGCAAAATGTTTCAGCTCCGCTTGCAGCGCATCATGCAGCGCCAACGTGCAGCCCGGCCCGGCAAAGGTGCGCAAGGCGATGAGCATCGCGCGAGAAGCCACCTGTTGCGCATCGACGCCATACACGCCGTGCGACGCACGCACGACAGACAGGTATCGTTTGGCATCTTGGGTAAGCACCGCCAAAGCATCTCGCGCGCAAATGCCGTGCGCAAAAAGGTGCGCCAACAATTCATCCACCAGCAACGGCTCCGCCCAGGCCCAGAAGTCCGCCTCATAGGTATAGGCACGGACGGCCTGCCCCAACCTGCCGGCCAGGGATTGCGCCAGGGAGGCATCCAACAGCATGCGCAACGCGGGGGCCAGATTCGCGACCAGCCACATCTGAAGCCGGTCGGCCAGCCCCGGCAAACACGCTTCCAGCGGTAACGTGCCGCGCACCGCCTGACCGTAGCGGTCGATGCGGCTCAGCACGGCCTTCAACTCACGGCGCTGTTCATCGGTGAGTTCCTCTTCATAGAAAGGTTCGGGCAAGCGCCGGTTGAACGCGGGTCTGCCGAGCACATAGCGCTTAAACGCCGCATCCGTGTGCCAGTTTCCCGCACAGGGCAAGCGCCCTTCGCGAGCGATGAGGCTCCAAATATAGTCAACGGGATCGTTGTTGCCAGTAGCGTGCGCCGCCACGAATGTCTCCTCCTGGTTGCAGCGTTGAGACTGCTGGGATGACTATATTATGGAGGGAGCATTCATGCAACCATTTCATCCTCCACAGGCCAGGTAAACCCGATCCCGCCGACCGGCCCGCGCCCCACGCGGGCGCTCGTCGCCGCCAGCGCCGGGGCCACGCGCGGCAATTGAAGTGCCGCCAGGCGCCCGTCGGCACAGCCCGCCCACAGCATCACCTGCCCGGCGACCGTCGCGCTGGTCAAGCGCCGGATGGACGCGCTCAACTTTGCAATCTCCAGCCCCGGACGGTGAAGGCACATGCCACCATCACCAAGCGCCCAGGCCAACAAACGGCCATCCTCGGCCCCGCCCAGCAGATAGGGCCGCCCCCGAACGAGCACCGGCTCAAGCGCATATAACGGCACCGTGCCCTGGAATATGATCGCCGGCGCGAGCGACTGCCCCGCTCGCCACGGCGAAGGATAGCCATACACATGCCCGTCCCAACAACTGTGCACCAGCCAGGGCCGCCCATTCAACGCGATGAAGCGCGCCATATAAGCCGGCCTGGTACCACCGCGCAAGATGCCCGGCGGTTCGGCATGTCCCGCCAGGATGCGGCTGAGGTTCCACACATACACCTGCTGCCTGTCACGCGCGCCGCCGGCCAGGTACAGGTCGCCGTCGATCATCTGCGTGGCAAGCGATAACATCGGCCCCGGCGTTTCCAATCGGAACATCAACTCGCCCGTTGCATCCAACATGCGAACTTCCCGTTGCAGCCCGCTGACGAAGAAACAATCCCGGCCCTGCCATTGCGCGTATGCCAGGTGCCATGCCGAGCCGGACACGTGGCGCATACACGATACGATCCCTTCCGGGTCGATCAGGGTCAGCCGGCCTTGCCTGGTGATGCACGCCAGCGCCCCGGCCGGCGTGCCGATCAAGGCGGTGAATGCCTCGTCTTGAGCGCCCAGCAGCCGCACGGCGCGCAGTGCTCCATGCGCCACCCGGTAGATGCCATCGGTGGTGGAGACGATCAGCCGGCAAGCTTCCAGGTCGCTAAACCGGCGCGCCGCCAGGTCGGTCAACCCATAGGTGGAAGTCACTTCCTTCAGCCAGGGCTGGATCGTCACACCCTCCGGCGGGGTCTTCGCTCGGCCGCGTGGTTCAGTCATCATTCCCCCTCTTTAACAGCCAGGCGGCATCACACCTGGTCCTCCAGGTGCTCCAGCCCCATTGCGTAGAACTGCACCAGCGCATAGATCAGGTAGCCCAACCCGGTGACGGTGACGACGAGCGGCCAGAACCATTCTCCCGTGCACAACAGCCCAGCCCACGGTTTAGCAATGAGCACCGTCGCGGCGATCACGCTCAGCGCGCCTCCCAGCCAGGCCGTCGCCACAAAAAGCGGGCGCATCACCGCAGCACACAGCGCGCTATGCCAGGGCTGGTGACGCACGTGATCCTGCGCCCAGCGCTGAAGCGTGGCGGGGTCGCTGTCGTCCGATTGTCCCTGTTGCAGCACAAGAAACAGGCGTTGTGCAGCCGCGCCGCGGCGCAACGGCTGATACAGCTTCAACCCACAACACAGCGGGAACAGCACGATCAGCACCGGCAACAACCCACCGCTCACCGCCAGCGCCCCCCAACCCAGGTAATGCCCGAACCGGCCGTCCAGGAGGAACGCGACCCAATCGACAACCGGCAGAGGGCGTAACAGCACAAACGCGAGCAGCAATAGCCCGCCCAGCAGCGCCCCGGCCGCCAATAGCCCACCCAACCAGGCCAGCAGGAAAGCCAGCCGCGCCAATGCAGTTGCCGACCAATCCTTCAGCAGGTGAAGCGCCTCAACCACGTATGGGTTGTGTGCCAGTCGCTCGCGCACGCTCAACCCCATCATTTCGGCACCCAACGACAGCATCACCTCATCGGCACGCGGGGCCGCCGGCATCTCCATCTGCACTAGCGCCTCTTTTGCCTGTTGCGCAGCAAAGCAAGTGGCGGCCAGTTCCACTTTGTCCAGCGGGACGGCTGGACTCGCGATCATTTCCAACACCTCTCGCCGCGCGGCACGCGCGCGAACGCGACTCAAGCAACGCGCAATGGTGATGAGCGCATAGATTTCCTCCGCCGTATTCAGGCGCGGCAGGCGTGCCTGAATCGCTTTGCACACCACCGGCGGCACCTGGCGCAACAGGCAGGCCAGCAACAATACGTCTTGCGGGTTATGCGTCTGCACCCACTCGATTGGCATCTTGCTACGTGCAACAACAGGAGGTGAAGTCATCGTCTCCGTCGTCATCAAAATCCTCCTTACTCCCGGCAATCGCAGGCCGGGAGCGGCGGCAACATTCCTACGCGGCAATCGGTGCCGGATTCAAAGCGCAATGCCCCCGCCAGCGGCGTTTGCCCGGCAGCCATGCCACACGCCTCACCCACCATCAGCCCGGCTGTGATCATGTTCGAAGTCACCACACTTGGTTCGGGTGAGGCGGCGCAGCGCGCACGATGGTTCATTTCCAACTCGGCCAGCGAATCGATGTCGAGGCGACAGTTCAGACAAGCGGTTTGCCCGCGGCAGTAGACCTCCACCTGCCCATCAAGTGCGGACGTGCCGCCGTTAATCAACACCGGCGGTTGCTTCATCGCCACCACCCAGTGGTTCACCTGCGCGCGCGCCGTAAAACTATCCACACATAGGAATGCCATCGTTGCGCCCGACAGATGCGCCTCCAAAACGGGCGAGATCACCCAATGTGCATCCACCCCTGGGCACAACTGTTTCAGCCGGTGAGCCAACGTGAGCGCCTTGGGCAACCCGACGGCATCGTAGAACAGCACCTGCCGATTCAGATTGGTGGGTTCCACCGCGTCGGGATCGATGATCGTCAATTTCTGTGCGCCTTGCAACGCCAGCGCCAAGCTTACCCACGTGCCCAACGCGCCGCCGCCGATGATGACTGCCCCCTGCGGCAAGTGAGCCGCGTGCATGGGGGCGATCAATTCACGCGTACATACAAAGCGATTTTCGCGCGTCCAGTGATAGCCTAACGCGTGGCTGCGCAGCGGGGCGTCCAACTCAAGCGGCAGCAGCAACTGGCGAATCTCTTCCAGCATCAGCCCGGCCAGCACCAGGCTGGCCGCTGCACCGGGCGCGCTGGTGGATTGCGGCGGCAGCTCCAACGGGCGGCCCGGCAAACACACGTGGCAAGCCCCCCCCGCCACACCCGCCGTCGCCTGGATCAACGGGACCCCATGCGCCTGCGCCCAGGCCAGGCTAACCTGCTGCGAGGCCTCACCCGCCGTATCCACCAACACGTCGCAGGCGGGGATCATCTGCGCCAGGCCCGCATAGCGCAGGCTGATCGGCAGCCCGCGCGCCGTCACGGCGGGGTTCAAGCGCATCAGCGTGTGCGCCACCCCCTGCACCCCCTTCTTGTGCGCCGACGCGGGAAGGCACAACCACGGGCGCCCCTCCGCCAGTGCGCGCCGGTCATCCAGCAAGTCGATGTGCCCCACGCCCAGCGCGGCCAACCCCCAGGCCAGCAGGCTGCCCAACCAGTCGCAGCCGATGACGCACACGCGCGCCTGAGATAGCTTCTCCTGCGCCCATCCGGGGAGCAGAGTCTGGCGGGCGTAGCGGGCCTCAAGCTCCGTCATGGCGCACCCCTCCCCGTCGCAACAGCCTGTGCCACCAACGCGACGCGGGCAATAGCGCCACGGGCGGCGGAGCCACGGCACAGTTGAGCTTGCGCGCCATCTCCACGCGCAGCGCTGCCTCATCCAGCGGCTCGGGCAGCACGCACAACGTCGCCGGGTGACGCTGCACGCAAGCCTTGCCCGGCGGCGCGTCGAGGGGTATGGTCATCACCTCGGCATATGTATCTCCTCGCGCGTTCACCACCAGGCTATAAGCAAACCCAACGCTGATGCAGCGGGTGGCCTGGAATGTCTGCGGCGCACATGCCGAACCCGCAGGGTGCAACACCACTTCATCCTCCTCCCCATGCAGCGCAATGTGCAGTTCGCCCCCGGCGCCCTTGCGCATGGCCAGCGGCTCCTCGCGCACCCAGCGATTGGCAAACCCGATTTGCAGCGTGACGTCGTCGCTGGTGCTTACGTCGGTGGCGGAGTGAAACACGTCCAGGTGCCCGTGGCTATGCCCCCAACCCAGCACCACCCATTTCGGCTCATGCACATGGTTCAACTGCGCAATTTCCTCAAGCGCCTGCGCCATGCCCTGTGCCGTGATGGCACATGAACAGGGCGATACCTGCTGGCCGGGCAGGAGCAACACGTGCCGCACGACGTTAGTCCCCGGCTCACCCAGCAACAAGAACATGCACTCCTGCTCGCCGGCTAGTCGGGCAATGCCAAGCGCGACCGAATAGGCACGTGCATCGATTTTCAAGACGTATTGCGACGAGCCTTTGCCTTCCATGGATTACCTCCGATAGGGAACAATCGGCCACTGATTTTCTTCGGCCTGCGCGCGGCTGACGCGCCGATGTGCAAAGGTTTGGATACGCCGGTGCGGCGCATTTTCGTTCAAGGCGTGATGCCCCATCCGCAAGACGCCCGTATTGGCCCGCAACAGTTCGCAGATGGCCTGCGGCAACGGCATCTGGCGCAATTCCTGATAGTAGGCTGCGTCTTTCACCAGGCAGATGGACGATTCTCCCTGCGGCACAAACATATGCTCGTAAGCGGGCGTCAGCACGGCGGCCCGGCGCGGTGCCAGGATGGCCGCCGCGCCAAGCAGACCCCCCGCCTGGTTGCTCACCGGCACCCCCACCGTGGTGGCATCGAAATGATAGAGGCTGCCATCGGCGTCTTCAACCACATACTGCGCTACATGTTGGCACACATACCAGATGCCACTCCGGCGCGCGATGGCATACGCCTGGTCGTCATAGAAGGTGCAATCGTCATGTGGGGGGATTGGATGTTGCTCTATATACAAGCGCATGTCACGCGCGAGATGGTCCATCGCCACCAGCGCCTGCTGGCGACCCTCCACTTCGTCGCGGGCCTGGCCTTGCAGACAGGCCTGTAGCGCAGCCAGGTAATTCTGCTCCACCTGCTCCAACGGTTGCGCCGTACTCCACACCGGCACAAAGGTATGCCGCTTCAACCTGACGTGCGGAGTATCTTTGCCATGGCTCGCGTCGTCCGGCGCTGCCAGGCGATAGAGATATTGATCCAGGATCAACCCGGCCTGGCCGACCGCCTCACTCAGCAGGCAACCAGGCAGGCACACCGAAGCGATTCCCTCCGCCGGCAACTCAACCGGCACAGGCACGTTTGCCTGATTGGCAGGCGGCGCGCCCGTGTGTAACGAATGCAGATAGGGAATCAACTCGCGCACCAGGAAAGCCAGCGCGTCACGCGCCTGCGTACTGTGCTGCATCAAGCGACTCAACCTGCCATCCACCGTGCGGCGCAGGTAATCCGTCTTGAATGCCTCGATTTCGGCGGCATGCTGCGCCAGGTACTCCTGCTCCAGTTCCGCGAGCGACTGCGTGGGGCACAACCGCAGACGCACGCCCGTACCGACCAGGCAACTTTCGCTGCCCAGGGCGCCCCCCAGTAAGCAGTGGACGCGGGCATCGACGATCACCAGTGGCATCGCTTCGGCAGCCGCGAAGAATGCCGGGCGTGGCAGGCCGGTCATCACACGCCTACACGATGCCGCCGGCCAGCGGTGTGGTGATGATGATGTCCAGCACGCGCGGGGCCTCGGCCGGAAGCTGCTTGATGGGCGCGAGGCCCGTCTCGGTGCGCTTCAAAAAGCGCGACTTATCGCCGCTGCGGAACTCGATCAACGCCCCAGGCGTCGCCAGCGTGCGCGCAACGGCGGCAAAGAAAGCCTCTGTCGCGTCGGACTTGCGCGCCATCCACTGGATGCCCGCTTCAACAGGCATCCCGGCGACTTGCGCCACATCTTGCGCATCCAGATCCAGCCCGACCGGCTCCGCCAACCCGGCGCGAATTCGCACACGAATCTGATTTTGATTTGTCATCGCACAACCTCCAACTCGATTTGAGCCGATTGTGCGATGAGCGCCCTGCCTCACTTACAAAAAGGGACGGTTTGATTCGAACTCACACAAAGCAGCCAGGTAACGAAGATCACAAAGGACATGAACTCTCTTTGTTCCTTTGCTTCTCTGCTTCTTTGCTGTTTGTTTGTGCAGGAGCATCACGACTGCAATAACCCCAATTCGCGGCCGCGCGCGATGGCCTGGGTGCGACTTTCTACGCCAAGCTTGCCATACAAATTGTTCAGATGCCGCTTCACGGTGCCGGTGGCGATGACCAGCCGGCGGGCGATTTCGGCGTTTGCCAATCCTGCGTCGAGCAGGCGCAGGATTTCGATCTCCCGCTCGGTGAGTGGTTCCACCAGCGCCTGGGTGGGCGCTGGGGCGCTTATCGTCGCGGGCGTTGGCGTACCCAGCACCTGGTCGATGAATGCGGGCGCGACGTAGCGCACCGACGCGAGCACAGCCCGGATGCGCGGGTCTTCATCCCTGTAGCGTTGCACGTATCCTTCCGGCACGCCTATCTTCAAGCTGCGCACGGCATAGTCGCGTGCGGCACCGGCTTCTCCATTTTCGCTTGCCGCCAGGGCCTGCAACAGGTGCACGCTGATCTGATAGCGCTGCAGGCCGCGCGCCGCGGAAAATTGTTCCAGCCGCTCCAATAGGCGGCGCGCTTCGGGCATTTGCCCCTGGTGGATGAGCAGGCGCGCATACATCGTCAGCGCATCCATGCTCAGGAACGACGGTTCGCTATCGGCGCTGAACCCTTCCAACGTCGCCCAACGCGCGACGGCGTCGAGTTCGCCGCGCTGCAAATGAATGTGTGCCGCGCAGGCGCGTAACCAACTGGAGTCGCTGAAGGTCTCATAGGTGGACAGGCTCTCCACGCGTTGCAACAGGGCCAGGGCCTGTTCGGGTTGCCCGCGTGCCTGCGCCACCAGTGCCGAGCAGCCCAATGCGAAGGCGATCAAATCGGGGGAACCCAGTTGCTCAGCGGCGTCCACCGCCCGGCGGACATAGGGTTCGGCCTGCTCCAGCTCGTCGCCCTCCCAGTGCAACAGCGCCAGGTTCGTGATGACCATCACGCTCAATACCGGCGGGACGTTGCCCAGGTCGGCCTGGTGCGCCAGACGCTGCTCGCAGACGGCAATTGCCTCGTGGCGTTGGCCCTGGTTATTCAATGCCGATGCCAGGAAGGCATCGATGGCGGGCGCGAACAGATAATTGCCCTGCAAATGCAAGTCGGCCCGGATGCGGCGCAGCGAAGCGATGGCCTGCTCAATCGGGCGCGTGCGTTCCTGCGCTTCGGCCAGTTCCCATAGTGCGATGGTGCGCCAGCGTTGTTCGCGGTCTCCCAGCATTTCCAATGCGCGTTGTGCCAGCCGGATGACCTGCTCATGGTCTCGCCGTCCCACGGCCATCACGGCCTGCAACGCGAGTAGCTTGCCCAACGCAGGCGAAGGGGCTTCGCCAAGTGCCCGGGCCGCGTTGGCCGTGTCACGCTCGGCGCGTGTGATGTCGCCGCCCATCACGCGCGCCCAGGCACGGTAAGTCGCCAGTTCGCCATCGTGATCGATGATGTCTTCGGGCAGGGCGTCCAGCCACGTGCGCAGCGACGCGACCGCGCCGCTCTGAAATTGCTCGTCGGCGCTGTCGCGGATCAGACCAGCGACCTGCTCCCATTGGCCGCTAGTGCGCGCGCAGGCGAAGGCGTGTTGGATGGCCTCGTGCTTCAACCCGTGGGCGGCGTACCAATCCGCCGCACGCTGATGCAGCGTTGCGATATCCGCCGGGTTGAGTTGCGTGCGCATAAATTCACGAAACAGCCGGTAATAGCGATACCACTCGCGGCGGTGATCGAGTGGGATGAGGAAGAGGTTTTTCTGCTCCAGTTGTTCGAGCAGCACACGGCTATCTGCCCGAGCAGTGACGGCGTCACACAGTTCGGCGCTAAGCTGGTCGAGGATGGCGGTTTGGATCAGAAATGTGCGCAGCGGCTCGACCTGGTCATCCAGCACCTCGCTCATCAGGTAGTCGATGACGTAGCGGTCGTTCCCGGTGAAGCTGGCGGCCAGCTTATCGGCGCTGCCATATTCGGCCCCTTCTTGCAGCACCAGCGCGCCCAGTTGCAGCCCGGCCACCCAGCCTTCTGTGCGCGTCGAGAGCAACTCCACCGCGGGTGCGTCCAGCGCCAGCCCCATCGTCTGGCTCAAGAAGGCCGCCGCTTCGTCGCGCGTGAAGCGCAGGTCGCGCTCGCGGATTTCGACGCTTTCGCCACGCGCGCGCAAGCGCGCCAGGGGCAGGGGCGGATCCTCACGCGTGGCGATGATGAGGTGCACCGCCGGCGGCAAGTGCTCCAGCAGGAATTGCGCGACCTGCTGCGCCGCCGGGCTGATGAGGCAGTGATAGTCATCCAGCACCAGCAATAACTCCTGGTCACTGTTCGCCAGGTCGCTCACCAGTGAAACCAGCAGCGCGTTCAGGGGCGGCACCTGCGGCGCGGATATAAACTGCTGCGCCGTCACGCCGATGTGCGCGTCGATCTGTTGTAGCGCCGCGATCAGGTAGTGCAAAAGTTGCAGCGCGTCGTTATCCGTCTCATCCAGCGTGACCCAGGCCACCCGGCGCGACGGTGTATCGGCCAGCCATTCTGCCAGCAGCGTTGTTTTGCCGAACCCAGGCGGTGCCGAGATCAAGATCAGCCGGCGTTGCGCCCCTGCGTTTAGCTTTTGGGTCAGGCGCGGTCGGGCGACCGCCCCGGCACGCGCGGCGGGCGCCTGGTATTTGGTGCGCAACAACGTGTGCAACGCCGCGAAATCCGGCGTGGCCGTGGGCTGTGCCGCCGTTGAATTCCCCGATGCATCGCGTGGCTGAGTCATGTAAGTGCTACATTAGAGCATGTGCTGGAAATACGCAAGAGGCCTTTCAACGCTCGCCGGCTGCAGCCTGGCGAAGCGAGATGATGCGCCCGCCCAGGTCGCGCAGGCGCGCCAGCAGGCCATACAGCGCGGCCTGGTCGATCACGGCGGCGACGATGACGACCTCGCCATTTGCTTCCTCTTCCACCCTCACGTCTTCCAGCAGGCGGGCGAGCAAGCGCTTGCTCAGCCCGCCCTGTAGCCTGATCTCGTAGATGACGCGCCGTTCGCGTGGGTCCGCTTCGCTCATCGTTCCTCCCGGCCAGGGGCCTAGCTGCGCCGGGCCATGATGCCGTCCACCACTGTCTGTGGCAGCAACTCCATGAAGGCGGCCAGGCGCGATAAGTGCCCAACGGCGTAACGCGAGCGTGGCCATTGGGCCGAGAGAGCACTGTAGACCACCCGGCCCACTTCCTCTGGCGGCGTGCGCTTTTCGTCCATGCCGCTCAAGGTCGCCTGCTGGGCAACAAGGATGTCGTGATAGAGAGCCAGTTGCTCGGGTGACCAGGTGTGCAGCGCTTCTTGCAGTTCGCGCGCGGTGCGGTCGGGGGCGGCGGTCTGGATGGTGCCACAGCGCACCATGATGCAGGGGATGTGCCACTTCTTCAGTTCCAGGTTCAGCGTGCGCGTCAGGCAGTTCACCGCGTAATCGGGGACGTGAATGCTCGATACGTAGGGAATCGGCATCAGGCCGGGCGTGGTGATCCAGACGATGCGGCCACGCGCCTCACGGACAAGCGGCAGGCACGCCTGCAAGAGCGCAATCGGACCGAGCAGGCGCGTCTCCAGTTCGGTGCGGAACTTGCCGATGTCCATCAGCTCGATCGGCGCCGTCACGCCGCCGCCGGCGTTATTCACGATTGCATAAAGCCCTTTGACGTTGCGCGCTTGTAACGTTTGCTTCACGAACGTCACTGCGGCAGTGATTTGCTCAGGCCGGCTCAGGTCCAGCGGGCAGACGGGCACCAGGTTCGGCTCACCCAGTGCGCGCAATGCTTCGGCGTCGGCCTCACGCCGCACAGTGGCGAACACCGTAAAGCCACGATGGGCCAGGTAGATCGCCGTCGCCCGCCCGATGCCCGATGAACAACCCGTGACGAGTACGCTCTTGCCATTCATATTCGTATAACTCATGATGATTTCTTCTTTCGTAAGATGTGCAAGATTGTGCGCCGCGCGAGGATGCAGACGCATGTCACCAAAGGCGTATTGCGGGTGATATTGCGCCGCACAGCTTGTTTTTGGGGGAGAATAAGGCGATGGTGTGTTGGCGCAGTTTTAGCCAGCGTGTTGGATTGTGAAAATGAGGTGTGAGATTGAGCAAGCTTGTTGATGAGGTGTTGCAGGCCAATGCGGCCTATGCAGATAGCTTTGGGAAGAAGAGGAATCTATCGTCGCCGCCGGCCCGGCGCTTTGCCATTTTGACGTGCATGGATGCGCGCCTGGACCCGGCGAAGTTTGCCGGGCTTGCCGAAGGAGACGCGCACGTCATCCGCAACGCCGGCGGGCGCGCGAGCGACGACGCCATCCGCTCGCTGGTGATTTCCTACAAATTGTTAGGCACGCTCGAGTGGTTCGTGATTCACCATACCGATTGCGGCATGGCGCACGTCAGCGATGAGGTGATGCGTGATTTGTTGCGCCAGAGCCTTGCGCCGGCCGTGGCCGATGCCGACGGCTGGCACGATGTGGGGCCGGGGCCGGGCTCCGCCGAGGCTCAATACATCGATTGGCTCGCCTTCAAGGACGAGACCACCAGCGTCGTCGATGACGTGTGGCGCATCCGCAATCATCCGCTGGTGCCCAGGAGCATCCCGATCTATGGTTACGTCTACGACGTGAAGACTGGCAAATTGATCGAGGTGCCGGAAGCCACCCAGGTGGGCAAGGCCGGCTGAGAGAGTGTTTCAAAAGATGTCTCTCTACTGAGCTACCCCTGGCGCGTGGGACCCACCTGACCTGCGCCTGGAAAGTGCCTGTTTGCCACATAACGGCATCATCACGCGCGCCAATCTGATGTCTCACAATAGGCACAGGCCCTCATCACTCAGTGTGTTACCTTTTGGTGGGTGCCGGCGTCATACCATATAGAACCATCGTTAGCTTCTGCGGGGAACACACAACGATACAGGATGAACCTTGATGCAGCCGTGGCCTATCGAAGATGATCTTGGGTTAGCTCAAGCGGCAGCACATGACACAGGCGCTTTTGCCGTTATCTACCGTCGCCACGTGTGGAGCGTCTATCGCTATCTCATGGCGCGTGTGGGCGATGCCCAGGACGCGCAAGACCTGACTGCCGAGACCTTCCTATCGGCATTGCGCAACATCGGGCGCTTTCGCGGGCAGGGCACGCTCATCGCCTGGCTGTTGACCATCGCCCATCACATTGCCGCCGATTATTTCCGGCGCATGCGTCGCGATGTGCCTCTCAGCGAGGCAGAGAACATCCCCGACCCATGCGACTCACCCGAAGAGCGCGTGAGCCGTTCGCTCGATCAGGCCCAGGTGTTGGATGCGCTTCAACATATTGGCGCCGAACGCGCTGAGGCAGTGATCCTGCGCGTGGTGCTGGAGTTGAGCGTGGCGGAAGCGGGGCTTGTGATGGGGAAGAGCGAAGCAGCCGTCAAAATGTTGGTTCATCGCGCCATGGGCGATCTGCGCCGCCAACTAGCAGCGCCAGCCGAGGAGGAGAACGCGTGATGAGTAAGTTGGACCCAATCGTCGATCAGTTCAACGAGCTGCTCGACGAACCGCCAGAACAGGCGGCACTAGCGCGTGGCCCTGCGGCGGCCACGCTGTGCCTCGCGTGGCAGGTTCGCCAGATATGCCAGGCAGTGCAGCCGGATGCTCAATTCGTCGCGCAGTTGGAGGTGCAGTTGATGGCCCCCGAACGCCCGCAACCTGGGAGGAGTGCTCGCGCCAGGTCTGCCCGGTTCAATCAGTTGCGACAGGCCATCCTGGCAAGGGGCGTAGGGCGGGTGACACTCGCCGTGACAAGCCTTGCCATGTTGTTGGGGGTGGCCCTCCTGGCAGTGATCCTGTTGGTCATGCCGGGGCGCAACCGGGCCGCCGAGGTCGTGCCGGCACAGCCAAACGGCACGCCGGGTGAGTTGAGCAGCTATATCTTGAGCACAACGTTGCCCGCTGCCCCGGCCCAGGTGCCGCTCTTCCGCCAATCAGCCGTGGAGACGAAGTGGTACGTGACGGAGGCGCGGGGCGTGGCGGCGCAGTTTTGGTTGCAGGAGCCATTGTCGCTCACGATCACCGGGCCGGGGGCCTATAACGTCTCGGATGGGACACGCCTTGTCGATATGCAAGGTGCTCTGATGGTCTACCAGGACACGAGCGTCTCGGCGCACAGCCAGGACGGCACATCTTCATCTTATGAGCAGGCAATCGCGCCGGCGACGGCGTTCCTCACCGCTCACGGCTTGCTCAACTTTCCCTATCGAACCGAACCCGGCGATGCCGGGCAGGTGCGTTTTGTGCGCCTGGCGGATGGGCGGCCCGTGCAGAGCGCGGATGCCGCCTATGAGGCGCGCGTGGATGTGGCCGCAGATGGCCGGATTGCCGGCGTGCGCTATATCTCACGCACCCTGGTTTCGGCAGGCCAGGTCGGCGTCATCAGTGCGGGGGATGCCTGGCAGGCTTTACAGCAAAACCAGACCCTGGCGCTGCACCTATCCGCGCTGGAAGCCCAACCGCAACCCACCGCCGTTGCACTGCCGGTGGATTCCAACGGCGACGTGAATGGCATCGAGGGCCGGCTCATGGTGGTCGTCTATGAATATGCAGATGCCGTCAGCCCAACCCAGCGCATCGACGCCTCATTGACGGAATGGCGTAGCGGGGTATGGGCGCTTGGTGGTTGGCAGGTGAACCTGGACGGGCAAAACCCGGCTGCCCTGGCTCAATATGATGGCCTGCGTCTCAAGGTGTGGGGGCACTATGACGCTGCTGCCGATACGGTTACGCTGGAGCGTTACGAGCAGGCCGACCCGAGCGAGCGCGTCCAGGCGTGGTTGGGCACGGTGAGCGGCATCGTGATGGAGGATGGCGTCTTGCGTTCTTTCTTCACCACCCAGGACGGCCAGCGCTTCCTGATTGCAGATTCTCTGCGCTGCCCGCCCGCAGAGACCGTTTGCGCAGCGAACATCCCGGCGGACCGCGTCGTGTTGATCGAAGGTGCCATTGGGCAGGCGTCGTTCAATGGCTCGACGGTGCTTTACCCGTATTCCGTGCAAAGTGGCACCGTGGATATGACGGAACGTGACCTTGCCGACAGGCGGGCGCATCCCTACCACGTCATCGCTGTCGC
>DAOUFG010000076.1:0-17373 GCA_034430115.1 Thermoflexales bacterium | reverse complement strand
GTGACCATCGACAGCCCGGCCAGCACCACGGAGAAGATGCGGCTTTGCGAAAGTTGCGTGCGATACATGTCCAGGACTTCGCTTGTGAAGCTAATGCTGATATTGCGCTCCTGGCTGAACGTATCGCGCATCACTTTGCTCAATTCCGCTATATTGACGCCCGGCGTCGTGTTGAGCAGCGCACGCGTGTAGAGCGCTTCATCCTCATCCACCGCACCTGTATCCGGGTCATGGCGCAGGTTGCGATAAGTTTCGATGTTCATCAGGATGCTGGTGCCGCCAGACTGGGCCGTGCCGCTATTGCGGGTGATGCCGCCGAAGCCGGGCAAGCGCGTTGCAACGCCAATGATCGTCAACATGCGTTCGTGATCGTACCCCTCGCCTTTGACGCGCATGATGTCACCCTTGTTCAGGTCGAGTTGTTCGCTCAGCCCGCCGGAGATGATCACGGCATCCGGGTCATTCACGATGCGCGCCAGGGAGGATGCGTCGCCCTGCGTCCACTGCATAAACTCGGGGTAGAGCACGCCGTTCAAGTCGCCACCGACGCCGATGGCATTGGCGCGCACGCTGCGAAGTTGTACACGGTCGCTGACCTCGGTGTTATAGCTTTCTGCCACGCCGACAGCGGCGGTGATGCCGGGTTGGCTGCCCAGGTCGGCGATGTCTTGCGGGCTAAGATTTGTCTCGGTGTTGGAGGCGGCATTAAAGAACCTCACGTTGCCCTGGCCCATGAGTTGCGCCTGTGCCGCTGCGCCGCGCGAGAAGCGCAAGTCCGTCTCGATGTTGGCGTCCGTCAAGGCGAGTTCCGTGCCGAGCAGGCATGGCAGCACGGCGCTGGCGACCACCATCAACGAGATGAGCGAATTGCGCCCCTTGCCGCGCATTGCATAGCGGCCGGTGAAGTAGGTGGTGTGCGGGTTGACCAGGCTGAAGAGGCCGATCAAGATGCGCTCCAGTGGCGTCGTGACGAAGTAGAACACCAGCGACATGCCGATGACCATCAACAGGAGGGCTGCAAATAGCACGATGCTGATGATGCTCATGTCACGCAGCGAGGCCACCAACATGAAAACGCCCAGGATGACGCCGCAAAAGGCCAGCAAGACGATGCCCACGATCAGCAAGCGATAGTCGGCGCGCCGTTCGCGCAACTTGGAAAGATCCTCCAGGGTGGGTTGGTCCGCTGCAGCGGGGTTCAGCACCACCATCACCTTGGTCGCCCCGGCCATGCGTGCCGGGCTGATCGTCGCGATTGCCAGTACTAGCGTTGTGATCAACGTCGGCGTCAATACCGATTCCAGCGTCCATTCGGTGTGTACGCCAGGCGGCAATTCCAGGTTTGCCAGGAGCAGCGGCGCGATGAGGTTGTCGCTGATGAACCGGCCGAGCAACAGGCCCAGCACGACGCCGATTGCCCCCAGGATGGCGACTTCGAGGACGACGGTTTGGAATAGGTGCCGGCGTGGGGCGCCGATGACGCGCAACACCGCCAGGTCATGTTTTTGCTCGGTGACGGTGGTGATCATCAGCGCGTTCACCATCAACCCTACGATGCCCATGCTCAGCAAGCCATACAGGGTGATGAAGATCTGCTCAAAGATGAAGCCTTGCGCGCTTTGATCCAGCCGCTTGTACTTTGGGAGTTCGACGGTGTAATCGGTGCCCAGTTGGGTTTGCACCGCTTCTTTGATGTCTTGCCCGGCGTCGCGCGCGTGACTGACGGCCACCTTGGCGTCGTTGCCGGCGGCGGTATCGCTATTCCACACCACCAGCACGCGTTCCGCCTGGTTGGGCGTCCCCAGCCATAGTTGCGCATCGTCCAGGCGGACGAGCACGGCATTGCTCACGTCGTCGCCCAGGCCGCTGATCAGGCCGATCCCTGCGACGGTGAACGTCGCATCTGAGCGCGAGGTGCTGTCGTTAGATGAAGCAGCTTTGCCTACCTGGCGTGGGGTGGGGCGGATATATGAAAGATTGACCTCGTCGCCAACTTGTGCCTTCAGCAAATCTGCCGCCGCCTGGCTGAGGAATACCTGCCCGCGATTGGGCGGATAATCCCCGGAGGAGATGGTGACTCTTATCAACTTGTCCACGTCGGCATTGAGCGCCACCATCGTGGTGCCGGTGCCTTGCACGCTGTTGTTCATGCGCGCTTCGGTATCGCCCTGAATGCGCGGATAGATGGCGCTGACCTCCGGGTAGACGTTGCGCACCGTCTGTTCCACGGGGGCTACATCGAAGAAGGCGTTGAGGGAAGTATCGGCGCGCGTGATGCTCAGGTCGTAGCCGCCGGTTTGCAGGCCGATGCTTTGCAGGCTGAACTGTCGCTCCGTATCCACCAGCCCCAACAGGGCGCCGACCAGCGCCACGCCCACGATGAGCGCCACGCATACGACCAGCGTGCGCAGTATGTGGCGCTTCATCGAACTGAGAACATATTTCAGGCTCATAGCTATTCGTTAATTGGTTGTGCCTAACCAGGTGATCATACTTTGTCGATCACCAGGCCGTCACGCATGTTGATGGTGCGATGAGCATAATTGCTCATGCGTGGGTCGTGTGTCACGTAGACGACCGTGGTGCCACGGTCTTTGTTCAACTGCGTGATCAGGTCCATCACTTCGTAGGAAGTGGCCGTGTCCAGGTCACCCGTCATTTCGTCGCCGATGATCAGGGACGGATCATTGGCCAGGGCGCGTGCGATGGCCACACGTTGTTGCTGGCCGCCCGAAAGCTCGCTGGGGTAGTGGTGCATGCGGTCACCCAGCCCCACCAGTTTCAGCAACTCAGTGGCACGCCGGGCATCCGGCTTATTGACCAATACCATCGGCACCATCACATTTTCGAACGCGGTGAAGCTGGATAGCAGGTTGAAGTTTTGAAAGACGAACCCCATCTTGCGCAAGCGCAGCGCCGCCAGCTTTTCTTCGGATAACGAGACGACGTTTTCACCTTCGACCGAGACGTGACCGCGTGAAGGCGTGTCGAGGCCGCCAAGGATGTTCAGCAGCGTCGTCTTACCGCTGCCCGAAGGCCCCATCAAGCACACAATCTCACCGCGCGTGACGTCAAGCGTAACGCCACGCAACGCCAGGACGGCTTCTTTGCCCATTACAAAGGACTTATGCACGTCCTCTAATTGCACAATATGCTCCGAACCATTATTACTTGTCATAGAGTCAACCGATTGTTAGTGGTACTACCTCCTTATACGATGAATTCGCCGATAAGTTGCAAAAAGAGTGCAACCACTTCCGCACTTGTACGTATATAAACTGAAGGACCCAGTCATATCAAGGACGCAGAGCATAAAAGAACCATGCAAAAGAAAGTCATCATAATGGCGACGCTGGCAGTGGCGCTGACGGCCTGTAGCGCAGGGAGCCCCGCCGGTGCCGCCACACCTCCGCCGAGTGCAAGCGCAAACGTGGCAATAACCCCAACGGCGATTCCGACTAATGCCGTGGTAGCACATACCACGGTCGCTGCCGACGGCGTTTTGGTGCTGTCGGAACCGGCGACTTCGTTGAGCTTTCAGACCAGCGCGAAGGTGTTGCAAGTGAATGTGTCGGTGGGGCAGCGCGTGAAGAAGGGCGACGTGCTGGCCGTGATAGATGACACGGCCTTGCAAGACGCGCTGGCGGATGCACAGGCCCAACTGGCGCTGGTGCAAGCGCAGGCGGCCCAAAGCGCCGCCGCGCCGCGCCAGGCGGAGATCGATGGCGCCAGGGCCGCCGTCGCGGCGGCGCGCGCACAATACGACCTGACCAAGACCGGCGCCACTGCGTCGGAGATCGAGCAGGCCCGTCTGACGTGGCAATCGGCTTATCAAGCGCGCATCGCCGCAAAGTGGCAGCGCGACGAACAATGCGGTTCGCAGCCCGATAGCCAGGCTTGCAAGATGGGCGATGCAACGCAGGGCAGCAGCTATGAGAGTGAACGCACCGCGTATGACAGTTATCAGAAGCTATTATTGCCCACCACCCAGGAGAAGCTGACGCAATCTTACGCGGCAATCGCGGCAGCCGAAGCAAAGCTAAAGAACTTGTTGGCCGGGCAGACGGAACAACAACGCGTGCTTAGCGAGCAGAAGGTGAATCAGGCCAGGGCGAACGTGGAGCGTGCTCAAAAGGACTTGAGCAAAGCGCGGCTCGTTTCGCCGTGTGACTGTAGCGTGCAAGATGTGTCAATCGTCACCGGCACGCTTTCGGGCACCGGCCCGGCCGTCACGCTGCTGAACCTGGCCGGCCTGCAATTCAAGACCACCAACCTGAGCGAGCGTGACCTGGTATCTATCAAGGTAGGAGCGCCGGCACAGGTGCGCTTGAAGGCCTTCAGCCAGCCAATCACGGCCAGCGTGAGCACGTTCCTGCCGCTGGCGGACACGAGCGTCACTTCCGGCACCCTCGACGCGCGCTATAACGTGCTGCTGACCGTGATGTCCAATGGGGTTGACTTGCTACCCGGCATGACCGGCGAAGCCGAGATTGGCGTTCAATAGGCAGGAGTGTCTCAGTGGTGGTTGCACTTTTTGCACGCAACCACCACTGAGGTTGGTTAACGATCGACTTCCTCCGGGTCCACCCTGCGCTGGCCGCTGGGGATGGACGGCGCAAGCTGAATGGTTGGCTTTGTCTCGCCGGCCTCGAGCATGTGCCGCACCAGCCGCTCGCGCATGCGCTCGGCCACGGCCTGGTGCGATTCGTACCCGATCAGGTTGCGTTGTTCATACGGGTCGTATTCCAGGTCATACAAGAATTCCTCCACGTAGTGATCCGATGCCGCATCGGCGATTGGGTTTTTATCGGGCGCATAGACGGCGTACTTCCAGCGGTGCGTGCGCACGGCGCGCCCAAGCTGATCTTCGCTGATCTGCACGAGGACATCCTCGGGCCAGGCAACCGCCTGGCGGCGCACCAGCGGCATGAGCGAGTGCCCCTGCATGTGGAGGGGCACAGGCAGGTTTGCCGCATCCAGTAGCGTGGGCGGCAAATCCACCAGGCTGATCAGTTCGCGCAATTGCCCGCCGCCATCGAACCCAGGGCCGCTAAATGCCATCGGTATACGGATGGAGCTTTCGTGGCACGAACGTTTGTATTCGCTGTTGCGCGTCTTGAAGTGGCAGCCATGATCGGTCGTAAAGACCAGGATCGTGTTATCGGTCAGGCGCAGGCTCTTCAGCGCATCGCGCAGGCGCCCCAGGGCCTCGTCCAGGCGCTTCACCATGCCGAAGTAGCCACCCAGGTGCTGATGCGCGGAGCCACCCAGGGCAGCCAGATCCGGCGGAACCCAGCGCCCGGCGTAGCGTTCGCGATAGCCGTCGGGGGGCGGGTAATCATCCACGTGGTTTTGGAAGTGCGGTTCCAGGAATGAGAGGAACAGGAAGAACGGCGCGTTCTTGTTCGTGTCGATATAGCGAATGGCGGCATCTGCCAACGCATCGACCCGGTAGCCAGGCAGCGTGACGGGCTGGCTGGCGTTGTCGTACATCAGCGTGTGATAAGGCTCGGAGGTGAATTCCAGCGCGTTCGAGCCTAGCCAGTATTGGTACTCGCCGCGTTGTTGGGCCGGCACCGGGTCGCCGTCTGCCAGGTGCCACTTGCCGATGTAACCTGTGTGATAGCCGGCCATGTTGAAGTAGTGCGCCAGGGTTTGCGCGTTGGAGGGCAGGGCGATGCCGTTGCGATAACACCCGACACGCGTGGCATACATGCCCGTCTGCAAACAAGCGCGCGCCGGGCCGCAGACAGCCTGGCAGGTGAAGGCATAGCGCGCATGAGTGCCTTCGGTCGCCATGCGGTCAAAATTTGGCGTCAGTTCCAGCGGGTTGCCATGCACGCCGGTAGTGTCCCAACGTTGTTGATCGGTAAAGAACACGATGACATTCGGTTGTGAAGTATTCTTTTGTGGCATTGTTTTTCCTTCAGCGTGGCATGTGCTATGCCAGCATAAAGTTGATAAGGGCCTGGTTATCCATCTCGTGACGCTTCCCTTGCGAGACCGTGAGTTGTATTGCGTCGGGTGCACCAAAGGCCGCGTAAATAACGCGTAGTTCTGCGATGGAAGGGGCCACGGTTTCGTTATAGGATGCTGAGTGGTTCTCGTCACTGGGCATATCCAGTGCGCCGTAGTGCAACATGATTGGACGCGGTGCGTTCAGCCCGGCGATGTCCGCGCGATCCATCCACTCTAGAATGCCTGGGATGCAGTGCGCCGGCGCGTTGTAGCAGCGTGCGAAAATTGGCTCAAATGAGCCGAGCGTTCCACTGGCGAATATCCGCTCAACACGCGAACTGAAGACCGGGTAGGTGAGCGCCAGGTCCCCGCCATAGGAGATGCCGGCGACGTGCACATGTCGCACTCCATGCTCAAGTGCCAGCCAGTCTTCCCAGCGCAGTAAGTCCATCACCGTGTCGCCAAGCAGTGTGTGCCCATGCTGGAAGCCGTCGGTCACCAATGAGTAAGCCATGGACTGGCCCCAATTCCAATAGTCCAGCCGAAACCCTGCTTTGCCTGACGCCAGGTTTTGCAGACAGCCGAAGCCACGCAACTCCGGGCACAGCACCATCAGGCCTCGTTGGGCCAGAACCAGGGCGAATTGGTGATGATAGTCGTCGCCAAGCCCGATGCAGGGTTCCGCTGTGCCGTGGCCATGCACGGCCATCACCGCCATGTTTGTATCCACTGGCTGCTTTGGAACCAAAAGGTAGGCGGGGATGGAGAGTGACTCATTGATGCGCATCCGCAGGGCCAGCACCCTCACATCACCTACGCGTGTTTCGCGCAGCAAGACGACGTCACACGGCTGTATGGGGCGTATGCCGAGTAACTCGGTGAGTTTTTGTTCCGTCTGAAGGCGCCAGTCCTGCGGGGGAATCGCGCATTTTGCGAAGCTCAACCTTCGCTTGCCTGGCGGGTGCGAAAATGTGAGAGATAGTTCGTCGGCTCGTACCACAAAGGTTGGGTCCAGCACGAGGTTTTCTCCTCTTCAGGTTACAGGATGTGGGTTACGTAAACCTTCACCGTTACAAGGCGAATGAAGGTTTACCAACCGATGCGATTTTACCCTGTGGACGTGCCCATCATTTCCCCAGCCACCTCGCGACCCAAACGCACGGCATAGTTCGTGCCACGGTCCCACGGGTAGACGTGGCTCATGCTGGCAAAGAACAGGCCCGGCAGAGGTGTGCGCGTGGGGGGGATGTTCCGTGAATGATTGACGAACGGCACAGGTTGAGCGTAAGGCTCACGGAATACCCAGGTTTGTTTCACCCACGAAGGGTCAAAAGCGGGGTTGAAGCGCTTGAGCGCCGGCAGATACGTCTGGCACAGCTCGTCTTCGCTCATCGCAAAGTAGGGGTGCGTCACGGGCAGGTAGTCGCCACAATAGATCAGGTGTTGCCCGCCAAAGTGTTCGCTGGAAACGAAGTTAGTGTGCTCGCACATGGCCAGGAAGGGGAACCCCGCGCTCTTGGGCAGGTTGTGCCAATAGAACCCCTGTGTGCTTAGCTGCCGGTCCAGCGCAGCGATCATCACCACCGCCCCGAGCGACTTCAGGTTGTTCAACGTTGCCAGGTAGTCGAGCGGTAGTTGTGGCGCGAGCCGCGTCATCAGGCGTGGCGAGGTCGTGACGAGGACCTGGTCGAACGACTCGTGAGCACCCGTCTGGCGCAATATCAAATCCCATGTGTTGGTGGTCGTGTTCAGTGTGAGGCGCTCAATCGGTGTGGCATAACGAATCTCCGCGCCACGCTTCTGCAAGTCGCCGGCGAGCGCATCGAAGAAGGCCTGGAACCCGCCGACGAATGTGCCAAGGCGCGGCGTGCGCGCCTTGATGCGCGCCCACATCCAGGCCATGTTCACCGAGCGATACAATTCCTCGCCGAACTTGCCCACCAGCATCGGTTCCCACAGCATCTCGTAACCGCGTTTCCCCGCCCAGCGAATGAGCCATTCGTGCGCGGTCACCTTCTCCAGTCCGCGCCAGTTCGACGTGAGCACCAGGTAAGCGCCCATCATGCCGTAGCGGATGGTGTCGGTGAATGACAGGCCGGGAAACTTGAGCGCCAGTAGCCCGCGTGCCAGCGTGCCCGAAAGTGGCAGCTTGTCCAGCCACGGCACGCCGGGCAACAACGTGGAAAGCGCGCCGTCGAGCTGGTAGAACTTGCCCTCGTAATACACGACGGTGACCGGCCGGTTGAAGATCATCCGGTCGCGCACGCCGATCTCTTCGCCCAGTTGCAACACGTCCCGGTCGCTGGCAAACCAGTGATGGTAGAACTTCTCCAGCGACCAATCCCACCCTGGCGCTTTGATGCCACCGGCCAGGCCACCGGGCGTTGTACTTGCTTCAAAGAGCGTGACGCGATGACCGGCGTTCAGAAAATCATGAGCGGCGGCCAGTCCTGTTGCGCCGGCTCCAATGATGGCTATATGCATAGATACAGAGGTTTGAGATTAGTGATTTGAGATTGAGCCACGATTCCCATTAGTCTCATCGTGCACACTATCATAGATGATCCTGATTATTCGATTATGACTTGATCGAATCTCTAATCTCCAATTTCTGATCTCTAATCTCTCCAAATTGTTACTTTGCCGCAGAGACGGATTCCTCTGCGCGCTGAAAATCGGCCCATTTCAAGCCTTCGCGCAACATGAAGAATGCGCCCAGCAGCGTTACCGGCAACCATAGTACAGCATGCAGCACCAGCGTGTAGGCGGTGGCTAATTCTTGCCGAACCCCCAGCGAGGTGAGGATGCCGATTCCGGCGGTTTCATAGGTCCCTACGTAGCCTGGGCCGGAGGGGATGATGGTGAACAGGTTCGCAACGCCGTTGACCAGCATCAGGTCCACAAACGTCAGGTCGAACGCAAAGGCGTGCATCACGAACCAGTATTTCACGGTTTCGAGTAGCCAGGCCAGCACCGTGCTGAACACGATCAGGAACAGGTCCATTGGGCGGCTCAAGCTGCGCGCGCCCTGCACGAACCGGCTGACGAAGCTCAGCAGCGGCGTCTGAAAGCGATGCGGGACGACGCGCGTGATGATGGCATGTGCGATGCGGTCGGCCATGTCTGGGGCAAGCGCCATCCAGAAGAACACCGCCACGGCCACCGCGAAGACCGCCATCGCGATCAGCACCACGTCGTGCGCGGCTGCCGGCAGGTTTTGCACGTTAGGCAGGCCGATCAATACGAAGGCCACCATCACCAGCCCGTCGATCAGACGTTCCAGCAGGATGGTCGCCAGGCTGAAGGCAATTGGCACGCCTTCATTGCGCCGCAAGACGTAGGCGCGCACCAGTTCACCCGCGCGCGCCGGGTAGACGTTATTGCCCATGTAGCCGATCACGACCGTCTCATACAGGCTGCCAAAGGAAATATGTTTGGCGGGGCGCAGCAGGTAGGACCAGCGCCAGGTGCGCACGGCCACGGCGATAAAATAGGTCACGATGCCGGGCAGAAGCCACAGCAGATTCGCCATGCGCAACGATTGCCAGACTTCGTCCAACTGTAATCCGCGTAGCGAAAAATACAGCAGGACGACGCTGATGAGCACGCCGATCCAAAACATCCAGCGTCGCATATTTAAGGTTGTACTCCAGGGGTCTGTGTGGCGATGGCGGCGCTGGTCGTTCTAGCGCGTGGCTCTTTGGGCCAGTTGGCCGCGTAGAAGGTGAGATAGTCGGGGACACGGGAGGACCAATAGGCATCTTCGTGCCCGCCGTCACCGCTGCTGACGGTATACGTGATGCCCTGGGCATCCAGGTCGCTGGAGAGCTTGCTGACGCCCGCCTGTGCCCAGTCGGTAGCGCCCGCATCCAACGAAATGCGCATGTCCTTTAGCGAGTCCATCGACTTGACGAAGCTCAACATGCTAAAGTTGGCCGACGTGCCGATCAACATGTTGGACGTGATGGACGGGCTGTGCCCGCCGACGGCGCTGAACATATCGGGATGCGTAAAGGCAATTTGCAGTGACCAGTACCCGCCGCGCGAAATGCCGCCGATGGCCCGGCCCTCACGGCTGGCCCAGGTGCTATATTTCGCTTCGATCATCGGCACCAGTTCGTTCACCATGAAATCTTCCCACGAGCCTTTGCCGCTGGAAGAATAAAGATACTTACCGCCGCTGCTGGCGTTCAGGTCGCTGCCGGGCATGACGACGATGAAGGGCGCCAGTGTGCCCTTGCTCATCTGCTCGTTGGCGACTGCCGGTACCCCATCCACTACCCATTCTCCCAGTGCGAAGGCGCTGCCCTGGATCAGGTAAAGCGCTGGGTAGCTGTAGCGCTCGCCGTCGTAGCAGGGCGGCAGATAGACGTGCACGGGCAATGACAGCCCAAGCACCGTGCTTTGGATGGTCTCGGTGATCAGTTGGCCTGTGCTGCATCCGTTTGTAGCACTCGCCTGTGTGACGCTCGCAGGGATGCTGGGCGTCATCGCTGGCGTGAGTGTGATGGCCGCAACAGCCTCAACCTCAGGCGTTGGTGAAACAGCGCGCGTGGCGCTGGCAGTGTTGGTGGGGGCAGGTGTGTCGGTGGCGGCGTCCGTTGGGCTGAGCGTGAGCGTCGGCGTAGCGCCTAAGGTGGCGACCGGCGTTTCTGTGGCGACCAACCTGACTTTCACGTGGGCTACCTCGGCCGGGTCACCTGATTGAGAGGTGGAGCTTTCCACCAGGATGAAGCCGACGTCGAGCAATAGCAAGACGCCTAATACAAGGAGAATCCTTGGCAGGTAACGTCTGATGCCAGAACGAGAGCGGGTGGGTTGATCCACCCGCTCTCCATCATGCGTTTCCGGTGGTTGCGCGTTCGGCGGTGGTGTTTTCACTTTGCGAAACCTGTGTTTCTTGCAGCATCTTCCAGCGCTTTGAAAGCGCGCGCGCCTGGTTTTCGGCACGGAATGAACTGCGTACTAGCGGGCTGCTCTCAACCCACTTGAAGCCCATTTCCAGCCCTAAGCGGTGAATTTCGGCGAACTCGTCGGGGTGCCAGTAACGCTGAACGGGCAGATGAGTTTTGCTGGGTTGCATGTATTGGCCGACGGTGAGGATGTCCACGTCCACGCTGCGCAAGTCGCGCATTACAGCCAGCACTTCATCGAACGTTTCGCCCAATCCAACCATGATACTGGACTTGGTGACGCCGTCCGGTTGCAGCTTCTTCGCGTTGGTCAGCGTGGTGAGTGCCCACTCGTAGTGATCCTGCGGTTGCACGAGCTTGAACAGTCTGGGCACCGTCTCCACGTTGTGCCCCAGGATGTCGGGCTGCTCGCGCATCACCATTTCCAACGCCGAAACGGAACCTTTGAAGTCGGGGATCAACACTTCGATGGTGCAACGCGGCTGTACGACATGAATGCGCCGGATGCACAGGGCGAAGATGGGCGCGCCGCCGTCGGGGCGTTCATCGCGGTTCACCGATGTGATGACCACGTGATCCAGGTTCATATTTTTGACGGCTTGAGCCAGGCGTAACGGCTCGGCCCAATCCAGGGGCGAGGGGCGGCCGGTCTTGACGTCGCAGAACCGGCACGAGCGCGTGCACGTATCACCCATGATGAGGAACGTGGCCGTGCCACGCGACCAACAGTCCGACATATTCGGGCAATTTGCTTCTTCGCAAATGGTGTGCAGTTCTTTGCTGCGCATCAGTCGCTTCAGGTTATGGTAGGTTTCCCCGGAAGGGGCGCGTACCTTCAACCAATCAGGACGGCGCAACGGCGCCGCGCTTTCGGGAACATCAGAAGCCACAGCCGGATTATTCTTTGATGAGATGTCAATTGTTTCCGCTGCGATAAAACCGGATTTTGTTTCCATCGCTATATTCAGTCTTACATTTTAACAAAGGCGTGTGCCAGACAAATGTTGATTCTACCGCTTTAACATGCCGCGAATAGCCGTCAGTTCTTGCACGCGTAGCAACACCATACAGCCCAGGTAAATCAACACGCCGACCAATGCTGCGCCGATGGCGGCAATCGCGTTGGCAATGAATTGGGTGTTGCCCAGGCGAGATTGGATCAGGTTACACATCACCCACACGACAAGGCCCATCAACGCAGAGGCAAGGCAGACTTTGATCGCCAGCGTCGCCATGCCATACCCACGCAACCCGCTGATCTTACGCGACAGGAATATCGCCATCAGTGAAGCATCCAGGCCGGTCTTTAGGGAATTTGCCAGGATCAGGTCGGTGAGGGTAAACACGCGCAGGTGATTGGCCGATAGTGTGTAGAGCACCCCCAGCAGCACCAGGTAGGAGGCTGTGGAAGCCACACCGACCAGGGTGGGCGTGCGTGTGTCGTGTTGGGCGTAGAACGCGTAAATCAGTGGCTGATCGATGGCGGCAAAGATCAGCCCCGGCACCGCCGAGCGCAACGCCATGGCCGTATAGGTGGTGCTTTCGACGGTAAACGCGCCGCGTTGAAAGAGCAGTGCCACGACGGGTTGGGCAAGCACGAAGATGCCCACCGATGCGGGCATGATGAGCACCCACACCAGGCGCATGCCTTGCGAGAGCGTGGTTTTGAAGGTGTCCATCGACTCGTCGTGCCCGTGCGTGGAAAGCGACGGCAAAATGGCCGACGAAACGGCGACCACGATCATGCCCAGGGGAAACTGGATCACCTGGGCGGCGTAACTCATCGTCGCCGGGCCTTCTGCGCCAATATGCCCGGCCAGGACGTAGCTGACCAGTGCCGCCAGTTGCGCCAGCGCCAGCCCACCGGCGACGGGCAAGAAGAGCCTCAATATCTGGCCGATGCCTGGGTGGTGCCAGTTCAACGAGATGTGGATCGGAATGCCGCGCAGGCCGGGGAGCTGCATCACCACCTGTAAGATGCTGCCCAGCAGCATCCCGACTGCCAGCGAGGAAATGCTCAACTGGCGTTCGAACAACGCAACACAAGCGATCATCGTCAGGTTGAACACGGTTGCCGTGAAGGCTGTGAAGGCAAACTTACGCCTGGCGTAGAGCGCGGCAGTGAGGATGCCGCTCATATTCATAAAGATGATGGCTGGGATGGTGATGCGCAGCAGCGATGCGACCAGTGCCAGGTCCTGGTTGGGCCCACCTGCCAGGATCGCGGCCAGGCCGTCGGCGAAGACCCATAACACGCCCACCAGTGCAATCAATACCACGCTGGCCAGCCCGATCAACGCGCCCAATAGCTTGCCGAATTCCGTCAGGCGCGCTTCTTCCTCTTTATTTCCCACCAGGTTGCTGAAAGTGGGCACCAGCGCGGAACTCAGCATGCCGCCGATCAGCAGGTCATAAAACTGGCTGGGTGGGCTGGAAGCCAACTGGAAGGCGCTGGCCATGCGGCCATTGCCGAAGAAGTAGGATTTGGCAATCTCTCGAAATAACCCAACGATGCGACTGCTCAGGTTGCCGATGGACATGATGGTCGCAGCGCCGGCGATGGACGCTGGAGTATCTGATGATGTGTGCTGGGGGAGCAAGTCCCCTTCGACTTGCACAGGCGCAGTTTCGGACGTTAACATGTGTCGCCATTGTACTCGTGCCGGGGAAAGGGGCTGCAGGCACAAGAAGTACAAAGAAACAAAGGCTCAAAGAACACAAAGGACTAGAAAGGAATCACCTATGGCCCCTTTGGAAGGTCCAGCGCAAACATCCAGAAATGACGCTAATGCGCAAAGTAATTCAGCGCCAGACGGATTTTATCTTCCAGGTCCAGCTTGTCATCATGTGGGAGCGATGCCAGCGCGGCCTGCGACTCGGCCGCGCTATATCCCAGCGCCGTGAGCGCGCTAATCACTTCGGTATCCACTGCACTGATGGGCATGTTGGGCGCAGTTTCCAGGCCACCCAACTTATCCTTTAGCGCAAAGATGATCTTTTCCGCCGTCTTCTTGCCGATGCCTGGCACATGTGAGATGACTTCCACGCGGTTGTTGACGATGGCGGCGCGCAACGCTTCCGGCTGTAGCTTGCTGAGCATAGCCAGTGCTGTGCGGGGCCCAATGCCGGAGACGCCTAAGAGTGTTTGGAAGAAGGTCATTTCCTCTTCGCTGGAAAAGCCGTATAGTGAAAGCTCGTCTTCACGCACGATCAGGTGCGTGTGCAGGTCCGCCGCACGTCCTACATCCAGCGTATCCAACGCTGCCTGCGAGCAGGAGACGCGAAACCCGACCCCGCCCACGTCGATGATGGCGATGGGTGGTTTGACGGTAAGAACAGTGCCACGTAATCGGGAGATCATGATTTACCTCTTCTGGCGGCGTGCATCAGCGCCATCCCAGGCTGGACTATCGCTCCGCTTCATCGGCGGCGACATCCGCCTGGTGCTGATTGCCTGGAAGATTGCCATGTCACCATCATAAGCCTTTCTAGATTGGCTTAGAAGGCGTCGGCCAGCGAGGATTTACCGCAGCCTGCCAATAATCCAATACAACCTGGGCGGGGGGGCTTAAAACGTTCCAGATTAATCGATGCGCCGCTCAGGCTCTTCACTCAAACGTAAATAGCGCGATGTATGCAAATGTGTAATCGCAATTGCCAGGGCATCTGCGGCGTCATCTGGTTTGGGCGGCTTTTCGAGCGATAACAACATCTGCGTCGTGAGTTGCATCTGTTTTTTATCCGCCTGCCCATACCCAGTGATCGCCTGTTTCACCTGCAACGGCGTATATTCTGCGATCTGCACACCGGCTTCGTGCAACGTCACCAATATGACGCCGCGTGCCTGGCCGACGGCCATGGCCGTCTTAAGATTAGTGGCAAAGAACAGCGCCTCGACCGCAGAATCAGCCGGGCGCCATTCATCAATCAATTTCATCAACTGCCGGCGCAACGAAAGCAGGCGCTCGGGTAGTGTATCGGTCTTGGGTGTTAAAAGAGCGCCATAGGCCAGTGCGACAATCTGGCCATTTTCGTCTTCACGCACAACACCGTAACCGGTCGTCGCGATGCCGGGATCAATCCCCAGCACGATCATGCGGCTTCCATACTCGCCAGCATTTCGTCGCTGATGTCCAGGTTCGAGTACACCTGCTGTACATCATCGAGCTCTTCGAGCGCGTCGATGACACTCATCACCTGTTTGGTGTCTTCGGGGCCGAGTTGTGATTGGGTGGTGGGGATCATGGAGATTTCTGCGGTGATGGGCTGCCAGCCTTTCTGAAGCAGCGCTTCGCGTACAGGCCGGAAGTTATCCACTTCGGTAAAAATCTCGATGCTATCGTCACCGGTCACGATGTCATCCGCACCCGCTTCGGCGGCCACTTCAAATACGTCGTCGGGGTTGATGTTTTCGTTGCGCTCCAACACCAGGTAGCCCTTACGATTGAATTGCCAGGCCACGGAACTCCCTTCGCCGAGCTGACCACCGGACCGCTGCAAGAGTCGCCTGACTTCGGCAACGGTGCGATTACGGTTATCGGTGAGGACCTTGATCATCAGCGGCACCTTATGTGGCGCGTACCCTTCGTAGGTTAGCTCTTCATAAGAAACGGCATCGGCGCCCTGGCCAGTGGCGCGTGCGATGGCGCGCTCGATATTTTCTTTCGGCATGTTCGCCGCACGTGCTTTATCTACGGCCAAACGTAAGCGGAAATTGCTTTCCTGGTCAGCGCCGCCTTCGCGGGCGGATACTGTGATTTCTCTTAATAGACGGGTGAACAGCGCACCGCGCTTGGCGTCGTTGGCGCCTTTCGCGCGCTTAATCGTGGCCCATTTTGAATGACCTGACATGACTCTTACCTCTTCTAGAACAACGTGGTCGGCTCGACACTTAACTCAAGAGTCGATTAGCGAATGTTAATTATATACTGGCTAAAGCGGGTTTTGTAAGGGTAACGCGTTATTTTTGATGTTTGGCGTTCGCGTGCCACACCTATGTTAGCGCTGAAATCGATTATGTGCTGCCTGGTTTCAACTCCACCTGGGATTCATCGAATGCGTTTCACAAGCGTACTGTGCCGCCGCTCTGTTTCACCGCATGCTGGAATGCTTCTTCCTGCACGTCAACCCCAAAGCCGGGCACAGCCGGCACAGTGACGTAACCGGCTTCAATCTGATACCCTGGCGCGGAAAGGCCGCTTATGTCGCTTGCGTCCCATTCTGCGCGCGCAAAGTGCGTTGCAGCGGCAGCCAGATGGCAGGATACGTAGTTGCCATAGCCTGTGCCATAGTGATGTGGCGCGCTTTGCACACCCCAGGCGTCCAATTGTTGGGCCGTGCGCAGCCAGCGCGTGAAGCCGTGGCCGATGACGTCATATTGGATGATATCGATCAACCCTTCGTGCGCCCAATCCAGCAGGTGCGGCGAGGCGTCGCCTTCTCCGTCGGCAATCAACACCGGTATGTGATTGGTCTTTAACCAGTTCTTCAGGTCGCGATAAAGTTCGGCGTCTTCGTGGAAAGGCTCCTCCAGCCAATAGAGCGCGTCGTCGCGCGTTTGCTGCAACACATACTTCGTCAGGTTCAGGTTGTAACCATTATTGGCGTCCACCATCAGCAACGCTTGCGCCCCAATGACCTGGCGCACGGCGTGGATCACGGCGATGTCCCGCGCGGTGCCGGCCATGACGGGCATGTGGCGTGCCCCGCGACCGATCTTCAGCTTGAAGGCCGTGTGCCCGCGCGCCATGCCCTGGCGCGCTTCCTCGGCGATGAGTTGGGCGGCCAATTCGTCGGATGTGATGCGCAGATCGTCGATGTAGAGCGACGTATCGTAGCAGGGCACGCGCAAACTGGCCGGCGGTGTGTGACCGGTGATCTGTGCAGCGAGTGCGTAGGCGGGTTGGCCGGTGCGTTTGCAATACAGGTCCCACAGGGGATAGTCGAATGCCAGCCATTCGTCACTGACGCCGCGCTGTGCGGAGAACATCTCTCTCAGGTCCATCCCTAGGAGTTTGTTGGCCTGCTCCGTGCCGATCCAGGCCGCGCCGATGCCCTGTGCCCCATCGGAATCCGTCAGGCGGACGATTGGCACGCGCGTCACTGCGCCGTGTTCTCCCAGGCGGGCATTGCAGCCTGCGCTCCGTGGGCGACGGCCTTCCAGCATTGCCCATTCAATCGCTACGATGCGTGTTTCTGTCATGAGGGCTCCTATTTCATTCCTAGTGTAAGGTTTTGTTCCAGCCGTGCAATTGCCTCGGCGATGCGTTTCTGGCGCGTCTCTTCGCGGCGGGCGGCGCTGATCCAGCCGATGTAGTTGCGGCGATAGGAGGGCGCCATGCGGTTGAAGTTCTCCTGTGCCAGCGGGTGCTCTGCCAGTGCAGCGGCCAGGAAATCGGGTACGGGCAATTCCTTGGGGCGCGGTTGTGGCTCGTTCTCCAACAGCGCCATGTCGAACACGGCCAGCCCGGCGGCGGTCATGCGCTTTTCGTCGATCAGTTTG
>DAOUFG010000075.1:0-9134 GCA_034430115.1 Thermoflexales bacterium | reverse complement strand
CACGCCGGAAGGCCGCTTGCGTGCGGTGCTCTATTCGGAGGCCGCGCACCCCGTGATGGTGCACAAGGCCAGCCCGCTCATCAGCGCCGACTATCCCTTCTTCGCCAGCCGGCGCATCCGCGAGCGGCTGGGCAATGATGTGACGCCCCTCTTTGCGCAAGGCTGCGGTGCCGACAACAACGCGCCCTGGGCCACCGGCTTTGAGGCATGCTGCCGGGCGGGCGAACAACTGGGCGACGCCGTTGTAGAAGCGTGTATGCAGACCAGGCCGATCGTGGCCCCGCTACATACTGCGTCGGAGCGGTTCGACCTGCCGCTGAAGCCACCGCCCTCTGAGGCGGAGCTAGCCCAGGCGCTTCAACGTCAAGAGGAATTGCTGGCAAAGGCGCCTGCGGCGCTCGCCCTCTCGGATGGCGATCAGCCGCTCGTGCTGCGTGAGCAGTTACAGTGGGCACACAGCGGAAGCGTGCCGAGTACGATGCCGATGGAGGTGCAGGTGCTGGCGTTTGGGCGGGCTCTCGCGATTGTGGCCCTGACGCACGAAATCTTTAGCGGGTACCAACTGGCTATCGATGCGTTCAGCCCGTTTCAGCACACCATGGTGTGCGCCTATTGCAACGTCAGCGAAAACTACATCCCCACCGACGCAGAGCACGCGCGTGGCGGCTATGAGATTCACGGCGGCCCGCGTTTCTATCCCTATCATGCCGGCCCACAGGTGGGGGCGCAGAAGCTGATCCTGAGCCACGTCGCTGCGCTCTTGCAGAGGGCTTACGCGGCAGCATGAGGCCGCTGCAAGACAGCAATTTATAACAAACATCAAGCGAACAGTATGGCAATCCCAGCCTTGGGGCGCCGCATCGCTCTCAAGCTCTTTGGTGTGATTTACATCACAATCAGCCCCAATCGGCTGACCGTCCGAGACGTGGGCACGCCTCGCAAATATGACGACGTACCCCTCTTGACATACACGGCTGAACGGCCCGGCCAGACGCCATCCCGGCTTGTCGTCGCAGTCGGGCACGAATCGGAACATGCAGCGGAAGTGCTTCCTGGGAGTCTCTTGTGCCATCCGTTCTATCACCCCAGGATGCTCATACCTGATTTTGAGGCAGCAGAGATTATTTTAGATTTTGCCGTCCGAGCCACATTTGGCAGTTTCTGGCCGTACATGCAAAGAGAGACCTTCAAGCCTTTCATCATCATTCATCCCACCGTTGAATATGAGGATGGGTTCACTTCGTTGGAACTCAGAACGTTACTCGAACTGGGCACGCGCCTTCAGGCGACGCGCATCTACATTTGGACCGGCAAACGCCTGCTCTCGGACGACGAGATATTGAGCGGGCGTTTTCCCCACAATAGCTGGTACGGCAAAGCCCCCTGGTGGCAACAGACAACCTCATAAGACTGGCACTTTCTGCCAGGCGATCCTTGAGGAATGAACGCCGCGCCCAATGGATCGTCACCATCATGCTCCGCCGAAAGACGGAAGCGCAAAACCGGCTCAGCTGCTTGACATGTCAGAACGTATGTTCTATACTCCTATCACCAGCCTCGTGAGTGACCCCTGCACCCCTGGTCACTTCACTTATCAAACAACGGCGAATACTGGAGGACAGCATGAGCGAACAAACGTCTCTGAAGGTCGAACCGCGCATCGTGAACAGGAATGCGTTCAACGTTGCGGGCCTGCGCTATGCGGGCAAAAATCAACACGGCGAGATTCCAGCCCTATGGGAAGTATTTCTCCCGCGCATGAGCGAATTGCAGAATGCGTCCCAGCCCGACTACGAGTGTTACGGCATTTGCCGCACACTGCCGGCCGGGAGCCAGGAAGAAGGCTTTGAATACCTGGCCTGCGTGGAAGTGCCCTCGTTCGATGCGCTGCCGCAGGGCATCACCGGCTGGGAAGTGCCCGCATCTACTTTTGCGGTGTTGCCCTGCAACGACGTCGCCGGGATCGCCCCCACGTGTGATTACTTCTACGCCCAGTGGCTGCCCAATTCACAAGCCTACGCACCGGCGGATGGGCCGATGTTCGAGGAGTACCCGCCCGAATATCCGACCGACCCAACGATCTATCTCTACTTCCCGGTGCAACAAAAGTAAATCTGCCATGACCAATAAACAGTCAGGCCTGCCAGACAAGCCTGACTGTTTCATATACCCGAGGAGCAAACGTCATGACCATCACGCCCAGCCATGCCATCTTGGAAGGCGTCGAACGTTGCGCATTCGACCAAACGCCGCCCGTCTGCTTCGCCGGTGCTGCGCTCGCCTGTATGCACTTCCTGGGCCAACCGGTGAGTGACGCCTACGTGATGGGCGTTTCCGGCGCCGCGTTCAAGATGTTTTGGGTGCCGCCGTGGGCCGAATGCAATTGCGACTTGCTCATCATCGGTGAAGAACCGATCCGCCGCACCTTCGATGCGCTCGGCTACGACTACACCTACCTGCCCGACCGCGCCCCTGCCAGCCACCGTAGCAAGGCATTCTATCTTGATGCGATCAGCGCAAGCATCCAGCATGGCGTGCCGGTGATCGCCGTCGGCATCGTTGGACCACCCGAAGCCGGCGTCGTCACCGGTTACGACGCGGACGCTGACGTGCTCTACGGCTGGAGCTATTTCCAGGACGACCCGCACAACTACTACCGCCAAAAGGATTGGTACGCGAACGCTTGCGGTCTGATTTTGATCGGCGCCAAAAAGACGCCGCCACCCGGGCAGCAAGTGCTGCGCGACGCACTGGCGTGGGCGATTACACTGGCGCGCCAGCCGGAAATGGTGCTGGAGATGGAGGCGGAGCCGGGCGTGCGGCGCTGCTATTCGGGGCTGGCGGCTTACGATCAGATGCTGGCAAGCCTAACGCGCGCCGAAGATTTCCGGGCCGATCATCCTGCTGAGCTTACCACGCGCCTGCACGCATTGATCAACGACGGCGCGTGGCTGATGATGGAAAAGCGCCGCTATGCCGCAGAATTCCTGAAGGGAATGGCCGACCCGGCGTTGCGCAGTTCAGGCGAGCTATATCGGGCCGCCGAAACGTATATGCGCCTATCCGAAGTGTGGACTGCTGCGGGCAAGATGATCCCGTGGACCAATATGTCGCCCGATGACAGCCTCAAACTCACCGACCCGGCCTGGCGCGCCGAGTTCGCCGGCTACGTCCGGCAGGCCAGGCTGCTGGAGGAACAGGCCGTCTGCCACATGGAAAATGCCTTGAAAATTTTAGAGATTCCATGACACCCCTGACATACACTTGTCAGGAGTGCCCCATATAAAAAAGATATCACACGATCACCAGGAGATAACATTCATGAGTACCCAGTCCTATCCCCTTCGCACCGTGCTGGAGGGCGTCCCGCGCATCCATTTCTATGAAGGCGGCACACGTTGCCCGGAAGACATTTGCTTCCCTTCCGCGCTGCGCGCCTGGCTGGAGTATATGAACGACTCGGACTACGGGTGCAAGCATTGCATTGCGCGCACACCGAATTGCAAAGTCAATTGCACCTACTCTTTTTTGATCGGCGTTTCCGGCATCGCCGCGTTCTGTTCGTGGGGGCCCGACTGGCCACAAGACAACATGGCCCTGCACTATATGTCCGACGCCCCCGACGCACCCTACCGGCGCGCCTTTGAAGCCGTGGGCTATAACGCGGAATGGTTGGGCAAAACGCCCGGGCGCGACAATGAAACTGCCTGGCGCACCCACATCGTGGAGAGCATCCGCCAGGGCCGGCCGGTGCTGGGCTTTGGCGTCGTCGGCCCGCCGGAGCCGGCGCTCATCACCGGCTATGACGAGGGCGGCGAGGTACTACTAGGCTGGAGCTTTTTCCAGGATATGCGCCCCCTCAACGAGGGCGTCTCGTATGAGCCAACCGGCTACTTCCGCAAGCGCGACTGGTTCAGGGCGACCGATAACCTGGTCATCATCGGCGCCAAACAAAATCAGCCCGACATGACCCAAACATGCCACTCGGCATTGCAGTGGATGGTCAAGGTGGCGCGCACGCCGATCACCTATGGCTACCGCCCCAATGGGTCAGCCGCCTACGACGCCTGGGCCGCAGACATCGCCCAAGACGCCAACTTCCCCACCGACGACGACGCCACGCTTCGCACACGCTTTGAAGTTCACAACAACATGGTGGGCGAAGTGGCCGAGGCACGTTGGTACGGGGCGCAGTTCTTGCTGCAATGCGTCGATTTCCTGCACTACAAGATGAGCGAGGACTTGATGCACGCGGCGGCCTGTTACGCGGGTGAACATGAATTGATGTGGCAAGCCTGGGACCTGCTTGGCGGCAACGGGAACCTCGAAGGATATAAGTATCTGCGCAACGCCACGGCGCGCCATCAACTGGCGGAAGTGATCAAACAATCGCGCGATAAATACGCCCAGGCAACACAATACCTGGAACATGCCCTGGCGAAGTGAGCACGTCCGCATATCCACGAAGCAGCAAGGCTCCCGATTTCCGTTAGAAATCGGGAGCCTTGCTCAACGCATCACGAGCGGGATATAGACGTGTGTGAAGGTGACATGCGGGTCCATCTGCGCCTGAATAGAATACCCGTCCAGCCATTCTTGAACGTTGCCCGCGTTGTCCCTGGCACGCACGCGGAATTCATAGGTACTGCCCGGGTTGCCGACAAAAACAGTTTGCGTATTAACGATCCCAGAAGCAAAGGTGAACCAATCCGTCGGTGAGATGGGCGTATACACCATGATCGGCGCGACGGTAGTATAGGGCACCATCGACGTGATGACCAGCGCGTTGGTGATTTCCTGCGAGCCAGAGACGATCAACTCGTAGCTCAGTTGCGACACTTCGTGCATCTCCACGGTGGGGGTGTAGCGCGTCTCGGCGTGAACCAGTTCGCGCGCCTGCACGTCGAACGAGGCTAAACCACTGAGCGTGTCTGTGGCCCACCAGGAGAGCATCAAGCCGATGAACGGCTGCGGCGTAGATGGCCCAGGCGTCGTCGCCGACATCAACTGGGCAACCGACACCGAGATCGGCTGTCCCGATGCGTCAATGGACACGGCGTTGGGCATCTGAACCATAGTTTGCTCATTCGCGGCCTGGGCCTGCGCAGTGCTTTCAGCAAGTTCCTGCGGGGTTTGAGCGGTCTGCATCTGTGCCCACGGCGCGCTGCGGTCCACGTCAATCTCTCGCGCGGGGCTCCAATCGCTGACGGCGGTGCCATCGCCCGCACTCACGCGCCAGAAGTAACGTCCATCCCCAGGCAAGGGAAGGGTCCACTCGGTCGCGGTGATCCACTCGCTGTTCACGCTCCAGTCGTTCCCATCACGCCAGACGGACACGTAATATTTGCGCGGCTGGGCGCTGTTATCGGGGTCGCCACCGTCCTGCCATTGCAGTGTGACGGTTGGCGCAGTGGTCCATTGCAACTGGCCTACATCAGGCACGATAGGAGCGTTGGGCGGCAGGTCACCCAGGTCGATGCGGGCCTGCCCTTCGCGATTGACGTATTCCACTTCCACGCGATGCAATCCACTTGTCACCGAAACGACTTGCTGGTGCTGGATGTAAACACTTGAGCTATCCCAGTCATTGATCTCCAGGTGCCCGTCCACATACAGGCGCACCCCGCCCACTGCATCGATGGTAAACGGATAATTGCCATCCCCCAGTGCCATCACACGCGACCAGCGCGCTGAGAAGCCCCTAGAACTCATATTCTCCGCGGGCGCTGTGTCATTCCACTGGAAGCTCAGCTTGTCGTCACGGCGCACGGCAGAAGCCGGCGCCGCCAGCGTGGTGTTGTTGTAATACTGACCCACCCAACTGCCAAAAATGCTGGGCAGGGTATCTCCCTCCGGGTATTGGGCCAGTTGCATCGCAGAGAGCTTGCGGATGTTGCTGCGGCTCAGGCGCAGCGCGTCGAAGGTGTCCATATCAGGGATGCGCAAGCGTTTGCCGTCCTGCACCAGGTAGAGCACTTCATCATCGTCTTCTGAAGTGATAATCAGCGGCGCACGCCAGACGAACTTCACGGCATCGGCCCACACCTTGCGCAAGGGGGTATCCCCCGTCAAGTTGCCCAGGTAAACAACAGCCTTATCGCCCCTGATAAAAGGGAAGGTGCCCAGCGACATCCAGCCTTGCGAGGCATCGTGCTGTGAACGGCGTACCAGGCTCATACCCTCGGCGTGTGTCACATGATATACGGCGTTGTGCGTGGCGCTATCATCAGTGTCGGCTTGGGGCATCCAGGCCAACACTTCCCAGACCCCGTCGAAGGGCAATTGGGGGTTCCAGCGTGCCCAGCCGGTATCGTCTGTCGGGCCCAGGTTCGTCGGGTCGGTCGTCGTCAGCGAACGCGCCTCGCCATTCATACCCACCCCTTGCGCCGTCTGCCAATTGCCCTGCGCGGCGAAGCCCGGGTCGCTCGCGTTCACCAGCGCCTCATAGGTGACCTGTGGCGATAGCGTTGAGGTCACCGCATTGTCCGAAGGCGCAACGGTAACCAGCCCAAACCCTTGGTAGCCGGTGCCCCACGCCAGATCAGTATCCGTTTTCTGCCACAGGTTCGGACGCACCACCATCACCTGTCGCCCGCCTGTCGTATCGTAGCCGATGATGGTGCCGGCATGGCTGCCCCACGGGGACTCGGCAAATGCGCCGATGATCGGATGCCCGGCATCGATCTCACTCATCACTTGCTCGAAGGTTGGGCTGGGGATCGGCGTCAGGGTGAAGGAATAGCCCTGCTCTTGAATGAACTGATTTAGGCCGCTCGCGACGTCATAGGCATCGTAGCCCGTGTCACCGGGTTTGCCATTGCCATCGCCGTTGCCATAGCATAGCAAGTTTGGGAATAGCTCGCGCAAGCGGACGAGGATGCCATCCTCATCGCCATTCCACAGGTTTGGGAAGCCTTTCTGCGACCAATACTCCAGGATGGAAGCGGAAGCAACCGTGAAACAGCCCGGCCAACAACCATCCGAGTCGCACGAGCAGTTCCACTTGTTGCTATTCTCCGGGATGATATTGTCCGGCACGTCCTGCAACACCACGCGCGCATTTTCCGCATGCTTGGGGCGCACATCGGTGTAGGGATTGTAGGGCCGGTCATCCACCGTCGCATTTGCGGCAGGGCCGATTTGCATCGAGACAGCAACTGCCACGACACAACACAATATACGGGAGAGAGCGTTGGCCAAACGCATAAAAGGTGATGAGATTATAAGCGAAATATTGACAACTTGGAGATCGAGGGTTCTCCACGAAACGCACTCGCAACTCAAAGTGCACAAGAGGGCCTGCTGCGTTACAAAGGCGCGTAGAGTGTTGCCGGGCCAACAGCCGAAATAAATAAGCGGGGTCGCCATCGAAATGGCGACCCCGTTCAACGACGTCAGAGCGAAGCGGTTTAGCCTTCAACCACGACGTTGTGATAGTTGATGCCCATACCATTGATCCAGTAGCCGGACACACGTGGCTTAACCAGGTAGTTATTCATCGTGTAATACAGCGGGATGATATCCGGATCCTCGTAGCACAGGATGCGGTCGGCCTGCTTGTATAGCTCCTGGCGCTTGGCTGCGTCGGATTCCTTCGCGGCCTCATTCACCAGATCGGCGAACTGGGTGTTCTTGTACTGGAACTCGGGGTGATCCGCGTTCGTCTTCGGCGTCAGCGAGCGAGCCTGCAACATGAAGTTGAACGAGTTATGCGAATCGGGGAAGTCCGGGCCCCAGGCCTCGCGCCACAGGTGCAGCTTGTAGGGCTTGGTGTCGCGCCAGGTGGTGCGCGCATTGGCATCCATCAACGCCAACTGCATGTCGATGCCCAACACGTCTTTGAGCATGGCCTGGATCGCCTCAAACAGCGTTTGATAAACGTCTGTCTGGTTGGAGTTGACGTAGAACATCGGGAAGCCTGCGCCGCCCTCATACCCCGCTTCCTTCAGCAGTTCGCGCGCCTGATCGGGGTTGTAGTGCAGCTCGGAGTTCAGGTTTTCGTCATACCCCAACATCGTAGGCGGCATGAACTGATACGCAGGGCTGATCGTGCCTGTCAACACGTCATTGGCCAGCGTCTCGCGGTCGATCGCCATCGAGACAGCCTGGCGCACGCGGATATCGTCAAACGGCTTGGCGTTCACAGGGATGATCAGGTACTGAGTGCCCAACCCGGCGTGCGACTTGAGCTGATCCTTGAGCGTGGCATCATCCTTGATGCGCGGCAGGTCGCCGGCGGGCGCTTCGATCACGTCCAACTCGCCCGTCTCATAGGCGGCGACGCCGGTCGCTTCGTTCTTGAGCATCTTCACGATGATCTTATCCGCACCCGGCTTCTTGTCGGCATAGCCGTGCCAGTTCTCATTCGCCACCAGCGTGTACTGCTGATCCACGACCCACTCGGTCAGCTTGTACGGCCCATTGTTGATCACGTGCTCCGGGCGCGTCCACTGCGTGTCCTTGCCAAACTCTTCGATGGCCTTCTGCGGCAGCGGCGCGTAGGTGGGATAGGCCACCATCTGGATGAAGTAGCCGGCCGGCTGGTTGAGCGTGAACTCCAGAGTGTAGTCGTCCACGGCCTTCACGCCGACGCTATCCGGGTCGGTGTTCTTGCCGCCAGAGTAATCCGTGACGCCCTTGATGACGTCGAGCATGTAGATGATGCCCAGGCCGCCATTGCCGCACGAGATGTCGGGCGAAGCATTGCGCTTGACCGTCCACTCAAAGTCCTTGGCAGTGATGGGTGTGCCATCCGTCCACTTCAGGTCCTTGCGCAGTTTGAATGTCCAGACCGTGCTGTCGTCACTCACAGTCCACGACTCGGCGCAATCGGGCTGCGGCTTCATGTTCTCATCGAAGTACACCAGCGCGCTGTACATGAACTGGTTCATGAACACGGTGATTGTGCCGCCCGAGCAGCCTGGGTCCAACCCGGCGCCTGGGTCACCCGAGAAAGCCGGACTATTCAAGGTCAGGACTTTCTCGGCGGTACTGGCCGCTGCTTCTGTCGCAGCGGCAGTTGGGGCTTCGGTTGCAGCAGGCGCTTCTGTTGCGGCAGGGGCTTCGGTTGCAGCAGGCGCTTCCGTTGCGGCGGGGGCTTCCGTCGCGGCAGGCGCAGCAGTCGGGGTGGGTGC
>DAOUFG010000074.1:0-5547 GCA_034430115.1 Thermoflexales bacterium | reverse complement strand
GCGCTCAACGCGCCCCCGCCAGTGGACTGAGTGTCATCTGCCTGCCACAGTCGCCGGCCGGTGTACAGGTCAAAGGCGGCCGGCGGCGTGCTGACGTAGACCACGCCCTGCGCTACGTCGGCCACGACGTTGCCCACCGTGTTGAAACCGCTCACCGTCTGTTGCCAGCGCAGCGCGCCGCTGGCGAGGTCGATGGCGAAAAGCGTCGCTTGCTTAGGGGCATCTTGTATCGCGTCATCGGCGGGTTGTTCGGCCAGCATCAACGCCGTATCCCCCGCGACGATGGCGGGGTGCAGGCTCAGCCCGCCCGTCTTCACTTGCCAGAGCGGCCGACCGTCCGGCAGGTGGGCGGCGGAGAGCGCTCCGCCGGCGGGCACCAGTAACGTGTCGCCACTCACGACCGGATCGATGGCCGGTGAGCCGGATGCGTTCAACGTGCCGATCAAACGGGCCTGGCCGTTGCCTGGGTTCAGCGCGTAAATGTTCCGCGTGGCATCGACGAGCAAGGCCTGCCCTTTGTAGTCCGCAACCGAAGCGTAAAAGAAGGATTGAAACAGCGCCTCGGTGTTTGAGCGTTCCCAGGCCGCAACGAGTGCCGTTGCGCCGGTTTGCGCCGGGCCGATGCGCCGGATGACGGCGCTATCGTCGGCCAACCAGAGTGCGCCATCATCTCCCAGGGCGGGGCCAAAATCCAGGTGAGGAGCGTCGTCGGTCGGGAACGCGGCAACGCCGGCCTGCCAGGCGCTCACCAGCGTGCCATCCAACTTGAAACGGTAAACGTCGCCATTGCGGCCTGCGACGAGCAGCGCATCCCCCTGGAGAATCGGCGTTCCGACGAAGGCGGTCTTGTTGGTTGTCCAGAGGGATTTGCCGGACAGGCGGTCAAACGCGTGCAACCGTCCGCCGTCGTCCACGAGGTAGACGTTCGCGTCGCCAATGGCGGGCGCAAGACGCAGCACCTCACCTGCGTCGGCCTCCCACACAGGTTGGCCTGTCGAGGCGTCGATGGCGTAGAGCACGTTATCTCGGCTGGCGGCGTAGACCACTCCTTGCTGCACCACTAGCGGCGCTTCAATCGCATCGCCGGCGGTGAACAGCCATTGTTGTTCGCCGCTTGCCGCATCCAACGCATACACGCCACCGTCGTCGGAGCCGATGACGACGGTGGAGGTGCCGGCGAGAGCCGGTGACGACACGACCGCCCCGCCCGTCTTCACCTGCCAGCGCAGCGCGCCGGTGTCGGCGTTCAACGCGTAAATCATGCGGTCTTCGCTGCCGAAGATCAGCGTGTCGCTCACCACCAGCGGGCGCGAGGCGATCGAGTCCCCGGCCTGAAATGCCCACACGAATAGCCCGCGCGCGTCGAGCGCGTAGAGGTGTTTATCCGTCGCGCCGAAGTAGATGCGATTGCGTTCCGGCCAATAGCCGGGCGGGCTGTAGATCATTCCTGCGGCGTGGAAGCTCCAACGCGCCACGCCGCTGGGGTCCGCGCCGTCGAACGCCGTCAGGTCGCCGTTGTAGCCCGCGGCCAGCACGATGGGCGGGTCGGCGGGAATCCAGGTGGGCGGGATCGTGCTACTGCCGGCGGCGATCTCCTGGCCCAATCGGCCCACTCGCGTATAACGCCACTGGGTGAAGTCGGGTGCGGCAGATTGTGCGCTTGGTGCAGCGGCTTTGTGTGGCACAGGTGGCAGTTGAGATTGCATGGGCGTGATTTGTTCGCCGGCGACCAGCGCATAGCGCGCCGTCAAGACGTTTTGCGCGTCAAAGTCGCGCTCTTCCACCAGCCCCGGCCCATCGCAATACCACATCGTTGAGCGCTGGATGAAGGCAGTGGATTGGGTGTTGGTCAGGCTGAGCGAGGTTTCCACCTGCACGCAATCGGCAAAGGTTTGCGCCGTGCCGGTATAAGCGCCCCTGGCGCTGACCCTGCCGGTGCTGAGGTAGCGCAGCCCATTGGAGACCTGCCCTTCCGTTTGCCAGGTGTTGCCCAAGCTCAGGTTGGCGGGCAGGTTCAGCAGCGGCGGATCAAAGGTGGTGTCGGGGGTTGCCTGTTGCGGGTCATACAGGCCGATCAACCACTCGCCGCGCTCATCGCGCACAGCATAGGAGCGCGTGTCCTGAACGTCGCCCGCGGATTGCAAGATGGTCTGGCGATATTCCACGAAATCCAGCCCGGCGAACCGAGCCAGGTAATCGCCAGCGCCCTCCTGGCCGAAGTGGCGCATCGTCACGTCGCGCATGGCGGGACGCAACTGGCCGGCCAACGCACGCGCTTTGCTGAGGATGGCGACGGACTGGCTGTGCCAGGCGACAGGGGTGCCGGCGGCGTCATATTCCGCCAGCAAGCTCGCGCCGCCGTCGCGCGCGGGCGCGTAGCGCGTGAGCATCCCGCCGGGCGGATGGGTGAACCAGGGGCTGATGAGCAGCAGGCCGATGGTGGCGATGACGACGAGTGCGGCGCCAACGCCGATCAGGTCGTTGACGTGATTGGTGGGGGCTTCGTTTGCCTGCGGCGTTTTATCGCTGCTCATCACTCACTACGTGCTCCTGTTTCACGTTGTAGGCATATCCGCCAGCTTGCCAATGCAACCCATTATGCCGCAATATGCACCCGCAACAGGCAGATGATAAAAAGACAGGCGCCCTAGATGGGACGCCTGTCACTCGGCCAGAGATATTGTGCGGGAGAAGCGACTACTGGCTTCTGAGCACCAGTGGGAACATGACGCGATACTCGGTGATGACTTCAGAGGTATTGTCGGGCTCGGTCGCGTCCGTAACGCCATTGGGCGGAATGATCTCCGCCGTATTTACCAGGCGCTGCGTGAGCAAGCCTACGCCACCAGAAATGGTATAGGTCACGACGCCACCGTTCGGGAAGTCCGGTAACGTGTCATAGATGCTATAGGGATTGTCTGTTACAGATGCGATGCTCATCAGAGATGCCGGGCAACTTGCGCCATTGGCCGCCTCGCACGTCGCCTGTGGGTTGGAGAGGCCGGATGGAATCGTGTCGGATAGGACCGAGCCATCCGCGTCGGAGGGGCCTTTATTATTTGCGACGACGGTGAAGGTGACAATGCCGGTGGAGCGCGTGACGCTCTGGCTGACCGCGAGGTCGGTGGTGATCAGGTCGAAAGTCGCGGTGACCTCCCTGGCGCCCGTCACGGTGGTAACGCATACCAGCCCATCAACTGAGCAATCGCCTGCCCATCCCGCTGCCTGTGAACCGGTGATCGGCGTTGCGGTGAGTGTGACGACGGTGTTGTAGTTGAAGTCGGCGCTGCACGTATCGCCGCAGTCGATGCCGGCAGGTTCGGAGGTGATAGTTCCGTTCCCCTCGCCGGTCTTGGTGACGGAGACGGTGTAGGTGATGAGTGTGAAGGTGGCGGTGACGTCGCGCGTGCCGGTTACCGTGGTGGCGCAAGAGAGCCCGTCCGCGGTGCAAGCGCCGCTCCAGCCGGTGAACTGTGAGCCGGTGTCGGCGGAAGCGGTGAGGGTGACAGCAGTGTTGTAGTTGAAATCGGTACTGCACGTTTCGCCGCAGTCGATGCCTGAGGGGTCTGAAGTGATCGAACCGGACCCATTACCATCTTTGGCCACTGCCACAGTGTAAGTGATCAGCGCAAAGGTCGCTGTGACGTTCTTGGCGCTCGCAATTGTGGTGACGCAGGTGTTGCTGCCGGTGCAAGCGCCGCTCCATCTGGTGAATTGTGAGCCGGTATCTGGGGTTGCGGTGAGTGTGACGACGGTGTTGTAGTTGAAGGTAGTGCTACAGGTTGCGCCACAGTCAATGCCAGAAGGAGTGGATGTGACAGTGCCGGAGCCGTTGCCGTCCTTTGCAACTGTGACGGTGTAGATGCGTGTGAAGTTGGCGGTAACGTCTTTGTCGCCGCTCATCCTGACGGTGCAGGTAATGCCGGTGCCGCTGCAATCACCGCTCCAACCGGTGAATGCGGAGGTGATGCTGGCCGTTGCCGTCAACACCACATCGGTATTGTAAGCGAAGTCATCCTGGTCGTGTGTGCAACTGAGACCGCAATTGATGCCACTGGGATGAGAGACGACTGTACCTACACCGTTGCCTGCTTTGTGAACGTCTAATGTCTTGTATGTAGTGTATGCTAGCGCTGGCTTGATGGGACTACTTATCGTTCCCATGACTAAGGTGCACACGAGACCAAAAACGAGCCCTATGGATGCGTATTGGGGTTTCATAGTGTTTTCCCGCGCAATTGTGACGATAGAATTTCGCGCCTTGACTTTTTATTTGTGTTTTATTCCTACTTAATGCGACGTTAGCGTTGCGTGTTTGATGAAAGTATCACTTGTGCATATCTCCCCCCGTAAATACGACACCCAAAGGATTTTATTAACGATCTCCCCCGACTTTTGTTCTTGCAACAGTGATTCTGCATATATTGCTGCGTGAGTATTTCTATTAATTACACGCAGTGAGGGAGAATTACGTGTTGATTATACACAAGTTTTAATAGAGTGCTTTTGTGGAAGGGTAACTGAGGCGGGATTGTAGGTGAGTGAGGCACAAACAGCATCAACGCCTGCGAATTCGCAGGCGTTGATGGGTGCAGCGTTGCTTAGATGTAAGGGACGCTTACTGGCCTTTCATGACGACGGGGAACATGACACGGAAGCCGGAGATGATTGAGGAGGAATCATCCGGCTCGCTGACGTCCGTCACACCTGTGGGAGCGATGACTTGCACGCTGTTGGTCAGTCGTTGTGCAAGCAGACCGACATCACCGGAGATTGTGTACGTCACGACACCTCCTGCCGGGAAGAGCGGGAGCGTATCGTAGATGCTATACACATCGCTGGAACCCATGGAGAACAAAAGCCCTGTTGCGGGGCAACTCGCGCCATTGGCGGCCTGGCAATTCCATTGTGGGTTGCCAATCTGCGACGTGACCGTGTCGGACACGATGGTTCCATCCGCATCCGAAGGTCCGCCGTTCGTGATGACCACCGTGAAGGTGACTAAGCCGGTGGAACGTGTGACGTTCTGGCTGACGCCGAGGTCGGTGGTGATGAGGTTGAAGGTTGCGGTGACGGATTGGTTCCCAACAATCGTCACGACGCACAACCCTGTTCCATTGCAATCACCTCCCCATCCGCCGAAGGCCGTGCCGGTGACAGTCTGTTGAGTGAGCGTCACAACGGTGCCGTAGTCATAGGCCACGGTGCAGGTTAAGCCACAGTCGATGCCGGTAGGATCGGAGGTGACAGTCCCAACGCCCTCGCCGTCCTTGTGCACCGTCAAGGTATAGGTGACGAGGCTGAAGGTGGCGGTGACGTTCTTGGCGGCATCGATGGTGACGACGCAGGGAACCGTGCCCACACAGTCACCTTCCCAGCCCATGAAGGTGGAGCCGGTGTCGGCGGAGGCGGTCAGCGTCACAGTAGAGGTGTAGTCAAAGCTGGCGCTGCACGTTTCGCCGCAGTCGATGCCGGAAGGATCGGAGGTGATGGCGCCGGAGCCATTGCCGGTCTTGGTGACGGAGACGGTGTAGGTGATGAGTGTGA
>DAOUFG010000073.1:0-27085 GCA_034430115.1 Thermoflexales bacterium | reverse complement strand
CCCCGTTTCTCGGTAGCGTCGCCACAACTCCTCCACAAATGACAGACTCACCTGGAAGTCCTTCGCTACCTGTGGCTGTGTTCGATCTCCGCGTTCGATCGCTTTCACCACTCGCTCACGTAAGTCTTGGGAATAGGCCATCCGCTTGTTATACCTTATCTCCCTTGCGTTATCTCGCTCCCCGCTCTAACCTGCCAGCCCACCTTATCTCTGCGCATCACTTTCACTCACGATTGCAATTCCCTGGCAAAATAATGCAGCCTGACCGGCGGCACGTGGCATCTTTGCGGCTCACCACCAATCAGGCTGCGCAACATCCAAACGACGTACCAGGGAGCTACACCAGGTCAATCGCGGGGTCATCCAGGCGCACCCGGCGTCCCTCGCGGGTGGACACATAGCAAGCCAGGGTCATGCGCAGCGTCGTGCGCCCTTCTTCGGCGGTGGCAATCGGCCCGCGCTTGCCGTGCAAAAACTCGGAGATGGGGCCTGCCAGCCCGGCGATGCGATAGCCATGGTTAGGTGGCGTGGCGATCTCGCTGCACGTCCATTGCTTGGTATCCGATAGATACCATTTCTGGCCGCAAGCATCGGCTGGCCGGGGGACGTTGCAGCTTGGCACGTCGCCATAGTTCTGGACAATGCTACCCTTCTCACCGATCACTTCCACCGTGTTTTCGGCGGCCGGGCAAGTGAATGAACACGTCACTTCGGCAATCGGGCCGCCAGGATAACGGAAAATGGCGATGCCATTATCCATCGGCACGCGCGGATCATAGAGCGAATCGACCTCAGCCGTCACGCTCTCCGGCGCTCCCAGCAACCACTGGATGAAATCAATCGGATGAGAGGAATCATCGGCCCAGATGTCACGATTCAGTTCGGGCTTGCTGTGCCACAGCGTGGTAAAGTCCGGCCATTGATGCGTGCCCAGCGCATGCCGGCGCCGCACCATGAAGATTTGGCCCAGCTTGCCGCTCTTCATCAACTCCTTGATCTCCACATTCTGCGGATCCACCCGCATTTGCCAGGCCATGCTAAACGGCACGCCGTGCTGCTGCACCGCCGCCACGATGCGGTCAGCCTGGGGCATCGTGAGCGCCATCGGCTTTTGCAGCACAATCGGCTTGCCCGCCGCCGCCGCAAGTTCCACCAATTCTGCATGCAGCGACGTTTCTGCGGCAATGATGACCGCCTGCACCTCTGCGTCCTTCAGAAATGCAGCCCTATCGGTGTATGCGCGCAGGCCGTAGTTCTTTGCATTCTGCTCCAGGCGTGCCGCGTCGTGGTCCCATGCCGCAACGACCGAGATATCCATGCCAGGGTTATCGCGCCACTGGTTGCAGTAGGCGTTCACGTGCCCATGCGCAAACCCGAAGATACCGACTTTGATGGTCATAGTGCTCCTTTATTAAACCGGAGATTCGAAATGAGAGACAAGAAATTCCTTAACCACGGATGACACGGATTTCACTGATTCATCCTAAATCCGTGAAATCTGTGCAATCCGTGGTTTGTTCGCAATCTCCAATCGCTAGTCGCTAATCTCCACATAGTCAACCATCATTCATCAATTAGCGCAATCCCCGTTCCAGAACCGAATTTAGAATAGGCGCATGCAAGACCAATCACTTGACCCGCGTATCCAACGTCTGCGCGAACTGCGCACCAAGTCTCAACTCGGTGGAGGCGCAGAGAAGATCGCCGCACAGCATGCCAAAGGTCGTTTGACTGCCCGCGAACGGATTGAGTTACTCCTGGACAAAGGTTCTTTCCATGAGGTTGACGCATTTGTAACCAATCGCCCAGGCGGTCACGGCATGGGAAATCAGCCGCTGCTCACCGACGGTGTCGTCACCGGGTGGGGCACGATTGACGGCCGGCTGGTTTACGTCTATTCGCAAGATTTCACGGTCATGGGCGGCAGCCTGGGTCAGGCCCATGCCGCCAAAATCGTCAAGATACAAGAGATGGCGCTGAAGAACGGCGCACCGATCATCGGCATCAACGATTCGGGCGGCGCGCGCATCCAGGAAGGGATGCTCTCGCTGGTGGGCTATTCCGAGATATTCCTGCGCAACACGCAGGCCAGCGGCGTCATCCCGCAAATCAGCCTCATCATGGGGCCATGCGCGGGTGGCGCCGTCTATTCGCCTGCATTGACGGACTTCATCTTCATGGTCAAAAACACCAGTTATATGTTCGTCACCGGCCCCGATGTGGTCAAGGCCGTGACGCATGAAGATGTCACCTTCGAAGAGCTGGGCGGCGCGCTGGTACACAACAGCGTCAGTGGTGTGGCGCACGTGGCCGCCGAGAGCGAGGGGGATTGCCTGTATCTGCTACGCTTGTTGTTGGGGTATTTGCCCTCCAACAACATGGAGGATTCGCCATTCGTCAAGACGCGCGACGACCCTCTGCGCACCGACGCGGCCCTGGACACAGTCGTTCCCGACAACCCAAACAAGCCCTACGACATGAAACAGATCATCCGCAGCGTGGTGGATGACGGCAAGTTCTTCGAAATTCACGAACACTTTGCCCAAAATATCATCGTCGGGTTTGCGCGCCTGGGCGGGCAGTCGGTGGGCATCGTCGCCAATCAGCCGCAGGTGTTGGCCGGCGTGCTGGACATCAACGCCAGCGAAAAAGGAGCGCGCTTCGTGCGCTTCTGCGATTGCTTCAACATCCCCGTCATCACGTTCGAAGACGTGCCGGGCTTTCTGCCCGGCGTCGGTCAGGAACACGGCGGCGTGATTCGCGCAGGCGCGAAGTTGCTGTATGCTTATTGCGAGGCGACCGTGCCCAAGATCAACATCATCGTGCGCAAAGCCTATGGCGGCGCCTATTGCGTGATGAGCCCGCGCGGCACACGCGGCGACCTGGTGCTGGCCTGGCCTTCGGCGGAACTGGCCGTGATGGGCCCCGACGGCGCCGTCAATATCATCTTCCGGCGTGAACTGGCCAACGCCGAAGACCCCGCGGCACGCAAGGCTGAGTTGGTCACTCATTACAAGGAGGAATTTGCAAATCCATACGTCGGCGCGGCTTTCGGTCACATCGACGACATCATCGAACCGCGCGAGACACGCCCCTATCTCATCAACGCCATTCAAATGCTGCGCAACAAACGCGACTCCAACCCGCCAAAGAAGCATGGGAACATACCGCTATAACAGAGATTCGAGATTGGAGACTCGAGATTGAAACATGAAGAATGAAACGTGAGAGACGTTTCACGTTTCATTCTTCAATCTCAAGTCTCGACGCGCTAATCTCAACTTACACCGAGGTAACAAATGAAAATCACGAAGCTAGAAACCATCCATGTCAAACCGCGCTGGCTATTCTTGAAAGTACACACCGATGAAGGGATCGTCGGCCTGGGCGAACCGATCGTGGAAGGGCGCACGAAGACCGTCGAGACGGCGGTACACGAGGTGGGGCGCTACCTGATCGGCCAGGACCCGCGCCGCATCGAGCATCACTGGCAGGCGATTTATCGCGGGGCGTTCTATCATGGCGGGCCGGTGCTCACCAGCGCGCTCAGCGGCATCGAACAGGCTCTGTGGGACATCACCGGCAAATGGTTGGGCGTGCCGGTATGGCAATTGTTGGGCGGCAACACGCGCGATAAGATCCGCGTCTATGGTCACTTCGGCGGCGAATCACTGGACGACTACATCAACTCAGCCAAGGCAAGCATCGCGCGCGGGTTCACCGCACTGAAGACCAGCCCCGGCGGAACGTGGAACATCATCGATTCCTGGAATAAGATTCAGACATTCGTGGATCGTTTCGCGGCACTGCGCCAGGCCGTGGGCGAAGACATCGACATCGGGATTGACTTCCACGGGCGCATCAGCCCCGCGATGTCCATCCGCCTGTGCCACGAGTTGGAACCCTATCACCCCTTCTTCGTCGAAGAGCCGTGCCTGCCGGAGAACGTGGACACGATGGTCACCATCGCGCGCAGCACCACCATTCCAATCGCCACCGGCGAACGACTGTTTACCAAGTGGGGCTTCCGCGAGGTGTTGGAAAAGCAAGCCTGCGCCATTGTGCAGCCCGACCTCTCACACGCCGGCGGCATCTCCGAAGTGAAGAAGATTGCGGCGATGGCCGAAACCTACTTCGCCGCCATTGCGCCACACTGCCCGCTGGGGCCAATCGCCCTGGCTTCCTGCTTGCAGGTGGACGCCTGCGTGCCGAACTTCCTGTGCCAGGAACAGGTGAACCTGGGCGACGGCTACCTGAAGGAACCCTTCCAGATCGCAAATGGTTATGTGCCACTGCCCACCAAACCGGGTCTGGGGATAGAACTTGACGACACGGCAATTGCGGATAAAGTATTCAGTGGGGATTGGGAAACCCCGTGGGTGCGGCACCCGGATGGGAGTGTCGCTGACTGGTAATGTGTCAAAGCAAGGCGGTTCGTCCGTCGTTCACTCTTCGGTGTCTATATGAATGACCCAAACCTGGCTCGGTTCCGTGACTTTCTGATTGTCGAATTTAGCGAGGAGCAACTGGCGGAGTTATGCCAAGACGTCGGCTTGAACTACGCAGACTTGCCCGGCACGGGTGCCTATGGCAAAACGCGCGAACTCATCGAAATCGCCCGCTCACGCCACTTGTTGAGCGCTTTGATGAATCGCGCGAAAGAGTTGCACCCCGATGCCTATCGCAACGCCGGCATCAAAGATGTTGACCAGGATAGTGCCGCGGAAGCAGTGCCACTGGTGGAACCGAAGCTGGATGCCCCAGCCACGCCAGGGAACGCAAACGACGACGTTTTGCCGATGTTGCAACGCGGCAGCCCGCAGGAAGAACGTGCGGCCTTGCTGGCAGCGCTCACCCCGCGTGCGCGATTGCTGGTGATCCTGGTCGTCGTGTTACTGCTCGTCGTAGCCGCGTTGACGATCATCCTGCCTAAGCAGGGCGGAGATGCCAGCGTCCTCAACTCGCCGGACCCGACGATGATGGCGATCTCCTCTACCCAGATGACGGCCGAAGCAGCAGCGTTGATGCAGCCCACGTTGGCGCCCGTCACGGTGGATACGACGACGCAAGCCGTGGATAACACTGTGCCGATGAGCGACACCGGAACCGTCACAAACGCGGAACCGGCCGCCGACGCAGCATCAGCAGTGAAGACGATCAATGATCAGTTGATCGATTTCTACACGGGCAAAGTGGATGAAGCGACCGTCAAACCATACTTCTCCACCAACGCATTCAAAGCTGTTACCAGTTTCGCCTATACCACGTTGAAGCGCTCACTGGGTATCGACATCACCAAAGGCGATCAGATCGACGTGAAGATGCACTACGTGAAGGACCCAGAGCAAACCACCGCCAACGGCGATAGCTTCACCATCTCCTCCACCGAATATTGGGGGTATACCAACCCAACGACCAATCGTTCGATCTGTGACACGCGCAATTACGTCTACACGATGGTGAAGAACGGTGACAATTACCAGGTAACAGGGCTGAAGAGCACGCTGATCTCTAAAAAGTGTGAACAGTAACAAGAGCCGCTAAACACACAAAAAATCGCCGGGGATCATGGACTTGTAGAGGCAGTCCAGGGTTCCCGGCGATTTTGTTTTTTAGAGCAAAAGCTACTTCTTGCTGCGCGCGTCGCTGACAAAGCCCAAACACTGCTTGGTGAGCGCGCCGATGGCGTCGTAATTCTTGGCCGCCAACCATTCCTTGCGGATCAAGTTGCTGCCCAGGCCAACTGCCGCGGCACCCGCCTTGATCCACACGCCGATGCTCTCGGGGGTCGCTTCCACGCCGCCGGTCGGCATCAGGCGCGACCACGGCATCGGCCCCAAGATGGCCTTGATGAACCCCGGCCCACCAACTGACTCGCCGGGGAAGACCTTGGCAATCTCGACGCCATATTCCTCAGCGGTGGAAATCTCGCTGGCGCTGCCGCAGCCGGGCATGTAGGCGATCTTGCGGCGGTTGCACAGGCGGGCTACTTCGGGGTTGAACACCGGGCCGACGATGAAGTTCGCGCCATGAGCGATGAACAACGCCGCCGTGGGGGCATCCAATACCGACCCAACGCCCACGGCCACCTTAGGGTTGGCATTCACGACCTCGGCAAACACGCTGAGCGCCTTTTCGCCACGGTTGGTGAATTCCAGCACCGGCGCGCCACCCTCGGCGACCGCCGCGGCCACGGCCTTCGCTTCGGCCACGTCGCCGCTATAGAACAGCGGCACCAACCCGGTGCCGATAATCGTCTGATAGACGGTAAGACGATCAAACTTAGCCATTGCAATGCTCCTTCTGGACTGAACCGCAAAGAAGCAAAGAAGCAAAGGAAATGAGTAAGATCATGCGTACCTTCTTACATCTCATTCTTCGTGTTCTTTGTGTCTTTGTTTCTTTGTGTTAATTCATCGAATCGATTAGCGGCTGACGCGCCCGGAGGCGTCACCCTTCATCAACTTCTCCACCTCGGCCACGGTGACCATGTTGAAGTCGCCCATGATGCTGTGCTTCAGGCACGAGGCCGCCACGGCAAAGTCGAGTGCCTTCTGCTTCTCAGGATAGGTGTGCAGACCATACAGCAAACCGCCCATGAAGCTGTCGCCGCCGCCGACGCGGTCCACGATGTGCTCGATGTCATAGGTGCGGGTGGTGTAGACGGTGCCCTGATCCCACAGGATGCCGCTCCACGTGTTGTGGCTGGCAGACAGCGACCCGCGCAGCGTGATGGCGATGGTCTTCAAGTTGGGCATGCGCCTGTTCAGTTCCTGGCACACGTAGGTGTATGAGTCAGCACTGACCTTGCCCGACTTGACGTCGGTATCGGGCGCCTTGATGCCAAAGACCATCTCGGCATCTTCCTCGTTGCCGATCGCCAGGTCGCACAGGCTGACCATTTCGGGCATCACTTCGTTGGCCTTCTTGCCCCACTTCCACAGGTTGGCGCGGTAGTTCAGGTCGGCGGAAACGGGCACACCCATTTCCCTGGCAGCCTTGATCGCTTCCAGGCAGCACTGCGCAGCGCTCTCGGAGATGGCGGGCGTAATGCCGGTCCAGTGGAACCAGCCGGCATTGGCAAAGACGGCCTTCCAGTCGATAGTGCCGGGCTTCATGGTGGCGATGGACGAGTTGGCGCGGTCGTAGATCACCTTGCTACCGCGTTGCGCTGCGCCGAATTCCATGTAGTAAATGCCCAGGCGGTCGCCGCCACGGGCGATGAAGTTGGTGCCAACGCCCACGGCGCGCAACGAATTCACGCACAGGTCAGCGACGTCGTTCTTTGGGATGCGCGTGACGAACTCCGTCGGCATGCCGAACTGTGACAGGGAGACAGCCACGTTCGCCTCGGCGCCGCCGAAGGTCACGTCAAAGCTGTGGGTATGCACTGTCCGGTAGAACGGGGGAGGGGACAAGCGCAGCATGATTTCGCCGAATGTAACAAAGGTTTTCATGACAGGTTACTCCTACATTGAATCTTACTCTCATCAGTTTACCGCGCCCCTCGCAGGGCGACAAGTCGCTCAATGCCCCGCCCGCACCTGTATGGTCATAGAATGTGCGATATGTCCTCCTTCAAAGATGCCGAAAAAGAACGCTACGCAAAAATAAAGTGGCAACTCTTTCCCGCTGCCGCCTGCGCTCCTGGAACGTACTTAAAAATACCTCGCCCATTTTGCCTCGCTGACGGATATGCGGCAGAGAATCTGCATATCTCCCTGCGTGATGAAGCGATTACTTACTTTCGCGAGCGGCACATCCCGTGGCATGCCGGCGTGGGAGATGGCTTACTCAGCAACCATCTTTGTTGCTCGCAAAGTGCATGCGTAAACACACTATGGCATTTCAGGCATGATGGGGCCTTCTTGGCATCGGTCTTCAACCTATTTTTACCGGAACTTGCAGAAACACTGCCCTTTGACGCAGATAAAGACCCCGAGAAGACAACCGATCCATTCCTGGCATTCGAGTGGGTGGATTTGAATAATTGCCTGGGGGAGAAAGGGAGGCGCCCACGTGGCGCAAACGCCACCAGCGCCGACTTCGCTTTCCGCTTTCGTCGCACCGACGGCAAAGTGCAACTGGTGCTTGGCGAATGGAAATATACCGAGTCTTATACAGGCCAGAAAGACGCCAATGCAACGCGCCATGCAACGCGTCTGGCGATATACCGTTCGGCCTATGAACGCTGGGCCGCCAGCCAGCCGGAGTTGCCGGCCTATGAGTCACTCTTTGTGGAACCCTTTTACCAGTTGATGCGGCTTACGCTATTGGCACGCGAGATCGAACGATGCGGCCATGACGGGTCGATGCAAGCAGACGTCGTTAGCGTGGTGCACATATCGCCACGCGCCAACTGGGATTTCGCACACAGCTTCAGCTCACCACTGATGAAAGGCTATGGCGATACGGTATCAAAGGCATGGCAGGCAGTAGCCCCTGTTGGCCGCTTCACACCTATCGCCAGTGAAGACCTGCTTGACCAGATTGGCCATGTTGCTCCGCCCCACCTGGCAGGCTGGCGCGATTGGTTACTGCTACGTTACGGTTGGTGGCGTGGGATATAACACAGAACTCCGCACTATCCGGTCAACCAATGTACATCCACTCAGCCAAAAAGCCAGCCGACAATGACACTTCCTATCTTCCTGTATCCACCCCGCCGCGCCCCGAGACCAGCTTCATATCGTCCACCTTATACACTTCAAATGTGCTGACGTTGGTGCCAGAATATGTCCCGCAACCTGTCAGCACCCACTCGTTCGCCTTCTGTTCTATGGGCGACAGGCTGTGATAGGTCACCAGCACCTCGCCATTCCAGTTTTGCAAGGCATCGGTGAACTTGGCCGCCAGCGTCGCGTCGGGCACGCAGTAGGCCGCCAGATTGTCGGACTTCAGCCACACGCGCACGGCGGAATTGTTGAGCGGTTCCACCGAGAAGATGTAGTCGCGCGCAGTACCCTTGCGGACGGCATAGGGCTGTACGACGGAAGCGCAAGCGGCTAAGACGGCAGAGACAGCCGCCAGAGCCACGAGCGCGAAGATCACAGCACGGCGTTCGTAGTGAATATGCTTCGACATTGTTCTCCTTCATTCTGCATCGCATCAGGCTGACTCAACCACACGTATGATTATCAGACAACGCCCTGTCGGGTTGCTGTCCTCGCGCCTTCGCATCTTGGCAACCCAACATCATCACCCTGTTCGGCACTATCTTAACCGCTACCGATAGCGTGATTGGTGATCGGAGATTCGAGATCGATTAACCAACTCCAATCTCAAATTCTCCTTGATACAATCCAGCACATGAAAACCGTTCTCATCACTGGCGGGGCCGGGTTTATCGGCTCCAACTATGTGCGTTACGCCTTACAGCGCCACCCCGACTGGCGCGTGGTCGTCTACGACAAACTCACTTATGCCGGCAACCTGGATAACCTGAAGGATATCGCCGCCGAGTATAAGGATCGCTATGCCTTCGTGCACGCCGACATCGCCGACCACAACGCTGTTTTTGGCGCAATGAAAGAGCACGGCATTCAGATCATCATCAACTTCGCCGCCGACACACACGTAGACCGTTCGCTGATGGAGCCGGGATCATTCATCATGACCGACGTGTACGGCACCTACGTGCTGCTGGAAGCGGCCAAAGAATTCAAGGTGGAGCGCTATCACCAGATCAGCACCGACGAAGTTTACGGACAGGTGCTCACCGGGCGCAGCACGGAAGAAGATAAGCTGCACACGCGCAGCCCCTACTCTGCCAGCAAAGCCGGCGGCGACATGATGTGCCTAGCCTACAACACGTCGTTCGGCGTGCCCGTCACCATCACGCGCGGCAGCAACAACATCGGCCCCTACCAGTATCCCGAGAAGGTGGTGCCCTTGTTCATCACCAACGCCATCGACGACCTGCCGCTGCCGCTCTATGGCGACGGCAAGCAAATGCGCGACTATCAATACGTGCTGGATCACTGCGAGGGCATCGATACGACGATCGAAAAAGGCCAGGTGGGCGAGATTTATAACATCGGCAGCGGCGCGGAAACGACCAACATCGACATGGCGCACGCCATCCTCGACCTGCTGGGCAAGCCCTACTCGCTGCTGCGCCCCGTCACCGATCGGCCCGGCCACGACCGGCGCTATGCGTTGGACACCTCCAAGGCTCGCACCATCGGCTGGACCAGCCGGCATGATTTCCAGCAGTCCATCGCAGAGACGGTGCGCTGGTACGTGGATAACGAATGGTGGTGGCGCAAGCTAAAGACCGGCGAATACCTGGAATACTATAAGAAACAATATGCGCAATTGACGATTAAAGATTGACGATTGTCGATCTGGGCAACCGGCGTTTGGCATGTGACGAGAAAACGTGCCCTCTCCGGGGCCATTTCACCAATAGACTTTGCCAATCCATCATCGTCAATCGACAATCTAAAATCGTCAATCCTTATCATGTTCGAGTTGACCTTTCTCGGCACTGCCGCCTCCGCTCCCTTGCCCAAGCGCGGGCTACCGTCGGCCATCGTGACGCACGACGAGTACCGCTTCATGGTCGATTGCGGCGAAGGCACGCAACGCCAGTTAATGACCAGCGGCCTGGGCTTCCGGCGGCTGGAACACATTCTGATTACTCACCCGCACCTAGATCACTTGTTGGGCCTGGGTGGCATTCTCTCGACGCTCAGCCAATGGGAGACGCTGGAGCGCGTGAACATTTACGGCGGCAAGAGCACCCTGGACCGCATCCAGGACTTGCTTTACCGCATCGTCTTTCGCGGGGTAAGGCCCCCGATGGAAATCGCCCTGGTGGATGTGCAGCCGGGCATCATCATCAGCGGCGAAGACTTCGACGTGCTGGCCTTTCCGGTGCAGCATCGCGGGCCAGACTGCTACGGCTACGTATTCCAGGAGCACTCGCGCCGCCCATTCTTGAACGACAAAGCCACTGCGTTGGGCGTGCCCAACGGGCCGCAACGCAAGGTGCTGGTCAGCGGCCAGCCAATTACCCTGGACGATGGGCGCGTGGTTCACCCCGACGAAGTATTGGGCGACTTGCAACGTGGCACCAAGCTAGTCATGACGGGCGACACCGGCGAGACGAACAACATCCTCAAGGTGGCGCGCGACGCCGACGCACTGGTGACCGAAGCCACCTACAGCGATGTAGAGGTGGAATTGGCGCGCCAGAACGCGCACATCACCGCCGGCGAGGCGGCCCGCCTGGCGCGCGACGCGAACGTGCGCCAGCTCATCCTTACTCACATCTCCGGGCGACATCGCGAAAAAGACCTGGAGACGGAGGCGCGCGCATTCTTCAGCAACACCATCCTCGCACGCGACTTTGACACTTTCAAGATCAATAAGGCGGTCTGAGCCTGTTGAAGCTCTGGATGAACCCAAGGTGCGATCAATGAACCACCAATACACCCCGATGAATGCAGATAAGATTCTCGGCGGTTCCAATATCCGAGACGATTACCATTCATGATGGATGACAGTGACTAAGACACCTGTACTCGCCTTGCTGGAGCATGCCCTGGCGGCACGGGCCGCGCTCTTCGACGCGCGGCATGAGGCAGCCTTCCGGCTGTTCAACGGCTTTTACGAAGGCGACCCTGCGCTCGTGGTGGACCTGTATGCGCGCACGCTGGTGCTGCACAACTACGCTGTTGTGCCGGCCAGCGCACATGAAATGCTACAGGCGGCGCAGGCTTTCTTGCAGGCGCAGTTGCCCTGGGTGCGCGCCGTGGTGGTGAAGACGCGCCACGCCGAAGATGCCGAAGCGCGCCGGGGGGTGGTGACCTTCGGCGAACAGTTGGAACGGCGCGTGCGCGAACACGGCGTTTGGTATGCCGTGGACCCCTTGATGAACCGCGACGCCGGCCTATACCTCGACACGCGCAACCTGCGCCGCTGGGCCATCGATCACCTGGCCGGCAAACGCGTGCTGAACACCTTCGCCTACACCGGCAGCCTGGGCGTAGCTGCCATGGCCGCCCACGCCGCTCGCGTGGTGCAAATGGACCACAACCGCACCTTCCTGAACATGGCCAAAGAGTCATATACCTTGAACGGCTTCCCAATCGTCAAGGCCGACTTCCTGGGCGGCGATTTCTTCGCGCTCACCAGCCACATGCGCCGCACAGACGAGCGCTTCGATTGCGTCTTTGTCGATCCGCCCTTCTTCAGCGCCACCAGCGGCGGACGGGTGGACATGGAGAATGAAAGTTTTCGTATTTTGAACAAAGCGCGCCCACTCATCGACGACGGCGGCTGGCTGGTGGCGATCAACAACGCCCTGTTCGTCAGCGGCGCGGATTACCTGCGCATGTTGCAAACGCTGTGTGCCGATGGGTACCTGAACATCGAAGGACTCATCCCCGTGCCGGAGGACTTCACCGGCTACCCGCTCACGCGCGTGAGCGAGCCGCCGCTCAGCCCCGCGCCCTTCAATCACCCGACCAAGATCGCCATCCTGCGCGTGCGCCGCAAAGCTTGATCTTCCCGGCGTTGCCTATAATGTGAGCAGTTATCTCACGATGGGTCGTGACAGATGACAGATTATGTCACAAAGGTGCGTCCATGAGTGAAGTTAAGCTCAACGAGCGCGAGCGCTTAATTGAAAATATCTTGAGAATGACCAGCAGCGAGATTGAAACTGTTGCCAAAATGGTGGAAGTAGCGCATGCGTATGCTGCGACGACCATATCTCCAGATGAATTCGAGAGAGTTCTAACAAAAGTGTTGGCACTTTATAACGATCCCAACTGGGGTGATGAAGGCATTTCGACGAACGAGCTTGAACGCCGAAATAGGCTTGACCGAGCCGCAATTGAAGCTGTACGCGGGGAACCCACCCGGCCACTTGAGGATGTGTTGCGTGACTTGGACATTGAGTGATGTACCAGGTTGTCCTCACTCGATCCGCTCAGAAGGACTTAGCCACACTGGACACAACGATGCGCCAACGTGCTGCGCAAAAATTGCGTAGCTTAGCGGATAACCCACGTGGCACCGACTCGATAAAGCTTAGCGGCGAGGAGACCTACCGTACGCGTGTGGGCGACTATCGCATCTTATACGCCATCGACGACAAAGCACACATAGTGACAGTGAGCCGGATTGGTCATCGGCGCGATGTGTATGGATAAAACCACTCAATTTCACTTTTCTGCCCCCAAAGTGCTTGACAGTCGCCCTTCGGCGCATACAATTCTCCACACAGTCGAATATTCGAATGTTTTGATCGGGACCATGCTCAGGCTGGCAGAGGTTGTAGAGAGCGGCACACGCCGAATCACTCGGCAGGGTGAAAGTGCCGCAACCGGCGCAGGTTGAGTACCCCCCGTGAGCGCGTAGCGAAGAATCCTGCAAGGAGCAAGCTACGCCGGGTTTCGCCCGTTAGCGCGAAAAGAGATGCGGTAATAGAAGCCCTAAGGGTCTAAAGTTATCGCAACTTGGGTGGAACCGCGAGGTATTAAAGTCCTTCGCCCCAATTGGGGCGAAGGACTTTTTGTTTTTCTCCCCCACCCAGCCGTGGGAGAGACGAGGAGAAGCGAACGATGGCAAAGCAACAGAATATGCCGGACGACCTGTATCGGATTCGTCACTCGCTGGCGCACATCATGGCCGAGGCCGTGATCGAGCACTATCCAGAGGCGAAGCCGACCATTGGGCCGCCGGTCGAGAATGGTTTTTACTACGATTTCCTCGTCGATAAGCCCTTCACCCCCGAGGACTTGCAAGCCTTCGAGCGGCGCATGAAGGAAATCGTGAAGCACCATGTAGACTTCACCCGTCGCGAAGTGTCGGAGGAAGAGGCGCAAAAGCTCTTCGCCGCCAACCCGTTCAAGCTGGAACTGATCCAGGGCCTTGCGACGGGCGCCGGCGACGACATGGGCGAGGAAGAGGCTGCGCCTGCCGAAGGCGGTGAAGCAGCGAAGAGCAGCCAGGCGATCAGCATCTATACGCAGGACACCTACACGGACCTGTGCCGGGGGCCGCACGTCGCCAACACGAAGGAAATCAACCCGGAAGCCTTCGCGCTCACCACGTCGTCGGGCGCCTATTGGCGCGGCGACGAGCACAACCCGATGCTGCAACGCATCTACGGCGTGGCCTTCAAGACCAAGCAGGAATTGGACGACTACCTGAAACAGGTGGAAGAGGCCAAGAAGCGCGACCATCGCAAGCTGGGCAAGGAGCTTGAAATCTTCATCTTCGACGACGAGGTCGGGCCGGGGCTGCCTTTGTGGCTGCCCAATGGGGCCGTGATGATCGAAGAACTGGAGCAACTGGCCAAAGAGACGGAGTTGGAAGCCGGCTATGACCGCGTGCGCACGCCCAGCCTGACCAAGGAGGACTTGTTCCTGCGCAGCGGCCACCTGCCCTACTATGCCGAAAGCATGTACCCGCCGATGGAGTTGGAGGGTGTGCGCTACTACGTCAAGCCGATGAACTGCCCGATGCACCACAAAATCTTCGGCGCCAAGCCGCGCAGCTATCGCGAACTGCCGGTCCGCCTGGCAGAATATGGCACCTGCTACCGCTACGAGAAGAGCGGCGAGTTGTTCGGGCTGATGCGCGTGCGATCCATGCAGATGAACGACGCGCACATCTACTGCGCGGAGGATCAGTTCGAGCAAGAGTTCATGGGCGTCATCGCGCTATACCTGAAATACTTCAAACTGTTCGGCATCGACAGATACGTGATGCGCCTGAGCACGCACGCCAAGAAGGGCCTGGGCAAAAAGTACGTCGACAACGAGTCATTGTGGCTGAAGACGGAAGAGATGGTGCGCAACGCGATGACGAAGAACAACATCCCCTTTGTCGAAGTGCCCGACGAGGCCGCCTTCTATGGCCCGAAGATCGACGTGCAAATCTGGAGCGTGATCGGCCGAGAGTTCACCCTGGCGACGAACCAGGTGGACTTCGCACAGCCGGGCCGCTTCAACCTGACCTTCGTGAACCGCGAGGGCAAGGAAGAGACGCCGCTGTGCATCCACCGCGCGCCGCTGAGCACGCACGAGCGCATGATCGGTTTCCTGATCGAGCACTACGCCGGGGCGTTCCCGGTATGGCTGTCGCCGACGCAGGTCGCGGTGATCCCAATCGCCGACCGGCATGTCGAGTATGCCCGCCAGGTGGCCGAGAAGTTGCGCGCCGAAGGGATGCGCGTCAACGTGGACGATAGCACGGAGCGCATGCAGAACAAGATCCGCAAGGCACAGGGGCAGAAGATACCCTACATGCTGGTGATCGGCGACAAGGAACGCGACGCCGGCGCCGTGGCGGTGCGCTTGCGCACGGGCGAAGACCTGAAGGCCATGCCGGTCGATCAGTTCATCGCGCGCGCCGTGCCCATCATGAAGTCTCGCGCGTCGAACCTGTAAGTGAAGCCGAGAGAAATCAGAGACCTCACAGGTCTGCTAGACCTGTGAGGTCTTTCATGTTCCCTAAAAAACGCATAGAACAAGCCCTGAGGCTTGACAATGCTAAATTCTCTGACTAAGATCAGAGAATGAGCGACGCATGGATACCCCAGATTCGCAGCTTCAACCGGACGGTTACCGAAAGAATTGGCGCGATGAATCAGCATTTCCTGGGCCGAAAGCGGCCTATCGGCGAGGCCCGGCTGTTGTGGGAGATTGGGGCCGAAGGGGCTGAGATTCGGGGCCTGCGCGGGCGGCTTGGGCTGGACTCTGGTTATGTCAGCCGCATGTTGCGCTCACTGGAGCGCCAGGGGCTGGTGATCACTGAGGTAAACCCGGCCGATCGAAGGGTCCGACGCGCGCGGCTGACCGAAGCAGGGCTGGCCGAACGAAGCGAGCTTGACCGGCGCTCCGACGACCTGGCGCTAAGCTTCCTGGAACCGCTCAACGATGAGCAGCGCAGCAGGCTCGTAGCGGCGATGGCGGAAGTTGAGCGCCTGCTTAGCGCGTCGATGGTGAGCATCGCTATTGAAGACCCGACGACGCCCGATGCAAAATGGTGCATCGCGCAGTACTTCGCCGAACTCAACACGCGCTTTGAGGCCGGCTTCGACCCGTCGATCAGCATCTCCGCCGACGCGCGCGAGTTGACGCCGCCCGCCGGCATGCTGCTGGTCGCCCGTCTGCGCGGGCAGCCCGTCGGCTGTGGGGCGCTCAAGTTTCACGCCGATGCCCCGGCGGAGCTAAAGCGGATGTGGATCGCGCCAGGCGCGCGCGGGCTTGGGTTGGGGCGGCACATGCTTCACGAATTGGAGCAGCAGGCAAAAGCCTCGGGCGCCTGGGCCATCCGGCTGGAGACGAATCGCGCCCTGAGCGAAGCGATTGGGCTTTATCGGCACAATGGATACCGCGAGGTAGCGCCCTTCAACAACGAGCCCTACGCGCACTACTGGTTCGAGAAACACCTGTCCTAAAACAACCCCTCCGCCACGAATCTGCGCGAATCAGCCCGGAAACGCTCACGCGCATCGCCGAAAACATCCGGTAACACAGGAAGGATTCACACGAAGAAACGAAGCAACGAAGAACACAAAGCATCTTCGTGTTCTTTGTTGCTTGGCGGAAAGTCCCTGGCCTTTTGGGGATAGTCAGCCAGCGTTGTAGAGGTCACAGGCGTCCGAACTAAAGCCAAATCTATATACCCTTATGAAGTAAGATGGTCTTATAGAGGCATGGTCATGCAAGAGCAGACGGCGGCGAAGTCAGCTTATATCAAAGTTCTACCAGACGAACTCGATACAGTCGTTCATGAAATCGTCGCGCGTTTCTGCCCCCACAAAATCATTCTCTTTGGTTCCTATGCCTACGGCACCCCAACCAAGGATAGCGACCTTGATCTGCTTGTTATTCTTGACACACCGCTAAACGAAACAGAACAGGCCATCCAAATATGCCAGGCCATTCACTATGACTTCGGGCTTGACTTAATCGTTCGCACCCCACAAACATTAAATAAACGATTAGCAATGGGTGACCCTTTCTTGCGCGAAATCACTGAAAAAAGCAGGGTGCTGTATGAATCCGCTGACGGTCGAATGGGTGGATAAGGCCGAAGGTGACATGGCTACTGCCAAACGTGAGTTGCGCGCTCGCAAGCAACCCAACTACGACGCGACCTGTTTTCATGCACAGCAATGCGTCGAGAAATATCTCAAAGCGCTCCTCTAGGAACATATAGCATCGCCTTCCCCAAAACGCACAATTTAATCGAGTTGCTAGTGCTCTGCATGCCCATTGACTCTTCTCTTGTTCTACAGCGTGCTTCGCTCATCCTATTGGATGGATATGCGGTGCGCTACAGGTATCCAGGCGATTCTGCCGATAAGGGTGATGCCCAGCTAGCCATCAAGGCAGCGAGTGACTTGCGTGGCATTGTCCGTGCCCATTTAGGACTCGCATAAAATTCTCGCTGATCCGCCTCGTATCTCTCCGTGTCCTCTGTGTCTCCGTGGTGCAACTCCACAATCGTAAATCCTCACGAGCTTGCGCTGCTATAGCGGCTGACGGCGTAATGCCAGAACCAGGCGCTGAAGCTGAACATAACGCCGCCCATCGCCACAGCGCCGCCGAGCGTCAGGTCGTCCAGGGTGCCCAGCACGGCCTGCGCCGGGAAGGTGGTGATGAACGCAATCGGCACCGCGATGGTGAGGAACACGCGCAACACGCCCTGGAACGTCGTGATCGGGAAGCGCGCCGTATCCCAGATGGAGTTGAACAACTCCGAGAGGTTGCCCACCTTGACGAACCAGAATGACAGCGTCGCCATCACCATCCAGATGCTGTAGACGATGAGCACCGCCATCACGAACATCACCCCGAACCTGGCGAGCGCCGGCCAGGCAGGGACATAGCCCATTCGCGCCAGCGCCACGCCGACGATTGCCGCGCCGGAAAGCACGTCCACCGCGCTGAAGAGCTGCGAATAGCGCAAGCTGGCCAGGAACTGGCTATTCACCGGCTTGGTGAGCACGAAGTCCAGCGTGCCCAGGCGCACCATCTCGATGATCTTCTGCACGTTCGGCTGCAAGAGCGTCTCGATGACGCCACCCATCAGCGTAAACAGCCCGGTGATCACCAGCACCTGGTTCAAATCCCAGCCGCCGATGTTATCCGTGTGGGTAAAGAACACCGTGGTGCTCAAAATCGTCACGCCCACCCAGAACAGGCCCACCAGCACGCGCATGATGAAGTTGGCGCGATATTCCAACTCCACCAGGAAGCTGGCTTTGAAGAATAAGATGAGCAACCGTAGATAGCGCATAATTGAATTGACGATTTTAGATTTAAGTTCACCACAGAGAACACAGAGATGAAAAATATTAACCACAGATGAACGCAGATAAACACAGATATATCCAGGCTTATCTTGAGGCTTTGTGATCTCCGTGCCTCTGTGGTGAGTTCATATTTCCAATCTCTAATCTCCAATTCTCCAAAATCATTATGCGCCGACGGCGCTGTAATTGCGCGTGCCGAGCTTCCACAACAGGCGCGCAAGCAAAAAGAAGAACGCCACCCAGGCCCACTGCACCGCCAGCCCAAAGAGCAGCCGCTCGCCTTGCGTCTGGCCCAGCGCGATTTCGTTGCTAAACGCCAGCATGTAGCGGAAGGGCAGCCAGTCCAGGGCGTTCTGCACGGCCTGCGGGAACATCTGAATCGGCGCCAGGATGCCCGACAGCACCAGTCGCAGCCCCCACATCACCTGGTTAAACGCGGCAACCTGGCTGGTCCAGAACGACAAGATGCCGATGGTGTAGTCGGACAAAAAAGAGATCAACCATGCGCCCGCCAGCGACAGCAGAAACGCGCCTACGCTCAGCGGCGTGACATACAAATGTGCCGACGGCGTGAGGATGAACACCAGCACCACCAACGGCAACAGGATGCTCAGGCGCAGCACCTTCTCCGACCAATTCGCCGCCACATGCCAGTGCACCGGATGAATCGGGCGCAGCATCTGTGGCGAGAGCGTGCCCTCACGAATGGAGGCATCCAACTCGTAGGAGGTCCACGCGCCGGTCATGTGCCGCACGATCAGCCCAACCATGTAATAGGCCACGAAATCGCCCGAAGTGAAGCCGTTCACTGGGCCGGCGCTGCTGATGCTCAGCCACACCAGCATCATGACGATCGACAGCAGATTCGTCATCATCCAGACGAACCCCTCGGCCCGATACTCCAGCGAGATCGACCAGCAGGCCCGCAGCATGGCAGCGTATTTCCGTATCATCTGTAAAAAGATTTCCGATTGCAGATTGATGATTGACGATTAAGCGTTACGCCTCAGGCAACGATGTGGCAAATCTAAAATCGCCAATCAACAATCGTCAATTGTTCATCTCAACATTTCCCGCAAACACTTCGCGGATGATGTCTTCCACCGGCGGGTCTTCAAACGTCACGTCGTCCACCTTCAGTTGCGCCAGCAGGCGCGCGGCGGATGCGGTAGCCTGCGCGCGCGGCACATGCAACACCGCCGTCAGCCCTTCGCACGATTCCACTTCGCCGAACTCGGCCAGGTCGGTTCGCAAGACAGGCTGCGCGAATTGCAGTTTAATGATCTTATAGGGCGCTACCCGCTCGATCAGCGCGCGAAAGTTGCCGTCGTAGAAAATGCGGCCTCTATCGATCACGATGATGCGTTCGCACAACGCCGTCACGTCGGCCATGTAATGGCTGGTCAAGATCACCGTCGCGCCATAGCGATGGTTATATTCGGCCACGAACTCGCGGATGCGCGCCTGCATCGTCACGTCCAGCCCGATGGTCGGCTCGTCCAAGAAGAGCACCTTGGGCCGGTGCAACAGCGCAGCGGTCAACTCACACTTCATCCGCTCGCCCAGCGAAAGCTTGCGCACCTGTTTATTGATCACCGGCGTGAGATCCAGCAATTCGTCCAGTTCCTTTAAGGTGGCCTCAAACTGCGGCTTGGGGATTTCGTAAATCGCCTGGTTCACCAGGAACGTCTCCATCGCCGGCAAATCCCAAAGCAATTGCTGCTTCTGGCCCATCACCAGGGTGAACTGCTTCAGGTAGGCCGTCTCGCGCTTGTGCGGCGTGAACCCCAGCACATTCGCCTGCCCGCTGGTGGGATACAGCAGCCCCGAAAGCACCTTCAGCGTGGTCGTCTTGCCGGCGCCATTGGGCCCCAAAAAGCCCACCATTTCGCCCCTGTCGATGCAGAACGACACGTCGTCCACGGCTTTCACGGTGCGATATTTGCGGGCTATGAACGAGCGCAAGCTGCCGCGCAGGCCGGGCTCTTTCTCATGGATCTGATAGTGTTTAGAGAGGTGATCGACCTCGATTTGTTTCGCCATGCTATGAACGATTGGATGAACGGCGGGGTTACGCTGAAAGAGACGCCGTCTTTAGCAAATAAAAAAGGCAAAAGACCGCGCGCCTTTTGCCTTATCCTGATGCCCCAAGAGAGATTCGAACTCCCGACCTTTTGGTCCGCAACCAAACGCGCTATCCACTGCGCCATTGGGGCAACTGGGCTGCATTATAGCATATCCGCCTAAAAATCAAGCGGAAAACGTGGACATTGTGGACGAAAGACGATGGACGGATGACCAATGATACGCATCACACATGCTCTCGCTCTCGGTATGCTTCGAGCAGCTTGTCTCGAAGTCGGGCCTTGCCGATCATGACCTCCTGTGGCTCCCATTCATACGACACGGAAAAGAAATGCTGCACCATCGTCGCAGAACGGATCGCCCGTAAGCCGTGGGTCTTCATCACCTGGGTCATCAGCCGAAACGTATCAAAATACTCCTCCCCTTGAGCCCACAGATACTGCACGCAAGATAGACCGACTTCTCTTACGACCCGCTGAAATATGTCTGTATTCTTGACCAGCGCGCAACATGGATGAAGCCGCGAGTGATAGACCAGGGGCCAATATTCTTCTGGGATTTCGCTTTCCGCGTTCGAACTGATGCGGGGATAGATGCCGAAAGCCGTCTCGTCCGCCTGTAACTCTCGAAGCATCACCAACAGGGTATCGTCTTCCAGGAAGCAAATATCCGTATCGAGAAACAGAAGGTAGGCGCTCTCCTGATGCTCCTGAGCAAACCTGCTCAGTACCTCGCCGTGCGAATTCCACTTGGTCTTGCTTCTGAAACCCGATGGGAGAATTGGAATGTTCCTGGCGGCGGCGAAGGATTCTAGACTGCTTCGATCATCCTGAGAATCGTTGTCGTACACCGTGACTGAAATATCCAGTTCATCTGAATGCCTGGCGAACATCGAGCGCAGCAGTAACTCCGTGTACGCCGAGGTATTGTGATTGACGACAACGGCCTGAATGTTCTTTGAGCGGGGATTGTTTTTCATCGGCATTGCTCTGGCAAGGGTATGTGTGAAAAACGTAACGGGGCAACCGCAAGGGATTGCCCTTACACCAAAATCTCTGCGTGCGCTGCGTCTCTGCGGTGAACTACTCCTCTTGATTCGAGTCGTCCGTCATCTTCAGCACTTCGCGGAATTGTGAGCCGGCCACGTTCGGCCCCACCACGCCGCGTTCTTCCATTTGCTCGATCAGCCTGGCCGCGCGCGTATAGCCGATGCGCAACCGGCGTTGCAAGAGCGAGATGGACGCCTTGCCCTGCAAGCGCACCGTCGCCACCGCGTCCTGGTAGAGCTTGTCGTCCTTGTTGCCGTTCGAGTCAACCTCGGCAGCGCCCGTCAGCGCACGCGCTTCGTCCCACGTGAGCGGGCCGCCGGCACCATTCGCTTCACCCGTTGGGACAGCGTGTACTTCACCGTTCAACGTCCCCGTCATGGGGATGGAGGGGGCCGTCATGCTCGCCGTAATCGGGTCATGCCAGGGTCCGGAGCCTGTCGAAGGGTCGCCACCCACCTGCGCGCGCCAGTGCCGCACGATGCGATTGATCTCCTTATCCGACACAAAGCAGCCTTGCGAGCGCACCGGCAAAGGCTGTTCGGGCGTCACCACCAACATGTCTCCGCGCCCGAGCAACTTTTCCGCGCCGGGCGTGTCCAGGATTACGCGCGAATCTACGCTGGTTGCCACGGTGAACGCGATGCGCGCCGGGAAGTTCGCCTTAATGAGCCCCGTCACCACGTCCACGCTGGGGCGCTGGGTCGCGATGATCAGGTGAATGCCGGTCGCGCGCGCCATCTGGGCCAGGCGGCAAATCGTCTTTTCCGTCTCATCCGGCGCGAGCATCATCAGGTCGGCCAACTCGTCGATCACCACCACGATATAGGGCAACTTCTTCAGATCGTTGGGGCGAGCCGGGCCGGTGAACTCCGTCACCTTGCGATTGAAGTCCACGATGTTGCGCGCCCCATGCTTGGCGAAGGTGCGATAGCGGTTCTCCATCTCGCGCGTCACCCAGATCAGCACGCCGGTCACCTTTTCCAGGTCCACCACCACCGGCGAGATCAGGTGCGGGATGCCGTTATAGCCGGTCAACTCCACGCGCTTGGGGTCCACCATCAAGAGGCGCAAATCCTCAGGCGAGTTGTAGCACAACAGCGCCGCGATGATGGCATTGACGCACACGCTCTTGCCCGAGCCGGTGGTCCCGGCGATGAGCAGGTGCGGCATGGTCGTCATATCAGCCACCACCGGATGTCCGCTCACGTCCTGGCCCAACCCCAACCGCAGCGGGGTCTTTTTGATGAGCGCGCCAAATTCGTCGGACTCCATCACGTCGCGAAGTGAAACTAGCGAGGTCTCGCCATTGGGCACTTCGATGCCCACGATGGCACGCCCAGGCACGGGGGCCTCGATGCGGATGCGCGGCGCTGAAAGCGCCAGCGCCAGGTCATCGGCAAGCCCGGCGATGCGGCTAACCTTCACCTTCACCTGTTTGCCGCCCTTCATCTCGATGAAGCCCGGTTCCACGCCAAACTGCGTGATCGTCGGCCCACGGTTCACCTCCACCACCCGCCCCGGCACGCCGAACGCGTTCAACGTCTCTTCGATCAACTGGGCGCGCTTGCGGATGTCCGCCTCTTTGAGGGCGGCGTCATTGCCCGGGTCCAGGATTTGATCGACGGCAGGCAACACCCACTGGCGCTGCGTCTCGAAACGCGAGGTGATATCCGGCTCATCCGCGGGCGGCTGGGCCATGCGCGCGGCGGCCGCCGCACCAGCCGTATTCATGTTCGGCAGCGGCTCATTCCCACCGATGATGCGCGGCGGGGGCAAACGACGCGAGCCGGTCTGCACGGGTGGGCGCAACGACGCGGCAGCCTCGGTATGCTTGTGCCCATTTTGGTTGATGAGCAACGGGCGCTGTTGCGTGATAGGTCGCGCGGGCGGCAGGTCGGTATCCTCGTCTGGTTCATCAGCGGGCTCAGGCACAGGTTTGCGCGCAGCGCGGCGCGGCTTCAGGCCGTTGATCACCAGGTCGTCTCCCGAATGAGAGTGGTCATAGGGTGGGACGATCACGCCCTGTGCTTGGGCCTCCTCCTGTTCCTGCGCGGCCAGTGCCAGCCGCTCGCGGCGTTCGGCGATGCTGCGCTGCAAAGCATCCACAATCTGGGCCGCCGAGAGGCCCGTGATGAGCATAAAGGCCAGCACCCACAGCACCAGCAGCACGATCACCGCGCCGGCATTACCCACCGCGCCGACGAGCAAATCCAGGATGCCTTTGCCGACATATCCACCACCGCCGCCCTGCTCCACCAACGCCTTTGCATCGGTCACCGAAGCCTGGCCGATCGCTTGCAACGTGGCCAGCGCGTTCAGGTAGGCCAGCGTAATGCCCACGACGCGCCCGGCAGGAATTTGCGGAAAGCGATCTCCAAAGCGGCGCAGCAATAGATACACCCCGATCAGCAACATGATCACGGGCGCGACGACCATACCCCAACCGAAAGTCTGCTGCAAAATTTTCACCCAGCCACTGAAGAATGGGCTAGGATTCGGCGTCAGCACGCTTAAAATGGTTGCGGCTGCCAACGCGATCAGACAATAACCGAACAGGTCGATCCATTGATCGGCCGTCAGCAATGGCTGAGCGGGCTGTGATGGGCGCGCTGCCGGTTGTTTGGGTTTGCGCTTTGGCGCAGGTTTGCTAGCAGACTTCTTATCGAAGTTCATAGGACAGATGTTCTAATTGTAATCCGAAACGAGGAAGATGAGTTCCACACGTCTATATCAGTTGGATAGCGCCTCCGACGCTATCGAGATCGCCGCCGGCGTCATTCGCGCCGGGGGCACCGTCGCATTCCCCACCGAGACGGTATATGGTCTGGGCGCTAATGCCACGGACGCTGCAGCCGTGGCGAAGATATACATCGCCAAGCAGCGCGCGTTGAATGACCCCCTCATTGTACATTGCGCGCCTGGGCCCGGCGAGATGCAAAACGCCCCCGCAGCGCTTCAACGTGCAGAGATCATCGGCGCGCTCGCGCCTGAACAACAACAGCGAGCACTCGCGCTCACACGCGCCTTCTGGCCCGGGCCGCTCACGCTGGTGTTGCCGCGCGGCGCGCGCATCCCGGCCAACGTCTCAGCCGGGCTGGACACGGTGGCCGTGCGCATGCCGAATCACCCCGTGGCGCTGGCGCTGATCCGCCTAAGCGGCGTGCCGATTGCCGCGCCCAGCGCGAACCGCTTTGGGCACGTCAGCCCCACCAGCGCCCAACACGTGCTGGACGACCTGGACGGGCGCATCGACGTGGTGCTGGACGGCGGCCCCACCCACATCGGCGTCGAATCGACCGTGCTGGACCTGACCTCTCAGACGCCGGCGATCTTGCGCCCCGGCGGGCTGGCGCGCGAAGAGATCGAGCGAGTTCTTGGGCGATTCGAGATTCGAGATTCGAGACCCGAGAGTGACTCGTCTCCCCGGCTCCCCGGCCCCGATGCTCCGCTGCACTCCCCCGGGATGCTGAGCAAGCACTACGCGCCACGGGCGGAGTTGCGCATCGTGCCGGATTTGGCGGCGCTGCTTCGCGAGCGGCAGGCGCTGGCAGCGCGCGGCACGCGGGTGGGGCTGCTCATCCGCACCAGCGACGTGCCCGCCTGTGCCGGGCTGGACCCGCAATTCATTTTGGGGCAAACGCTGGCGGACATCGCGCGCAACCTGTACGCGGGCCTGCGCGCATTGGACGACGATGGAGCCGAGGTGATTTTGATTTGCCAGGTGGAACGCATCGGTCTGGGCGAAGCCATTGCCGACCGCCTGCAACGTGGCACGGCCAAGAAGTAAGAAGAGATCGGAGATTAGAGAATTGAGATTGGAGATCGAGAAGATGCACTACCTTTTGTTCTATGAGTATGTCGAAGACTACCTACAGCGAAGAGGCGCTTATCGCGATCAGCACCTGACGCGGGCCTGGCAAGCCGTAGAACGCGGCGAGCTGGTATTGGGCGGCGCACTGGCCAACCCTGCCGACACCGGCATATTGCTCTTCCAGGGTGATTCGCCCGCCGTGGCAGAGGATTTTGCCAGGGCCGACCCCTACGTCCTTAACGGGGTGGTGAAGCAGTGGCACGTCCGCCCCTGGACTACCGTAGTGGGCCAGGATGCCGCCACACCCGTGCGGCCCAAGTGAAAATTTCTCACACAAAAGTTTCAGATATGGCAGTTCTCCCTGGTTAACGTCTGCGCAATCGGCGCATCCCTAGGCCGTGCATGGCTCTGCGCGGCTTTTTCATTTGCCGCTTCTGATCGACAATGCCGATGACGGCCAGCAACAACCCACCGCCAATGCCATAGACGAGAATGCCTTCTCCGGGCGTATGCATATACGCCCAGCGCCATACGCGACGATCTGCATCCAGGACGTAGAAGCCTTCACTGCTGGCTTCGGTATAGGTAACCATGGTTTGAATGCAATCGACGAGCGGCTTCGGCGTATTTGGAGAAAGCACAAATGCTTCGTTAAATCGATCACAGGGCTTGACGTTGCGCAGCACGGTCGTATTGATGCCGGGCAATTCGGCGTCACTGGGGTACGTTTTCCAGCACACATCTGCTTCGCAACCAATGACGTTCCCGTCGCCTGTCCTGGCGTAGACGCCGCGCAACGTCACCGTAACCAGTTCTGCAATTGGCGCTGGCGCAGAGGATAACGCCTCCCATGCCACGATGGCCGGCAGGCGGACAAATAACGAGAGCATCGCCCCGGCAAAGCACCCGACGATCATCCAGGCAAGGATGATGACGCGCGGCATTAATTTATCTGGCATATAAAACCTGCATGGCGCGTGATAGAGATAGACTTCTGCGAAAAGTCTGTCATGCGCCTGCTATCCTTCCAATCCCTGTGTCCTCCGCGTCTCTGCGGTGGAATCGGATCGAATTGTCCAGGGAGGCTAAGCCAAGAAAATCTCCGTGCTCTCTGTGGCTCTGTGGTGAATCCTAATCCTATTCCGTGATCGTATACGCAAAGAAGCTCTCGCCCTGCGTGGCGCTGCGCGCAGCCCATTCGCCTCCCGGCGTAATGACGCCACCCGGCGCAGAGGCGGGCAGGTTCACCGGCTCCGCACTGTCCACCGTCACGATCCACACCTTGCCGGCCAGCGCGCGCATGCGCAAGTTCGACTCGTGATACCACCACGCCACCTTCGAGAGTTCGCTGCCGTCGCGCCCGCCGTTCACCGAATGAAAGATCACCCGCGCGCCCATCCGCGAGAGCATCTGTGCCAGGTGCGGGTCCGGCACGGGCGTACAGCCGGGGTTGGCCCACATATCATTGCACACCAGCCCGCCCACGGTGATGCCGCCGAACGAGAAGGTGTGCAGCGGGGCCTGGGCGTAATCGTTGATCTCGCCCTCCGGCGGGTCGGCGAGCGTGCCGCAAGTCAGGATCTTGGTGTGGAAGCCCAGGTAAGTGCCGTTCGGCGCGTAAAAACGCAACTGGTCGTAGCACAGATCGTCGGCGGGCTCCACATAGCACGTGCCAAGCGCCAGGCCGACCCCGGCGCGGCGCGCATAATCGGTGACCGCTTGCAATGCAACGTCCAAAGTGGGCTGGTCAAAGTGCGGCGTGTAACCACTCAATGAACCCTCGGGCGTGAGCAAAATGTCGGCATGTTCGGCTGCGGCGAAGTCGATCGCGCGCAAAATCGTTTTCTGGTTCGCCTG
>DAOUFG010000072.1:0-58801 GCA_034430115.1 Thermoflexales bacterium | reverse complement strand
CGCGCACGCTGCCCGGCCTGCTCAGCGACGCGTTGGGCATCAGCATTGAGGAATACGAGGCGCTGACAGCCGACATGCAATACAGCGTCAACGGCAAAGATGGCTTTCGCGGCAACTACACTGCCGTTCAATATGCCGACTGGGTGAAACCCACTTCGGCCCAGTCGCTGGCCGGCTTTGAAGACTGGCACATGCAAAGCTATGCCGCCCTCACGCGCAACGTATATGGCAAGGGCATTGCTTACTACGCGGGGGTGATCACCAAAGAAGAGTCGTTCTACGATGCGTTGGTGGCCGAGGTGCTGGTGGCGGCGCATCTCACGCCGGTGTTGAAGCCGCCGGCGGGGGTGGAGGTGTCCATCCGCGAAGGGGCCGATAAGAAGTTGCTTTTCATCATCAATCACACGGAACAAAAGCAAACAATCAATGTTCCAATCGGCAAGTTGGAATTGCTCACCGGTGCCGTCACCAGCGGCACGTTGGAACTGGACTACTACGGCGTGGCCGTGATCAAATTGTGATTCACACGACCTTGATAGGTGTCGAATGAGACGGATAGTCGCCGCCTGTCAGGCCTGATAACACGACAAAGGACACTCCCATGCTCAAAAGCAACCGCATCCTCCTGCGCGGCATCCGCCGCGACGACCTGCCCCGCCTGTGGGAATTTACGAACGACCCGGAAATCAGCGTTTTAGGCGATGCAGAGCCGCCCATCCCCAGGTCGCTGGAACGCATGCAGGCCGAGTATGACCAGAACGCAACAAAAGGCGGCCGCGACAGCACGTGGTTTGCCATCGTCGTCGACGATAAGGTCATCGGCCAGTGCGGCCTGCATAGCTTCGACAAGTTCCACGGCGTCAGCCACAGTTGCGAACTGGGCATCATCATCGGCGATAAAAACTACTGGAATCATGGCTATGGCCGCGAAGCGGTGAGCCTGTTGCTCGATTACGCTTTCCATTACTGGAACGTGCACCGCGTCGGATTGGAAACCAGTTCAGCCAACCCGCGCGCCATTCATTGCTACGCCGCCTGCGGGTTCGTCGAAGAAGGACGGTTACGCCAGGCCGAATGGCAGCAGGGCGAATATGTGGACACCGTCTTGATGGGCATCTTGCGCGAAGAATGGGAACAAAGACAACAAGGAGCATTACCATGCAAATGATCTATCCCGGCATCTGGAAGCTCACCCTGGGTGAGCCGGAAACGGCGACGCCGGTCAACCTGCGCTATCAACCGCCCGCGCTTGCCGGGCTGCAAGCGCTCGCCACCTCCGGCGAAACGCCACTCGACGCGGCAGCAGTCACCGGGCGCAAGACGGCGCGCGGTTACGTGGCCGAGTTGCCGCTGGAAGAAGACGAGCAGATCTATGGCTTTGGCCTGCAATTGCTATCGTTCAACCAGCGCGACTTGAAAAAGACGCTACGCGTCAACAGCGACCCCAAAGCCGACCTGGGCGATTCGCATGCCCCGGTGCCCTTCTACGTCTCCACGCGCGGCTATGGCGTGTTGGTGGACACGGCGCGCTATGTCACCTTCTACGTGGGCTGCGCGCAACCACGCAAAGACCGCCGCGCCACCACAGCACCAGACGCCACCTCCAGCGTGATCTTTAGCGCGCAGGACCTGTACGAGACGCGCAAACACGATCACGACGGCAAAGTAACGGTGGAGGTCCCCATCGCCGCCGGGGTGGATATCTACCTCTTTGCCGGCCCGGCGATGTTGCAGGCGGTGCAGCGCTATAACCTTTTCTCCGGCGGCGGCTGCTGGCCGGCCCGTTGGGGGTTGGGCGTGTGGTATCGCTGCCGGGCCGACTTCGATCAGCAACTGGTGTTGAAGTTTGCCGAGGACTTCCGCAGCGACCATATCCCGTGCGACGTGCTGGGGCTGGAGCCGGGCTGGCAGACTCATTCCTACTCGTGCTCCTTCCTGTGGAGCGATAAGTTCCCCAAGCCGGGTCAGCTCACGCAGGACCTGGGCGCGCAGAACTATCACCTGAACCTCTGGACGCACGCCTTCACACACGCCACGTCACCCATCTATGCCGACCTGGCGCCCTACTCCGGCGATTACGAAGTCTGGCAGGGCCTGGTGCCCGACCTGACGTTGCCCCAGACGCGCCAAATCATGAGCCGGTGCTTCGCCCAGCAACACGTTGACCTGGGCGTGTCGGGCTATAAATTGGACGAATGCGATAACTCCGATTACATCGTCCCGCGCTGGTCATTCCCCGAACTCAGCCAATTCCCTTCCGGGCTGGACGGCGAACAGGAACACTCGCTCTTCGGTTTGGGCTTCCAGGAGATGGTGGATAGCATCTACCGGCAGCGCAATCAGCGCTCCTACCACGACGTGCGCTCTTCGCACGCGCTGGCAGCGCCCTACCCCTTCGTGCTCTATAGCGACCTGTACGAACACAAAGACTTCATCCGTGGCGTGGTGAACTGCGGCTTCTCCGGGCTGCTCTGGACGCCAGAAGTCCGGCATGCCACTTCCGAAGAAGATCTGATTCGCCGCTTGCAATCGGCCATTTTCTCGCCACAGGCGCTCATCAACGCGTGGTACATCAAGAACCCGCCGTGGAAGCAGTGGGATACGCCGCAGAACAACGCGGACACGTTCGCCCCCAACTGGCAACAGGTGGAATCGATCTGCCGCGATGTGCTCAAGTTACGCATGCAGTTCCTGCCCTACCTGTACGCGGCGTTCTACCGCTACGCCACAGAGGGCCTGCCGCCATTCCGCGCCCTGGTGATGGATTACCCCGACGATAAAAATACCTATAAACTGGATGATCAGTACCTGATGGGTGATCGCGTGCTGGTGGCACCGCTGCTGGCCGGGCAAAAGGAACGCCCCATCTATCTCCCCGAAGGCAAATGGCACGACTTCTGGGGGCACACCCGCTACGAAGGCGGCCAGACGATCCAATACACGGCGCCGCTGGCGGTGATTCCCCTGTTCGTCAAAGACGGTGCAGTGCTGCCGCTTGCCACGCCCACGCTGCACACAGCCGACCCAGATAGCTTCGCGTTGAACGTCCGCATCTACGGAGATGGCCACTTGCCATTCACGCTCTACGAGGACGACGGCGTGACGTTCGACTATCAGCGCGGCGCGCTCAATCGCGTCACGCTGGCCTGGGATACTGCGCTCACCCACGGCACGCTCACGCGCGAGGGGAATGCGAACGTTCCTCTTTATCGTGTACTGAGCTGGCGGGTACAACGTTTTCGGCACTGACGCTGGGAACCCAAAAGCATGTCACCCCAGCATTTGCACAAAGCCAACTGACAACTATCAGCCAACCTTAAACTCATATGTCTCAACCCTCATCGACGTCCGTCCATTCACAAGCGGGTCAGCCCGCTCTTGTGCTCGTAGGAACAATCTTCGGCTCGCTGGCGTGCGGTGTCACCATGGCACTCGTTGGCGCGCTAGAAAGCTGGATCATCGAAGACCTCTCCGTGCCGCACGCTCTCACCGGTGGGATGCAAAGCGCCCTATTTAGCGGGAACGTGGTCGGCTCGTTCCTGGCGAGCTGGTTGATGTACAAGCTGCGCCCACGCCGGTTGGGGCTACTTTCCATCGTGCTCATGCTGGTGGGCACATTCCTATCGGGCGTAAAAACCTATGAATTGGTCGTCGTCGCCCGCTTCATCACCGGGCTGGGCTACAGCGGTTCGGTGATCTTCTACGGTGCGGTCATCGTGCACGCCTTTCCTGCCAAACAGGCCACCTTCCTGAACATCTATCATGCGGCGTTCGCCATCGGCGCGGGAATCACGCTGCTGATCGCCCGCCCGCTGGCGACGGCATTGGGCGATTGGCCGGCCGCCTTCTGGTTAGGCGCGTTGGTGTGCCTGGTGCCGCTCGTCATCTTCATCATGGCGCGCCTGCCCGATATGCACGAAGATGAACCCTTCAGCCTGCGCAACATGGCACACGTGCTGCGCAACCTGGCCATTGTTGCGACGTTCATCGTCGTGATGGGCTACGTGGCTTCCGAGCAGGCTCTGACCGTCTTTACCGCGTCTTTCGCACAGCAAACGCTTGGGCTTTCGGTTGCAACAGCGGCGCAGGTTGCCGCGCTCTTCTGGTTCGGGGTGATGGCCGGGCGGCTCAGCTCAGCCGCTATCAGCCACAAACTGGCCGAGCCGCCCCAGATGGTGGCATGCGTCCTGCTCATGGCGCTCTTCATGCTCACCGGCATGACGGTTCGCCAGCCTGGCGTGCTGGCAGTCAGCACGTTCCTGGTGGGCATCTTTGCCGGGCCGATCATGCCGCTGGCCTTCTCATTCGGCGTGCGCGGCACCGAGCAATTGAAGAGCGCCATCGTCGCGCTGGTGAACCTGACCTCTTGCATAGGTGGCGTGATTGGGCCGATCATCGTCGGCGCGATTGGCGATCAAAGCTCCTTGGAACAGGGCTTGAACGTCAGCGCCGTCATTCTCATCGTCTGTATACTGCCATTTATACTCACTCAAAAGTATTTTTCAAAAGCCCGAATCAGACACCAACCATGACCATTTGTGCGAACAGGAAACTGCGCGGTCTCACCTAACATGAACATGTGTGCTATATTGAAATTATGCGCGAATACAGTAAAAGAAAACCTCTACGGCTTTATGATGGTGAAATCGCTCCATATTATGAAAGACAACACGGCGTAGCACTATGTGGTGACAGTCTAGAGGTTATGAAAGACCTTAAAGCAGGGTCTGTTAACCTAATTCTCACATCGCCACCATTTGCCTTAACGCGAAAGAAAGAATATGGCAACAAAAGTGCTGATGACTACATTGAGTGGTTCCTGCCGTTTGCTGAGCAGTTCTACAGAATCTTGAGGCCCGATGGTTCATTAGTTATTGATTTGGGTGGTGCATATCTTCCGGGGAATCCTATCAGAAGCATATACCAGTATGAACTCCTTGTACGTTTATGCAAAGAACTAAGCTTCAATTTAGCCCAAGAGTTTTATCACTATAACCCCGCGCGACTTCCTACTCCTGCCGAATGGGTTACTGTTAGGCGTGTAAGAGTCAAAGATGCTGTTAACGTTGTATGGTGGTTGTCGAAAACGACTAACCCAAAGGCCGATAACAGAAAAGTGTTAACTGAATACAGTGACAGCATGAAAAAACTTCTTAAAAATGGGTATAAACCTGCCCTGCGTCCAAGCGGGCATGATATATCAGATAAGTTCACAAAAGATAACAAGGGTGCTATACCTTCAAACCTATTGACATTAGCCAATACAGACTCAAATGGGTCTTACCTACGCAGATGCAAAGAAGCCGGCATCAAACCTCATCCCGCTCGTTTTCCCCCTGGATTCGCGGAGTTTTTTATTGAATTCCTTACTGATAAAGGAGATTTGATTCTAGACCCTTTTGCCGGTTCTAACACCACAGGCTTTGTTGCGGAGATGCTACATCGGCTATGGATATCAATTGAGATTGAACCTTCATATTTAGATGGGAGTCTTTACCGTTTCGAGGAGGTTAACGACTTATTTGCTGATAAGAGGGACCATGTCGAAACTATCTAAACAGCAACTTGCCGACATCGTTACATCCAGCATCATCGACGCTGGGTGGGATGTTATTCGTTTGAACAGGTCATCGCATCCTTTTAGATTCAATATATATAACGATCAAGAGGCAATTAAAGTCCGCATCTATATATGGAACATCACACATGGTGGCGGGCATGCTCGCCCCGAGCACGAATATCGCATACAAATAACTGGTTTTGAACAATTCGAGCCAGAACCAGATGGGAAAACACTCATACTGGGATGGTGGGATGAAAGTCAGTTATTTGCTGGTTTTGATTACAACAAACATTCAGGACATTTGGGTGCATCACCTTCTTTCCAGATACGGAAAGAGTGCCTCGACCAAGCTTATATCAGTGGGTTTGCCCCTTGCCTTAAGGAAAACAATGAAATAGCTATTGCTTTCAAGCCTGACATGCTGGTTGAGTATGTTCAAAATCTCGATGCTCTTCACGGTTTTGGTAACTCCAAGAAGGATACCGAAACATTAAGTGCAGTAGCTTCCGATCCCCGCGCTGTCAACACCTCGGCAATAAGTAAATTGCCGGCAAGACGTCAGATTGTGGTTGCTTCAGTGCAACAACGATTGCGAGTGTCGAGCTTCAGAAGACGCGTACTGACTGCTTATGAACACAAATGTGCTTTCTGCGGTTTGCAACTCGATTTGATACAAGCGGCCCACATTTTGCCGGTGGCCGATGAAGACAGCAATGACGAGACCGCAAATGGCATTGCCGCATGTTATTTGCATCATGCGGCCTACGATCAAGCTCTCATCACCTTCGATGCACAGTATCACATCATTACCAACGAAAATAAATTGCAACACCTGATCAAGATAAAGCGCGACGGTGAGATGGATAGATTCCGGAATGAGCTTCGCGAGATGATTATTCTGCCACCATCAACGAGTGATCGTCCTCATGTAGAACTTGTACGTAAAGCGAATAAGGCAAGAGGTTGGGAAGGATTGTAATAACACCTTCATCCCATGGACTGGTAATGTCATGAAAGCATTCCGCACTTATGGCCCGCACGATGGTCGATACGAAGAACTGCCCGACCCGCACATCGGCCCCAATGACGCCCTGCTGCGCCCGCGCGCCGTCACCGTGTGCGGCACCGACCTGGAGATCTATCAGGGCACGATGTTCTACTTCACCAGTGGCCTTGCAAAATACCCAATCATCCAGGGACACGAGTGGTCGGCCGAGGTGTTGGAGGTAGGCGCGAACGTCAAAAACGTCAAGCCCGGCGACAAAGTAGTGGGCGAGTGCACGGTAGCCTGTGGCGAATGTGAATTTTGCCGCAAGGGCTGGTATAACCAGTGCCTCAACCGCCAGGAAACAGGCATCTTGAACCTGGATGGCGGGTTCTCGGATCGCATGCGGTACCCGGCCAATTTTCTGCACAAGTTCGAACGTATGACGTTTGAAGAAGCCGCCATGGTGGAAACGACGGCAGTCTCCGTCTATGGCACCATGCTGGTGGGCACCTGCCCGGGTGACCGCGTGGCGGTGATGGGCCCCGGCCCCATCGGGCTGGAAGCGTTGCAGGCGGCCAAAGCGTATGGCGCGCGCCAGGTAGTAATGATCGGCGGGCGACCCAACCGGCGCGAGCTGGCCTTGAAGCTTGGCGCCGACGCAGCCATCGACCCGCGCACACAGGACCTGTTGGCCGAGACGCTCCGCCTGACTGAAGGCCGCAAGTTCGATGTCATCATCGAGGCGACCGGCAATCCCGCCGTGTGCAAAGACCTGATGAAGATCGTCCGCCCGCGCGGGCGCATTTCGCTGATCGGGCTGTTCAATAGCCAGGTTGGGGAATTGGATTTGGACGCTTTCGTGGTGAATAACATCACCCTGCAAGGGTCATTGGGCAGCCCCAACGTATGGGACGAAACCATCCACCTGATGGAAACAGGCCGGATTCGCTCGGCGCCGCTCATCACGGAGCGGCTGCCGCTCTCACAGGTGGAGACAGTCTTCAGAATGATGGCCGACAAACGTCCCGACCTGGTAAAAGCCGTCCTGCTGCCATAATCCCCTGGGTTGGTCAAGCGCCGCTCGACCAACCCAGCAGGTTGGTTCATCTTATAGATTCGGGTTCTCGCGTTCTTGCACACCCAGTTTTCGCGGCGAAACAACCACGAACAACAGATTGAGCAGAATCCCAACGATCGCTGCAAACACAATCGCGGGGATGCCGTTCGGGAAGATCACCGGGATCTGGAAGGGGAACATCCCGTTAGGCAGGTAGATCGAACCACCGATGCCGGTCACCAGGATGATCGCGCCCAATGCCAACTGGCGCGGTTCAAACAGGTTCACCTTCTCGGACTGGATAAGCGCCACACCTTGCATCCCAATCACGCCGAACAGGTAGATGCTCAACCCGCCCGTGACAGCCACGGGGATCGTATTCATGACCGCCGCCAATTTGCCGATGAATGCCAGCAAAATAGCGATCCCGGCGGCGGTCATCAGCACCGCCGAAGAATAGTTGCGCGTGATCGCCATCAAGCTATTGTTCTCGCCATAGTTGGTGCCCGCCGCGCCGCCCAAGAAGCCAGCCACCAGGTCCTGGCTTCCATCGGCCACCAGGTTCAAGCCGATCAGGTTCTTGATTTCCAGCGGCTTGCGGCTCAGCGTCTTCGCCAACTGGTCAATGTACAGGCTCATCTGATACAGGTGCGCCGTGCTTTCGGGGATGGTCGCAATCGCAATGAGCGCGATGCTGACGACGACCGACCATGCCCGCGGGTCCTCAAATGCCGGCAATGTGATGGATGGCACACGCACCCATGCAGCGGTGGCGATTCCACTGAAATCCACCATGCCGAATAGCACCGCCGCCGCATAACCGACGATTGCGCCAAACAGAATTGGGAGCATGCCCAGCAGGCCCTTCCCTTGCAGATATACCGAGAAGGCCACCGTGGCAACTAACGTGATGAACGCCACCAGCCAGGATATGCTTGACTTGTCGGGCGCCATGCCGGATGCATTGTTCAGGGCGGAGCCCGCCAGTGAAATGCCGATGACGATGGCGATGCTGCCGGTGATGATGGGCGGGAGCACCGTGTCCAATGCTCTCTTACCGGCCCGCATAATCAGAAGGCCAACCAGGATTTCCACCACCGCCGTGCCGATGATACCGACCTGGACGATGCGCACGCCGTCGGGGCAATAGGTCATCGCCGCGTCGGCAAAACAGGTGGGCGCGAACAGGTTCATTGCGCTGATGATGACAGCGATGTAGCTAAAACTGGAACCGTAATACAGAGGAATGCGTCGCTTCGAAACGAGCAAGGCGATGAGTGTACCCAGGCCACTGGTCAGCAGTGTAACGCCGATGTCGAACTTCGTGAGGATGGCCACCAGTACGGTTGCGGGGAACATCGTTAACACCTGCTGGATGCCTAAACTAATCATCGCGCCGACGGGGGGAACGTCTTGCGGCATGTAGCCTACAATCTTCTGCTCCTGTTGAGCGATTGCCATGCGAGTGCTCCTTTGAATAATGAAATGTGGATGGGATGGGCAAACAGCGTCTCGGCTGATGGGCCTTGTGAAAATCCAGCCTCACAAGGCTGGGGCGGAGTTTACAGCATTTTCGCCAGAGCGCCAAGTGGCAGTTTTGGCTCGGTGCTCCGAATAAGGATATTCGGGGAGGTCGTCCATTACGAATCAGCTCCGGCTCAACGGCATGGTCACTCCGAATGCGCCGTGTGACGAAATTGGAGCCGGGCTGCAATGGCGCATGAGGAATCTGGGCCGTCATGAACCCGCGCGTTGGATAGAACCAGGGTGCCACCACGTGTCAAGATCCCGCGCTTCGCTGCTACTCATAAACGAAGGCACCAGTTTCTGCCCTCTTCTTTTGCGTTGACTATCCGATTCTCGGGATGATCATGGTGAGCCTGTCAAGGGACGACAGGCTCGGGATGCAGCACCCCACCCTTCGACAGGCTACTTAGGGGCCGGTCACAACACGTGATAGGTGTTATAGACCTCGCGCAAGGACTTGCCGGCCAGCAAGGCGTCGCGCGTCAGGTTCTCTTTGCCCACCTTCTCCTGCGCGAGCGTAAGCACATCCTTCAGCACCGTGGTGGGGATCACCACAACGCCGTCGTAATCGGCATAGATCACGTCGCCGGGGTGCACCAGCACTTCACCACAGCGGATGGGCACGTCGTAGGCCTGCACCCGCGCGCGACCCTTCGAATCCAGCGTGCCGATTGCGGCGTAATAGACGGGGAACCCCATGTCGATAATGCGCACACAATCGCGGATCATCGCGTCACAGACGCAGCCCACGCAACCGTTGCGCTGGCTGACGGTGGACATCAATTCACCCCACGGGGCGATTGTGCCGCTATAGTCGGTGGAATGCACGAGTACGTCACCCGGCTTGAGCGAATCCACCACGTCGATCTCGCCACCGTAGGGATCTTCTTCCACGACGTAGTCGGTCTCCATCCAACGCACGGTGCGCGCTCGCCCTACCAACCCGCAATTGCGTATGTCGGGCAGCAATGGCCTCAGGCGCGGATGCATAGCCTGGTGGCGATATCCCAGGGAATCCAGGATGTCGCACACAGCCGGCACGTACAGGTTGTCTTTGATAAAGCCAAAAATCTCCTGGTCACTGTCAAACATGGTTATCCTCCAATCATGCGTTACGTCAGGCAACACGATAGCGCGCCACCATTTCCTCATCCACATCCACACCCAACCCCGGGCCGCTGGGCACCGGGATCATGCCGTCTTGCATCTCGATGCGCTGCCGGCACAGATTGTTCAGAAGCGAGGCGCTGGAAACGTTAAATTCGAGGTACTGCGAGTTCATCAAGTAAGCGTTCAGGTGGAGCGATGCCGCCTTGAGCAAATCCGTCAGCCAGGCATGCGGTACACAATCGATCTGCCGGCGCATCGCCAGGTCGGCGATCTGCCTGCCGATCGTCAATCCGCCGCAGCGCGATAGGTCGGGCTGCAACACGTCCACATGCCCTACGTCGGCCAGGCGCTCAAATTCGCGCACGCCCGCCAGTTGTTCGCCCGCTGCGATGCGCAAGCTGTGCGTCTGTGCCGCCAGCGCCGCATAGCCTTCCAGGTTATCGGGGTGCAGGAAATCTTCCAGCCAGAACACGTCCAGCGCTTCCAACTGGCGCACCAGGCGGGCCCAATCCTTCAGCGGGCGCAGCTTGTAGGGCGACTCATAATCGACGCGATACCAGCCGCCGTCCACCATCAGGGTCACGTCCGGCCCGGCCTCGGCGCGTGCCGCTTTCATCAGCGCGATATCCAGGGCCAGATCATCGCCAAAGACACCCCAACCGAACTTGATCGCGCGGAAGCCACGCGCCAGGTAATCCGCCACGGCGACGCGCATCGCATCGGGCGTGGGACGAAAGAGGGTGGAAGCGTAAGCCTTCACGCGGTCGCGATAGCGCGCTCCCAACAGTTTGCAGATGGGCTGCCCCAACGCCTTGCCCGCGATGTCCCACAGAGCGATGTCGACGCCCGAAATCATCTGCATGCCTGCGCCCTGCCGCCCGTAATAGGCCAGGTAGCGCACCATCTTCTGCCACAGGCGCTCGTGTTCCAATGGGTCTTCGCCGATCAACGCCCGGCGTAACGATTCAAACCCCACCGCCCCACCCGACGGCGCCTCCACGATCTGCTTTCCCACGTGTGGCTGCGTCTCCACGTCCGACCAACCGGTGATGCCCTCATCGGTACTGACCTTCACCAGGCAGATAAAGCGCACGCCGTGCGCCTCTCCCGCTTCTTGTGGGTTCGGGTAGTTCTTGCCCGTATCCAACACAATGGCTTCTACGTCCGTGATCCGCATCTTGACCACCCGTGTACAACCCAACCCGCATGGATGCCCGGGGCAATGCGGCATCCATGCGGCTTCTTCTCTTCGTCAGGCGAACTTCACGTCGCCTTCGTGCGTCACGCTCGTCACCTGCGCATCGCCCTCAAACGCCACCGCCTTCAGGCTGGACGTGAGCGTGGCCCCAGCGGCCAGTTGCACAGCGCTGCCGTTGGCAACCGCTTCGGCCAGGCCCTTAGTGGGGTAGCTGGTCCAAGGCTCCAACGCAACCGTGTGCAGGCGGCTCCACCAGGGGAAGCCCTCCGCCACGTTGCCCTGCTGCTGCCAGTACCAGATGTAGCGATACAGCGAGTGATCGAAGCGCACCCCAAAGCCCAACTTTTGCACGGGGTTGCGAATGGCGTACCAGCCGTCGCTCAACTCCGTCAGATAGGCCATCTCCTGGGCCTTGAACGTGCCAAACGGCGGAATTTTGCTGGCATCCACCGGCTTGCCGTCGGGCGTGAGCGCGTTCGGCCATTCAAAGTTGCCTTCCGGCATATAGGCGCGCGGCTCGTAACCGGCCTGGACCGGGTCCACCAAAAGGCGCTTCGCCGGTGCATCCACGATGACGCCGTCGTCCAAGAATGGGCGCCCAAACGCGATGTGCTGGCCCCACATCAAGTGCATCGGCTCGCCGGATTCGTTGGTCACCTGTTCTTCCACGTTCAACACGGCGCGCCCGGGCTGCATGCGCAGCGTCTTCTGCACGAAGAACGGCGTGCGCAGCGGGCGTACCCACATCTTCACCGCGACCGATTCAGGCGTGTCTTCCAACACGCTGCATTCCCAGGGAATCAGGCTGACCTCACCATGCTGGCCAAACCCCGCCCCTTTGTACGTTGAAAACGGCCCGCCATTGGGCAGGATATCGTTCCAGCCGCCGGTGTAGTAATCCAGGAAGGGGCCGTCGTTTGGCGTGGAGACGACGCCGTGATTGGGGTTCTTCAGGCCGCCCGGCATATAGAGCAAATAATCCAGGTCGCGCGGCTTATAGCGGAACTCTACGATATCGGTGCCCTTATCCAGCAATACCGTGACGCGCAGCAGCTCATTCTCGATGATGAGCGTGCGCATACCATCGACTGTCCATGCGTCGCTGACGCGGCAGCCATGATTGCGTGGTCTACCGAGACTCATTGTTCGTTTCTCCTTATGATGACTTGATGCCTAATAAAGTAAAACTGTCGCGATTCAAGATTTCGTCAATCGTTTGATCCGACACCCTGGGCAGCGCCGTGCCAGCCAGCATATCGTTGACGTGCCGTAAGCCCTCAATCGATTCCCTGCCCCCCACGAACGGATAATCGGTGCCGAAGAGCAATTTGTGCGTCACCTTATATTCCTGCGCCGCGATCAACATGTTATAGAACTGCCAGGGCCGGTAATAGAGCGCCGAGATATCGGCATACAGATGCGGGTGCTTGCGGACGACCACCAGGCACTCTTCACAGAAAGGATGCCCCACGTGCGCCAGCACCATGCGCAATTCGGGGTAACGCATCGCCACTTCGTCCCACAGCCAGGGCCGGCTGAACTTCAACGGGGCCTGGCTATTGAAGGTGGTGCCGCTGTGCATCATGATCGGCAGCCCCCTCGCCTGGCAATAGTCGTACACGGGCTCGCAACGGCTATCGCGCGGGTCAAACCCGGCGTACATCGGCCCCATCTTCACGCCGCACAGATGCAAGTCCTCAATGCCATGCCGCAGTTCGTCCATGTAACCCGGCTGCGTCGGGTCGCACCCGGCAAAGCCATACAACTTGCCCGGCACGCGCGCGACCACCTGGGCCACGTACTCATCCGGCACCCAGAAACCATTCAGGCGCGCCTTCATGCCAAATAGCACCACTTTCTCGAAGGGCGCCATATCCTGCATCAGCGCGTCGAACTGCACCGTCAGGTCGATATGAAACCCGCGCGAAATGTCCGCCTCTCGCACCGTCGCGGGAGACATATGGAGCGTCTGATCCCACACATGCGCATGGATGTTCTGCATGGCTCCTCCATCAAACTGGCGAAGGGGAAGCCTGCCCCGCCGCTATAGCGGGCACACACCTCACCCCTGCCAGGCTCGTTCACCATTCCAGCGTAACGGCCACGCCCTGTGGCAAATTCGGAAATTCGAGCAGTGCCGTGTGCGACGCGTCGTCCCAGGCGAATGCCCCGGCCCGGCCATTGAGCGACGCGCGGGCAGGCCGGGCGGGTAACAGCGCGCGCACGACGCAGGTCGTCTGATCCATCCCCGCCACGCTGAAGCTGAGTGTGTGGTCGGTGGCTGTCTCATCACTCACGCGTCCGGCCGAAGCCACCACCCACGCCTGGTTCGGGCAGCGCGCCAGGTCAACGAATAACCAGCGCGTATCCGGGGCAATGCGCGGGTTCTCCACGATGCCCAGGCGCGGGTCATATAGGTTCACATAGCGCCCGTGCAACGTCACCGGCTCCGTGCTGACCGACTCGTCCATGCCACCGGCGCTGATGTAGGGCCCGCGCCGCAAGACCAACGTGTTCGACTCGTCCCACCCCAGGCCCAGTTTGGCGCGCGCAAGCTTCACCTGCGCCAGCACTGCATCGGCGCCATTCGCCTGATGCGCCAACGCCGCGGGCGAGCCGGCGTCCACGATCACAAAGCCTTTCTCACACGCATACACGCCCGGCGCCGGGTTGCGGCCCAGGCCCAGTTGCTCCGTCAGGTGCTCTTGCGGAGCGGCGTAATTTGCGCCGTCCTGGTTCCACCATTCCCGCACGTCATTGTAGCTATCGCCATTGCCATAGATCAGCAAGGCGTTGCCCTTGCGCACCCATTCCGCAATCTTCTGGTGCATTTCGGGGCGAGCGGGTTTTATGCCCTCATACGTCAGCAACAGCACGCGCACGCCATCCAGGTAGCCGGCATCCTGCATGCGTTCCATCTGTACCAGCGTCAGCGCCGTGCCATGCTTCACCAGCGGCATCGCCAGGCCATAGAACGAAGAGAGGTCCGCGTCGCTGGGGTTTGGGTCGCCGCGTTGATACATCAACGTGTCGGCAATCGCCATCCCAACGCCCGTCTGGCCGTGCAGCCACTCGTAATCGCCCGGCCACTCCATGTCGGCCAGCGCGTTGTGCACCACCTGCAATTCGGTAGCGTAGGTAGCGGGGATGAATTCGCGCTCGTCTGTCGGGTCGTGATAGAAGGCCGCGATGGCATCGCGCAGGGCATGCGCCTCATCCTGGTCCGGCCAGGTTGACAGATATTTGTAGAAGGCAAACGCGCCGCTGAGGATATCGCCAAAGCGCATCTCCGCGGACGTCTCGGCCTGCGCGGCAAAGCCCAGCGTCTCTTTGCGGCTCTCCTCGGGGTTTTCGCGCAGATATTTGCCAAACTCGGCCACGGCCCGGCGCGTCGTCGCCGCCAGGTCGGCTTTGCCGTTGCGTTCCAGGCGCGCCACGTAGGCATCCAGCAGCACCGGCAGCGGCTTGGCATCCAGGTTCTCCTTGGGGTACGAGCGCGTGAAGATGCGCGTCGGCCAGGGCATGATCTCGAAACGCACGTTCTCGGGTGAGAGCAATGAGGCCGTCACGTCGCACTCCCAGCAGGTCCGGTAATCCTGCCAGTTGTAATTCGGGTTATCTTCAATTGGGTCGGCCAGTTGCCACAGCCGGAAATCGGTGTCGCGCGAAATGGCGGCGCAGGCGGCATATTCGCAATAGCCCGCCTCGAAGGGGCGCTGGCGCAATTCGCCGCGGAATACCGTCGGCGTGCGCGACGTGCCCGTCCACACCTGGCCGATCATGCCGTCACAATCGGGGATGGTAATCAGGCGCGACTCTGGGCTGACGATGCGCCAGTGCGAATAGTTCACCAGGCTGTGCGTAGGCACGTAGCACTTGAAGTCGTTCACGCCCTTCTGGCGCGCGTATGTTTTGATGTCATGAAAGAGATAGGCCAGCGCGCGCGTATACAGGTATTGCTTGAGCTTTTCGCAGCGGTAGCGCGCATCCGGCGACGAGTCCGGCGCCTGCCATGCTTCGCCGTAATAGTCGGCCCATTCGCGCTTAAACCCCTCTCCATAACCGGCGCGTACCCAAAACTCCGGCTCCTCCAGGTGCAGCGCAATCGCCCCGGCATCCACCACGCGGTGCAGCTTCTCCGCCAGGTAGCGCACATAGGGCATGCTGGGCATCATGTAGTAAATATCGTGCCCCTGCCCCATGCCATGCTCCAGGCGGAACCCACCCTTTGCGGTTTGCGCGTCGTCAAAATGCTTCATGCCATCCCATTGGCCGCGCACGTAGTCGGCATAGCCGCCCCACGATACGCCCGTCATCACGTGCAAGCGGTAACCGGCTTTGCCCCAGGCCGAAATACGCGTTTCAAAATCTCGATCCAACCCATAGACCATCGCCACGTCGGCCTTACTATCGATGCGTGGGTCGTAGGGCCCATGCTCCTGAAACGAAGTGTGCTCCGCTTGTTGATCTCGTTTTCGCATACCAGTTCACCTCTCAAATTCAATGGTTCGTCATCAGCGGGCTTAGCACCATGAGAACCCTTGCCGCCACGACGACAACCAGAAAGATAAAAATGCCACTATAGGTGCGGCGGAAGCGCTGGTCGATGCCGCGTTGCGCTTGCAACCGGCGATAGACGAATAGATAAATCGCCAGCGTTGCTATCCCAGCCACCACCACCAGGGTTGGGTCGGCCGCGAAGAGCAAGGCGCCCATGCACAACGCCGTGCCAAGCCCCCAGGCCACGGTCAGAACACCGGTGTGTTGGCCGCGCGGCTGCGCAGGCGCCCGGTGAATCACCATCCACCTTGCCAGCGCCGCACGCGCGCCGGCATAGTCGGCCAATTGAGCAGGCGCCCAAAGATATTTCGAGCGATCTTTCGCCACCACCAAAACACCGGCCTCCGTCTCTTGTAGCAACACAACCTCCGCCCGCTGGATGGTCAGATCCGGCAAGCGCGATTGGCGCCGTGTGATGCGGTCCTCGGAGATTCCGATTTGCAAGGATTCCAGCCCGCGCCGGTAATCTCGTATCTGGCCCCACATGCGGTAGCCGATAATCACACCCAATGCCACAACGGCGGCGAGCATGATCAGCAGGTTGCCGGTGGTGCTCATTGAGGGCATCTGCCACACAATCAGCCCGGCCACCACGATCACCGCGGCCATCATAAGGGCCAGTGTCACTGCCAGCTTTGTGGTCAAGTCTCGAACCAACACTTCTCGTTGCGCCGGATCGATCAAATAAGTCTTCATCGCGATATTCATCCCTTGCCGGCGCAATCCCTCGCCCGGCGGTAAGTGCATGCCTATTGTAGAGAGATTCTGCCAAACTGCCATCTGCAACTGATTGACTTTACGCAACGCCGGCACAAAATAGAGTTGTATGCTGGATCTATCCGGCTGAACAAGGCCAATTTTGGTGGGTACTAAACAATTATGAAACTGGAAGACTACCGCCCGCGTTCGGCATTGGTGACGCATGTCACCCCTGTTCATCAACCGCGTTTCCCGGTCATCGATGCGCATAATCACCTGGCCGGCAGTTCCGAGAATTGGGACAAGCGGCCTGTCTCTGAATTATTGGACGTGCTCGATAAAGCCGGTGTGCGCGCCTATGTGGACCTGGACGGCATGTGGGGCGAAGACCTGCTGCACCAACACCTGGACTACTTCAAGGCGGCAGCCCCGGAGCGTTTTCGCGTCTTCACCGGCGTGGATTGGAGCGCCTGGCCCGAACAAGGCAACCATTTTGGCGAATGGGCCGCCGCCCGCCTGCGCCGGCACGCCGCGCGCGGGGCGGATGGCCTGAAGGTTTGGAAAGATTTCGGCCTGCACGTGCGCGACCACACCGGCGCACTGGTCAAAATCGACGACGAACGCCTGGAGCCACTCTGGGCGACGGCGGGCGAACTGGGGCTGCCCGTCATGGCCCATATTGCGGACCCGGTGGCTTTCTTTTGGCCGCTGGACGAGCGCAACGAGCGCTATGAAGAATTGAGCGCCCACCCCGACTGGCACTTCCCCAGCCCGCCCTACCCGGCTTTTTACGACCTGGTGAACGCCCTGGCGCGCGTAGTCGCCCGCCACCCGAACACCACCTTCATCGGCGCGCACGTCAGTTCATATGCCGAAAATCTGCAATGGGTGAGCGACCTGTTCGAACGCTGCCCCAACTTCTACGTCGATATCAGCGCGCGCATCTCCGAGCTTGGGCGCCAGCCCTACACAGCGCGGCACTTCTTCATCCATTATGCAGACCGTATCCTGTTCGGCACCGACGCCAGCCCGAACATGGAGACCTACCAGATTTACTACCGCTTCTTGGAAAGCGACGACGAGTATTTTGCCTATAACACCGGCGACATCCCCTACCAGGGCCGCTGGATGATCTACGGGCTCTATCTGCCAGACGACGTGCTGCAGAAGGTCTACGCGCTGAACGCGCAGCGCATCATCTTCGACGCTCGGAATTGATAAGTGTTAACCACAGATAAACGCAGATCGACACAGAGAAGGGAATCTGTGTTCATCTGTGGTTCATGTCCTGATCCGGCCTAATACTCAAACACGACGGCTTGATGTCCGGTAACCGCCGGCACCGTCACGGCGCAGGCAGCAGCGGTGTTCATCTCCAACAACACCTGCGACGGCACCAGGTAGACTCGCGTGATCTTTTCCGGCACCGCCAGCTTCACCGGCACGTTATAGAGCGTGGGCAAGTCTTCGATCACCAGGCAGCGCCCGCGTTGCAGCGGCGGCCCATACATCAGGTGCGCTACGTAACGCTTCTGATCGGGCTGATGCACCACGTTCACGCGGCCGGCGCTGGGCAATTGCGCCGTCACGACCGGGTTTGTGTAGAGCAGCCGCAGCGCATTGATGAAGAGTTGCCGATGTATCCGCGCACCGTGCTCATAATAGATCGCGCCCAGGCGATGTGCCAGCGTGATCACCCGCCCCTTGCGCCATGCCGCCGGGTGCGGCGAGTCCTCCGTTTGATAGGGCGTGTTCTGATGCGAGCAATAGTGCCCATAGGTGCGGTCAAAGTAGGGCTCTTTGATGTGCGCCAGCACCTCTGCATCCGTCACGCGCACACGCAGCGCCGCCGAATAGTTCAGGAAGGGTGACGACACCACATCCATCGCCAGTTCCGGCTCAACTACCGTGTAATCTATCTTGTGCGCAGCCGGGCCAAGGTAGGTCGCGCCGGTGTCCAACATAAAGCGGCTGCGCGTGACGTCCAACCCACTTTCGCCGGTGATGAGCAAGCTGCCACCATCCTGGACATAGGCTCGCAGCTTAGTGGCGTCGGCCTCACTCAGGCAAACCGCGCCGGTCAGGATGATCGTCTGGTAGCGCGCCAGGGGCTTCTTCGGGTCCACCACCTCAAAGTCGAGATGGCTCTCCACCAGGATATTGGCCACGCCCTGATCGTCGGCCACGTCGCCGCTTAACCACAGCCCCAGGTTCGCGGCGGGTTGCCCGTCCAGGCCATACGGCTCGATCTGCTCCACGTAGGCATACGCTTCGCCGATGTTTTGGTAGGTGGCCAGGTCCATGGCACCGTTCGGGTGCAACTGGTCGCCAAAAGAACAGCGTGCGCCATAGGCGATCATGCAGGCCGCCTCGAACTTGATCGCATCGGGATGCTTGAACCCGCCGAACTCGCCCCAGGTGGTGTGGAACTTGCCGCTCATCGCCAGGTAATCTTTGCCGCTGCCGGCGAAGTACTTGGCGCGGATGGGGAACTTGTCGTAGCCGCCCCAGGTGGTCGGCAGGTCTTCCAGTTCAAAGTGCGTATCACCGACATGCCACTCCGGGTGATATTGGCTGGCACCGCCGTTATAGAAGATGGTTGCTTCGGGCCATTTGGCGTGAATGATCGCATTGCAATCCGTCGTGAAGTCCTGCCACTTGATGACGTTGTAGCACGCCGCATCGGACTCATTCGTGGGGTCCAGCCCCAGGGCGCGCATCGCCTTCACGCAGTTCTCGCAGTAGCAAGGGTCACGGAAACAGATATCGTAGAAGAACCCATCCACCACGAACTGCTCACAAATTTCGCGCGTCTGCGCCAGGATCAGTTTCTTATAATCCCCACTGGGGCACAGGTTCTTCCATGAGGTGATAGGTTTCGGGTCCTCGGGGCCGGCGTTCACATCGTAGTTGGTCACCTGTAGCGAGCCATCGCGGTTGCGCGCCACCCAATCGGGGTGCGCCTCAGCATCCGTGGCCGACCAGCCCACGGTGTAATAAATTGGCGCTCGCACGCCAATCTCGTGCGAGGCTTCGATCTGCTCCTTCAGCAAATTCCGTTGGAGCGCCGGGTGCGGTTTGCCAACCTGCGTCGGGTAATAGCTCCAGCTATGATGGCACTTGGCGAAAACAGTGATGGAGTTCAGGTGTCCGGCACGCAACGCGGCCTGCCATTGCGCCTTGTCGAAGTTACCTCCGACGTTGGGGATCAGTTCCGAGGTATGAAAATCCAGGTGGACCTGGCGGGAAGGTAGTTTGATCATGTTGTTTGTTCTGTGTTCCCCACCTTGGTGGGACATATCGTTCCCAGCCCCTGCACTCAGAAGCCGGGAACAACATGTGTGAATCCGGCTAGATCGATTCCAACTGCCGGCGCGCCAGTTGCATCGGCGCATAGGCCTCGCCGTTCAACGGACACAACCGGACACTAAAGGTCGCCTCTTCTGCCTGCAACAGGTATTTCTCCAACGGTTCCGGCCCGCAGCTATTGCTGCCCAACCCGGCCTGGCGATAATCCAGGTTCAGGATGGTTTCGTTGCGCCGTTTCAATTCGTAGGTGTGCTGCGCTTTGGTCAAATCTTCGGGCGTGTAGTGATGCGCGCTGACATTGATGAGCGGCATCCCAACAGCCAGCAGGCCCATGCCGCGAATGTTGGTCAGCGCCGCCCAGCGCGTCTCGGCCTTATTGCCGTTTTCTTGCGGGCGAATGTAATTCACAAACTGGTCTTGCACCGTACCGCGATAGACCCCCACGCGCGCGCTTTCGTGCCGGTCGATATAACTTTCGTGCGGCCCGCGCCCATACCAGGCAAAGCGGTCGAACCCACCCGGCAAGTGCAGCATGAGCCCAATGCGCGGCAACACCGGCAGCTTCGGCGCAGGCATCACGTGCGTCGTGATGACCACGTCGCCCGTGCCATAGATCGTGTATTGGTAAGTGCACTTGAAGGCCGGCGTAAGCGAGTATGCTGCCAGCACTGTTTGCACTTCGATTTGCACAGCCTGTGCCTGGCGCGAGGTCACCGTCACGTTCTCCACACGCTCGGTCAGCCGGTCAAACCCAAAGCGTTGCCATTCCTTCGCGATGTGCACGTCGTTATCCGTCGGCGCGCGCCACACGTTGAGCTTCGGGCCGGCGGTCAGGAGCGGCAGCCCCTGATATTCCCACGCCGCCAGGGTGCCCTTCCACGTGTCGAAGGTCAGCCGGAAGTCTTCGCCGCGCACATTCAATGCCTGGGGTGCCTCTGTTACCTTCAAGGTGGGCATTTGGGTGAGCTTGATCGGCGTTACTGCCGGGGCCGTCACGGGCAGTTCAAACTGCTCCCAGGCCACTTCGAACCCGCGTGGGGCCCATAGCGTTGCGCCGTTGAGCGTGAAGCTCAGGTTCAGCCAGTAAGCCGCGCCGGGAGCGCCGGCCGGCAACTGATAGGGCAAGCTGACGTTCGCCTCAGTATCAGCCGGAATATCCAACGGCGCGAACGTCCCTTGCTGCAACACGTCGCCGTCGCGCGTCACCGTCCAGGCTATGTCCAGGTGCTTCAGCGACAGGAAGTTATAGCGGTTCGTCACCTTCACCACGCCCGCCTTCAAGTCCACAGGCGTCACCTTCACCGGCTCGATGATCTTCTTGTATTCGATCAACCCGGAGTGTGGGATGCGGTCGGGGAAGTTCAACCCGTCGATGCAGAAGTTGCCGTCGTTGGGATGATCGTCGAAATCGCCGCCATAGGCGAACCATTCCTCGCCCGTCTCGGTATGCCGGCGGATGCTGTGATCCACCCACTCCCAGATGCACCCGCCGATCAGGCGCGGATGCGCGTAAATCGCTTCCCAATATTCCTTCAGGTTGCCTGGGCCATTGCCCATCGCGTGTGCGTACTCGCACATGAAGAACGGGCGCGGATCGTCGGTCTTCTCACCCTGTTCAATCAGGCGATCCAGCTTGGGGTACATCACGCTGACGATATCGACCAGCTTCGCGTCATAGGCGCGCTCGTAGTGAATCGGGCGGGTGGGATCATTCGCCCGTATATGGGCCGCCATCGCATCGTGGTTGCGGCCATAGAACGACTCATTGCCCAGCGACCAGATGATGACGCACGGGTGATTCTTATCGCGCTGCATCATGCGCTCGGCACGATCCACGTAAGCCTGCTCCCATTCCGGGTCATCCGAAATCCGGTTCTCGTTATCGGTCAGGCCGAAGCCGTGACATTCCAGGTCGGCCTCATCCAGGATGTACATGCCATACTGGTCACACAGGTCGTACCAGCGCGGGTCGTTTGGATAATGCGAGGTGCGCACGGTGTTCACGTTGTGCTGCTTCATCAAGGTGATGTCTTTCAGCATCGACTCATACGACACCGCGTGCCCCAGGTCGGGGTGCGTGTCATGCCGATCAACGCCCTTCAACTTCACCGACACGCCGTTGATGAAGAGTTGCTGATCCCTGATCTCCACCTGGCGGAACCCGACGCGGAAGCTTACCACCTCCAGCACCTCGCCGGAGGGATCGATCAGGCTGAGCAACAGGGTGTAGAGCGAAGGATCCTCTGCAGACCAAAGATGAGCACCCGAAACCATGGCCTGTAGCGGCAGATTTATTTCCTGACCGGCTCCCACCAAAGATGGCACGTCGAGTATCTGTTGCGCCAACCCGGCCCCATCTGCATCTACCAGCCGAGCATTCACCTTGTAGCCGGCGGTGGGCTGCATTCCATCGTTGCGCAACGTCATCTGTGCTTGCAGCGTGGCATCCGTATAGTGATTGCTAAGCGGGGTGCGGATGCGCACATCGCGCAGGTGTACAGCCGGCGTCGCCGTCAGATACACGTCGCGGAAGATGCCGCTCATGCGCCACATGTCCTGGTCTTCAAGGTAGCTGGCATCGGACCATTGGAACACTTGCACCACCAGGCTGTTCTCGCCCTGGCGCAGGTAGGGCGTCAGGTTGAATTCCGAAGGCATGTGCGAGCCCTGGCTATAGCCCACCTGCTGGCCGTTGAGCCACACGTAGAAGGCGGAATCCACCCCTTCGAAGGTCAGGAACACCTGCCGGCCTTCCCAACCAGCTGGTAGGTCGAACGTGCGCCGATACAGCCCAATCGGGTTCTCCTGCGGTACGTGCGGCGGGTCCACCGGGTAGGGATAGGCCACATTGGTGTAATTGGGTTTGCCATAGCCGAACATCTGCCAGTTGCCGGGCACAGGGATGGTGTCCCATTGCTCATCCGGGTAGCCCGCCGCCTCAAAGCCGGGCGGGAGGGCGATGATGGATGGCGCGTAGAAAAAGCGCCATTGCCCGTTGAGCAACTTAAAAAAGGGCGAGGCGTTTCGTTCTCGAACCAGCGCCGTGGGTTCATCGGCAAACGGGATGTGCGTGGCATGCGCGCTTTCACGGTTGCGCGAGAGCAAGCGTGGGTTTTCCCAATCGTGTTGTGTTGTCATAGTCACTCGTGAAGTTCCTCCGTCTGGCCTAAGTATCGTTGATACCGCGGATACCGCTAGTCCACAAGGAGATTGTTTCAAAAAGGTATTTCGAAAAGCTCGCTGGCTGTGGAACTTGCTCTGATTCAGCGGCAGGGTCATTCCGAATGCGCCGCGCGACGAAAATGGAGGCAGGCTGCAATGGCGCATGAGGAATCTGATCTGTCATTGGCGCGCATGTGGTGGATAGAACCAGGGCGCCACAGCGACGTCTCTCGTGGAGCACGGCCAAGATACCTCGCTTCGCTGCTCATGACATGTGATTCATTTCACAGAGAGACATGGCTTGAGATGTCATTCCTCCTCGCTGCGCTCGTCGGAATCTTGGTTGTGTAAGGTGCCTGCTCGGGACAACGCTCAGATTCCTCGCGCGCTATGAACCCCTTGCACAATTTCATTCGTTGGCGCGCGCTTCGGAATGACGGGGCTGCAGGTCATGGGGCACCTCTTTTGTACCAACGATCTATCTCTCGGGATCACACCGCAGCGGGCAACGTACACATCCGAGGTAAGGCCGAAACAATGTCATTATCTATGCGCGACAGGCGGAAATATCCAACGCACTTCCCCTTTCAAAACACTTTCTTATTGGTGTCGAGGAGGGATTGACCTGACCCAAACGGTAGGCGCAGGTTTCATGCCTGCGTTAGCCTATGCGGTCACTGGCGTTATCATGGAAGCGCTTTGGAACAAAAGGAAAGACGCATCACCCTGATCGAGAAACACATCGAGCGGCTGTCGGCCAGGCAGCAGCGCTTGCAAGAGATCAATGACCGCTTCGTGCGGCTGCGCCTGGCGGTATTCATCGCCGGCATATCGATTAGCGGCGCGGTGTTCCTCTTTGCCGGGCCTGCGCTGTTTTGGGCTCCCTTTGTCGCGGCAATCGTGGTCTTCGTCGGCCTCGTCGTCTTGCATCAGCGCGTGATGCTTAGCAGCCGCCAGAACGCCACGTGGTTGCGCCACCAACAGGCACAGGTAGCCCGCGCCAGGTTGGATTGGCCGCACATTCCCCCATACGTGCAAGAACAGATCACAAGCGAACATCCCTTCGCCGCCGATTTGAACCTGCTGGGGGATCGCTCACTGCATCAATTGCTCAACACCGCCACCACCGCCGAAGGCGCCGGGCGGCTCGCAGAATGGTTGACGGCAACTAACCCGCGGGCGGAAGTGATCGCGCAACGCCAGGAACTGGTGAGAGAGTTGATCCCACTCTCTCATTTCCGGGATCGCCTGGTGCTCTATGGCCTGTTGCCTGTGGCCGACGAAGCACCACCCTGGCATTCGAGCGAGATCATCACGCATCTGATGCCCGGCCCGGATTCGCAGCCATTGCAGCGTGCGCTCATCGCTTCCAGCATCCTGGCGCTATGCACCATCGTGCTGTTCATCTTGAACCTGCAAGGGGTGCTGGCCGCCTGGTGGAGCATAAGCTGGGTGCTTTACGTCGTGCTCTTCGTGCTACACGCGGGGCACATCCGCGAACTCTTCAGCGCCACCTACGAAGCGCACACGTCATTACAGGGGCTGAGCGCCGTCTTCCGCTTCCTGGAGAAATGGTCCTATACCGGCACACCCCACCTGCGCGATTTGTGTCGCCCATTCCTGCACCCATCGCACCGTCCCTCCGGCTTATTGCGCAAGCTGTCATTCATCCTGGCCGGGGCCAGCTTACAGCAAAACATCTTTCTCTGGCTGCCGGTGAACCTGGTCGTGCCGTGGGATTTGTTCTTCGCGCTGTTGTTGCGCCAGAGCCAGCAAGAGCTATATCAGCAGTTGCCCGCCTGGCTGGATACCTGGCATGAATTGGAAGCCCTGTGCAGCCTGGCGAATTACGCTTACCTGAACCCCACGGCGACGATGCCAGTGTTGCTGCCAAACGATGCGCCCGGCGCCCCTTTCAACGCGCGCGCCATCGGGCATCCGCTCATTCCAGACACCACGCGCATCTGCAACGATGTGACGATCCCCGCCGTCGGCGGCATGATGTTGCTCACCGGGTCGAACATGTCTGGCAAGAGCTCGTTCTTGCGCACGCTGGGGGTGAACCTCAGCCTGGCCTACGCCGGCGGGCCTGTTTGCGCCACGCACCTGGAGACGCGCCTGTTCAGGCTCTACACCTGCATCGCCGTGAGCGATTCGGTGGTGGACGGCATCTCCTACTTCTATGCCGAGGTCAAACGCCTGAAGCGCCTGCTGGACGCGCTGCAGACCACGGACGAGCGGCCCCTGTTCTTCCTGATCGACGAAATCTTCCGCGCCACGAACAACCGCGAACGGCTGATCGGCAGCCGGGCCTACGTGCGCGCGTTGGCGGGACGGCACGGTGTTGGGGTGATCTCCACGCACGACCTGGAACTCACCCGCCTGGAAGGTGAGATACCCCAACTTGCTAACTTCCACTTCCGCGAACACGTGCAAGAGAATCGGCTGGTGTTCGATTACCTGTTGCGCCCCGGCCCTAGCCCCAGCACCAACGCATTGCACATCATGCGCCAGGAAGGGCTGCCGGTTGGTGAGGCATGAGCTACACCACCCGCTCGATCACCGTCGCGATGCCCTGCCCCACGCCGATGCACATCGTCGCCAGGCCATAACGCCCATTGCGCCGGCGCAACTCGTGGAGCAGCGTGGTCAAGATGCGTGCACCGCTGGCGCCCAATGGGTGCCCCAGGGCAATCGCCCCGCCATTCACGTTCACGCGCGCCGGGTCCAGTTTCAGTTCGCGCATGCACGCGAGCGACTGCGAAGCAAATGCCTCATTCAGTTCCACCAAGTCAAACTGATCGACCTGCAGCCCGGCACGTTGCAGCGCCTTACGCGTCGCCGGGATCGGCCCCAGCCCCATCACCGACGGTTCCACACCCGCCACGGCCATGCTCACGATGCGGGCCATTGGCTGTAACCCGTGCCGCCGGGCATAATCGGGCGTGGCGACGAGCAAGGCCGCTGCGCCATCGTTGATGCCGCTGGAATTACCAGCCGTCACGCTGCCGCCGGGCTTGAAGGCCGGCTTTAAGCGGCTGAGCACTTCAAGGGTCGTGTCGGGGCGCGGATGCTCATCCACCTCGAAGACGCCCTGCTGATTCTTGGGCAACTTGATCGGCACCGCCACGATTTCGTCCTTAAAGCGCCCTTCCCGCATCGCCGCGGCGGCACGTTGCTGGCTGGTGAGCGCAAAGGCATCTTGATCGGCCCGGCTGATGTTGCAACGCTCCGCCACCACCTCGGCCGTTTCGCCCAGCGCCAGCGTGTGCCCCAGCGCCGCCATGTGCGGGTTGGTGAAGCGCCAGCCGATGGTCGAGTCAAACACCTCAGGCGGCTGGCGGCTGAAGGCGCTCTCCGGCTTGCCGAACACGAAGGGCGCGCGGGTCATGCTTTCCACGCCGCCGGCGATGAACATCTCGCCGTCGCCCAATATCGCCGCACGTACCGCCTGGTTCACTGCTTCCAAACCGCTGCCGCACAGCCGGTTCACCGTCACACCCGGCACTTCCACGGGCAAGCCGGCCAGCAAGGCTGCCATGCGCGCCACGTTGCGGTTATCCTCGCCGGCCTGGTTGGTGCAGCCCAGGTACACGTCACAGACATCTTGCGCGGGCACCCCCGTGCGCGCCAGCAACGCCCGGATCACATGTGCCGCCAGGTCGTCGGGGCGAGTGTCCTTCAACATGCCGCCGTATCGCCCAACCGGGCTGCGCAACGCGTCGATGATCCAGGCTTCGTTGAGTGTACTCATGGCTCTCCCCTACTTCCGATACATCCCTTGTGGGTCCAGTTCGACGCGAATGCGCCGCAGCTCATCTTCGTCGGGTGGCGGCGTAGTTTGAAGCTGGTCAGCCAGCGCTGGCTGCCAGCTCATCTCGGCGCAAACGGATTCCAGCGTCACGCCCGCGTGCAATGAGATTAAACGCATCTCACCGTTGGGTGTGCCAAAGTCAAACAGCGCCTTATCGGTAATCACCAGTTCCGGCCCCGCGCCGGGGATGCCCAGGCGCGCACGCGCCGCGCCGCCCTCCAGGTTGCCCGGGCTGGTGCAGAAATCCAGCCGTTCCACGAACGAGCGCTTGCTCAGGCGCATGATGTAGAAGATGCGTTGCACGTGAATGGCGATCTCGCACGCGCCGCCGCTGCCCGGCAGGCGCACCTTGGGCCTGTCATAGCGGCCGATCACACTGGTGTTCAGGTTGCCAAAACGGTCGATCTGCGCGCCGCCCAACAGGCCCACCTCGATCCGCCCGCCCTGCAAGTAGTAACCAAACAGGTCGGCCATCGGCATCGCCGCCAGCGACCCGCTGACCAGGGTCGGGTCGCCGATAGAAAGCGGCAGGCGGTTCGGGCGCGCGCCATACACGCCGGCCTCGTAGATCAATTCCAACTCCGGCGCAACGGTCACGCGCGCCAGGTTGCAGGCGATGTTGGGCAACCCCACGCCCACGAAGACGGTGCGCGCGCCCTTCAACGCGCGCGCCGCCGCGACGATCATCATTTCTGAGGCGCTATAAGCAGATTGTGTGTTCGTCATCGGTACACCCCATAGTCCACCGGCGCTGCCGGCGCGGGAGCCGGCTTCAGGCGCGCGATCCTCTCTTCGCCCAGCTTGCGCACGTAGGCCGCGCGATCCGGCAAGCCATACACCCATTCCTCCAGCCACGCATTCACCTGCGCCGGTTCACGCGAAAGGGTGTCCCAATCTAAATAGAACGCGTTGTCGCGGTCGTAATACCCCTGCGCATAAGAAGGATGTGCGCCATATGGCTCGTGCACCACGGCGTTCACGATGAGCCCTGGGATCAGCGTGCGGTTTGGGTCGGCCCGGATGACGGACTCGTCCACGATTTCCTCCGCCACCACGATCACCGCCTTTGCCGCGAACGCCGCTTCCTTCTGCACGCCCAACAATCCCCACAGTTGAGTGTTGCCATTCACGTCCGCGCGTTGGGCATGCACAATCGCCACGTCGGGGTTCAGCGGCGGCACCACGGCCACCTGCCCCTCGCCATAGGGCGATGCCACGGACTTGATCTTTTCGTTCACAGAGGGCATGTCGGAACCGAGGTAGCTGCGCAACGGGTAAAACGGCAAATGCGAGGCCCCGGCGATGTAGCGCCCCACCATGCCGTAGTGCGAATATTCCTCCAGTTCAAGCGCATTGGGCGTGCCCTGCTCCACCGCGCGCCGGATGCAGTGCAACGCTCCCACGCCCGGGTTGCCCAGGTAACTGAACACCAGCTTGCGCGCCACCCCTGCGGCAATCATCTGATCGTAGATCACGTCGGGCGTCATGCGGATGAGCGTCAAGTCCCGCCGCCGCCGGCGGATGATCTCATGCCCTGCGGCAAAGCAGATGAAGGCGGTGAAGCCCTCAATCGCGACCGACATGCCATCGTGCACATAGCGCGCGACGGCCTCTTGCATGGTCAGTAGTTTGTTGTTCATCTGTGTCTCGCATCAATGCCAGTTCAATATCAAGGTATACCTAGAATCCCGGTTTCTGCGAGAAACCGGGATTCTTTTCCACCGGCTCTACTCAATAGGTCATTGCTAGCCCTGGCATTTATGCAATCGTCTGGCTTTGCTCACGCAAGTACTGCTGGACATAGTACAATCCGCCGCCGCCGCGCGAGGTGCTGCCGCTGGCCTTCCACCCGCCGAAGGGCTGCACACCCGGCCAGGCACCCGTCGTCGCGCCTTTCTCGCGGTTCACATAGACCACCCCGGCCTGGATGTTGTCCAGGAAGTAACGCACTTCTTTTCTGTCTTTACTAAAGAAGCCCGCCGTCAGGCCGTAGATATTGGCATTCGCCTCACACATCACTTCCGCCAGGTCTTCGTATTCCCCCACGACCAGGAAGGGGATGAACAGCTCCTCGCTAAAGTAGGGATGATTGCGCGGCAGGCCATCCACTACCGTTGGGGCGCAGTAATAGCCTTTCGCCAGGTCGCCCTCGCCGAGCGTCCTGCCCCCGGCCACGATCACGCCGCCGTCATTCTGCACACGCGCCACCGCTTCCTTGAACTTTTCATACGCCTGTGCGTTGATCACCGGCCCGGTGAAGACGCCTTTCTGTGTGCAATCGCCTACCGTGAGCGCTTGCACCTTCTGCTTCAAGAGCTCCATGAAGCGTTGCTTCACCTCGCGTTGCACATAGACGCGCGATGCGGCGCTGCACTTCTGCCCGCTCAACCCGAACGCCGAACGCACCACCCCTTCCGCCGCCTTTGCCAGATCGGCCTTGTTGCTCACGATGACCGGGTTCTTGCCGCCCAATTCGGTGATGCAGGGGCGCGCGTAGTGCTGGCTGAATTGCTGATAAATGTGATACCCCACGTCGTAGGAGCCGGTGAAGGTCATGCCGCCCACGTCGGGGTTCACAACCAATTCATCGCCCACGCTGCTGCCCGGTCCGGTGACGAAGTTCACCACGCCCGCCGGCAAGCCGGCGTCGCGGAAGCACTGCGCCATATACCAGGTGCTCACGGGCGTATCCGTGGCTGGCTTCAACACCACCGTGTTCCCGGCCACCAACGCCGCGCCCATCGGCCCGCCGCTCAATGCCACCGGGAAATTGAACGGCGAGACGACCGCCCACACGCCGTATGGCTTCATCACGCTAAAGGTGTTCGCGCTGCCTTCGGGGAGCATGGCATGTGCGAAGCCCTGGTGTGCTTCCACCTGATCGCAGTAATAGCTGATCAGATCCACCGTCTCTTTCACGTCGCCCATCGCTTCGGCGCGGCTCTTGCCCACTTCCAGGCTCATCCAGGCGGCGATGTCAAACAGGCGCTGATCCAGCAGCTTGCTCACCTTGCGCAGCATGGTCACGCGCTTCTTATAGGGCAGCGCGTTCCAGGCTGGGAAGGCCGCTTTTGCCGCGGCGATGGCGTCCTGGGCATCCTGGCGCGTGCCCCTGGCAAACTGCCCTAGCAGCAGATCCGTGTTGATCGGGCTGCGTTTCTCAAACAGCTCGGCCGCGAAACGGTCCTCCCCATTGATGAGCATAGGGTATTGCTTGCCCAAAGAGGCATATACGCGGGCATAGGCTTTGTCATACTGCGCCAATGCGCGCGGGTCGGTGAGCGCGGTGCTCAACGTGGCATAGGTGATTGTCAGTTTCGGGGCAGTCGCCTTTGGCTTGCTGCTCTTCTTTGCCGCCTTGCGCGGTGCAGGGGAACTTTTCTTAGTCGCCATTTGTTTACCTCTCCCTTACCTGATATGGTCGGTTCAGTATGGTTTATCCGATAACGATAAATGGAATAACACGATCATCCTGAGCTTGTCGAAGGACATCGAAGAATGATCGTCCCAGCGCGCCTCCTCAGCCCGGCAGCAACTCATCAACACACGCGATGCCTTGCTGCAAATCTGCTTGCGAAATGACCAGCGGCGGGCTGAGCACAATCATGTTGCCGCGCACGGCCAGGCTGACGCCGCGCTCCAACGCCGCAGCCTGCAATTGCTTCAGCCAGGGCAAGCTGGCCGGGAATGCATATTCCTTCATCTCGATCACCGCGAACAGGCCTGCACCACGCACGTCGCCGATGCAAGCGTGCCGCGCCTGCAATTCACGCAATTGCCCGAACATCCACTCGCCCAGCCGCGCCGCGCGCTCGATCAACTGTTCATCCTGGTAGGCTTGCAGCGCCGCCACGCCCGCCGCGCAGGCCAGGGGGTGCCCACTATACGTCAGGCCCGTTTCCAGCAGGCGCTGATCGAAATAGCTCGCGACATCGCTCGACACACACACCGCGCCCAGCGGCACGTGCGCGCCGGTGATGCCCTTGGCTAGCGTGAACAGGTCGGGCGCGGCGCCCAGGCGTTGCCAGGCGAACCATGCCCCGGTGCGGCCAAACCCGCTCATGACCTCGTCGGCGATGAGCAGAATGCCATAGCGGTCGGCGATCTCGCGCAGGCGTTGCCAATACTCCGCCGGTGGGACGATGCCATTGGTGCCGGCAGCCGGCTCCGCCAGGATGGCGGCCACGGTGTGCGGGCCTTCGTAGGCAATTACTTCTTCCACGTGCTGTGCGCAGCGCACCTCGCACGTTTCACGCGCCAGCCCAAACGGGCAGCGATAACAATACGGCGGCAACACGTGCGCCACGCCGCTCAAGCCGTCGGGCGTGTTCCAGCTACGCGCGTCGCCACCCACGCTCATCGCCGCGTGGGTGGCACCGTGATAGCCGCGATAGCGCGAGATGATCTTGTGCCGCCCTGTCACCCAGCGCGCGATTTTGATCGCGTTCTCAATCGCCTCCGCGCCGTCGCAGGTGAAGAACAGCTTGCCAAAGCGCGGGGCGGGCAAGCCGACGTTGGCCGCCTGCGCCACGCGCTGTGCCAGTTCGGCGCGCGGTTGTGCGCCCCAACCATTGGCGATGTAGCATAGCTGCGCCGCCTGCGCCTGGATGGCCTGCACAACCGCCGGGTGCTGGTGACCCAGGTTGCAACATTCCGCCTGGCTGCTCAGGTCCAGGTAACGTTTGCCGGAAGCATCCCAAAACCACGCCCCCTGCCCACCCGTCACAACCGGCGCATTCCAGGCGTCTTGCGCCGTCCAGGTATGTAAGACGTATTGCTTCTCAAGCTGGTTATCCGTCATAGACGCACACCATCCATTACATTCGTTGCTCGGTTTCGCTCAGGGCATCTTCAAAGATGGCCAACCCCTCATCGGCCAGCGCCAGCGGGATATTCAGCGGCGGCGCGATGCGGATCACGCTACGCCCACAGCCCAACAAGAGCAAGCCGCGTTCAAACGCGTGATGCACCACCGCCTCCATCAAGTCATGGGCGGGTTCCCTGGTCTGCCGGTCGGTGACGAAATCCACCCCGATCATCAGGCCAATCCCCCGCACGTCGCCGATGCTGTGATGCCGGGTTGCCATCTCACGCAGCGCTTGCAGAATGTGTTCACCCACCGTGGTGGCGTTGTCCATATAGCCATTGCCCACCAGGTGTAACGTCGCCAGCGCGGCGGCGCAGGCCAACGGGTTACCGCCATAGGTGTTGCCGTGCGCGCCCGGCTCCCACGTCATGACGGACTTGCGCGCAATCATCGCCCCCAACGGCACGCCCGAGGCGATGCCCTTGGCCGAACACACAATATCCGGCTCGACACCAAAGTTCTCGATTGCCCACCATTTGCCGGTGCGCCCAACGCCGCTTTGCACTTCATCGGCGATCAAGACGATGCCGTGCTCGTCGCACAGCTTGCGCAGGCGCGGCAGGAAGTGCGGCGACGGCACGATGTAGCCCCCTTCGCCCTGGATCGGCTCCACCAAAATCGCAGCGACTTCATCGGGCGGCACGTCGTACTTAAAGATGACGTTTTCCAGGTAATCGACGCAGGCATCGCCATAATCACCCTGCCAGGGTTGGTGCGCCACCATCGGGCGATAGGGGTCAGCATACGGCACGTGCACCACGCCGCTGAGGAGCGGCGCAAACCCGCGATGTTGTGCGGCCTTGCTGGCCGTCATGCTGATAGCGCCAAACGTGCGGCCATGGAACCCGCCCAGGAAGCTCACCAGGTAGGGCCGGCCGGTGTGGAAACGCGCCAGTTTGAGCGCAGCTTCCACCGATTCCGTGCCGGAATTGGTGAGGAAGGTAAGCGCCTGCTCTTCGAACGGCGCGATTTCATCCAGCTTTTCGGCCAGGCGCACCATCGTGTCGTGGTAATAGTCCGATGAAATATGGACAAAGCACTCCGCCTGTTGCTGAATGGCGCGCACCACGTCGGGGTGCGCATGGCCGGTCGAACACACTGCGATGCCCGCCGCAAAGTCAATATAGCGGTACCCATCGACGTCCCACACTTCGCTGCCCACCCCATGCGACATGACGAACGGATAATCACGTGGATAGGAAGGCGAAACCACTTTGGAATCTCGTTCGACCATCGCGCGCGCCTTAGGGCCTGGAACCGGGTATTTATGAGTCATAAAGTGCTCCTTTTGTGAAACCTGCAACGGATGGACGAGGGTTATGCTCTATCGAGTGGTTGAACAGCGCCAAACCAATATGGAAAGGCGCACACAAAGCCTGAACCAAGCCGGGCGCTGGACATACTGCTCCGGCAGCAAAGGGGTTCGATGCGCTGTGGCAGCGCATGGGTTGGCCGAATATGAATCATCGATTACCCACGTCCTGGTGGAAGCCAGCCACTGTTGCGTCAACCTGGCAGAGACAAACCGTAGAGCCACCGTACTAGCGGCCAATCAGCCGCCTCACCAACGCAGCCCGCTCAGCCTGGAACGAACTGCCGACGACTCTTCCGACGTCTTGATTATACCCAGCGCGAAGGTGAGAGCGCCGATCACCCGGCGTTCAGCAGGCGCTTTGCCAGCATTTGGAGGAAAATGGGCGAGGGCAAGCTGGCAATGAGCGCCAGCGTTTCAAGCGGAGAGGTTTGCTCGTCAAGGAAGCGCAACACGCGCCGGATGGGGTTGTTACGAAAGAGCGCCCGGTAGATCGGTGCCACCTGTTCGCCGTGCTGGCGCATCACTTGCAACAATAACGCATCGCAAAAGCGGAAGACCGGCGGGTCGGGCGGCACGTCGAACGGGTGCGCATGATTGAGCATCGAGCGCACGATCGCTTCGGAATCGTGCTGCACGCGCATGAAGCTATACCCGGTGCTGGGTTTGATCCGCCCGCCCTTCGCGCCCAGAGTCATGACGTGTTTGCCGGCACGACGCACAAAGGGATAATCCGTCAGCGGTACCGCCCCATTTTCCTCGCTGATCACGCGATAGTCACGGATGCCGAACGTTTCTTCGATGTAGGCATAGAGCGCCAGCTCATATTCATCCTGCGGGCAGACATTTTCCGAAAAAATGGTGTACTCCACAAAAGCGTGGCTTTCGGAAAAAGGCATCAAGTAGAAGAAGCGCAAGTTCCCTTTCTGGGGAGTGCGAAAATCGAACATGCGCGCGGCGCGCGGGTCAAATGCCGGGCAGGGCGTTTCGACCTCCCAGCCCTTGAAGTGCATGCGCAGGAACTGATGCCGGCTCACTTCACGCTTCAGTTCGCCCGGCCGCACCACACTATCAAAAACCCACCTGGCAGTGTAGACGTCGTCGTTTACTGTTACACGCGCGCAGTCTTCACCATCTTCAACGTGGTGGATGACCCCCTGCGCGAACGAAACGTTCGGGCAACCCGCCAGTTGCTGCAAGACAAAGCGATAGAACTGCGCGCCGTGCATCAGCCGGTATTGATAGTCTCCCAGGTGCAGCCGTTGCGTCGCGCGCTCGCTCACCACGTCCAGTTGGCTCCAGGCATGATGCGCCACCCCATCGAACAACGTGGGGCGGTTTGCCCAGTAGCCCCAATTACGTGCCAGTTGATCGTCGTCATCCTTATCGACGATGAGGATGCTGCCCTGGCGCAGGGGGCTGAGCAGCATGTGGTACGCCAGGCTGAGCCCTGCCGCACCACCCCCCGCGATCAGATAGTCGTAATGTGGCATCCGCGTCCTCTCTGAGGCATGGCAACAACGAAAAGCGAACGTTAGCCTTCTGCGCGTTGTTTGATGCCCAGCAACATCTTGCGTTCCATGATGAAGCTGCCCGGCTCCATGAAGGCCCGGTAGATCACGTTATTCTGCGTGCTGGGGGCATAATCCATCCGGAAGCGCTCAATCAGGCGCGTGGTCTGCGCATCAACCGGCTCCAGGTAGAACGTCCAGAGCACAGCCAGGAAATCGCCGGGCTTCATGCCGGGGATGGCCGGGCTGTCTTGGTCGGAGCGCGTGTCGCCGTGCAGCACCATCACGCGGTTGGGCTCCAGGATTGCAACTTTGGGGCCGAAGTTATTTGGCCCGAGCGGGAAGACATCGCCCGCCTTCAGGTTCTGCAACTCGGGGTGAATCTCCGTCGCGCTGTGAATATCCAGCCCCATCGCATTTTCGATGTTGTCATAGCTATAGAACCCTGCACGCCCGGTGCCCATCTGCACGATCCACGGCCACACCTGCTCGACGGGGGCAAAGATCGTGATCGCATGAGTGGCACCATATTGCGGGTTGGGCAGCAACTCGTCACCAGGCAAAGCCCGGGTTGTCTCTTCCGGCTTGGTGCCCCAAGCGCGATGCCAGGGCCGCACCATGTACCAATACGCGCCCACTGCGCCCGCTGCCAACACCACCAGGTTGCCTATCGTCTTGATCGCACCGTTTTTTCTTGTCATCTTTTCTCTCCGTTCAAGACGTCATTGAGACGTCTATGCGCCACACGTGGCAATAGCGAGTCACCCCATGTGCGTCGAGCTTGATGCCATCAAGCTTACATCACCCGTCTCGTAAACCCATCACCCAAAAGGCTGAAGTTGCCCAGGTAATGCAAGGATGCCCCTCGAAAAAGCGTGGGAATTCCCTGAAAAACGGCGCATCAACGCCTGACGGGTAACATAAAGTGCGCGCAAAGGGAATCCTCGGTCATTTCCGATATGATGGGCGGGGGCAAACGCGACGCTTCCCATCGCACCCGACCAACCATCAACTCAAGTTGATTCCCCACATGGTTGAAGATGACACATGACGCCCTCGCCCAACTGGAGCGCCAATCCACGTTAAGTTGCCAGCGAACACGCAAGTTGTAGTTCTGCCTACAATGTCATCTAGGTCAATCTCGCATCGTTTCACAAAAAAGGAGTTCTACCATGACACGAGTAGGCATCATTGGATGTGGGAATATCTCTCGTTTCCACTATGAGGGTTACGCCAAAGCCGGTGCACAAATCGTCCATGTCGCAGATATGCGTAAAGAAGCCGCCGACGCCGTTGCCGCCCGCTATGGGGCTCGCGCCAGCACCGACTACCGTGCTGTCCTGGATGACCCACAGGTGCAACTGGTCAGCGTCTTGTTGCCGTCTTCGCTGCATCGTGAGGTGTGCCTGGCTGCGATGCAGGCCGGCAAGGGCGTCGTGTGCGAGAAAACGTTGACGGATAACCCCACAGAATCGGCCGACCTGGCACGTGCGGCGACCAAGGCCGGCACGTTCTTCACCACCGGCTACATGAAGCGCTATTTCCCCGCCGCCCAACAGCTCAAGAAACTGCTGGCTGACATGGGAGACGTCATCAGTCTGTACGCGCGCACATGGCAACCCTACGACATCCTATGGGACGAAACACTTCCCAAGGAATATTTGATTCACCCCTCGTTTGTAGTGCGCAGCTATGGCGGCGGCGTATTGGTTTGCGGCGGCAGCCACATCCTGGACTTCATCCACTGGATCGCCGGTCGTCCCACACAGGTCAGCGGGCAAATGCGCACACGCCCAGACATTGATTTTGACACCCAGTCCAATGCCATGCTCTGGCTGCCGGGTGGCGGCATCGCCCATTTCGAGGCGCTGTGGCACCCACATCAGTTTGCCGGCTATGAGCGCAACGGATGGGACGAGCGCTTTGAAATCAACACCCCGGCGGGCCGGTTGGACTTCTACACAGTGAAGTGGGATCAACCCGAGAAGAACGGCGCGCTCCTGGTGCACCAGGATGCCAAGACCGGCCGCGTGACGGAGTACCGCTACCCCGCCGTCAACCCATTCCACATCGAGATGGCAGAAGTGCTGCGTCGCTTTGAGGCCGGTGAACCTGGAACGCCATCGGCCTGGGATGGTTACGTGGTGGACGAACTGATCGGCACGATTACGGCCAGCGCGCAACAGAACGGCCAGCTCATGCCGGTGGTTTATCAAAGCTAAACACGAAATACATGATCACCGATAGAAAGATCCTCGGCAAGCTCGAGCAAATCGAGACGCGTTACGATGCGTTGCGGTACGAAGTGCTGGCTCAGGTCCCCATGCGTTTCGTGGAGACGCGCGAATATCTGCGTACAGAACCCACCACTGCCGATTGGCAACCGGCGCCAGCCGGCACACGCTGGGGCGGAGATTGGGTCACGGCCTGGTTCAGCGGCGACGTCCGGCTGCCCGCCAATGTGGCCGGGCGCAAAGTGTTCGTCCGGGCGAAGACGGGAGGAGAGACCTTATTCCTGGTGGACGAGGTTCACCTGGGCGTTTTCGACCCGAATCACCCGGTCGTGCTCATGACGCTGCAAGCCAACCCGGCGCACACCTATCACCTGGCCTTCGAGGCTTATTCCGGCCATTCCATCCCAGGCACTCAACCACAGGATCATCTCACTCCGCAAGGCGAAAGATCCAGGACCTTTGACGGCGTGGAGATGGTGCTGGAGCGTGAGGACGTGAGCGCCTTCGTGTTCGACCTGCGCGTCCTGTGCCAGTTGATGCGCTCGCTGGATGAGGATAGCCTGCGCCGCAACAAGATCATCCATCAATTGGGCAAGGTGTATGCCTGTGTGGACGCCATGCCCACAGAGCGCGCTGAGCAAAGCTGGCGCCCCAAGCTGGCAGAGGCACGCGCCTTGATGCAACCGTTGCTCCAGGCCGTGAACGGCACCACGATGCCGTATATGGGCCTGACTGGACACTCGCACATCGACACCGCCTGGCTGTGGCCCCTGGCCGAGACGTGGCGCAAGTGTGCGCGCACCTTCTCGTCCATGCTGAACCTGATGGAGCAGTATCCTGAACTGCTGTTCATCCAGAGCCAGCCCTGCCAGACGGAGGTGATGCGCGATGAATACCCCGACATCTTCCGGCGCATGCAGAAAATGGTCGCTGCCGGGCGTTGGGAGCCGAACGGCGGCATGTGGGTGGAGCCCGACTGCAACATCCCTTCCGGCGAGTCATTCGTCCGCCAGTTGCTGGTGGGCCAGCGCGCCACGCGCGCGTTCTTCGGCTATACCTCGGATACGCTCTGGTTGCCCGACGTCTTCGGCTACTCGGCCGCCCTGCCCCAAATTCTGCGCGGCTGCGACGTGCAGTTCTTCTGCACCACCAAGATCAACTGGAACGACACCACGCGCTTCCCCTACGACACGTTCGTCTGGAAGGGCATCGACGGCACATCGGTCATCGCGCACTACAACGCAATCCACTGCTGGCCCGACCCGGCTACATTGATCCAACAATGGAACTGGGTGCAGCACAAAGACATCCAAGACCGCCGGCTGTGCTCGTTCGGCTTTGGCGATGGCGGCGGCGGCCCAATGGCCGAAATGGCCGAAGTCGCCCGGCGCGTACAAGACCTGGAAGGTTGCCCGCGCTCGGGATATACCACCGTCAGCCGCTTCATGCAGGGCATCCGCGACGACTTGACCGACCTGCCCACCTGGAGCGGAGAACTCTACCTGGAATTGCATCGTGGCACCCTGACCTCCATCAGCGAGATCAAGCGCGGCAACCGCAAGACGGAATTTGCCCTGCGCGACGCCGAGTTCCTGGCCACGCTGGCGCACCTGAAAGGGCAGCCCTACCCGGCAACGGAGTTCCTGGCGCTCTGGAAGCAACTGCTCACCAACCAGTTCCACGACATCCTGCCCGGCTCCTCCATTGCCGAGGTGAACGACCTTGCAATTGCGACCTTCCACCAATTGCAGGAACAGGCCCAGGCACACACCACGCGCGCGTTGCAGGCGCTGGCTCCCCAGGGCAATTCCGCGCTCCTGGTGACCAATAGCCTGAGCTGGAACCGCACGGGTGAGCTTACCCTCAGCGACGTGCCCGCTAATCTTAGCCCAGCGGATCAGACCATCACCGCGCAATGGGTTCACGATGTCACCGGCGCCCACAGGCTCATCTTGAGTGGCATGCGCATCCCAGCGTTGGGCTACGCATGCCTGCGCCTGCATGCGCAGCCACCGGCCGAGCGCCCCTCCTCCTTCAGCTTCCACGAGAACAGGCTTGAGACGCCCCATGCGCGTGTGACGTTCGACGAGATCGGCCGCATCAGTTCCTACGTGCTCAAGACCAATGAACGCGAGATCGTCCGGCCGGGGGGCGCGCTGAATGAACTCCTGTGTGGCGAAGACATCCCCGAAGCATGGGATAACTGGGACATCGACCGCGACCAAGCGTTGAAGATGCACGCTCAAACGACGCTACTTGAGCGCCGCGTCGTGGCCAATGGCCCGCTACAACTGCGCATCCGCAGCGTCTATCGCCTGGGCGACGACTCACAGTTGGCGCAAGACATGATCTTCCATGCCGGCACGCCCCAGGTGGACTTCGAGACCCGCGTCGATTGGCACGAGAAGCACATGCTGCTGAAGGCGGGGTTCGAGTTGAACGTGCTGGCCGATACCGCCCGCCACGAAATCCAATATGGGCACGTCGAACGCCCCACGCACACCAACCTGCCGCAAGACCGCGCCAGGTTCGAGGTCTGCGCACACAAGTGGACCGACCTATCCGACAACGGGTTTGGGGTGGCCGTATTGAACGACTGCAAATACGGCGTCGGCGTCAACGGCAACGCCATCCGGCTCACACTCATCAAGTCGGGCACACATCCCGACCCACGCGGCGACGAGGGAACGCACGTGTTCACCTACAGTCTGCTGCCACATGCGGGGCCATTCAGCGTGCAAAGCGTGGTGCGCCCGGCCTACGAACTCAACACGCCTGTCACGAGCGTGCTCACCTCTACCGACGGCACCGGCTTCGATGGGCTGCTGGCGGTGGATGAACCCAACGTCATCGTGGAATCCATCAAGTGGGCCGAACAAGAGGACGCCTTCGTCGTGCGCCTGTACGAAGCCGGCAAACTCAGCGGAGATGTTCACGTCCAGTTCAAGACGCCCATCCGGGCCGTCAGCGAGACCAACCTGCTGGAGGAGAACCCTCACCCGCTCGCAATGAGCGATCAACGGGTGAGCTTCTTCATGCACCCGTTCGAGATCAAGACGCTACTCGTTCACGTCTAGTGGTTGAACACGCAGAGATCGCAATCTGGAACCCGATACCGGCACTAAACACAATGCTGTCGATATCGGGTTCCTTTTCTGCCTTATCTCATTCTCAAAATGTGTGTTTATAGTTACAGCAATGGAACCGAAGCGTTTATCGTCCGATCATGACGTCGGCGCAACATCAAAATCGTTTTTTAATCTTGAGCATTTGACGAGCGGGTTTCACGCACTTAGCGTCAGGAACTTCCGGTTATATTGGATCGGCCAACTCATTTCACTGGTCGGCACCTGGATGCAAACGACTGCCCAGGCGTGGCTGGTATATCAACTAACGGACTCCGCCTTCGCGCTGGGCCTGGTCACCACGTTGCAATTTCTGCCTGTCACGTTGTTCTCGCTCTTCGGTGGCGTCATCGCCGATCGCGTGCACAAGCGCAACCTGATGATCTTCACCCAGACGGCCTTTCTCATCCAAGCCACGGTTTTCGGCGTGCTGGTGGGCACAGGGGTGATTCAAATATGGCACGTATACGTCCTCGCCACGATCCAGGGCTTCATCAACGCGGTTGACAACCCAGTCCGCCAGGCGCTGCCGGTGGAGCTGGTGGGACATAGCGATGTCAGCAACGCCGTGGCACTGAACTCGATGCTCTTCAACGCAGGGCGCATCGTGGGGCCGGCAGTCGCCGGGCTGGTCATCGCTGTCGCCGGGGTCGCGGTTGCGCTTTATATCAACGCCGTCACCTACGTTGCCGTCATCGTCGCCCTGTTGATGATGAACCCGGCCCAATTTGTCAGTCGCACTACCCATCAACACCAACGCGCCTTACGCGAGTTAGGCGAGGGATTGTCTTATGCACGGCGAACACCTGCGGTGATCACTGTTTTGTTGATCATCGGGGGCATTGGGACATTCGGTTATAACTTCAGCACAGTGCTACCGTTGCTGGGCGGGTTCGTTCTACATACCGACGCGGCCGGCTTTGGTGCACTTTCGACAGCCATGGGGATCGGCTCGTTTGTCGGCGCGATATTCGTTGCCTACAATCAAAAAATCACCTACAAGCGTCTGTTCATCGGTTCGACAGCCTTTGTGCTCTGCCTGGGGTTGCTGGCCCTTTCCAATGTGATGCCCGTTTCAGAACTCGTCCTGATCGTGCTTGGGCTGGCAGGCATCCTATTTACCACGACAGCCAATACGCTCTTGCAGACCATCGCACCCGATGAGTTGCGTGGCCGGGTGATGGGGCTGTACGTGCTCCTGTTCGTGGGCAGTACACCGATCGGTGCATTTTTTACTGGAACACTGGCCACGGCAATCGGTGTGCCGCCTGCGCTCATGGTGGAAACCGCCATTTGTGCCATTTCGCTCGTGGTGGGCATCCTCTACTACCGCGCACACATCGGCACCGTGAAGACTCAATTCACCACCGAACATTCATAGATTCACACTTCAACACGAATCGAGGAGAATAAATTCACGTCCATCTTTTTATCCATGGCGAGGGCCATACCCGCCTTTGGCATGGCTTAGCTCAGTGGGTTGCCTGTGCGGTATTTCGCCCATCCGATTTTTAAGGGATACGCTATCACGCCACGCGAAGAGCAAAGCGAATCTCATCGATCGTGGCGTTAGGATGGTAGAATCATCAAACAGAATAACGCATCCAATAGAGTGGGACACTCATACTTGGATGAAGTGACGAGGTGTTAAGGGTTATGCAGCAAGAAATGCAACAAAATGGAAAGAGCGGCACAAACGGCTCTAATAACGGTCATCACAAAGAAGTGGGAACGGAAGCGCTTAAGCGCGGCCTGGCACAGATGCTCAAGGGCGGCGTCATCATGGACGTGGTCACGCCGGAACACGCCAAAATCGCCGAAGAGGCCGGGGCTTGCTCCGTTATGGCGTTGGAACGCGTGCCGGCCGATATTCGTAGAGACGGTGGCGTAGCCCGCATGAGCGACCCGGCCATGATCCTGAGCATTATGGAAGCGGTCACCATTCCGGTCATGGCAAAGTGCCGCATCGGCCACTTCGCGGAAGCGCGCATTTTGGAAGCCATCGGCATCGACTACATCGATGAGAGTGAAGTGCTGACGCCAGCCGATGAAGAACACCATGTCGATAAGCGCGACTTTAAGGTGCCCTTTGTGTGTGGTGCGCGCAACCTGGGTGAAGCCCTGCGCCGCATCTCCGAAGGCGCTGCGATGATACGCTCCAAGGGCGAGGCCGGCACCGGCGACGTCGTGGAAGCCGTGCGCCATGCGCGCGCGATCGTCGGCGATATCAACCGCCTGAAGAGTATGCGCCGCGACGAACTATTCACCTATGCCAAGGAAATCCAGGCCCCCTACGTGCTGGTTGAAGAAACCGCCGACCTGGGACGCTTGCCAGTGGTGCTGTTTGCTGCGGGTGGCATCGCCACACCGGCTGATGCAGCGCTCATGATGCAGTTGGGCGTGGATGGCGTCTTCGTCGGAAGCGGCATTTTCAAGAGCGGGAACCCTGCTATCCGGGCCAAAGCGATCGTTGAAGCCACAACGCACTATAACGACTGGAAGGTCGTCGCTGAGGTCAGCAAGAACTTGGGCGAACCAATGGTGGGCATCAATGTCACCTCACTGCCCAAGGATCAGTTGCTTGCCGGCCGAGGATGGTAACAAAGTAGACAATGAAGATAGGGGTTCTTGCCTTACAAGGCGACTTTATTGAACACGAGCAGATGTTGCATCGGTTGGGCGTGGAAGTGGTGGAAGTCCGCCTGCCGAGGGATTTGAATGATTTGGATGGCATCATCATGCCTGGCGGCGAGAGCACTACCTTCGCCAAACTGGCGGTGCGCTTTGAACTGATAGAGCCGCTGCGCCGGTTCGCGCAACAAGGCAAGGCGGTTTGGGGCACGTGTGCCGGGCTGATCTTCCTGGCGAAGGATATTGGCCGGAACCAACCCACGTTGGGGTTAATGGACATTAAAGTGAAGCGGAATGCTTTTGGCAGACAGGTGGATTCGTTCACGACTGCCCTGAATCTGCCTGTCATTGACGATGGTCCGTTCCTGGGGGTGTTTATCCGCGCACCGATTATCGAGAGCGTACAGCCAAACGTTCAGTCACTCTGTCAATTGGAAGATGGCACGATTGTCGCCGCCCGGCAGGGCAACCTGCTGGCGACCTCGTTCCATCCGGAATTGACTCAGGACACGCGTGTGCACGCGTATTTTCTCAGCATGGCAGATCACCATTCAAACTCCCAGGTGCAACAATCAACCTCTGGCGAAGTGAATGGCACAAATTCGTCTGTTTGATATCCGTGACGTCAGCCTGGTGCAAAGGCTCAGCCTCGTCGGACGGCCACTGGCCTACGAGCCAGCGGCCGTCCATGGCTTGAATCCTCTGCGCGAGGCGATGCGCAGCTATGTCTACGCGGGGTATGATCGATCCGTAGCACTCATCCGCCGAGATCCAGACGCGCGCGAATTGGATAGCTTTGGGCTGATGTCGTTGATTCCTGAACGGGGGGACGATCCGAGCGAACCGAAGTATGCTTCGATGCTCTTTGCGGCACCCTGCCCCCAAAATGACGGCCTGACGAATGCCTGGAGCGAGCTTGCCGAAGCCTTTGTGGGCTACGCGGCGGATCACGGTGTGCAGTGCATCGTCGCGGAAACGCCTGAAGCGAGCAACGAGGCCGAAGCATTACGGCGCGTCGGGTTCAGCGCGCTGATGCACCAGGATATTATGAAGCTGGTAGCGCCGCCCAAAGACGATAATAATCCTGAAGTCATTGGGCTGCGATCACAGGAGGATAAGGACGAGGCTTACATCAAATTACTCAGCATGAGAGTCGTTCCCAAGCTGGTGCAAAAAGCGGAAGGGAATACCGACCTCACGCGTTTGAATCACCACACAGATTGTGGGTATCTGTTATTGCGTAGTCAAGAGCCACTGGCACATATTTCTGTGCAACAAGGCCGGCGGGGGTATGGCATGCAGTTGCTATTTCGGCCTGAGACAGAAGACGTTGCCGAACCGATGCTGCGTTACACGCTTGCAAACATTTGCGGGCAAGATCATCGGCCGGTCTACTGCATGGTGCCGACCTATCAAAGCTGGCTATTGCCCATTCTGGATAATCTTGGTTTCACACATATCACCTCAAACGCAATCATGGTCAAGCACACCACCGCACGCGTGCGCCAACCTGTATGGACGCTCCAAACAAGCCGCGCAAATACGAAGCTTATCAATAGCGAAACAAAACTACAAACTCGCGATACTCACGCGCAGCATAAGAGCTAGTGTGAACCACATATGAATATGCACGAGATAAGAATTACTGACGATTTGGATGCGTTGTTTAATGTGCTGCCGCCCTCTATCGTCGCAACGTTAAAGCAACATGGGCGCTTTAATGACCTCATCGAGATAGTGATAGACCTGGGCCGGGCGCCCGAGTCGCGTTATGCCACGCTGGACACTCCCGAACAGGTGTTGCGCACCGAAGAAGTCTCACGCGACGACATTGAGTATGTATTGCAACGTATCAGCGAATTTGACGAGGATAACCGCGCCGGGATTGCCCGCACATTGCACCGCATTTCGGCCATTAAAAACCGCCGCGACACCGTGGTGGGCCTCACCTGCCGCGTAGGCCGCGCCGTGTATGGCACCATCGGCATCATCGAAGACATCATCGCCAGCGGCAAAAGCATCTTGCTGCTGGGGCGCCCCGGCATCGGCAAGACGACGATGCTGCGCGAGGCCGCCCGTGTGTTGGCGGAGACAAAGCGCGTGGTGATCGTGGATACTTCCAACGAAATCGGCGGCGATGGAGACATCCCCCACCCGGCCATTGGGCGCGCCCGGCGCATGCAGGTGGCCACGCCCAACCGGCAACACGAAGTGATGATCGAAGCCGTGGAAAATCATAACCCGCAGGTGATCGTAATCGACGAAATCGGCCGCCAACAAGAGGCCGAAGCCGCGCGAACGATTGCAGAGCGCGGCGTGCAACTGATCGGCACTGCGCACGGCCAGACGCTCGAAAACTTGATGGCGAACCCCACCCTCAGCGACCTGATCGGCGGGATCGAGAGCGTGACGCTCTCCGACGAGGAGGCTCGCCGGCGCGGGACACAAAAGACGGTCCTGGAGCGCCGCGCGCCACCTACATTTGACGTATTGGTGGAGATTCAAGATCGCCAGCGCCTGCTGGTGCACCCCGATGTTGCAGACGCTGTGGATCGTTTGCTACGTGGCAAGTCCGCCCCTACCGAGCTACGCACCTATGATATGGACGGCGGCATACAGATTGAAAAACAGCGCGTGGAAAAGGAAAAACCACGCGTCCCCGCGCCAGCCGAGAGCACGCACTTGGAACTGCCGCGCGTCGTGTATGGAAATTCGCGGATTCCAAAGCTAATTCCCGCCCCCGAACCACAGACGAATCTATACCCGCCGCCGAATGGATCGTTGGCGGAATTCGACGAGCGGCGTGCCGCAGGTGAAACCATCGAGGATATGGACCTGCCCGACTCGGTGATTCAGGCGCAGAAGGTCATGCAACTCTATCCCTTCGGCATCCCAAAGAACCGCCTGCAACAGGCCGTGCGGCAATTGGGGGTCCCGGCGGAGCTTGTGGACAGCCTGGACGATGCGGACGTGCTCATCACGGCCAAAGCCTACTATCGCCAGCGGCCCAAGGCAATTTCCGACGCAGAACATCAAAATATCCCGATTTACGTGCTACGCTCAAACTCAGTAACGCAGATGGAAAACTGCCTGGCCGACCTTTTCAACCTGAACAACAACGAGACGACCCCTTTTGACGATGCCATGCGCGAGGCCGAGGACGCGGTAAAGCGCGTCAAGTCGGGCGAGCGCATGGTGGATCTCTCGCCGCAGAATGCATTCATCCGTCGCCAGCAGCACGAGTTTGCCCGCTCGGCGAACGTCGTCTCTCATTCGTATGGCAAAGAGCCCACCCGCCGGGTGCGCATTTTCCGCGATTAACCATGTTCATCACACTCGAAGGTCCGGAAGGCAGTGGCAAAACGACGCAGGCCCCCAGGCTCGCCGCATGGTTACGCGCACAGGGCAAAGACGTGCTGGCGGTGCGTGAGCCCGGCGGCACTGACATCAGCAATGCCATCCGGCATATCCTGCTGGATTTTTCGTCGGCCAATATGGACGCGCGCGCGGAGCTGTTGCTTTTTTGCGCCTCTCGCGCGCAACTGGTGAACGAGAAAATTCGGCCCCACCTGGCGCGGGGCGGCATCGTGGTGTGCGACCGCTACGCCGATAGCAGCCTGGCCTACCAGGGCTACGGGCGCGGGTTGGATCTGGAAGCCTTGCGCCAATTGCTCACCTTCGCCACCTATGGCCTGAAGCCCGACCTGACCCTGCTCCTGGACGTTGACGTAGATGCGGGGTTGCAACGCAAAGCCAGCGAGGAGGAGTGGAACCGCCTCGACGCAGAAACGGTGGACTTCCACCGCCGTGTGCGCGCGGGATACCTGGCGCTCGCCTCCACCGAGCCGGAGCGGTATCGAGTCATCCAGGCCGGCCTGCCCCTTGAACAGGTAACGGCCCAGATTCAACAGACGGTCGAACAAGCCCTGGCCCGCCGGGTCAAAACCCTATAGCCTGGGCTGCACACCTACCCGCTCGCACAGTTGGCGATAGCGTTCCACGCCCAGTGCAAAGGCCGTTTCTTCGGCATACACCTGAAACACCGGCTGTGGTGTGGCGCAATCCTCGTAACAACCGCCACCATGCTCAAAGAGCGAGTTCTCGGCATCCAGCAGCAGGTAATGCGTCTCGTCGCGCCATTCATCAATCAGCGGGAACAGGCAACAGTAGAAAGGCTTTAGCTCCCAGGCGGGCCTGCCTTGCGCCATGCTGGCCGCCTGAATCGCGCAGTAACGATCCTCCGGGCGCAGGAAAACGCAGGTGCTGCCGCCAGGGTGCGTCGCATCGGGCTGCGTCGTCGTCCCGGTATAGGAGCCGGAAGGGAAAGAGGGATCGTCATTATAGCGTTCAGCGAACCAGGTTTCCGTGTTACGCCGTTCGGGGGGCATAAAGGGGACGATCATTTCGGCATGATCCAGCACCGCCTGCGCCTGCTGCATATCCACCCACACACCATCCGCACAACACCCGGCTTTACAAGTGCGGATATGACAACGCTGAATAGGCTTCAGCTCCAACAGTGACTTATCGATCTGCCAACCATCGATCTCAATTGAATCAGCGCCTGTATTCATAGGCGCTGATTATATGTGTAAACGGGCAGGCCCGGCATGCGTCATGGCATACCGGGCCCGTCGTACTGGCAAGCGAATTTCGGCGCGATTTATGGATATAATCCGCGCGTCTTCGTCGCTTCCGCGACACGCCCAATCGCCAGCACCAGCGCGGCTGTGCGCAAATCGATGTTCATCTGGCGCGAAGTCTCATACACGTCACGGAAGCTGCGCACCATGATGCGTTCCAGGCGATGATTCACGTCCTCTTCCTCCCAGAACAATTGCTGCATGTCTTGCACCCACTCAAAGTACGACACGACGACGCCACCCGCGTTACAGAGGATGTCGGGGATCACGATGATGCCGGCCTCGTTCATCACGCGATCAGCTTCGGGAGTGGTAGGACCGTTCGCGCCCTCGGCGACCATGCGAGCGCGCACGGTATGAGCATTGCTGCGATTCAGTTGATTTTCCATCGCTGCGGGGATCAATACATCACAATCCATCGCAATCAGCTCAGCATTGCTGATCCGATCCGCCTCGCTAAACCCCATGATGGTGCCATGTTCCTTACGATACTGGCGCAGCTTGGGCAGGTCAATTCCCTTTGCGTTATACAGACCACCCTCGATATCGCTGAGCGCAATCACCTTGCAGCCCATCTCGTAAGCAGTAGCCGCGGTGATGGAACCGACGTTGCCAAACCCCTGTACAGCCACCGATGTACCGTCGAACCTCCAGCCCAGGTTGCGGAAGGCTTCGCGCACGGTGTACATCACACCACGTCCGGTGGCTTCCAAGCGCCCGGCCGACCCGCCGATGTTGACAGGTTTGCCCGTAACAATTGCGGGCACCGAGTAGCCACGGTGCATGGAATAGGTGTCCATCATCCAGGCCATGACCTGCGGGTTCGTGCCCATGTCGGGCGCTGGGATGTCTCCCTCCGGGCTAATGAGCGGCGCTATTTCCGTGGTGTAACGCCGGGTCAACCCTTCCAGTTCGTGCAGCGTCAACTTTTTCGGGTCAACAATCACCCCACCCTTCGCGCCGCCATACGGGATATTCACCACAGCGCACTTCCACGTCATCCACATCGCCAGGGCGCGCACTTCCGGCAGCGTAACAATTGGGTTAAAACGGATGCCGCCCTTGGATGGGCCTCTGGCTGTGTTGTGATGGACTCGGTAGCCGGTGAAAACCTGGATTTCACCATTATCCATCTTGACGGGGAAGGAAACGGTCAATTCACGCTTACACGTTTTCAATAACTGCGCCAGACCGGTGTCAAGATTGAGGAACTGCACGGCATTGTCAAACTGTGTGATGGCCGTGTTATACGCATCTTCCTGAACTTCAATGGCGGGCTGCTCAGTCGTCTTCGCTTTGCCATTGGATGTCTTCAGGGACATCTCAGGAGGTGCGACATTTATGGTCGCCATACGATCATCCTCCAAAACCGATTGTTTAATGAGAGCGCATCCTGGCGCTCTCCACATGACAGATTGTATCCTCGGCCCGGTTGAACTGTCAACACAACTTTGGACAACAACCTATCGCTGCGTGACTAGAGCGTAACACGTGAGTTATAGATTAAGCTTAGAGTGACAAAAAAACCGGGCCCTAAATGAGGGCCCGGTCTGGCTGTGCCAGCGCAGATGGTTCTTCAGCCGGAAAGTAACACAATCAGCAGGAGGATGGCAAATATCGGGGGAATGATAAACACGACGCCATAGATCGGCTTGTCGTAACGCAGGTGCATATAGTACAGCGCCACCAGCGCCGCTTTGACGAAGGAGAGCGAAAGAAGCATTGGCACAGCAGTGCTGCGCGGGATGCCCGCAAAAAGCGTAATGCTCACCTCAATCACCGTACACAATGCCAGGATCGCATATACCAGCACCGGGCTGGTGTGCTTCGGCTGCGCTCCCATGCCTACCCCAACGTTCGTATCACGAGTCATCACAGGTTGTTCCATCTTAAATCAGATACACAATCGTAAAAATGAGGATCCAAACCAAATCCACAAAGTGCCAATACAACCCAAACATCTCGACCGTCGTATAGTTGCGCGCTGTAAAAACACCCCTGCGCGCTCTAAGCGCAACGGCTAGCGCCCACAACACCCCCACAAAAACGTGCAAGCCATGGATGCCGGTAAGTGTGAAGAAGGCCGATCCGAACGGGTCCTGGAAGCCATAGTGCTCTGTAAAGATCAGATGTTGATACTCGTATGCCTGGCCGCTCAGGAAGAGCAGGCCCAAGAGCGCGCTAGCCAGGATAAACAACATAAGCTTGCGCGAGTCGTTCTTCTGGATGCTTTCGATGCCCAGCACGACCGTCAGGCTGCTGGTGAGCAGAAGGAATGTGTTGATACTCACAAGCCCAATGCTCAAGTTCTCGTGCGTCGGCCACGTAGAAGCATAGTGACGCGTGACGAGAAACGCCCCAATTAACCCACAGAAAATCAATAATTCTGAAGCGAGAAACAACCAGAAACCAAGTTTCCGGTTCAACTGATTTTCACCCTGCACATCACTCTTACTTTTAAACAACACCGGAGATTGATCCATGTGCCCATTTTATCGTGATTTATGAGTATTTGGTGAGCGTATTTCAGAACATCTGTTCTATAATAATCCCGGGCAGTTGTTGTAAACTAGGCCCACGAACAAAGGATTATTAAGGAGTAAAAATGCGTGAAATCACCATTGCCGTCGTGCAAATGGACACCAAGTTGGGCGAACCCGAGGTAAACCTGGCAAAAATGTCCGAGTTTGTGCGCAAGATCACCAGCGAACAGAAAGTGGATATTATCGTGTTCCCTGAGCTTGCCACCACCGGCTATGAGTGCGGCGTCAAATTCACCCAGCTCACCCAACGTGTGCCGGGGCCTTCGGTGAACGTGATGGCCCAACGCGCCAACGAAACGGCCACCCACATCGCGTTTGGCATCGCCAGCAAAGAACGCGTGGAAAGCATCCTGTTCAATTCGGCGGTGCTGGTCGGCCCCGAAGGCGACGTGGTGAGCCACTATCGCAAGTTACACCTGCGCGGCGAAGAGCAAATGCTCTTCCGTCCCGGCTTCCGCCTGGAGCCCATCGAAACGCCCCTCGGCACCCTGGGTATGCAGGTGGGTTGGGACATGATGTTCCCCGAAGGCACGCGCAGCCTGTGTCTGGATGGCGCCGAACTGATCCTGGTTTGCGCGGCCTGGGACAATCAACGCGCCGCCGAATGGCGCACCTTCCTTTCGGCACGCGCCGCCGAGAATGCCTGTTTTATCTGTGCCGCAAACCGTATTGGCGAGGAACCTGCCACCACTTTCTGTGGCGAAAGCATGATCGTAGGGCCGCGCGGTGAAGTCATCGTCGATCTCGACGAAACGACCGAGGGGTACATCGTCGCGAAAATCGACCTGGACGAGAACCGCAGGCTACGCGAGGATACGCAAATCTTCCAGACGCGCCAGCCGCTCAGCTATCGCAGCGTGGTTCGCAAGTATTAAGCCGCTCACGCATGATCCGACTCACCGGGCCCCGAAAGAGCACCTGTCTTCGGGGCCCTTTTACTGCCCCACAAAGTGCAACACATCGATGATCTGCGCCAGCAATTCCTTGTTCGTGGCCGCAACGACGCCCGTGCGTGGCAGGCCGCGCTCATCCTCAAACTCGATGCGCATTGCCGGGAGCGCGCCATACGAGGTGGCGATAGTCGTTGGGTGCACCGTGCGTAACTGATGTACTGCGACCGCCCACGAGTCGGGATAATGAACCGGTGCCAGGCGCGCTTCAGCAGGGATAGCCTTCAGGCCGACCGGGACCTGGCGCAAGATGACGTCACCATATCCTGCCCCAAGGCTGCCGAACCACAAGACAACGGGTTGCGCCCCCTTTGACAAGCCGGACGGACCAAATGGAATGCCGATCGCATAGTCCACGCCTTGCACACGCGAATGGATCATCACAACCACCAGGATGCCGCCGATGAGGATCAACGCTGCCCAGGCGAGTGCATTCAAAAGGGGCACGCTAGGCGGGTCCATCACCTTCAAATAGTAGTCGGGATAATCATCCTGTCCGCTGATGATCTTTCCAACCAGCGTCACCGGCATCACCTGTTGCGCATCCTGCGAGAGGCCTTCGTCCAGCACCAGCAGTGATTGGCTGGAATCTTTGATCGCAAGCGGTATAAACCGGACGTTGCGCCAGAAGAGGACCAGAAATGACGTTTTGACGTCGTAAGCGCCGTCCGGCAACAAGTTCCCTGTCGCCTGCACGTAACGGTTTAGGACGTCTGACCTGTTGAACTTGGAAGCGAGCGGCCTGACCGTGAAGTCACCATTGAGTTCTGTGCGCGCCCAGATGAACAACCCAAATGCGACCACGCAACCGATGAATAGCCATGTCTTAACCCAGTGGTTGCGGGCGGCCTGGTAATAGGTATGCGCCAGCCAATCAAGACTGTGGACGACGAGATTGCCCACCATTCAACGTTCACCACCATCCGCGCCTGCGGATAAACATGATCATCACGATTGGCATGATGATCATTGCCCCAATCACGACTATGAATGATACCTGAGGATCAACCAGGGGTTGCACTTCCATCATGCCGCCGAAGAAATTCATGCCAAAGAAGCCGGTGATGAACGATAAAGGCATGAAAAGCGTCGTGACGATGGTAAGCGCCTTCATCACCTCGTTGGTACGGTTTGCCGTGACCGATAGATAAGTGTCCAGCGCGCCGGCGATGATGTCGCGTGAAGACTCGTTCAAATCCACCAGCCGCACGAAATGATCGTAGACGTCGCGGTAATACACGCGGGCGCGGGTTTCCACTACTTTATACTCGTCGCGCGCCAGCTTGTTCAGCACCTCGCGTTGTGGGCTGAGGATACGGCGCAAGCTGATCGACCGTAGCGCTGGTATTGAGTACGCCGTTGTTGTCACGATACGCGATGCGGAGCATGCTTCAACGTCCATCCTTACGTCATTTGGCTTTGCGTGTCTTAATTGTATATTTCACGCTACATCCCCCTGCCCCAGCCTCAGTGCTCTCCGTGTGACGCCCCTTGCCCCAGTTATCTGCACCGCTATATTCGCGCACCAGCCTGTTTCCCGACATGCCATTGTCATCGATGTGCGTGCCATCCAGCAACGCTTCGCCGGCCTGCACTTGCAGCGACATCTTATCATCCGGCATCAACGTCACTTCCAGCGACTTGCCGATCTCATAGGGCTGGCCGGCTTTCACGATGCGCGTGCCGCTGCGGGGCCAGCGCGCACTCACACCATTCACACTGAACGTCAAGGACACGCGCCCCCTGGCTTGCATCTGTTCGTCCCCGTTAAAGCGCACCGAATCGAAGTTGACGGTGACGACCTGCCCCTTCACCGGCGCGAGCGACTTTTCCATTGCGGCTTCAGGGCCGCCAGCGACGACGCTCAGCGCCGGCGACGGAAGCTGTGCAACGTAGTCTTGCACGAAGAATCCGCGCCACTGTTCGCCGCTGGATTGAACCCAACCGGGCCCATCTTGCTTGGCGATGAGCGTTATTTCCTGGTCGGGGTGGTTGTTATCGTAGATATACACCGTGGCGGGCTCTGCCTCATAGCCATACGCCACCACCTGGTGATTGTGCGGCAGACCGGAAAGATCCACCGCCACGACCAACCCCAATGACACCGGCTTACCCGCATCTACTTCCGCACGCAACTTGGCAAACTCATCTTGGCGGGTCCATTTATCCACGCCGCGCAGCAGAAACGTGGAGCCATCCGGCGTGACGGACCAGGTGATGAATTTAGCTGCGCTGGGAATCAGGAAGCTATCGATCTGCCGGCGATAGATGTAGTCGGCCAGGGGGGTGCCGTCGGCAGGCACGCAACCCGTTGCGGCAAAGTCCTGGTCGGTGCCGCGCGGGATCATCTGATGTGCAAAAAAGAAGTCCAGGGCCGCAAACGACATGCCGCCACAACGGCCCAATGAGGTGATCTGGCCATACACAGGAATTTGCAAAATATTGTTGACGAAGTGATTTGCGAAATGAAACCCATCTAACTGGGGTGTGAAATTGGTTTTTGGCATCCCAACACTCCTCATTTTCAGACAACACGTTCCTTGACATCCCACATCTTCACGCCAGACGCTCAGTGCAGGTCCAGTTGCGCGATCGTGCTTTGCAACACTTCCGCCGAGCGGCGCAACCCTTTCACTTCTTCATCGCTCAGACGCAATCGCAACACGCGGTCTATTCCCTTACCGCTGATCACCGTGGGCAGGCTCAGATACACATTGCTGATGTCATAGTAATCGCTCAACAAGCTGGAGACCGAGAGCACGGTGCGCTGATCGCGCAGGATCGCTTCCACGATCCGCATCAGCCCGGCCGCGACGGCGTAATAGGTCGAGCCTTTCAGCTTGATGATTTCATACGCAGCATCGCGCGTCTGGCGAAAAATGTCATCCATCGCATCATCTACGCACCCCACCCCATTCATGGCGCAGAAATCGGGCAGGCGCATCCCGCCAATATTCGCCAGTGACCACACCGGCACCTCGCTATCGCCATGCTCGCCGATGATGTAGGCGTGCACGCTGCGCGCATCCACGCCGTAATACTGGCTCAGCAAGTAGCGGAAGCGCGCCGTATCCAAAATCGTCCCTGAGCCGATGACGCGTTGCGACGGATAGCCCGACAGCTTCCACGTGGCGTAGCTCAACACGTCGACGGGGTTCGTCGCCACGACCAGCGTGGCATCTTGCGTATAGCGCACCACGTTCGAAACGATATCGTTGAAGATGCGCGCGTTGCGTTGCAACAGATCGAGGCGCGTCTCGCCGGGCCGCTGAGCAGTGCCGGCAGTGATCACGATCACGGCCGCCCCGGCACAATCGGAATAATCACCCGCCCAGATGCGCGTTGGGTGCGTCAACGGTACGGCGTGATTCATATCCATCGCCTCACCTTCGGCCTTAGGCTTATTGGCATCCACCAACACAATCTCGGCTGCGAGGCCGCTCAGCAACAAGGTATAAGCAAAGGTCGCCCCCACGTTCCCTGCGCCGACCACCACCACGCGCCTGGCATGCGACAAGCTATATGTCATCGATCAACCACCTCCTGAATCAGCTATATGGGATACACCAGCAGAGAAGATGTGGGCAGCATTCACTGGTACCGGAATGATATAGTATTCCGTTCCACATCCTGGGCGGAATGTGGGGCAGTTTGGTACCCATCACGCAAACCAGGCAAATCAGGCGGGCGCTTGTAGCCCATATTTGGCATATGCCGTTTCGTCATACGGCGCGCGCCGGCCGGGGCAACTCTCGCGCGGGCACAACTCACAATTTACATACTCGCTGTTGGTGCTGAAATGCAAACCGGTGACGGACTTGTTCGGCGTCATCAAACAGGTGCTGGAAAGCCGGATGCCGATTGGGTTCTGCGCATCGTTGAACAGGTGGAAGAATGCCTTCTGTTCGCTGATGGGCCAGTCCGTCAATGAGCCGGGGTTCATCGTGCCCATCGGCCCCGGCAGATACTGCGCCCGCATGTGCTCCATCAGGGCACTCGACGCCTCTGCCAGCGCCATCGTCTTGATCGTGTCGGCCCAGAAGTTCAGCAGCATGTCGTCGTATTGATTCGACCATTCCTGCAGTTCCATGCCACAGGTCGCCATATAGGGGAACACGCGATGCACCTTATCCAGGTTCACGCGCAAGATACGGCTGGTGAACTGCACACCATCCACCGTCACCCGGCACTCGTCCACCTTCTCGACAAATGACACCTGGTAGGCTGCTTTTGGCCGGGCGATGCTTTCCGCCTCCTGCACCATGCGCTCAATCTGCGGCAGGTCTTCGCTATCGGGGTGCATATGCAGGCGCTTCAGAAGCGTCTCAAAGTTCACTTTGAAGGGAATATCTGTGATGGTTACTAGGTTCATGGATGGTCTTTCTCCTCAACAAATGGCAGTGATGATCCAACACGATAAACCCGGCTTCATGGCCGGGCAAATACCTCTTTGAACACCCGCACGTAGGTCTTGAATTGCTCCAACGAGCAATTGGGCGGGATACGATGATCGGGGATTGGGATATAACCGCCTTCCGCAACCAATGCACGCAACGGCTCCAATTCCGCGCGAATCGCCGCCTCGCCCATGGGGATGACATGCTTGTTCACCCCGCCAAACATGCGCAGGCGCTTGCCATACTGCTTGCGGAAGTCCACTGGATTCGCCTTCCAGGTTCCTACCTCGATCGGGAACACGATATCGATGCCAGACTCCAGCCACAGGGGCAGAAGATCGTCCACTTTGCCGTCGCTATCCAGCATCACGAAAGGCACGCCCATCTGGTGATAAAAATCCACCAGCTTGCGGTAATACTTCTGATAGACGCGCCGGTAGATGCGCGGCGAAAGCAAAGGGCCCGTCTTGGAGCAACAATCCTCAAAAATATAGGCGAAGTCGAACTGCACCTGCTGGAGCAATGGCTTATAGAGCGCGATCAAGCGCTCCGTCAGGAATGCGATGATGTCTTCAAACAGCAGCGGGTCATCATAGGGCAGATAAGAGATCGCCTCCACGCCCAACCAGTCTCGCGGCCAACCATACAGGCTGCCGGCGATGAAGGTGGCAACGCGTTCGCGCTGGTTGAAGCAGGCAGCCCCCGCCCGCCAATCCGGCGGATAACGCGTCGGGTCACAGGGATCTAGATATTGCTGAAAACGCCGCCACGATTCGCGCGTCGGCTTGAGCGCGTGCTCCAGGTAGTGCGGGATGCTGCTGCCCAGCTTGCCCACCTGCATCACGGCCCCCAGCGGCGTGCGCACCACGCGATAGTCCGGCGTCTCCTCGATCACCTCGTCTTCCCCCGCCGGCGCGATCAGGTTGACGTTCAGCAGACCGTGCGTTTCCCACATCCCCGCTTCCCAGTCGGGGTCCATACCGGTGGCGGCGGGAACGGCAGCCAGGTCTTGAACACCTTCCTGCTGCCAGCGCAGCAGCGTCTCGTCCCATAAGCCAAAGTAGTATGCCGGCAGCCGATCATACGGCTCATAACTCATGATCGCGCGGTAACGCTCTCGGTCATTCATTGCGATGTTGCTCCGTTGAAGGTAATTGTCGTCAGTTTTCACAATTATGCACGGTGAAACAAAAGAGATTGGAGCGTAGAGGTTGGAGATTTGGGATTCACCAGTCTCTCCAATCTCTATTCTCTAACCTCCTCCTTGATGCTGCTGTATGATGTAAGGGTATTATCCGGTGGCACGCTATATGTCAGTTACAATCAAAATACACCATGAAGCTGTTTAACCGCATTTTTACGATCGTGTCGCTTCTCGTTTTGTCGGTACTTGTATTGGGCGCATTGTTCATCCCGGCCACAACGCTCACTCCTTGGCTCACCGACCTGCTCAGTGTGCTCGCAACCGTGGATGCCTCGTTGCGCGCGCTCATCGGCCTGGTATTCCTGGTCGTGGTCGTATTCTTGCTGTGGCTGGAGCTACGCAGGCCGGGTTCCCGCACGGTGGAAGTGGTGCGTTCTTCGGGTGGTCGCATCCGCATCACCACTGCGCACGTCGAACAGCAAATCGCCGAGCAGGTTGACGCCATGAGCGGCATCATCCAGACCAAGGTGCGCATCCAGGAGAAGGATAACGCCGTGATCGCCCACATCGACGTCGTGGCCGCACAAAACCTGGACCTGGTGACCAAGGCCGAAGACGTGGCGGCGAAGACGCGCGAGGTGATCCAAGATCAACTTGGGCTGAAGTTGGTTGGCAAGCCACAGATCACCATCAAAGCCAGCAAAACAAAGTCCGTTGAAATGACGCCTGTAAATCCCCCGGCGAGCACAGGGAGCAATACCGGCGACCAGGCATGAGTGTAGAAGCATCACACCCGGTTCCGCCTGCTCTGGTGGCACAGGTGGAAAGTATTCTCTACGCCGCCGGGGAACCCGCTCCTATCAACGCCATTGCGACGGCGCTGGATACGAGCACGCAAGACGTTGAATTTGCGCTGGAGGAATTGAGCAAACAGTGCAGCGCGCGTGGCGTGCGCGTGCAACGCCACGGCAATGAAGCGCAGCTCGTCACCGCACCCGAGACAGCCGAACGCATCCAAAAATACCTCGGCCTGGAGGCGACCAACCGGCTCTCCACCGCTGCGCTGGAGACGCTGGCAATCATCGCCTATAAACAGCCCATCACCAAACCGCAGATCGAAATCATCCGTGGCGTGAACTGTGACGGCGTGATCAAAACCCTGGAGATGCACAACCTGATCAAAGAATTGGGGCGTGCGGAGACAGTTGGTCACCCAATGCGTTATGGCGTCTCATTTGAATTTCTGGAGCACTTCGGCTTGCGCGACGTACACGAGTTGCCGCCGATTGGTAAGCTGGATGTGCTGCCCAGCACGGATGACGCGCCAGCAATCGATGCAGAAACACCGGGGGTTGAGGGCGAAGCGGCTGTTGCAGAACATCTGGCACCACTCGACCACGCCGTGCCGGATGCGCCTGTGGAGCCGGAGCCAGCCCCACGCGACAGCATGGATGAGGGCGCTCGTGCAGAGACGCAAGCGACAGACGAAGCACCTGCCTCACCCAGCGAAACAGCATGAAGCCGCAGCGTTACCTGGCAGCCGCGGGCTTTGGTTCCCGGCGGGCGTGCGAAAAGCTCATCCTGGCGGGGCGCGTGACCATCAACGGCCAGCCGCTCACCTTCAACATGGAAGTGCAGCCCGAAGATGACGTGCGTGTGGACGGCAAACCGATCCGCGCCGATGACGAGCTTGTTTACGTCGCGTTGCACAAGCCGGCCGGCTATATTTCGGATCGCGGCATCCCGCACGAAAAAAGCGCGCTGGACCTGGTGCAGCTACCACAACGCTTATTTTCCGTCGGGCGGCTGGACAAAGACGCTACCGGGCTGCTGCTCCTGACCAACGACGGGGAGTTGACCTACCGGCTCACCCACCCGCGTTTCGAGCACGAGAAAGAATATCGCGTGTTGGTGGAAGGCCGGCCCACCGAAGAAACGCTGGATGCGTGGCGAGCCGGCGTGAACCTGAACGGCGAGATGACCGCGCCCGCCCGGGTGCGCTTCGAATGCGAGACACCTGAGACGGCAGACGAAAGCTGGCTGCGCGTCATTCTTCACGAAGGGCGCAAACGGCAGGTGAAGCGCGTCGCCAAGCTGCTCGGTCACCCTGTCAAGCGCTTGATCCGTGTGCGAATCGGGCACATACAATTGGGAAACCTGAAACCGGGTGAATGGCGCCGCCTGACGGCACATGAGATCGCCGATATGAAACAGGAGACCGGGGAGCCTATCCCCTGATACGATGAAGATCGCAATCGATGGCCCGGCAGCATCGGGCAAAAGCACACTCGGCGCAGCCCTGGCACAGCGGCTGGGCTACCTATATTTTGACACTGGGGTGATGTACCGGGCCGTGACGCTGGCGGTGTTGCAACGCCAGGTGGACATCAACGACGCAGCGGCGGTGACCATCCTGGCAGAGCAAATCAAGATCGAAGTGACCACGCCCGATCATGC
>DAOUFG010000071.1:0-8746 GCA_034430115.1 Thermoflexales bacterium | reverse complement strand
GCTGGGTATCCTGGCCTTGCTCACGGCGGGATTGCTAATTCGGCCATTCGTCTTCGCCGGGCTGGCGTTCGTGGCGGCGGCTGCGTTGGGGGCCATTATGGCGCAAGCCGAACGCAGCGGGCGAACCAGCGGCGCACTGCGCTACCTGGTGGTGAACACGCTCGCGCTGCCGGCATTCCTGGGCGCGGGTTATGTGGTGACCCAGGCCGGCAACCTTAGCGACCCGGCGGCCCAGGTGGCTACCTATGGCTCGGCGGTCACGCTGCTCGTGATTGGGCTGGTCCTCATCTTGGGGGCTTTCCCGCTTTATACCTGGACGCACCAGGTTGCCAACGAAGCGCCGCCAATGGCGGTGGCCTTTTTAGCGACGGTGGCGAGTGGGGCGGCGTGCTTCCTCCTCCTCTCGCTTATGCAAGACTTCGCCTGGTTCCGCGATAGCGCGCCGATGGCCCAATACATCAAAATTCTTGGGGTCGTCACGTTGCTTTTGGGCGGGTTGCTGGGGTGGGCTCAGCGCTCGTTTGGGCGCGTCATCGCCTGTGGCATCAGCGTGGAGATTGGCAGCATGCTCATCTTGCTCAGCAGCGGCTCCGCGCTGGCGGTGGAGGCCCTGAGCTTCGATCTGCTCTCGCGCGCGCTATCGCTGGGCGTGTTGGGGTTGGGTGTGGCGCTCTTGCAACGCAGCGCCGGCAGCGACGACTTTGCCAGCCTGACCGGGTTCGGGCGCCAACATGCCTGGGCCGCCGTCGCCATCGCGGCGGGCGGGCTTTCGCTGGCCGGCATCCCCGGCACGGTGGGGTTCGTCTCGCGTTGGACCACGGCGCGCGTCATCGGGCAGACCGACCTGGAATTGCTCGTCATCATGTTGCTCTGCAGCGCCAGCGTCGGCATCGGGGTGGTGCGCGGGCTGGCTGCGCTCTTTGCGCCGGTCACCACCCCCGTGATCGTGAAGGACGGCATCCCCGCATTGCCGGCCGGGCAAACCAAACAGCAGCGCCAAACCGCGATTACGATTGCCGTGGCTGTAGCGCTCATCATCGTGTTGGGCATCGCGCCGGGCATTACCGAGCCGATCACGCGCATCGCCGCGCAGAACTATACGTTCTATAAGTAGTCACGCAGACGCGGAAAGCGTATATTATTGCTGAACCTTTGGTGCGCTGCATCTGGGGGTTTAGCATGAAACACGTATTGGCTGTCGTCAATCCGCGCTCGGGGTGGCAACAGGGAACGCAGATTGCGCAATGGCTTTCTGAAAGCGCGATCCATCATGGTTTGCAACTAACGCTCCGGCCCACCCGCATTGACGTATCCGCCGCGACGCTCGTCACCGACGCGCGCCAGTTTGACCGCGTGATCGTAAGCGGCGGCGACGGCACCGTGACGCAGGTGATCAACGGGATGGTGGGATCCGATGTGCCGCTCGCAATCATCCCCGGTGGTACGGGCAACGTGTTGGCACAGGCGGTGGGCGTGATGCCCGACCTGCGCCTGGCCTGCGAAGATGCGCTGAAGCCGTGTAACTATTTACTCGTGGACTTGGGGCTACTCAACGACAAGGACTACTTCGCCTTACGGCTCAGCCTGGGCTATGAGGCCCAGGTGACGCAGGATACCACGCGCGAGTTGAAAACGCGCTTCGGCAAGCTGGCCTATATGTGGCAGGCTGCCGCACATGCGCTGCGCCTCTCGCCGGTGAAGGTACGCATCGACGTGGACGGCACCTCGATCCGCACGTCGGCGGAATCGGTCTGGGTGGCCAATACCAGCACGCTAGGCGTCCTGGGCCTGGAACTGGATCCGGCGATCAGTTTGTGCGACAGGCAATTGGACCTGTGCATCTTCCGCTTCACACTGGGGCGCGAGATGCAGCGGGTATTGCGCTGGCTGTTGCGGCGCGAGCAGTTGCCGGCCACCGTGGTCAAGCGCATCCCCGTGAGGGAATACGTCAATATTGTTGTGTCGCCACGCCAGCCTGTCCAGATGGATGGCGATACGATTGGCAATACGCCCTGCCGCATCCGCGTCATCCCCGGCGGCGTGCTCATCTGCAAGAACCCGCGCGCATCATGAAAGGCTACCCTATCCCTGCGCAGGAAACACACGCCGAAACGCTGGTGGTGAATTCACGCTTCATTTGCACCATCGCCGAGGCGCGCACCCCCGACGAGGCGATGGCCTTCATCCGGCGCGTGAAGGAGCGCTATCATGATGCCTCTTCACACGCCTATGCCTTTCGCGTGGGCTTTGGAGCCAGCGTGATCGATGGTTGCAATGATGGCGGCGAACCCGGCGGCACGGCGGGCCGCCCGATGCTGGCCGTGTTGCAAGGCAGCGGATTGGGCGACGTTACGGCGGTGGTCTCGCGCTGGTTTGGCGGCACCAAGCTCGGCACCGGCGGGCTGGTGCGCGCATTCAGCGGCGCGTTGAAGGCTGCGCTGGACGTATTGCCCCGTTCTGAGCGCGTGGAACGCAGAACCTTCCTGTTGGACGTGCCTTACCCGCTCTACGAACGCGTGAAGCTGCTGGTGACGGCGCAGGGCGGCGACATCGCCGGCGAGGAATTCGGCGCAAGCGTCTTGCTCACGCTGGTCTTCGCGGTGGATGACGTAGCGCCATTTCAGGCCGCCTTGCGCGAGTTGAGCGCCGGGCAGTTGGAGATGCTGGCGGTGGCGTGAGGTCAGGGTTATCGCACTAGCATAAGAATGACCGCTCAGCGACTGAAAGTCGCGGCTATTGATACGAAGTGCGCGAAAGCGCACTATTTGCATGCCGGCTTCGTTCTCCTGGTTTATTCAGCCAGCATACGGTTCCCTCAAAACCAGGTGCGTCTATACAATCCCTTAATGTAAATGCTATAAGGTATGCTATAAATGACGCCTAATACCTTCTGCTGCACGAAAATCCCGTTTTGTTATCGCTAATGCTGACAATATTGGCAGATGCCAAGGGCCATCTGTCCGTTGAACGTTGAACAGGTGGGATGAATGTCTCAACAACGAAGTCTCGATGTGTTATTGCTACCGGTGTTGCACTTCAATGTGGCCATTGCGGGAGACATGACTGGCGTAGCCACTGCTCAAGTGTGCCGGCAAATTCGGGCTCGATTTGAAGCATGCTTTACACAACTGAGGGGGCTGGTTGCGCGCTATAACCAGCCGCAATTTGGCTTTCTAAGCAATCCGCCCGTCTTCCGTGTACTCTACTCAGAATGTATGGGGACTTCTGCATTAGATGAGGCGCTCAGTCAAGGCTTCATTCCCTATCAGGTCTCCCCGTTTCCAGAAACGTTATCTGCGACATCATGCAGCGGACCAACGCAGATGCCCTCCATTCAACAAGTGATCTTTGACATGCCGGCGGCCTTCCCCGGTAAGGCTATGCGCGAACTCGCGAGCTGGATGGTCGAGCAGAGCGATCTTGTCTTGGCGATTTGGGACGGCACCGAAACGTTTGAGGATGGGGCCGTTTGGGAGGTAATCCTTTCGGCGGCGGAGCGCCACGTGCCGGTGATTTGGGTTGATGCCCATTGCCCAGGGCGCGTCTTGTGGAGCGAAGACACTCGCAGGACTGACTTCACGCCGGATAAGTTGGAAGCTTACCTGGATCGCGTGTTGGGGCTTAGCTCGAAGCACGATGGCGCGCCTGCGTTGCAACACCTGAAGGCCCTTGTTGAGCCACAACTAGATCACAAACCTGCCTGGGCCAGCTACTATGAGACCTTCATACACTGGTTTAAGGTAACTGTCGATAAGAGCCCAGGTGACAGCCTATTGATCGCACGATCACCGGCACAGCCTCTAGATCGATTCCATACGACGCTAACGACCCTGCGCCGCTATTACGCTAAGGCCGATCGGGTTGCCATCGCTTATAACGACTATTACCGCTCGTCGCTGTTATTACGCGCCATTTTGCCCCTACTGGCCACGTTGGGTTTGGCTATTGGCTTCTACATTAAGAACCTGGGGAGTGTCCTTTTTACGGATGCTTTTGCCTGGGGATGGCTCGCAGCCGGCGGCTTCTTACTGCAGGCGTTCTTCAACTACGCCACAGTTTGGTTGGCGCACCGTAGCGACGGCTATGGCTGGCATCGCAACTTCCTCGATCAACGCTATATCGCCGAAACGATGCGCCTGGCGTTGCACTTTGTGCCGTTGAACATTCCTTTGGGTGGCGCCTTCTTGTCAGCTTATGGCAATAAAGCGGCGGAGCATACCGCGGTACGCCATCGATTGCGTAGCCTGTTGCGTGAGGCAGGGGTCACGCCGCTACGATACGATCCTACCGTAAAGCAGTTCTTCTTTGGTCACGTAGAGGAATTGCTAGACGATCAAATTGTCTACCACAGGACTACCGCCCGGCGCTACCAAAAGATCTACCGCACACTTTCGCGGGCGGCGGCCATCTTGTTTTGGACGGGCATCATCATCGTGCTTGCGCGTGCCGGCATTCAGTTGGCTGTGCAAGGCATTGATGCACAGTCCGGTGTTCTGAAGGAGGCGGTCCATCACGCAACGCTAGTCACGCGCGAAGACCTGCTCTCCTCCGTCAGCAATTTGCTGGCGATGTTGATGCCGGCTATTGCCGGTACCTTCTACACCCTATTGACCACGTGTGGGTTCCAGCCTCTCTATGAGCGGGCCGAAAAGATGGACAAGAGCCTGCAGCAGGTCAAGGAGTTGGTGCAGGCCGAACAGTATCGCGAAGGGACCTCTTATGAGGATTACTGCCGTATCGCGCGCCAGATTGTTAGCCTCATGCTTGGTGAGGTGACCGATTGGTATGGGCTGTTGACGACGAAGAAGATAACCAAATCGTGACATTAGAAGGAATTCACCTGTATGGACTACAAAGCATTCATTTCCTATAGTCATGCTGCTGACGGCAACCTGGCTCCGGCGCTTCAATCGGCATTGAGTTCTTTTGCGAAGCCGTGGTATCGGCTTCGTTCCATGCGTGTGTTCCGTGACCAAACGAATCTCTCTGCAAATCCGGCATTGTGGCCGTCTATTGAACGCGCGCTCAGCCAATCTGAGTTTTTTCTGTTGCTGGCTTCTCCTGGTTCTGCGCGGTCTCGTTGGGTGGAGCGCGAAGTTGTATGGTGGCTGGAGCATCATTCGATCGAGAAGATGCTCATCATTCTTACAGACGGCGAACTTGTTTGGGATGAGACTGCCAACGACTTCGATTGGGAAAGGACGACAGCGTTGCCGGCCAGCTTGCGTGGCCGTTTTAAGAGCGAACCACTTTATGTCGATTTTCGTCTGGCGAAAGTAGAGAAGGTTCTATCGCTGCGATCTTCGCGCTTCCGAGGGAATGTATTGGATGTTGCGGCCACGTTGTTGGGGAAAGACAAGGATACGCTGGATGGTGAGGACGTTCGCCAGTATCGCCGAAATCGACGTTGGGCCTGGGCGGCTGTTATCGCTCTGTCGCTTATGACGGTCATCGCCATTGTGTGGGCCTATCAAGCGATTCGGAATGGGAACATTGCAACTGAAAATGCCAGGAACGCGTTGGCGCGCCAACTGGCGGCCCAATCAGAGTTGCTCACTAAAGAACAACTCAATCCGCAATCTGGCGTGTCGCTGGCATTGGCAAGCCTGAAGACGCAGCCGACCTTTTCGGGCGATCAAGCGATTTACCATAGCCTCTCGATGATGGCGCCGTTGCCTACCTCCCAGCGTACTTATACGGGATTAGTGGAGCTTGTCTTAAGCCCACATGGCAAGTACCTGGTGCAGATCCCTTATGAGGGGCCCGCGACGGTGGAAGATGGGGTGACGGGCCAGGTGATCACCGACTTGATCAACCTGGATCAGGCTGGCAAACCAGAACCGGCCATCAGGAAGGTTGTCTTCAGCGCTGATGAACAGCGCGTCGCGACCATGAGTTCATTGGGAATGTCAACATACGTGTGGGATTTGCCCACAGGGAAGGTGCTCTTTCATACATCTGCCGAGCGAACGGGAGTCATCGCGATTGCGATGAGCGATGATGGCAGATACCTGGCGACAGGGCATACGGATGGCAGGGTTTACGTATGGGATATTTCTAGCGGAGCGGAGGTGCTCAGCTTGACCCATGAGGACACGCCGTGGATGCTGCAACTCAGCCATGATGGCAATTATTTAGCGGTCAGCAGTAGCCTGGGGCTGTCAGTGGGATCTGCATCGATATCTATGGTGCGCCTGTGGAACGTGGAAGGAAACAAAGAGATTGCCCAGTTGCAGCATGTCAGCGCGGTGACGCATATGGCGTTCAGCCCGGACGAAAAATATCTGGCGACGACGAGCTATGTTGGTCAAGAGCAGGATGTGAAGGATCGAGTTGGGAAGGTCACGATTTGGGAATCGAGCGGCGGCAAGGCGGTGAGTTCGGTGCAGCACGAGCAGGGCGTCGAAACTTTGAGCTTTACGCGGGATGGCAACAATCTGCTGACCGGCAGCTCCGATGATACGGCTCGCCTATGGGACGCGGCGAGCGGGGAACAATTACTTCGCATCGAGCAGGGAAGCACGGTGAACACGGCTGGCTTCTTGAAGGTCGGTGACTATTCCTATATCGTGACAGCCGGTGGCGATGGCATGCTGCGGATGTGGGTCGCAGGGACGCCAACCATGGAGTGGATGCGCCTGGAAGAAAGCCCGCAATCGTTGGCCTATGCTCAAACGGCGGATGGGCAGTACGTGGTTGCGATTAGCCGTAATCTGAACGATGACGTAGCCGTTGGCCCCCATGAGTATCGGAGGGATGTGCGGGTCTGGTCGGTCGCGAGCGTCCAGGCACAGCTTCGCCTGCAACATGACCACAACGTTGGGGGCATCCGGTTCAGCCCGGATAGCCGTCACCTGGCGACGTTCGACTTTCAAGAGCCCACCTCGCAAGTGACCCAAGCGACGACTGAAACAGAGGCGGCGGTGGAGTATACGGGGTCTGGGAGTGGGAGCGCAAGCGTGTGGGATGTGGTGACTCATAAACGTCTCAGTCACATGCCGCATCCGTGTATGGTGCTGTCAGTTCAGTATGACGCCACGGGAAAGTACCTCGCCAGCGCATGTGCAGATGGAATCGCGCGTGTTTGGGATGCCCAGAGTGGCAAGCAAGTGGCCGCTTTGGAACGCGAGGGGTGGGCCATTGAGATTGCGTTCAGCCCGGATGGGCGTTACCTGGCGGTCAGCAGCGGAGACCCAGCGCTATTGGGAGGGGAACAAGGGGATGCGCTGATAACGCTATGGGAATGGCAGACGGGGAAAGAGATGTGGCAGATGCACAATGGCTACTTGATGAGCGCCCTGGACTACAGCCCGGATGGTAAACAGCTTGCCGTTGGCGGGTATGATGGAACCGTTCATATTCTGCAAGTGGCAGATGGTCAGGAGCTTCGGCAGTTACACCACGAGTACCCGGTGTGGAAGCTGGCCTATAGCCCGGATGGGACGTCCATTGTCGTCGCAAGCGGCGGGACGAACGCAGAACATTCCCCCCAGCAAAATGGAGAGACGACGCTGTGGAAGCTGGCGGACGGGAGTAAGCAAATTCTGAGGGAGCATCAGAGTTGGGCCTTGTCAGTCGCCTTCTCACCCAATGGGGAATTTGTGGCGTCGATCGATCGGAATGGTTGGCTTGGCGTCTGGACGACCGTGGGGAATAAGGAAATCTTGACCGTGAAACACAACGAATCTGTCGCCCAGACGGAAGTGCATTTCAGCCAAGATAGCAACTATTTGATTGCCGCAGTTGGCAATAAGGCGCAGGTTTGGAACGTGGCGACCAGGCAAGAAGTCGCCCGTAGGGAACATGAGGTGGGGTATCTGTGGGATGCCCGCTTCAGCCCGGACGGCAAGTATCTTGCTACCGCCGGTACCGACACGACGGCTGGTCTGTGGCACTGGCAACCCGAAGACCTGATTCAGGATGCCTGTGCGCGGCTGCCAAGAAACCTGACACGTGCGGAATGGCGACAATATGTGGGGAGCGATGTCCCCTATCAGGCTGCCTGTGATGGTCTGGGGACGCCGGCGGATTAGTACTTAGATATGGCACAATGTTGCGAGTCAGGGAGATTGGTATTTGGGTCACATAGGGAGACGACGCGAATGGATTCGTCCATCCAGCACGATTCAGACTCCCCAATCGCCATCCGCATCGGCGTCACCGGCCACCGCACACTGGCCGACGAGCAGCGCATCCGCGCGAGCATCCGGCGCGCGCTCAGCATGATCGACGCCCACGTGCTGCACGTGCCACATCGCTTGGTCGCCGTCACGCCGCTGGCCGAAGGGGCAGACCGGCTGGTCGCGCAGGAACTGCTGGCCTGGCCGGTCAGCGCCGCAGGGCAAGTGCCATCACTGGAGGTCATCTTGCCGCTGCCCGTCGCAGCGTATTTGCAGGATTTTGAAACCGAGCAGTCCAAACAAGAGTTCCTGGCGTTGCTAGACTTGGACCCAGCGCCAAAAGTCCTGGCCGGCATGACGAGGCGGTCGGAGGCGTATGCGCAGGCTGGACGCGCGGTGGTCGATGCGTGCCGGGTGTTGATCGCCGTCTGGGATGGCCAACTGGCGACTGGCCAGGGCGGCACCGCCGACACCGTAGCTTATGCGCGCCGGCGCGGCCGCACCTGCCTGATGATCGATGCGGCTAGCGGCCTGCTGACGGAGGAGCGAGGCACGGACGGCACATTCGAAGCATTGGACGACCTGGACGCCCGATATTGCACTGGGGTCGGTCACAACAAATCGTT
>DAOUFG010000070.1:0-44029 GCA_034430115.1 Thermoflexales bacterium | reverse complement strand
CGGGTGTTCTGCTCGATGTCTATCTGCACGTAGATGTAATCGCTACTGGCCAGCAGCAGGATGAAGTTCAATATCCCCACCAGCAGCAGGCCCACGGCGATGACGATGCCTGCGACGACGCCGCCAACGACCAGGTTGGCGCCATAAAAGTTTTCCAGCGCGGGAACAGTGATCGCGCCCAACAGGCCCAGACCGACTGCGCCGATGGCGCCCAGGATGGCAAGCACAAGCGAGACCCATGCCAGCACTTGACAGATGAAAGCAATAGCCCGAAGGGCGCGATACTTCTTCCTTACCATTTAGCACACTCCTTTATAGGCGATATGAATGAGATATCCATAGGTCACGCTCGTATCGCACACAGGTGACAAGAATAAGTATAAACGCCCGCACAATTTGTGATTGCCGATTTTGCCAGGACAATCACAAGTGCAAGCGAATGGGAGAGATCGCCTGGCGACTGGGAATCGCGGCTATTTGCACAAGGCCCGCCTACGCGGGCTCAGGATTTGTCGGCGCAGACCGACATCGTTTGCCAAGCGCGCCAGTTTGAGTGGCTGCGAGGCTTTCTATGTGACCATCATGCCGCACCTGCTCTACCCCCAGAAATTTTCCGGCGGGTAGGTATAATCTCCAGGGCTTATGGATCAAACAAACTTCGCCATCATTGTGCTGCTCACTGCAATAGCACTCGTATTCCTTCTCGTTTGGGTGGTGGTGGTATTGCCACAAAAGAGGGCACGCAAGACACAGCAAGAGGTCGTGGCCGATCTGAAGGTGGGCGACGAAATCGTGACGGTGGGGGGCGTGATCGGCAAGCTAACTTATTTGAATGAAGCGGAAGACATCGCGCGGATTGAGATCGCCAAAGGGGTGGAGATACGCATCATCCCGGCATCCATCAGCCATCCGCTGGACTATCTGGCGCGCGTGGAGAAGGCCAAGCGCGAGCGCGCGATGCAACGCGGGCAATCGGGCAAAAAGGCTTGATGTTCGAGCGGAAGTGTGATGACCGATGCGCTTCGATGTATTTACATTGTTCCCCGCCATGTTCAGCAGCCCCTTCGCGGAGAGTATTTTGCGCCGCGCGATGGACGCGTATCTGATCGAGGTGGTGACGCACAACATCCGCGACTACACCACCGACAAACATCACATCACCGACGACTACGCCTACGGCGGTGGCGGCGGGATGGTGATGAAGCCCGAGCCGATTTTTGCCGCCGTCGAATCGGTGTTGGCCGGTTACGATGACGTGCCGATCATCCTGATGTCACCGGCCGGGCGCCGCTTCACGCACGCCGTCGCAAAGGAACTGGCGCGCCAACCGCGCATCGCGCTGATTTGCGGGCACTACGAAGGTGTGGACGAACGCGTGCGCGAACACCTGGTGACTGACGAGATCAGCATCGGCGACTACGTGCTCACCGGCGGCGAATTGCCGGCCATGGTGATCATCGACGCCGTCAGCCGGCAGGTGCCAGGCGTATTGCCGGCCTGGGCCCCGATGAATGAGTCACACGTGCATGGTTTGCTGGAGCACCCGCATTACACGCGCCCGGCCGAATTCAGGGGTTGGCGCGTGCCGGATGTGCTATTGAATGGCAATCATGCCGATATTGAACGCTGGCGGCGCGAACAATCCGAATTGATCACCGCGCGGCGCCGGGCGCTGGCCGCCCGCGAACAAGCCGCGCCGGAAGACGACGTGTCGCTAAATATCCCACCCATTGACCAAGGACCTACTACTCATGACGAAGGATCGACGCAAGCCCCGCTTGCCTAATGTTTCACGCCCGGCGCTGGGCGCATTGGCCGTGATCGGCCTTCTCTTAAGCGCCTGTTCATCTGCAACCACCCAACCAACCACGGAGGCGACTGCGTTACCCGCCAGCCCAACCAGCGCGCCGACGTTGACGCCCTCTCCTATCCCGCCGACCGAGACGCCCGCGCCGACGAGCACCCCGCTGCCGCCCAAGCCGGTGATGGTGGCGCTGGCCGGTGAGCCCGATACGTTGCACCCGCTTTATGCAACTTCCCAGGCCGCCCAGGCGGTGATGGGTGCCCTCTACGTAGGCTGCATCGGCCAGGATGAGACGGGCGCGCCGGTGGCGTTGGGTTGTACGGAGGTGCCCACGCTTGAGAATGGCGGCGCAAAGCTGGTGGGCGAAGGCGATGCCCAATACCTGGAAGTGACCTTTCACATCCGCGATGGCTGGCGCTGGACCGATGGTGAGCCGGTGACCTCGGAAGATGCGCTATATGCCTGGCAGGTGATCATGTCGCCCGAGGCCGGAGTGAACGACGCGCTCACGCAGAAGGTCTATCGCATGAGCGCCCCCGACGCGCGCACTATCGTGGTGAGCTTTATGAGCGCAGCTCAGGCGCGTGACGCCGCCGCCGGCAACCTGCACGGCGATGTGCCGTTTGAATATTTTTCGCAGCGCGGCGATTACGCGGCCTATGCCGAACAGGCCGCCCCGCTGGCCGACGCCTACTACTGGGCCGTAGTGCGCTGGCTGCCGCAACACTTGTTGAAAGACGTTGCCCCGGTGGATCAACTGAAGAGTTCCTTCGCCGAAAAACCAATTGGCGACGGCGCCTTCGAGTTGAGCGCGTGGAACAAGGGCAGCGACCTGACGTTGGCGCGCTCGAAACAGCCGTTCCCATTGGAGACCCAGGGCAACGTGCCGGGCATCATCTTCAAGTTTGCCAAGGATGAGGCCGGGATGGCCGCGCTGGTGCAAAGCGGCGACGCGCAATTGAGCCAGCCGCTTGCCGCGGGCGCGCTCAGCGCGACGGACGTGGTCATCTCGCCGGTGGTCGCGCCGTTGATGGAACAAATCGTCTTGAATACCGGGCGCTTTCCCTTCGATGACGTGAAGGTGCGCCAGGCCTTGCGGTTGGCCATCAACGCCGGCGACATCATCAGTGACCCGCTCGCCGGCCCGGTCACCACGGCGATGGTATTGGACCCATCCAGCATGTTCTATGGCATCGATGACACCACCCTGCGTCCAACGCCCGACGTTGCAAAGGCGAAGGCGCTCCTGGCGGAGGCGGGTTGGCTGTGCGATAGCTCGCCATGTGTAAAGTCGGGCACAGATCGGAACGGCGCGGTGGTGACGCAGACGTTGGTGTTTACCCTGGTGACCAACGAGCGCCAGCCGCGCAACGCGCTCAGCCAGGTGATCCAGCAACAACTGGGTCAGGTGGGGTTTGGTGTGGACATCCAGATTGTGCATGGCCTGGGCAAGGCCAGCCAGCTCTTTGCCGCGTATGATCAGGGCGGCATCTTGCTCACACGCAACTTTGACGCCGCCATGTACCAGGCGCCGTCGCTCACGCGCTTCAGCGGCGTCTTCGATTGCGCCAGCATCCCCTCCGAGACGGCCTCCGCGCCGACGCAGGGCAACGCGTTTGGCTATTGTGACCAGGCCACCGACGCGCTAATCGCCGCGGCGGAACAGGGTCAGGCCAGCCTCTCCGCGACGGAGCGGAGCAAGGCTATTGGGGACGTGTTGAACGTCATCAACGAGAACGCCCTCTTTGTGCCGCTCTATTCGCCGATTTCCATTTTGCCCTCGCGGGAAGTGGGCGGGCTGAAGTATACGGGCGTGGGGGTGCTCACCTGGAATGCCTGGGAGTGGCAGCAGTTGGCGCAGCCGTAGCGCACAACATGTCTTTGACGTATAAGCCTTCGGGAGCAATCTCTCTCGGAGGCTTTTTTGTTGTGGCGCATCTGTGCGCTTGGTGCTTTAATTCAAACGACGAGGTGCGAAGGTGAGCCATGTCACCGGCCTGGGGTAGCGGTTGCGCGTGCCGGCTCGTTGCATCTTTCGGAGTTGTGTTGAACAACACCAAGTTACTGTCGAACGTGAAAGACATCATTGCAGGAGAAAGTGTATGTTCGTGCAAGGTAAAAGCTACAAGCGTGTCGCTGCGAGCTTCTTGTTGGTGTTGATCGTTCTCTCATCCATGACTCCACTACCGCTATCCGCGAAGGCGAGTCAGACAAACACATCGGTTCTACGGGCGACGAGGGTCGTGACGGGCTTCTATCACACATGCGCGTTGACCAATAATGGGGCCGTGATGTGTTGGGGAGATAACGAATATGGCCAACTGGGCGATGGGACGACTACAAATCGATCCGCGCCGGTCTTGGTGAAAGGGTTAAGCCACGCGACGGCACTCACGGCCGGGGATTATCACACCTGCGCCTTAACGGATGCAGGGAAGGTGCTGTGTTGGGGAAATAACGGGCAAGGACAGCTAGGGCTGGGCGATGCTGCGCCAGCCCGCAGCACGACGGCGCTCACGGTCAGCGCGCCTCTAAGCAACGTTGTGGCGCTTGCCGGTGGAACGGATCATACCTGTGCGATGTTGAATACGGGCGGTGCGATGTGCTGGGGAAACAACGATGCTGGCCAATTGGGCAATGGGACGACGGTGGGCAGCTCCCTTCCTGTTCCGGTGAGCGGGTTGAGCAATACGGTGGCGATTGCAGCAGGGGAGCAAGGCTCATGCGCGGTTCTCAACACTGGGAAGGTGCTGTGTTGGGGAATCGCTTTGGGGATTAGTTCGTTGCCGAGGGAGATGGACGGGGTGACGGATGCCGCTGAGATCGTGATGGGATATGCCTTTCTATGTGTGCGGACGGCTGCCGGGATAGTCGAGTGTTGGGGATACAACGAACAGGGGCAATTGGGTGATGGGACTACGACGAATCGATACACGCCTGCTCCGGTGAGCGGAATCAGTGATGCGACGGCGATCGCCGCAGGGCGCTATTCGGCATGTGCGCTGACGGAGGCACATGGTGTGAAGTGTTGGGGTTTTAACCTGGCTGGCCAATTGGGGAATGGGTTGACCATGGACAGCTCCACCCCGGTAGATGTTTTGCTATTGGGCGATGATGCTGTATCGATCGATGCCGGCCTGTATCATGTCTGTGCGGCGACCAGCACGGGCAAGGTGAAGTGTTGGGGAGATAACGACTATGGGCAACTGGGGCATGGACGGACAAGCCTGCAGGCTACGCCGGTCACAATCAGCCAGCCCATCACGGACGCCGTTTCTCTCTCGGCTGGCCTGTCGCATACTTGTGCGCTGACCGGTAGCGCAGATGTGAGATGCTGGGGCGGAAATTGGCTTGGCCAACTGGGCGATGGCACGACGTCGGATCGATATGTTCCAGTGCCGGTGGTTGGCCTGAGCGACGTGGCGAACATTGCGCCTGGGTGGTATCACACCTGTGCGGCGACGCGCTCTGGAGGTGCCTTGTGTTGGGGATACAACGCAGCCGGCCAGTTAGGTGATGGAACGACTCAAACGCGCCTGACGCCGGAAGGTGTGAGCGGCTTAAGCACGGGCGTGGCTGCTGTTGCCACTGGCTTCTATCATAGTTGCGCCGTCATGCGAAGCGGCGGCGTGAAGTGTTGGGGATATAACAATTATGGCGAGTTGGGCGATGGTACAGGGATAGACTCGCATGTGCCTGTAGATGTGGTAGGTGTGTCGGGCGCATCGGCAGTTGCGACAGGATCATTTAGCCATCACGTCTGCGCGCTGACGGGTGGGCATGTAAAATGTTGGGGAGAAAACGATTCAGGACAGTTAGGTGATGGCACATGGACGAGGCGGTTGACCCCGGTGCAGGTGCCAGGTTTGTCGGGAGTAACTGGCTTGGCGGTTGGTGAGAACTATACCTGTGCATTGCTCCAAACCGGCAAGGTGAAATGTTGGGGCGACAACGAATGGGGGCAATTGGGCAGCAGCACCGCGTTGAGCAGCACAACACCTCTCGAAGTGACTGGCCTCAGTAACGTGGTTGCAATATCAGCCGGGATTGGCGGGACCTGTGCCCTGACCAATGCGGGCGCGGTGAGATGTTGGCCCGGTGACTCTGGAGGCTTGGAAGGCGTGACCTCTGTAGCGGTGGGTGGAGCTCATGCCTGTGCACTTCTCAGCACCGGCGAGATCAGATGTTGGGGTTCAAGCAATAGCGGCTCGCTTGGCATAGATCCGGGCTGGACACCGGTCACTGTACTCGGCTTTGGCTTTGACCATACGCTGTATCTCCCGCAGATGCGGCGCCAATAGAGGCAAAATCAATTGTTCCCCGATTGACATTCACCTACCGATTCTGTAGAATCCATCACTGGTGACTGCCGCAGACACCAAATCTTGAAAGGAGGAGGAATAAAAGAATGAAACGACGACCCAGTAGTACAAAGCGATCTTCGTTGTTGCTTTGCTCCTCCCTTTTGCGCGACAGTTCCCAGTTCGTAGTGCGCCTGCGCAGGCGCCCAGGCTGAATCGAACGGCGGACCATCAAGGGTGAATTGGCTGAGGCCACGAGCAAAGTAACTGCTCGTGGCCTTTTTTGTTGCGTCATGGCTGTGGATGTGACTCGTATGCGTGGGAGCGCTTGTTATGAATGAACTCAAACGACTAATACCGTTCGTGAAACCCTACTGGCGGCGTGCCATTGTCCTGGCGCTGTTTGCCCTCGGCGCGCTGATCGCGAACCTGGTGGAGCCCTATTTCCTGGGCCAGACGGTGGACCGCGGCATCAGCCAGAAAGACATGAATGGCGTAGCGCTGTATGGCGGGTTGCTCCTGGCATCGGCACTGGTATTGAGCGTCTTCAACTATCTGAAGAGCGTATGGCAGGGCACGATTGGCACCGATGTAGTGCGCGATTTGCGCAACATGCTGTATCGCAAGCTGCAATATCTGCCCTTCTCGTGGTACACCACCATGCCCACCGGGCAGATCATGTCGCGCATGATTAGCGACATGGATGCCGTCGAGCAATTTGTGGCATTTGGCTTCACCACCATGCTCACCGAGGGTTGCAACTTCATCTTCACGTTCATCATCCTGATGACCCTGGATTGGCAACTGACCCTGGCGGTGTTGATCCCCATGCCGTTGATGGTCTACGCCATCGTGCGCTTCAGGATGAAGATCGACCCGGCTTGGGCGGCGGTGCGCGAGCAGATGGGTCGCCTGACGACGGTGTTGCAAGAGAACATCGCCGGGGTGCGTGTGGTGAAAGCCTTCGCGCGCGAGCCGCACGCCATGAACCAGTTTGACGAACAGAACGAGCAGAACCGCGCGAAGAACGTGACGCGCGCCAGGTTGGAAGCCAGCGCCTTCCCCATGATGGATTTCGTGTCGGGGCTATCTTTCCTGATGATGATCTCCGTCGGGGCGTTGCGCCTGGTCGATGGGTCGCTCACGCTGGGCACCTACTTCTCGTTCACCTGGTATATCTGGTCGCTCATCTGGCCGGTGCGCATGATGGGGTGGCTGGTGAGCATCATGCGCCAGGCTGCCGCCTCGGTGCCGCGCCTGTTCGCCATTGCCGATGCGCCTTTGAGCGTAGGAGCACTGGAACAGAGGAGCCAGGGAGCGAGGGAGATAGGGGAAAAGGGAGATGGGGTGAATGGGAGCAGAGGGCCCATATCCTCCCCGTCACACATGCTCAGCACGCCCGCGCAGGTGACCTTCGACAACGCGTCGTTCGCTTTCCCCGACGACCCCGGCACGCCCGTGTTGCAGGGGCTGAGCTTCAGCGTGGAGCCGGGGCAGACGGTGGCCATCATGGGTGGCACTGGCTCGGGGAAATCGTCGGTGATCAACCTGGTGCCGCGTTTCTATGATGTCACCGGCGGGCGCGTGTTGATCGACGGCGTGGACGTGCGCAACCTGTCGCTAACGGCTCTGCGCGGGCAGATTGGGATTGTGCCGCAAGAAACATTTCTGTTCTCCGCAATGCTCAAAGACAACATTGCCTTTGGGCGGCCCGACGCCGGCCTGGAGCAGGTCGTAGAGGCGGCCAAGGTGGCGCAGGTGGACGAGTTCGCGCGCCTGTTGCCCAAAGGTTACGACACCAAGGTGGGCGAGCGCGGGGTGGGCCTGAGCGGCGGGCAGAAGCAGCGCGTGGCGTTGGCGCGCGCCGTGTTGATGGACCCGCGCATCCTGATCCTGGACGAAGCTACCTCGGCGGTGGATACCGCCACGGAACTGGCCATCCAGGAAGCGCTGGCGCGCGTGCTGAAGGGCCGCACGGCGCTCATTGTTGCCCAACGTCTGAGCACCATCCAGAACGCCGACAAGATCGTGGTGCTGAAAGGTGGGCGCGTGGCCGAAGAAGGTACGCACGCCCAATTGCTGGCCCTGGGCGGCGAATACACCAAGCTATATCAGTTGCAGTTCCGCGAACAGGAAGAACGCAAACAAGACATGATTACAGAAGAGGGGATGTTGGTCGAGTAAAGAATGAAACGTGAAACATGAATGCGGAGAATGTTGAGATGCAATCACGTTTCAGTTTTCACGTTTCATGCGCCGGAATATGGTCGCTTTGTGGAGGTATGCGTAAAACGCCTCAGCCTTTTGGCGGAGAGGGTAAACTTGGGCTGAAAACATCTTGACGCCGGACGCCGGAAATGGTACATTGTTTCGGCTAAAGTTCACATCTTTAGGCGTAATACACATGGTTAAGTTTATGTTGGCTCCAGTTCCAGTTGGGATCGCCACCCGAGGCGGTGGCGTGAGCTTTCCTTGCCGTATTGCGCCTGTTGCCAGGATGAAGGTGGACGCTTAGCGAAATAGACGACCAGACGAATCCAAAGGCCACGGGAGCAATCGGCAAGCCCCCGTGGCCTTTTTTTTATCCTTGTACAGGCCACGGGCGGATGGAGCCCCCGTGGCCTTTTTGTTTGTCTGGCCTTTGAGAGCAGTCGTTCAGTTTGGAGAGATCGTCATGACCGCGAAGTCAAATTGGTTCGCCAAGTTAATTTGGGCCTTGAAGCGCCGATTCGGTATCACTGAGCGCGAACAATGCCACGTCGAGCGCGATGACCACGAGCAAAGGGATCGCGGCGTATTTGCAATCTGAAGAGGAAAGAAATGTCGATTCTGACAGCAACGAATGTAGGACAGTCTTTTGGCGCGTTCGATTGTTTCCAGGGCGTCAACGTCAGCGTGCCAAACGATGGCCGGATCGGCCTGGTAGGGCCGAACGGCATCGGTAAGACCACGCTCTTGCTCATCCTAAGCGGGCTGGCACAACCCAGCGCCGGCGAGGTGCACGTCGCGCGCGGCCGGCGGATGGGTTATTTGCGCCAGGAAGCCGTGGACGCTTTCGCTCAGCGCACCAATACCGTCTACCAGGAGATGCTCACCGTCTTCGCGCCTTTGCAAGAGATGCAACTACGCCTGCACCAGATGGAAGACGCCATGTCGAAGGGCGACGAATCGGAAGAGTTGCTCAACCGCTATAGCGAGCTGCAGGAATCCTTTGCTCAGGCCGGCGGATATGACTACGACACGCGCATCCGCCAGACGCTCGACGGCCTGGGCTTCAAGCCGCCCGATTGGGATATGCCGCTCAGCCACTTGAGCGGCGGCCAGAAGACGCGTGTGCTGCTGGCGCGCCTGTTGCTTGAGAAGCCCGACCTGCTCATCCTCGACGAGCCGACCAACCACCTGGACGTGGAGGCGATTGAATGGCTGGAGACGACGCTGCGCAATTGGGACGGCGCGTTCCTGGTCGTCAGCCACGACCGTTACTTCCTCGACCGCACCGTAAACATCATCTGGGAGATGAGCCGTGGCGGGATGGAAGTGTATCGCGGCAACTACAGCGCCTACCTGTTGCAGCGCCAGGAGCGCTGGGAACGCCTGAACCAGGTCTTTCAGGCCGAGAAGGCCCGCCTGGATAAGGAGATGGTCTTCATCAAAGCCAACATCCCCGATGGCAACCTGGAGATGGCGCGCGGCAAGCTGAAACGCCTGACGCGCGACGTGATGGCGATTGAGCAACTGGGCGTGATGGCCCTGCAAAACAAAAGCTGGTCCGAGATTGCGCCCATGATGACGGCGCGCGAGAACCCCTGGGGCGTGGCGGAAGCCGAGCAACGCGTGAATGCGCTGCGTCCGCCGGCGCGTCCGCCGCAGTTGCGTATGCACCTGAAGCCGGCGCACCGCAGCGGCAACATCGTCTTGCGCACCTACAACCTGCTGGTGGGATACCCGGATAAGCAATTGTTCAAGGCCGGCGATATCGAGTTGTGGTATCAGGAACGCGCGGCATTGATCGGCCCGAACGGCACGGGCAAGACCACCTTCCTGCGCACGGTGTTGAGCCAGTTGGAGCCGCTGGCCGGCGAAGTCCGGCTGGGGTCCAGCCTGAAGATCGGCTACTTTGCCCAGGCGCACGACAGCCTGAACCCAGACAACAATGTGCTGGATGAATTGCTCGCGCACAAGGAGATGCTGATCGGCCAGGCGCGCAACTACCTGGCGCAATATCTGTTTCGCGGCGACGACATCTACAAATCCGTGCACATGCTCAGCGGCGGCGAACGTGCGCGCCTGGCGTTGGCGATCCTGGCCCTGGAAGGGGCGAATTTCCTGCTCCTGGACGAGCCGACGAACCATTTGGACATCCCGGCGCAAGAAGTGTTGCAGCAGGTGTTGGAGCAGTTCAGCGGCACCATCCTGCTTGTCTCGCACGACCGCTACCTGGTGGATCGCCTGGCGACGCAGATATGGGAACTGCGCCACGATGAGCGGCTGGGCGTGTTCAAGGGCACGTATCAGGAATTCCTGGCCGACCGCGAGCGCCGCGTAAATGCCGGCAAGCAGAGCAACACCAAACAGCGCACCGAAGCGCGCCAGCAGATGGCCCAGGCGCGCAAGGCCGACAACGCGTCGAAGAAACGCGAGCGCGCTGTGGCCGAGATGGAATTGAAAATTCAGCAGATGGAGATGTCGCTGGCGCAACTGGCCGCGGACCTGCAAGCGGCATCGGCCAAGGGTGCGTTTGACAAGATCCAACGCCTGAGCGCCGAGTATGCCGCGCAGCAGGGCAAACTGGAGCAGTTGATGCGCGAGTGGGAGCGCCAGGCGGCCGAAGTTGCGCCAGCAGAGTAGACACAAGGAACAATATGATGATGACAACGACAATCAACAATGCCCCGGCAATTTCCGGGTTGCTATTTCGCGCAATTGACCCGCAACATGACTACCCGGCGCTGGTGGATGTGATGAATGCCTGCAACCAGGCGGATCATGAAGAAGCCATTAGTACCGTTGAGGGTGTGACGAACCACTATCAGAACCTGGAGCACTTCAACATGAATACCGATTTCTTGCTGGCCCAGGTGCATGATCGCCTGGCTGGTTATGCCTGCGTCACCTGGTGGGTGAACGATGCGGGTGAGCGGCTATATGGCCTTAGCGGGCGTGTGCATCCTGACTGGCGCGGGCAGGGGCTGGGGCGCGCTTTGCTGGGTTGGCAGGAAATGCGCGCACATGAACTGGCCTCCACCCACCCGACGGCAGAGCCACGTTTCTTGCAGGTGTTCGTCATAGACAAAGTGCCGCAGGCACTACGCCTGCTTGAGCGCGCGGACTACAAATCGGTCCGCTATGGGTTCATGATGGTGCGCCCGAACCTGGACGACATTCCAGACCTGCCACTGCCCGACGGATTGGAAGTCCGCCCGGTGCGCCGCGAGTACCTTCGCACGATTTGGGAGGCACTCATCGAGGCCTTTCGTGACCATTGGGGGCATCGTCCGGGCACTGAGGAAGAGTATCAGCGTTTTGTGAATGATCCCGACATGCAGCCGCAGCTATGGCAGGTGGCCTGGGATACACGGACGAACGAAGTAGCCGGCATGGTGCTGAACTCGTTTTCCGAGAAAGAGAACGAGCAGTTCCATTTCAAGCGCGGCTGGACGGATCCAATCTGTGTGCGACGGCCCTACCGTCGGCAAGGGCTGGCGCGCGCGCTAATCATGCGCAGCCTGAGGCTGTTGCGTGAGCAAGGGATGATGGAAGCGGCCTTGGGCGTGGACGCCGAAAACCCCAACAAAGCGCTGCATCTCTACCAAAGCTGCGGTTATAAGCCGGTGACGAAGAGCTACACATTGCGCAAGGCCATGCCAGTTGAGGCATAGCGCTTGATGAATGATGCACAACGAAAGACGGATGGTGTTCGTCTTTCGTTGCGGGCAGGTAATAAGGAGCAATATGACCACGAGTGTATCGATCATAGACGCCCCGGCGGTCCGGGGATTGGTGTTCTGCCCGTTCGATTCACAGCACGATTTTCCGGCGCTGGTGGATCTGTTGAACGCCTGCAACGAGGCGGATCATGCGGATGAAGTCATCACCCTGGAGGTCGTGCAGAACTTCTACGCACACGCGATCAATTTCAACCCCGCCACCGATCTACTACTGGCGCAGGTGGATGATTCCCTGGTGGGCTGTGGACGCGTGAACTGGTGGGTGAACGACGTGGGCGAGCGGCTGTATAGCCTGAATGGGTGTATCCATCCCGCATGGCGGGGCAAGGGAATCGGACGTGCCCTGCTGAGTTGGCAGGAGGCGCATGCACGTGAGATCGCTTCTGCGCACCCGACCACCGAGCCGCGCTATTTTCAATCGTTTGTGATGGATGTTGCGCCCGCGACCTTGCGCTTGTTTGAGCGTGCGGGATATACGCCTATCCGGTATGGCTTCATGATGGTGCGCCCGAACCTGGATGACATCCCCGACCTGCCGCTCCCTGAGGGGTTGGAAGTGCGCCCGGTGCGTGGCGAAGACATGCGTGCCATCTGGGAGGCGAACGATGAAGCCTTCCGTGACCATTGGGGGCATCGGGCCGGCACTGAAGAGGATTTTCAGCGTGTGCTGAATGACCCTGATCTGCAACCGCATCTGTGGCAGGTGGCCTGGGATACGCGGACGAACGAGGTGGCCGGCATGGTGCTGAATTCGATTTTTGAGAAGGAGAATGAGCAGTTCCACTTCAAGCGTGGTTGGACGGACCCGATTTGTGTGCGCCGCCCGTGGCGACGGCGCGGCCTGGCGCGTGCGCTGATTATGCGCAGCCTGAAGGTGTTGCGCGAGCAAGGCATGACGGAGGCCGCACTTGGCGTGGACGCTGAGAACCCCAACAAGGCGCTGCATCTGTATGAGAGCTGTGGCTACAAACCGGTGAAGAAGAGTTACACCATGCGCAAGGCAATGCCGGTTGAGGCACAACCATGAATCTACGAACACGCCCCTACGCGGGTGAGCAAGACCTGAAGCGCATGCGGGCCTTCCTGATGGAGACGCCGACGGTGGGCAGCCACATGCACGTGGGTGACCTGGTGTGGCGGCTTTACCTGATCTCAATCAACCATACGTTGGCGGAGAACGTCCGGCTGTATGAGCGTGAGGGGCGGCCGCTGGGTTTTGCCATCTTTGACCCGCGCGACGTGTCGATCCACTGGCAACTGGCGCTGCCGGAAGCGGCTTGCGCCGACGAGGTGTTGGGCTGGGCCATTGCGCGTTACGCCCAGCTTGGTTGCCTGATGGGACGCCTGATCGCCGGGGCATTGCACGACGATGCGCCGGCCATTGCTCTGTTGCAACGGCATGGCTTCCGGCGGGCTAAGGATGACTACGTGCTGAACGTGCTGGACCTGACGACGGCCGCCATCCCTGCGTTGCCCACATCGGGCTATACGGTGCGTTGTCTGGCGGGTGAGCAGGAGCATGCCGCGCGCGCAGCGGCGCATCGCGAGGTGTTTCACCCGTCCAGCGTCACCGAAGAAAGCTATCTGCGCCTGATGCGTCTGCCAGGGTACGAGCGTGAGCTGGACCTGGTGGCCGTGACGCCGGAAGGCGATATCGGCGCGTTCTGTATGATCTGGGTGGACCCGCTGCGCCGGGTGGGTGAGTTCGAGCCGGTTGGGACGCGAGAGGCCTACCGTCGCCGGGGCATGGCAAGCGCGGTGTTGCGTGAAGGCTTGCGTCGCATGCAGGCGCGTGGGTGCAACACGGCAATCGTGTGTACGGACGGCGACAACGCCGGCGGGCAGGCCCTGTATGAATCTGTGGGGTTTCGGCCCGTACAGCGAGATGAGGACTATGAATATCGAGATCACGCAAGCGACGCGCGCTGATACGCCGGCGCTGCAACACCTGTATGAGTTCTATGCCTACGACTTCAGCGAGTTTATGCCGTCGGACGTGGGCCATGATGGCGCCTATACGGACGACCAGTTCCTGACGGGTTACTGGCCGGACCCCAGGTGGGCGTCCTTCCTGGTGCGCGTGGATGGTAAACTGGCTGGCTTCGCGTGGGTGTTGCAGACGACGCTGTTCGGGCCGGAGGATATTGGGAAAATGAAGGAAACGTCTGGAGAAACCTGGTTTCTGAAATCGCCGCATCACCTGATCGAGGAGTTCTTCATCATGCGCAGGTACCGTAAACAGGGCCTGGGCGCCTATGTGGCGCAGCATGTGTTCGATCTGTTCCCCGGCGTGTGGGAGGTGAGCGAAATTGTGGAGAATACGCCGGCCCAGGCGTTTTGGCGCAAAGTGATCGGCCGCTATACGGCCAATCACTATGTCGAAGTGACGTTAAGCACGGACCAATGGCACGGGCCGGTGCAGGTGTTTCATAGTGGACGGATGACGGAAGGAGATTAGGGATTGGAGATTAAAAGCGAATCTCTAATCCCTTATCGCTCTTGTCTATCTGATTGAGGTGAGCCGTGGCAGTGAATTACGAAGAATTTGAAGAAGACCTGGATGAGGTGGAGGAGCGGCCGTTTAATTACGCCTATTTCCGGCGCCTGATGCGGTATTTGATCCCCTACAAACGGTCATTGTTGATCGTGGGCGCGTTCATCCTGGTGGGCACCGTGGCGACCTTGTTGGAACCCTACCTGTTGGGCATCATCGTCGACAGCGGCGTCGCGAATAAAGACGTGCGGCTGATCCTGACGCTGATCGGCATCTTGCTGGTGTTCCGCTTCCTGGCCTGGGGCGCCGGTTACTTGCGCACCTATAAGGTCAATCAGGTGGGCCAGAGCGTGCTGTATGACCTGCGCAGCCAGTTGTTTGGGCACATCCAGCAGTTGTCGTTGCGTTTCTACGATAACCGCCCGGTGGGCAAGATCATGTCGCGCGTGACGAGCGACGTGGGCACCATCAATGAGCTGATCAGCGGCGGCATGACCACCATCCTGGTGGAAGGCTTCAGCCTGATCGGCATCGTCGCGTTGATGATGTCGATCAACTGGAAGATGGCGCTGGTTTCATTTTGCATTACGCCCACGTTTTACTTGCTCTTCTGGCGCTTGCGCAACCGCATTGAGGGCAACTGGGTGAACGTGCGCAAAAGCACCTCGAACCTGAACGCCAACTTGAACGAGAGCGTCAACGGCGTGCGCGTCACGCAGGCGTTCTCGCGCGAAGAGCGCAACATCGCCCGTTTCGAGCGCATCAACCAGATGAACCGCGACGCCAACGTGCGCGCCATCCGCTGGGATAACCTGATCTGGCCGTGCGTGGACCTGATCGGCGCCGGCGGCACCTTCCTGCTGATCCTCTACGGGGCGAACCAGGTGATCATCGGTGCGATGAGCGTGGGCATCATCCTGGCGTTCATCAACTACCTGTGGCGCTTCTGGGGGCCGGTGAGCGCGCTCAGCCGCGTCTACTCGCAAGTGCTCAGCGCGATGGCTTCCGCCGAGCGCATCTTTGAGTTCCTGGATGCGGTGCCGGAAGTGGCCGATAAGCCCGGCGCGCTGCCCATGCCGCGCATCGATGGCGAGGTGACGTTTGAGGGCGTGCACTTTAAGTACGAGGTGACCAGCAAGTCGGCCTTGCGCGGGGTGGATTTGCACGTGGAGCCGGGCCAGACGGTGGCCATCGTCGGCCCCACGGGCGCCGGCAAGACCACCATCGTGAACCTGATTATGCGCTTCTATGACCCCACCGAAGGGCGTGTGTGCATCGACGGGCACGACCTGCGCGATATGCAGTTGGCTACCGTGCGCAGCCAGGTGTCGCTGGTGTTGCAAGACCCGTTCATCTTCTCGGGCACGCTGGGCGATAACATTCGCTACGGCAAGCTGGACGCCACCCGGGAAGAACTGGAGGCGGCGGCGCACGCGGTGCACCTGGACGAATTCATCAACAAGCTGCCGGATCGGTACGACTACGAAGTGCAGGAACGCGGCACGCGCCTGTCGTTGGGGCAGCGCCAATTAGTGTCGTTTGCGCGCGCGCTCATCGCCGACCCGCGCATCCTGATCCTGGATGAAGCGACCTCGTCGGTGGACACGCAGACGGAGCGCCTGATTCAGAGCGCGCTGGCGGTGTTGTTGAAGGGCCGCACGGCGTTCGTCATCGCGCACCGCCTGAGCACCATCCGCAACGCGGACCTGATCCTGGTGATGCAAGAAGGATACATCGCGGAGCAGGGCAACCATGCCGAGTTGATGGCCAAACGCGGGTTGTATTACCGGCTGGTGAATGCGCATCGCGAGGCGAATGAGGCGGTGACAAGCGTGATGCATCCGCCCGCCAGCGTGACCGAGGTCGTGTCGGAGAACTGACCCCCGCCTGGCCCCCCGTAGTAACAGGGGAGGAATTGGATTCCCCTCTCCTGCGGTACGCCGCGGAGGGGGGCGGGGGTGGGGGTCGGACTAAGCTGATGGCTTCTCCAGGCACATCATTCGGATCATTTCTAGCACCCTCTCCAATCGCTTCAGCACGTCTTCGTTCGTGAAGCGCAATATCCGGTAGCCGTGTTCCATCAGCCATAGAGCGCGCCGGCGATCATGTATCACGCGCTCTGGCAGTGCATGCACATCGCCATCAATCTCGATCACCGTTCGTGACGGAGCGTGGTAAAAGTCCACGATGAATGGGCCCAGAGGATGCTGGCGGCGAATGTGCAGGCCGGGTAGTTGCTCTGCGCGTAGATGTGCCCACAAGCGTTTCTCGGCGGGCGTCATTTCTCGGCGCAGGCTACGTGCTTGTTGTGAGGTTTTCTCGGATGTGTGCCAGCGAGGCATGAGATGAATTGTACGGCGCGCGGCCCTCACCCTGTATTGCGCAGCCCGCTGCTCACGCCGTTGATCGTCAGTTCGATCACCGCCCGCAGCATCTCGGGATCATTCTCCAATCCCGCATCTCCAATCCCCTCCGTCTCGCGCAGGCGGCGGATCATCTCCACCTGGATGAAGTTTAATGGATCGACATAGGGGTTACGTAGCTGGATGGAGCGTTGCAGCACCGGCTCGTTATCGAGCAGCGCCTCCTGCCCGGTGATGCAGAAGATGGCGTTGCAGGTGCGCTCAAACTCGGCCTTGATGAGGTTAAAGATGCGCTCGCGGATGGCAACGTCTTCCACCAACGACGCGTAGAGCGCGGCGATGCCCATGTCGGCTTTGGTCAGGCTCTGCTGGGCGTTGTCGATCATGGTCTGGAAGAAGGGCCAGCCGTGATACATCTCGGCCAGCAGGTCGCAACCGCCCGTATCGGGATGCGTGATGATCTCGTCCAGCGCGCTGCCCAGGCCATACCAGCCGGGCAGCACGAAGCGGCTTTGAATCCACGAAAACACCCACGGAATGGCGCGCAGGTCCGAGACGCTGCGCGTCGCTCTGCGATAGGCCGGGCGCGAGCCGAACTTTAAGCCGCCGATCTCCGCGATTGGCGTGGCGGCCTGCCAGAAGGAAATGAAGTTGGGGTCGTCGTGGACTAGCGCCTTGTAGGCTGCATAGCCGGTTTGCGCCATGTGCTCCATCGCGGCATACCAGTGTGGCGGCGTGTGAGGCTCGTCCTGTGCGATGTACGACGCCAGCAACACGCCATAGGCGACCTGTTCCAGCGTGCGATGGGCGATATCGGGGTCGTGATAGCGCGTGGAGAGCACCTCGCCCTGCTCGGTGATGCGAATCGCGCCATCCTTCAAGCCGCGCGGTTGAGCCAGGATGGCTTTGGCCGCCGGGCCGCCGCCGCGCGCAATGGAACCGCCGCGCCCGTGGAACAATGTCAGCCGTATGCCGGCCTGCGCGCATGTCGCCACGATGGCTTCCTGGGCTTTAAACAGCGCCCAGTTCGCCGTGATGTAACCGCAGTCCTTGTTGCTGTCGGAATAGCCCAGCATCACCGTCTGGTGATCGTCGTTGGCGCGCAGATGTTCGCGGTATTGTGGGTGCGCAAACATCGCGCGCAAGATGCTGGTGGCGTTATCCAGATCCTTCAAGGTTTCAAAGAGCGGCACGATGCTCATGTTCAGGCGCGCCCAGTGCATCATCAACAGCACTTCCAGCACGTCCGACAAATCGTCGGTCATGCTGATGATATAAACGCCCATCACCTCCCTGCCATAGCGCTTGATCGCTTCGCGGGCCAGCGCCAGCGGGTCCAGCACGTTGCGCGTCTCGTCGGAAAGCGGCCCAACCCGGTCTAGCACGCTTTGCCCCGGCTGGGCCAGTGCCTGGTTCAGCACGGCCACCTTTTGTGCCTCGCTGAGCGTTTCATAATGGTCGGCCAACTTCAGACGTGCCAGCACCTCGCTCACGGCTCGCTCGTGCCAGGCCGAATGTTGGCGCAGGTCCAGGCGTGCCACGTGCAGGCCAAACACGTCCAACTGGCTGCGCAAGTTGCCCAATTCGCCGTCCATCAATAAAGCGCCGCGCCCCTGGCGCAGGCTGTCGGTGACGATTTGCAGCGTGGCGGCCACGTTGTGAGCCCCCGGCGCGGGCGCGACGGGCAGCGGCAGTGATAGCGTGGGTGAGAGCGCCAGCGAGGGCGTGCTGTAGAACGGGTAGAGCGGGTGATTGATCGTCTCGTAGCGCGCGTCGGTGAGCTGGCCCGAAAGCCCGGCCATCACGGCGCGGTAGGGCTCGTTGGGGTAACGATTTACCAGCGCGCGCACGTGGCTGGAGCCTTGCTGAAATGCGTCGATCAACGCATCGATCTCCGGCGCGACGGTATCTCGCCGGCGTGAGATGCTCAGCCTGCGCGAGAGCAGATGCGCAGTATTGCTCAATTTATCCAGCGCCAGGCGGCGGTGCAGTTGCAACGTCTCGGCGGTCACCTGCACGGTGACGTTGGGGTTGCCGTCGCGGTCTCCGCCGATCCACGAGCCAAAGGTAAGCCAGCGGCGTGGCGCGCGCAGCCCCGGGTAGTAGCGTTGCAGGGCCTGCTCCAGGTCGGCTTGCAAGTGCGGCACCGTGTCCCACACGGTGGCATCGAAATACCATAGCCCGGTGCGCACTTCGTCGGTGACGGCGGGCTGCACCACGCGCGAGCGGTCCGTCAGCCACAGCGCGGCGATCTCGCGGCGAATGTCGGCATCCAGCAGTGAATGTTGTGCGGCGGAAGAGGAGGGCTCGTCCGCGACGACGTGCTCTTCGTCGCCCAGTAGTTCCGCCAGGCGGCGCAGCTTGGAGAGCACCGTGCGGCGCTTGGATTCGGTTGGGTGTGCCGTGAACACCAGCTCGATGGAGAACTGATCCAACAGGTGTTGCATCTGTGATGCTGAAACGCCGCGCTCTTTTAACTCACTGATGGCTGCTTCGATGGATTCGCGCACGATAGGCCCATCCGACACCTGGCGCGCGGCCCGTCGCCGGCGCAGGATGCCCGTGCGGTAATTTTCTTCGGCCAGGTTCACCAGTTCGAAATAGGTGGTGAAAGCCATCGCCATTTCGTAAGCATCTGCGGTGGAAAGATCGTGGGTGGTGGTTTGTAACTGTTGCGTGGCGGCGGCGTCTCCGGCGCGGCTGGCTTTCGCCAACAGGCGTAAGCGTTCTTCTAGCGCCAGGGCGGGCGGCCCGTCCAGGTGCATGATCACTTCGCCAAGCACATTACCCAGGCGGCGGATTTGACCGGCTAATTGATCCAGTTTGTGATCTGCATGGGGGGGCGTGTTCATTGGCGCCTATCTTAACTCACCGTATAGACCTGTGAAGGTGAATTTGCCATGTGCAGCGTTCGTTTTTCGTTTTTCGATAACGGGAGCATCCTGAACCAACTGGTGAATCACTGCACCGCTTTTGTGATCTTGAAATAGGCTATCGATTTGATGAATGTAAAATAATAGGCAGACATCGCAAATACATAAAGACTTGCGAATTTATATCCATTCCTTCAGACTCTACCAATTGGGTATAGGGCGCTGTGTTGGAGCCGATTTCTGGAGCGAACAATGAAGTGGGTGAATGTTGTCCGTAGTCATCTGATTGGCATTATGCTATTCGGCCTTGTGAGTTCTCCGTTGAGTGCTGGGCCGCTAAACACGCTGGCGCACATCCCCACCCAGGCGCACAAGGTGATCGTGGATGCGGGGAGCGCAGAAGCGTTACAGGCGATCCAGGCCGCCGGGGGAACGCTCGTGGTGGACTACGGTTCCTTTTCATTGTGGAAGGTGGATGCGCCTGCTACCTCGCAGGCACTGAACCAGGCGGGTCTGGCGTATCGCGATGATCTCGATCAGATTCTTTTGCGCAATGACGTGATTCAGACCGGCGCGGGGCAATCTGCCGCCTCCGCTCCGCCGCAGGCGCTCAGCCAGACGCGCACGAGCGATCCGCAATTCTGGATGGTGCAGTTCGTCGGCCCGGTGAAGGCGGAATGGTTGGCTGCGCTTCAACAAGCCGGCCTGCGTGTGGTGAGTTATATCCCCAACGACGCCTACGTGGTGTGGGGCGATGGCGATGCGCTTTCGGCGCTGGACACGCTAGCGGCGCAGCAGAGCTTCATTCAGTGGACGGGCGCCTATCACCCCGCGTATCGGCTGGCGCCTGCGTTGCAATCGTCACAAGTTACGAAGTTGGTAGACGTGACGGTGCAGTTCTATCACACCGATTCGACGGATAGCGCATTGAGCGACTTGCTTGCGATCGGCGGCACGGTCTATAAGGCGCGCGAAGACGTGTTGGACTTCACCAATATATCGTTGCAGTTACCAGCCGATCAACTGGTGGCGGTGGCGAACTGGCCCGACGTGTTCAACGTGGAACCCTGGGCCGCGCCGCAAAAGATGGATGAAGCGCAAGGGCAGATCCTGGCCGGCAACGTGATTAGCGCCGGCGGCGTCGTTACGCTCACCGGGCCAGGCTACTTGAACTGGCTGCTCAGCAAAGATTTCTCTACCAACCCTTCCAGCTACCCGGTGGTGGACGTCGTAGACGACGGCATCGATCAGGGCCTCATCACGGACGTGCTGCATCCCGATTTTCACGACACCGGTTTCTACACGGCTACCAGCCGCGTGACGTACATCGGCAACTGCACCAGTGACGCGTTGGGTGACGGCCAGGCCGGGCACGGCAACCTGAACGCCGGCATCGTGGCCGGTTATAACAACCGGGCGGGTTCCCCCTATACTGACACGCTGGGCTATCACCTGGGGTTAGGCATCTCGCCCTATGGGCGCGTGGCGGGGACCAAAATCTTCGTCAACGCAGGTCCGTATGATATTTCTAAATGTGGCTATACCGACGAGGGTGTGGTTGCGGCCAGCTACAACAGTGGGGCGGACATCACCTCCAATAGCTGGGGCTCCTCCGTCTATGGCTTATACGACAGCTCTTCACAGGCCTACGATGCCTTAACGCGCGACGCCAGCAGCACCACCGCCGGCAATCAGCAGATGTTGCACATCTTTGCGGCCGGGAATAAGGGATCAAGCGCGCAAACGATTGGCTCACCCGGTACCGCCAAGAATGTGTTGACGGTGGGCGCAACCGAGAGCACGCGCAATAACGGGTTCAGGGATGGCTGCAACATCACCGCTGCTGGCAACGCCGACAACATCGCCGCCTTCTCGTCGCGCGGGCCGACGACGGATGGCCGCACCAAACCCGACATCAGCGCGCCCGGCACGCACATCCAGGGGCCTGCGTCGCAGGTGAGCGGCTATACCGGCGCGGAGGTGTGCAATAAGTACTACCCCAGCGGGCAGACGCTGTACGCCATGTCGTCGGGCACCAGCCACTCCACACCGGCGGTGGCGGGTGCCGTCTCGCTCTTGTGGGAGTATTACGAGCGCGTGCTCAGCCCCGGCCAGCGCCCCAGCCCTGCCATGTTGAAGGCATTATTGCTCAACGCGCCGCGCTACCTGACGGGCAGCAGCGCCAACGACACATTGCCCAGCAATGCTCAGGGCTGGGGCGACGTGAACTTAGATCTGCTGTTCGACGGCACGCCGCGCATCGTGGTTGATCAGAGCGTGCTTTTCACCAGCACCGGCCAGACCTATCTCACCAGCGGTGCGATCTTCGACCCTGGCAAACCTTTCCACGTGACGCTGGCCTGGACGGATGCGCCCGGCAGCACCACTGGCAACGCCTACGTCAATGACTTGAACTTGCAGGTGACGGCCAACGGCAACGTGTATAAGGGGAACGTGTTCAGCGGCGCGAATTCGGTGACGGGCGGCTCGTTCGATGCGCGCAATAATGTGGAGAGCGTCTTCCTGCCTGCCGGCATCACGGGCACTTTCCAGGTGCAGGTGAACGCGGCCAACATCGCCGGGAATGGCGTGCCGGGCAGTGGCTACAGCACCTCGCAAGACTTCGCGTTGGTGATCTATAACGCCGGCGGCGTGCAGCAGGGCCACGTGACGGATGCCGGCACCACGCAGCCGATTCCCGCTGCCCAGGTGCGCGCCGTCTCGACGGATCAAATGTCATACATCGCGCCAACCGACGCGAACGGCGCATATGCCTTGGCAGTGCCGGGTGGCACCTATAGTGTCACGGCGGTGGCTTATGGCTATTACCCCAATGTGGAAACGGCTGTCATCACTGCGAGCAAAACGATCACGCGCGACTATGCATTGACATGGGCAGGTCTCTACGTCATTTCCGGCACGGTGAAGGATGCCGATACCAATATGCCGCTGAGCGCGACGATCTCGATCAGCGGCAACCTGCTGAATCCGCCGGTGGTGCAGACGGGCACCGACCCGGCGAGCGGGTTCTATAGCTTCACTGTGGCAGGTGGGCAGCGCTATCAATTGGCGGTCAAGGCGCTGTTTCACGCCGATGGCGCCGGCGTGGCGGACGTGGATGGTGCCGACGTGAGTGCCAACTTCGCCCTGACGCCCACCACCCAGAACGGCGGGCTGATCGGCGTTGTGCGTGACTCCGGCACAAATGCGCCCTTCAGCGGCGCAGTGGTCACCGTACAAGCCAGTGGCTTCCCATCGGGCACGACGGACGCCAACGGCGCGTTCCAGATTTTAGGCATCCCGCCCGGTATATATGACGTGGTGGCTGCGGCGCAGTATTACAGCGCTACGCAGATTAGCGGCGTGCAGATCTATACCAGCAACCTGACCAGCCAGGTCTTCTTGCTGCCGCATGGCGTATTGCGTTATGCGGCCACTGAACTACAAAAGACGCTCGTCTTTGGCACGCAAGTCACCGACGCGCTTGGGTTAGTAATTAGCAACACCGGCTCTGGTGCGTTGCATGTGCAGTTGGAGGAAGTGGCCGGCGGCATGATTTTGAGCGACGCGACGGACCCGTTGCCGTGGCTGAGCGAATCGCCGGTGACGGCCACCCTGGGTGCAGCGCAATCGCAGGCGGTGCAACTGGCCTGGGACGCTTCCTATGCTGGGGGCATCTCACAACCGGGCATGTACTATGGCTACCTGAAGCTGAATAATGACGACGTGCAATCGCAGGGCATCAGCCTGCCGGTGACGCTCACCGTGACGGCTGCCGCCCAGCAGGTCTATCTGCACGGTTCGGTCTATTCCAGCGGCCAATGCGATACGAACTATGCGCCCATCACCGGAGCGGGGGTATCCATCACGGGGGCGAACGGCTACTCGACTGTGCTTTCTACGCCGGCGGATGGAAGCTACAGCAATTACCTGCCCGCCGGGGGCAGCTATACCTTGACGTTTACCGCTACCTCACATCTGACAGCGACCTACGTGGTAAACCCGGCGGATGGCGCATCGTTTGCGCAAAACGTGGTGCTGCGGCTGAACCAGCCGTGCATCCAGGTGCAACCGGCGGCGCTCTCGGCCGTGATCACGCATGGCCTCTCCACTACGCTCCTGTTACAGGTGACCAACACCGGGGCTTTGCCGCTGAACGTGGCATTGCACGTCGCGCCGCCGGCGGGTGCGGAGGTCGGCGGGCCGGATCCGTATGGTTATATGATCGTCTCGCCCACGCTCTATAGCTTCATCGAGATCAGCGGGACGGGCACTTATACCGATCTGGTGGATGACGGTGCGTTCAACATCACCACCACCTTCCCGCTTACTTTCTATGGCCAGGTGAGCAATACGTTGCGGGTGGGGAACAACGGCGCGATTCTCTTTGGCGCGCGGACGGAGGGAGTCGATGCGGCAAACACTTCCCTCGTTTCCGGCACCACGACCATCGATAACATCATTGCTCCCTTGTGGAGCGACTTGTGGTTTGGGCGGGGCGGCGTATGGTACAAGGAAGTGGGGGCTGCGCCCAATCGCGCCCTGGTGGTGGAATGGGCCGACCGGCAGCACTATCTCGGTGCAAGTGGCACGGCGGGGGCGGTCACCTTCGAGGTCGTGTTCTACGAGAATGGCAACCTGCTGTTCCAGTATCAGAAGACCAGTTTTGGGTATGCCTCTTTCGATCATGGCGCAGATGCCACAATCGGCATTCGCGGCCCTGGGGCCGCCAATAGCGTGCAATATGCCTATCACCAGGCCAAGCTCGCCGATGGCGCAGCGATATGTATCCAAAGCTTCAACGGGCCGGATTGCGCAACCAACTCATGGATGTTGCCAAACCCGCTGGCGCTGCAATCGCTCACCGGCACACCGGCGACGAGCGCCATAGTGAGCGTCACGCTGGACACGACGCAACTGACGCAGATGTTGCTAGCCACGCGGACGCTGTGGCTGGTGAACAACTCGCCCATGCCGCTGGTGAGTGTGCCCATCACCTTGCGAACGGATACCCGGCATGTGTTCGTGCCGGTCGTCTTGAAGTGACGCTGCGGTCGGTCGCAACACGGCTGGCGGGATGAGTGCTCCTCATTTCACTATAATCAGTCGTATGACATTGCGTCTGTATCGGCCTGACTCATTTCTTTGGACATTTCAAGCGTACGTGTTGGAGCACGCGCAATATAACGGGCAGCCTGCATTGACCCTGGATCAAACGGCGTTTTATCCCACCGCCGGCGGGCAGCCGAATGACCTGGGCACGCTGAATGGTGTGCCGGTGACCGACGTGGTCGAGCGTGATGACGGCACCATCGTGCACGTGCTCGCTGCGCCTTTGGACGCCGCTGAAGTGCAGGGAGAGATCGATGCAGCGCGCCGGATCGATCTCATGCAGCAGCATAGTGGGCAACATGTGCTGTCGCAGGCGTTCGTGCAGGTGGCCAACCTCGACACGCTCTCGGTGCACATCGGCAGCGGTGATTGCACCATCGATCTACCCGCGCCACGCATCGCGCCGGAAGTGGTGGCGCAGGCCGAGGATGAAGCGAACCGCATCGTGTTTGAAGATCGCCCGTTCATCGTGCAAGAGATGACGGATGCTCAGGTGGCGCAATTGCCCTTGCGCAAGGCCCCTTCCGTGACGGGCCGGATCCGCATCGTAGAGGTGCAAGGGTATGATTGGTCGGCTTGCGGCGGGACGCACGTGCGCTCCAGCGCGCAGATCGGCCTGATTAAGATCACGCGCTTCGAGAAGCGCAGCGACGCGACGCGCGTCTATTTCCGTTGTGGTCAACGCGCGCGGGCCGATTATCACGAACTGAACGCGCTGGCGTTGAAGCTTTCGGAAATGTTTAGTATGAGCCGGGCCGACCTGTTGCCCGCGATTGAAAAGCTGCGCGAAGAAGCGCGCGCCTCGCACAAGGCGCTGGCGGATGCGCAGGCGAAGCTGATGGAATATGAGACGCAGGAGTTATTGCACCAGACGCCGCCCCTGGACGGCACCGGAAGGCGCGTCATCGTGCGCGCCTATGAGGGGCGCGACGCCAACGCGCTGAAGCTGATGGGCAAGCGCCTGACCAGCGAGCCGGGCGTGATTGCGCTATTGGGCGGGTTCAGCGCCGGGCGGGCCTTTTTGTGTTTTACGCGCTCACGTGATGCAGGCGCCGATATGGCGGCTCTCTTGCGCGGCGCTCTGCAAATGTTAAACGCTCGCGGCGGCGGTTCGCCCGAGTTTGCGCAGGGCAGTGGTGAGGCGCCAGGTATGGCGGCGGTGCAGGCGGCTGTTGATCTGGCTGCTGGACAATTGGGAGTATGAGCGCTGCGCGGCGGGTGTAAAAATAAGCGCTGGGAGAAGCATGAAGATACTGCACAAGAATGTCTATGTCCATACCACGTCAGATGGCTTGAACGTGGGCTGCATCGTCGGCGAAGACGGGGCGGTAAGCATCGATCTACCGTTGAGGGTGGACGAGGCGTTGCAATGGCAGGCGCAGATCAATGAACTGACGCCTCGGCCCTTGCGCGCCATCATTTTCACCTCCCCCGACCGCGTGAATAGCGATGCGCTGAAGGCGCTCGCGCCGAACCTGGGCGCGTTCAGCGTGCCTACCATCATCCAGGACGCCGGGTTCAATCAGCTTTATGCGGCATTAGAGGCTGCGCAACCGCGCATGTTGGAGCCGCTCTCACCCGTGCAGTTGCGCGAACAGGCCGTCTTACCCGATATGACCTTTAGCGACTCGGCGACCTTTACCCTGGGCCTGGAAGACCCGATCCGCATCGATTTTGCCAATGCGGGCGGTTACGCGCCGGGCAGCGCCATCGTCACTGTGCGCGATACGGGCGTGGCGTTTGTGGGTTGGCTGGCCGCCAGCCATGAACCGCCGCTGATGCTCACCGCCAACCTGGAGACCTGGATGAGCACGCTCTCCGCCCTGAAGCGCAACCGTAAGGTGAAGGTGATCGTGCCGGCCAGCGGCCCTACGGGTGACCCAACCATCCTGACCCAGACGCTGAACTACTTAAAGGCCGTCAACAGAGGCGTGAAGAAGCTCTTGCGCACGCACAAGCCGCGTGAAAGTGTGGCCGGGCTGGTACCCGAGTTGTTGGCGCTTTTCATGGCGGGGCGCAGCAGCACGCCTTCCATCGAGCAAGAAGTGATGGCTCAACGCATCCAGGCCAGCCTGGAGCGCATCTACGATGAACTCTCGGCTGCCCCGGCGGGCGAACCGGCTGTCGAGGCCTGAGCGATACTGGCCTGGCGTGCATGTACCGGCAGAAGCGGGCACTGGATAGGATGGCGCGATGATCAGCGTCGTCGGAAGTTTGATGCTGGATCTATCGATCCGCGTGCCGCACCTGGTGCAGCCGGGCGGCGTCGTGCATGGACACGATGTGCTGGCGGCATGTGGCGGGCGCGGCGCGAATCAGGCCTGCGCCGTGGCGCGCCTGGGCGGGTCGGCCTGCCTCATCGGCGTGGCGGGCCGGGACCTGTTTGGCGATGTGATGCTCGCGGCGTTGCACGCCGACGGCGTGGATACGCAGTGCGTGCTGCGCCGCGCGGAAGACGCCAGCGGTTGCTTCATCGTCGCCACCGACCCGCAAGGCCAAACGGAGCGGCTGGTCTCGAACGGCATCAACGCAGGGTTGAGTGCGCAAGACGTGCAGCGACAGGCTGAACGCATCCGTAGCTCCGGGGCGGTGCTCACCCAACTGGAAGTGTCCAGCGAGGCCGCTGAGGCGGCGCTCTCGATCGGCCGGCAGGCCGGCGTGCGCACCATGCTGAACGCAGCACCCACCTTTCGCTATCGGCCCAGCCTGTTGCCTTTGTGCGACGTATTGACGCTCAATGCGCAGGAAGCCGGCGAGATCACCGCGCAGCGCGTGGCTGATGCGGCTTCGGCGGCGCGGGCGGCAACGGCGTTACGTGCTGCGGGCGCACAAGCCGTGCTGGTGACGCTGGGCGAGGCGGGCGTGTGGGTGGATGGGCCGGATTGGCGGGGCCATTTGCCAAGCTACCCCGTGCAGGCCGTGGATACGCTCGGCGCGGGCGATACGTTCGCCGGGGCGCTGGCCGTTTGTCTATGTGCCGGATTGGGCCTGCGCGAAGCGGCGCATTTTGCCATCGCAGCGGCGGCGTTGTCGGTCACGCGGCGTGGGGCGCAGCCCAGCATCCCGCGCAGAGCTGAGGTGGAAGCGTTTCTCACCCAGGGATTGCAGCCAAATGCCGCCGGACCAGGGTGAAAGATAAATCAAGCCGATGCTCGTGAAGGAGATCGGCTTGAGAGAAGATACCAGGAAGAAAAACAGACTACTTGGTAGCGATGCGCGCATCGAGGTAACGCACGGCCTCGCCGACGGTGGTGATCTTCTGTGCGTCTTCGTCGGAAATCTCGCCGCCGAATTCCTCTTCGAAGGCCATGATCAGCTCAACCAAGTCGAGCGAGTCAGCTTCCAGGTCCTCACGGAAGCGCGCTTCCATGTTCACCTTTTCCGGTGCAACGCCGAGCAATTTGATGACCAGCGCCTTGACGCGCTCGAAAGTTGCTTGTTCTGCCATTGATAATTCCTCCTAAATTTTGCCCTTAAGGATGCGATTGTATCCTACTTGAGTTCATTGCAGCCGGGCAGGGCCGGACGTGCATCTCTACTATCCCTCAGAAACACCGCTGCGCGTAGTGAGTTACGATTGGGACACTTATCTTGGCGGCGATAGGAGGGCAGCGTGACGGAAGGTATTGTGGAGCAGCGCAAGTCGGACCATATTAGGATCAACCTGGAGCAGGACGTGGCCTCGCGCGCGTCCAGTGGGCTGGAAAAACTGCGTTTTGTGCATCAGGCGCTGCCCGAATTGGATATGCCGCGCATTGATATGCGCCGGCAACTATTCGGCAAGTTGTTGAATGGCCCATTGCTCATCTCGTGCATGACGGGCGGCACGGAGGAGGCCAGAATCATCAACCGCAACCTGGCCGCGGCGGCGCAACGCGCCGGGGTGGCGATGGGCCTGGGGTCGATGCGCGCGGCGGTGTTGCGGCCCGAACTGGCCCCTACCTTCCAGGTGCGCGACGTGGCCCCCGATATCCTGCTGTTTGCGAATATCGGCGCGGTGCAGTTGAATTATGGCTTCACGCTGGACCAATGTCGCCGCGCGGTGGAGATGGTGCAGGCCGACGCACTCGTTTTGCATCTGAACCCCTTGCAAGAGGCATTACAACCCGAGGGTGATACAAACTGGTCCGGCCTGCTGGCGCGCATCGAGTCGGTGGTGCGCGCGATGCCGGTGCCGGTGATCGCCAAAGAGGTGGGTTGGGGCATTTCGTCGCGCGCCGCGCGCCAGTTGACCGAGGCAGGTGTAGCGGGCATCGACGTGGCCGGCGCGGGCGGCACCTCGTGGAGCCAGGTGGAAATGTACCGCGCCCGCACCGAGATTCAGCGCCGCGTGGCCGAGGCATTCGTGGATTGGGGCATCCCCACGGCGGAATCGATCCGCAACGTGCGCGCTTTTGCGCCGGGGCTGAAGGTGATCGCCAGTGGTGGGCTGCGCAATGGCGTGGACGGTGCCAAGTGCATAGCGTTGGGCGCGGAACTGTTTGGCATGGCCGGGCTGTTCCTGCGCGCGGCCACCCAGTCTGATCAGGCCGTCTACGACGAGATCGAGGTCATCCTGCGCCAGTTGCGCGTGGTGATGCTCTGCACCGGCGCCGGCGACCTGGCCGCGCTGCGCAAGGTGGAACTAGCGGAGAACTAACGGATATGGAACCGCAAAGAAATGGAGACGCAAAGACTTAAAACCACAAAGGCTCGAAAACACAAAGAACACGAAGTCTTGATGTGTCTTTGCGTGCTTTGCGGTTAGATCAGACTCACACGAAGCAACAAAGCAACAAAGACCACAAAGGCACAAAAACACGAAGGACACAAAATCTCAGTATTACTTTGCGTTCTTTGCGTGCTTTGCGGTTAGATCAGACTCACACGAAGCAACAAAGCAACAAAGACCACAAAGACTCGAAATCACAAAGAGCACGGAGTCTTGATATATCTCTGTGTTCTCTGTGACTCTGTGGTGAGGTAAGACGCTCCCCTCACCTGGGGCGCACCAGCAGCACCGGCACCTTGGCGGAGCGGATGACCTTTTCGGCCACGCTGCCCAACAAGAATCGCCCAAGGCCATTGCGCCCGTGCGTGGACATGGCAATCAGGTCAGCCTGGATGCTATCGGCGTAGTCCAAGATGGATTCGGCTACACCGCCGGAACATAATTCGGCGCGCGCGTTCAATCCATTGGCCTTCAGTTGTGCGCAGACGCGCTCCAGATAGGTTTTGTACTGGGTTTGCTGTTTTTCGTGCAGTTCGACGGCCATGCCCGCGTCGGGGATATAGTAGTCATAGGCGGGTGCGCTGGTGACGGATAACAGCACCACTTCTGCGCCGCTGCACTCTGCCAGCATCTGCACCTGCGGCAACACCGCCTCTGCCACCGAGGAACCATCCAACGGAACCAGGATGCGTTGATAAAGAGAGTGCGTTGTCATCTCTGCAACTCCTTTAGCCTTCATCGGAAGGCCGGCCAACGACTCACTCGCTCAGTATAAGGCTTGCCGGGCTTGTTGTGTCCACGAATCGACGCGAATCGCACAAATGGCCCTTTCCTGATGATTGATTGGCCTGAGATCGCGGGGTAGGGACGCACGGCCGTGCGCCCCTACCGATGATGTTCCTACGTTGGGTGTGCCTGCATATCACGACAAGCTGATCGCGGCGAACCGTGCAACCTACCATCCATATCTTCCTACGTCGGGTGGAATTTGTCCTCTCATTTGAGCGTATCTGCCTTATCGCAACAGGTGCTGACCGTGGTGAATTGGCCGTGCGCCCCTACCATCCCGATATTTCTTCGCTGGGTGTGCCTGCCATGTCACAACAAACGCGCGCCCCACCCGGTAGGCTTCGCCCCTGTTGCCCATCTTATTCTCCTTCAGTTTAACATAACGTCTATCCTTCGTTGACCCGCCTCCGCCTTTTGGCGGAAATATTGAAATCGACCTCAAAAATATTGAAGTACATATTGACAAAATCAATATGGATTTGTAAACTCATGCCTGAATGTTGAGAGCGATTTTAAGAGAGGTGAGAGCTTATGTTTGACCTGTGGGTAAACTCAGCTGGCCCAGAAGTTGGTTGCCGGCGCCAGCAGTTGCTGAAGGAAGCGGCGCATAGCCGGCTGGCGCGGCTGGCCAGGGTGTATGACGCCTCGTTCGGCCAGCGAGCCGCCTTGTGGTTGGGCAATCTGTTCATCGCCATTGGTGTTGGGCTCCGGCGGCGCTGCAATGAGCGCCGTGGGCAGGCCTATCTCTCGTTGATCCCCTTTGAATCGCGCACGGAGTATTAAGACGATGCAGCAACTACCAACCCAATGTCCCATTTGTGGCGGCGACATTCAGGTGACGCGCTTCTATTGTCCGCAGTGCGATAGCGCCGTGGAAGGTCATTTTGAGATCGGGCGTTTCTTGCGCCTGTCGCCCGAACAATTGCAATTTGTGGAGGCGTTCGTGCGGTGCGAGGGCAAGCTGAACCGCATGGAAAACGAAGTGGGTATGTCATATCCGACGTTGCGCAGCCGCTTGCAAGAGGTGATTCGCGCCCTTGGCTATGAGCCCGGCCGCGAAGACCCCACACCCAAGCCTACGGATGAAGAGCGGCGGCGCGTGTTGGAAGATTTGGACCATGGACGCATCACCCTGGATGAGGCGATGCGCACTTTGCAGGGAGGCGAATGATGGCTCAACAACAGAGCGTGAACACAAGCGATAAACCCGAAGTTATTATTGAGGAAGTCAATGGTGATCTGCGCCTGATGGGTTGGGATCGCCGGGAAGTATACGCCAAGGGCGACGGGAACTTGACCCTGACCCAAGATGGCGACCAGGTGCGCGTGCGTTGCACGGGTGAAGCGGTGTTGCGCGTGCCCGAAGGGGCCACGCTGAATATTGGTCAGTTGCATGGCGACGCACGCGTCAAGTCAGTGAATGGCATGGTGAAAATCGACAATGTCTCTGGCGACCTGGCGTTACGCCACACGATGGGCGTGAGCGTTCAGTCGTCATCTGGGGATGTGTCGGTGAAGCACTGCATGGGAGACGTGCACGTGGCGCAGATCGGCGGCGATCTCACTGTTGTGGATGCAGGCGCGCTTACAATCGGCAACGTCAGTGGCGACCTGGTTGCCAGCGAATTGCAAGGGCCGGCCAGCGTCGGTAATGTCAGTGGCGACTTGAGCCTGCAAGGTGTGCAAGGCACGGCGACGACTGAGAATGTGTCGGGCAGCGCGCGGCTGACGGCGGTGCAGGGAGACGTCACGCTGGGGAATATTTCGGGCGATGCATCGATCACGGGCACACTGGGGAAGGTCTCTGCCAACCAGGTGGCGGGCGATCTGAACGTCACTGGCGCATCCAGCGTCAACGCTACCGCCAGCGGTGATGCCAACGTCGTCTTTGGGCCGGAGCAGGGCGCGTCAACGGTGAGCGCCGGTGGCGACCTGAAGTGCGGCTTTGTGGCCAATGCGAACGCCACGTTGCGCATCGTTAGCGGGGCTGCCGATATCTCGGTGAATGTGCCGGGTGTGAACCAGACGCTGGCGCAGCGCGAGTATGAGTTGAAGCTTGGCAATGGTGAAGCGCCCATCACGCTCAATGCGGGCAAAGACGTCAGCATCGGCCATTGGGAAGCGCGTCAGCATGATTGGCCCTCCTTCGACTTTGATTTCGATTTTGACTTTGACCCGGGTGATATGAGCTACGTGAAAGATTGGGGCGCTTATGGCGAGCACATTGCTGAGCGAGCCCGCCAGGCGGCCGAACGTGCTGCCGATAGGGCGCGCCAGCAGGCTGAGCGTGCCAGCGCCAAAGCTGCCGAGCAGGCCGCCCGTGCCACGCGCAAGGCCGAAGAACAGGTCCGCCGCGCGCAGGAACAGGCCCGGCGTGCTGAGCGCCGCGCGCAGTTCATGGGCCGCCGCTTTACGCCCGAAGCCGCCTGGCGACCCGACCGGCCATCCACGCCGCCTGCGCCGCCCAACGACCCCGTGAGCGACGAAGAACGGCTGACCATCCTGCGAATGCTGGAACAGAAGAAAATAACAGTGGAGCAAGCTGAAAAACTATTGGCAGCCTTATCAGGCAAGGAAAGGTAAAGAGATGGAGCAAACCACAACTCTGGAGCGCAAATTCGACGTCAGTGGTCAGGCCCGTTTGACCCTGGCCAACATCAGTGGCTCGGTGGATATTCAGCCCGGCGACGACGGCGTGATCATGGTCGTCGCTGAAATCGATAACCAGTCTGGCGATGCCGAGCGCACGCGCGTGGATATCGAGCAGGCCGCGGATGGCAGCGTGACGGCGAAGACCGACTATGGCGAGAGCTTCTGGCGTTGGTTCGGCCAGCGCCCGTGCGACGTGGATTACACGGTGCGCGTGCCGCGCAATTGCAAGTTGCAGGTGAAGTGCGTCAGCAGCAGAGCGGCAGTGAGAGGCCTGGCAGGCCAGTTCGATCTCAACACGGTCTCAGGTGACCTGACTCTGGCGGAGTTGTCCGGCAGCCTGAAGGCGAACCTGGTTAGTGGCGGCCTGAGCGCCGAACAACTCAACGGCCCGGCCGACGTGGAAACCGTCTCCGGGCGCGTGGAACTTCGCGCCAGCCAGTTCGAGAGCTTGAGAATCTCCACCGTCAGCGGGCGCATCATCGCAGAAACGGCGCTGAGCAACGGGCCGTATCGGTTCCACAGTGTCTCGGGCGACGTGCGCCTGAGCGTGCCGGCCGACACGCGTTGCTCCATCGACAGCAACAGCCTCACCGGCCGGCTGGATACCGATCTCCCGGTGACCTATAACCAGAAGGTGGGCCAGCACTGGCGCATGGAAGTGCAAGGCGGCGGCCCTGAGGTGCGTTTCGACAGCATCTCCGGCGCGCTGCATATGAATAGCGCGGATGTGCCGGTCGCGGTCATTCCCATGGCCGAAAAAGACGCGCTTACCACCCCCCAGGTGGAGACGAAGGCGTCTGAACCGGCTGCTTCGCCGATCGAGCAGGCTGCTCAAACCCGCCGCGAGATACTGGATCGCGTGGCACGCGGCGAGATGAGCGTGGACGAGGCGATTGAACAGTTGCGAGGCTGATGCGTCGCCTTCGAGAGAAGTCGTCATGCCAGATGCAATAGAAGTGAACGGGTTGTGTAAGACCTACCCGAAGCGTCATGCGCCGCCGGTGAAGGCGGTGGATCAGGTCAGTTTGACGGTGAGGCCGGGGCAGGTGTTTGCTTTCCTGGGCCCGAACGGGGCTGGCAAAACGACGACGATCAAGATGATGTGCGGCCTGATCATGCCCGATAGCGGTGCCGTGCGTTTAAACGGCATCGACGTCGGGCGTGAAAAATATCGCGCCATGCAACAGATCGGCGTCGTCCTGGAAGGCACGCGCAACGTGTACTGGCGGCTAACGGCCTGGGAAAACCTGATGTACTTTGGCCGCCTGAAGGGGTGTGCGGGCAAACGCCTGTCCGAGCGGGCCGAACAATTTTTACGCGAACTGGGCCTGTGGGATCGGCGCAACGACCTGGTGAATGAGTTCTCGCGTGGCATGCAGCAGAAGGTGTCGATTGCCTGTGCGCTGATCCACGACCCGCCCATCGTCTTGTTGGATGAGCCGACGCTGGGCCTGGACGTGGCTGCGTCGCGCACCGTCAAAGGCTGGGTGGCGCGCCTGGTGCATGAACAGGGCAAGACGGTGGTGCTCACCACGCATCAACTGGACATGGCCCAGGAATTGTGTGACCGCGTAGCGATCATGAGCAAAGGTCGCCTGGTGGCGAACCAACCGGTGAGCGAATTGTTGCATATCTTCCGCGAGGAGTATTACCAGATTCGCGTGAAGGGTCGCTTGTATGGTTATCGGCCTGCCTGGCTGGATGGCCTTTCGGCGGCGGAGGACGATGTGGAGACGGTGTTCAGCGGGCCGGTGAGCGGGCAGGGGGCGTTGCATGCGCTACTAGATAACCTGCACGAGATGGGCCTGCCGCTGCTGGAAGCGCGCCGCGTGGAACCGGACCTGGAAGAAGTGTTCGTGCGCCTGACGAGCGACGATGGACGCGTGGCTCAGCCTGTGCCCGATGGGCAGGAGTAGACAATGCGAATAGTAGGCGTTGCACTGGGAAGCGAAATCCGGAAAGGCGTGTTGATCCAGTGGAGCTACAAATTCAACATGCTCATGTCGATGTTGTCGTTCGGCTTCATCTTTCTGGGCATCAACTTCATGATGGGCAACGGCCAGATCGATCCGGCGATTATGGCGTCCACGCTGCTGGGCTATCTGATCTGGTTCTACGCCGTGACGGCCATCGAGAACATGAGTTGGAACCTGCGTGACGAGATGCAGTGCGGCCAGTTGGAACAACTGTATATGAGCCCCGCGCCGGCACAGGTGTTGATCTTGGGGCGCTCGGTGTCCACGTTGCTGGTCACTACGGTGATGGTGCTCGTCATGGCGGCGGCGATGATCGCCCTATTTGGCGTTTATCTGCCGATGCGCCTGGCCGGGTTGCCCGTGTTTGTCTTGACGCTGACCGGGCTATATGGCTTTGGCTATGCGCTGGGCGGCGCCACGCTGATCTTTAAACAGACCGGCCCATTGACGAACCTGTTGACCAACGCGCTGCTATTTACCAATGGCACCATCCTGCCGGTGGACCGCCTACCGGTTTGGCTGCAAACGGTTGCCAGAATCTTGCCCAGCACCCAGGGCATCATCGTGCTGCGCAACGTGATCTTGAACGGCCAGTCGCTCAACGCGGCGTGGGCCGATGGTAGCCTGGTTCTATTGGTGCTGCATTCGACGTTATTTTTCATTGCCGGTTGGCTGGTCTATCGCTGGTGTGAAGGCATCGCCAGGCGCAGAGGCTCGCTCGGGCAGTATTGAATCGCAAGGAGTGCGAAATATGACTTCAATTGAAGAACGCATGAAGATTTTGAAGATGGTGGAGGAGGGCAAGGTATCGGCGGAAGACGGCGCCAAGTTGCTTGCGGCGCTGGACGAAAGCCGTCGCAGTGCGCGCCCCACGCCGCCTCCTCCTCCGGGCACCACGGCCAACGGGCGTTGGTTGCACATTCGCGTGACGGATGTGAAGAACGGTCGCCCAAAGGTGAACGTGAACATCCCGATGGGGTTGGTGAATGTGGGCTTGAAGATGGGTGCCAAGTTTGCCCCTGAGGTGGAAGGAATGGACGTGCAGCAAATCGCCGATGCGATCAACTCCGGCATGACCGGCAAGATCATCGACGTGACGGACGAGGAAGACGGCGAGCACGTGGAGATCTATGTGGAATGAAACGTGAAAAGTGAAACGTATGAAGGCGCTTCAAAATGCCCTCTTACGTTTCATGTTTCAGCTTTTACAGGTGAGAGATGTCAGTAACAACTTCTGAGCGCGACCTTCAGCGCTTTAATCGCTGGTCGCGCACCTACGAAGAATCTTACCTTCAGCGCATCTTCTTTGATCGCGTACACCGATCCTTACTGACGCTGGTGGCGCATAGAAGCGAGCCAAAGGCGTTGCTCGACGTAGGCTGCGGCACGGGCCGGCTCTTACGCGCCGTCGGCGTGCGCTGGCCGGCTGCCGCCCTATATGGGGTGGATCCGGCGGAAGGGATGATTAGGGTCGCGCAGCGCTCAACGCCGGAGGCCACCTTCCAGGTGGGCTATGCCGAGTCGATTCCATTGCCCGATGCGTCGGTGGATGTTGTGTTGAGCACCATCTCATTCCATCACTGGCGGGATCACGCGGCGGGCGTTCGAGAAGTGGCGCGGGTGCTGCAGCCCGGCGGGTACTTCTTCCTGACCGACATGTACTACCCTGCCTGGTTCGCGCCGTTCATTCGCCACCCTCGCACGTTGAACGTCGCACGCGTGTGCGCCGTGTTCAATGAGGCCGGATTGCAGGTCATCATGCAGCGATCTGTGCTCACACGTTACATCCTGGCGACGGTAGGGCAAAAAGGCGAAGGATGAAACGCGAGCTGTAAGCGCGCAATCACGTTTCATCCCTCGCGTTCCACTACAACTTCACGGATTGGCCTTTGACGGGCACCTGCACGTCCTTCACGCCCAGTTCGCGCATGCCGCCGGCCAATGCCAGCGAGGAATCCTTTTCGCCATGCACCACGAACAGGCCGCGTAACTTCTGCGCCTGAGGCTTCACCCAGTTCAGCAGGTCGTTGCGGTCAGCGTGGCCGCTGAAGGCCGGTATCTGGCGCACCTCGGCGCGGACGATAAATTCTTCACCTAAGATGCGCACGCGCTTCACGCCGTCGGCCAGGCGACGGCCCAGCGTGTTTTCCGCCTGGTAGCTGACGATCAGCACCATATTCTTCGGGTCTTCGATGGTATTGCGCAGGTGGTGCTGAATGCGCCCCGTTTCTGCCATGCCCGATGCGCTGATGATCACCGCTGGGCCTTTCAGGTGGTTGAGTGCCTTCGATTGTTCGACGTTACGAATGTAGGTCAGATGGTCGAACCCAAAAGCGTTGCCGTCGGGGTCGTTGTGCAAAAGTTGGCGTGTTTCGCTGTCGTAGCATTCGGGGTGCATGCGAAACACCTCCGTCACGTTCACGGCCAGGGGGCTATCGACGAAGATTGGAACGTGCGGCAATTCGCCTCGTGTGTGCAATTCGTTGAAGTAATACACGATTTCCTGTGTGCGCTCTACGGCGAAGGCGGGGATGACGATTTTCCCCCCGCGCGCGATGGCATCTTGCAGCGCCTGGCGTAGCTGCGGCACCGCGTCTTCGATGGAGGGATGCAGCCGGTCGCCGTAAGTGCTCTCGATGATCAGGTAGTCGGCCTCCGGCATCGGCTGCGGGTCGCGCAAGATGGGCAGGTTTGCCCGCCCCAGGTCGCCGCTGAAACATACCCGCACGGTGCGGTCATTTTCGGTGATTTCGATCAACTCCCAGGCCGAACCGAGCATGTGTCCGGCGTCGCCAAAGGTAACCTGTACGCCGGGCAGTGGCGAAAAGCGCTGTGCGTAGTTATAGCTGCTGAATTGCTCCAGGGCTAACTCGGCGTCTTCCAACGTATAGATCGGTTCGATGCGCGGGCCGCCGTTGCGATGCCTGTTCAAAAATTCGGCATCCTCTTCCTGGATCATGCCGGAGTCGCGCAGCATGGCCCCGCACAGGTCACGCGTGGCATGCGTGCAAAATACGGTTCCATTGAACCCGTTCTTCACCAGATTTGGGATATTACCGCTATGATCGATGTGTGCGTGCGAAAGCAGCATGGCCGACACGTTGTGCGCGTTGAATGGTAAATGCTGGTTGATCTCGTATGTTTCAGCGCGTCTACCCTGGAACAGGCCGCAGTCCAACAAAAGTTGCTGGTCTCCAAAAGAAAGCAGATGTTGTGACCCTGTGACCGTCCGATTTGCGCCCCAAAAAGTTAAGTCCATGATTGCAAGATTGTAATAGGAGTTTGGGTGGGTATAATTGTTTTCTGCCGCGAGTAGCAAAGTGCAGCGGTGTGGAGGTGTGCAAGAGATATGGTGGAAGTAAAAATCGAAAGCATCCGGGTGAGCCTGATGTCGCAATATCGTGTCGTCATTCTCAAGGATGCGGAGAGTAATCGCTACCTGCCGATCTGGATCGGCCCGTATGAGGCAGATGCCATCACCATCCACTTGCAGGATGTGCAGGTTCCGAGACCATTGACGCATGATCTGATCATCAAGGTAATCGACGAGTTGGGTGCCAAGGTTGAGCGTGTCATTGTCAGTGATCTCCACAACGACACTTTCTATGCGCGCATCATCTTGACAGTGAGTGGAAAGGAAGTCACCATCGATGCTCGTCCCAGCGACGCCATTGCCGTGGCCGTCAGAGCCGAATGTCCCATCTATGTGGAAGATGATGTGATGGATCGCGCCGGTGTGGTTCCCGAAGAAGAAGCCACGGTCGGTGACGAAGACCTGGGCGCATTTAAGGATTTCATTGGTTCCCTAGACCTGGACGACCTCGAAAAAAATCAATAGCTTTAGAATAGGCCCCATAGGAGGCACACGCCGACAGCATTGCGCACCGCGGTGGCAGGCTGTCTTTGGCGTGTCTGAAGTCAGGGTTTGTTCCCATTGCCGCTGCGCTCATCTGCGCGGCGGTTTTTTTTGCCATGCCATCACTAAGTCAAATTTTCATCGACGTGATCATTGCGTTAAACGTGGTCGCCGTGGTCGTGCTATCGGCCTATGCACTGCATGAAGGCGTCCTGCTGGTGCTATATGTATGGCACAAGCTGAGCACGCGTTTGTCGCGTAAGAGGTGTGAGGTGACTCGTTGTGGCGTGTCTGCCGCCGGCCTGCCCAGCGTCACGGTGCAATTGCCGCTCTATAACGAGCGTTATGTGGCCGGGCGGGTGATTGCTGCGGCATGCGCGTTGAATTATCCGCGTCACTTGTTCCAGGTGCAGGTGCTGGATGATTCCACCGACGACACCCGCCGCATTGCAGAGCGCGCCGTGCAGGCCGGTTTGAAGAAGGGGGTGAATGTTGAACTGGTGCACCGGGATAACCGCAACGGCTATAAGGCCGGCGCATTGGAGAATGGGTTGCGCACCGCGCGCGGCGAGTTGATTGCCATCTTCGACGCGGATTTCATCCCCCCGCGCGACTTCCTGAAGCGCGTCATCATGGATCGTGGTGCCTTTGAAAATCCACAGACGGGTTTCGTGCAGACTCGTTGGGGGCACCTGAATGAAGGCGCCAACGCAGTGACGCGCGCGCAAGGCTTGTTGCTGGATATGCACTTCGTGATCGATCAATATGCGCGCTCCAGCGCTGGATTGAAGATGAACTTCAACGGTTCGGGCGGGATATGGCGGCGCGCGGCCATCGACGCGGCAGGGGGGTGGCAATCGGATACGTTGACGGAAGACCTGGATTTAAGCTACCGGGCGCAGTTGAAGGGGTGGCGCGGGCGTTACCTCGACGGCGAATTGTGCCCTGGGGAGCTACCGGGCAGCGTGCTGGCATTCAAGCGCCAGCAGGCGCGTTGGGCGCGTGGCAGCGCTCAATGTCTGCGTAAGCTGGCAGGCCGCATCGTTCGTTCGAACCTGCCCCTATTGCACAAGCTCGCTGCATTGATGCACATCAGCGGGTACGTATCGAATGTGTTTGCGCTGGTGCTCGCGCTGGTGACCCCGTTGTTTATGCTGATGATCGGGTCGCATGGCGCACGCCACACACCGCAATGGATCAGCTTTTTGAGCGTCGTGGGGGTGGTGCCCATCGTGGCGATGCTCATCGCGCAGGCCGCCCAGGGCAAATTGGGCCGTTTTTGGCTCAGTTTGCCGCTCGCAGTTGTGCTGGGCGTCGGCGTGTCGCTGTCGAACACGGTCGCCGTGTTGCAGGGGTTGTTTGACAAGGCTTCGGGCGAGTTTGTGCGTACGCCAAAATCCGTTTTCCCCCCTGGGCGGCATGCTGTGCGTGAAAAGCGCACTTTGAACCGGCCAACTTATGCCTTGCAGACGGACTGGACGCTCTGCGCCGAGTGTCTACTGGCCGGCTACAACTTGATTGTTTGTCTTGAACTGGCCGCGCGCGGCGATTGGCTCGCGATTATGCCGCTGTTGCTCTATGTCTGTGGATTCGCTGTCATGGCGCTGGGCCAGCTCTGGCCCAGCCTCAGCATGCAATCACACAGCCGGCAACGCAAGGTCGGACCCAGGCTAGAATCACTTGAGTGACCGATTGGTTTGGTGCGTCGCACACATGGGTGACCCATTGCGGCGCGTGAAACGTATCACCATTATTGAATATGACGACACTCAACCCAGACTTGCTGGATATCACAAGCCGCACTGTGCTGAATCGTGCCGCCGACATCATGCGCCAGTTCGGCAAAACGGTGCTCGGCCCCGAATTGGTGTTGCTGGCGCTTTTGCGCAGCCAGGAATCGACGGCCTATCGCGCTGTGGTCCGCCTGGTGGAGCCGCGTGGCTTCAAGCTGAAGGACCTGGAGACCGAGGCGGAGACCCAGGCCCGCACGCGTGCCGGGCGCTATGCCAATATGAACTTTGCCAGCGAGCAGAACGCCACGGTTGGGTTGTCGGATGAGATGGTGGTGGTATTGGACGAGGCGCGCAGTATCGCCCTTGCCACCGGCGAGATTTACATCCAGACGGAACATCTGCTGGGCGCGCTGTCGCAATCCGGCGTCAGCACGGCAGGCGTTTTGCAACGTTATGGCGTGACGCCAACCGCCCTGGCGGGGCTGATCGCCGACGGCCTGGTGAGTAAGCGCAGCACCACCGTCGATTGGGTGCAGCAGGCCAGGCAGGGTCAGCTTGCGCCGCTCTATTACCGCGAAGCGCTGTTGCGCGATCTTTCTACGCTGCTTTCGCAGGCCGACGCGCGGCACGTCATTTTGGTGGGTGCGCCGGGCAGCGGGCGGCGTAGCCTGGTGCAGTCGCTGGCGCTCCTTACGGCGGAGGGCAAAGGCCCTGTCGGGGTGAAGACCATCATCCAGGTGAGCGATGCCGCTTGGCTGGATAACCCGGCGCTGGCGATGCAGGTGGCGTTGAAGCAGGCACAGGGGGGCATCCTCTTCCTGGGCGATATTCACCGCTTCCTGGGGGCCACTTCGCGCTCCGACCTGCCGCAGGTGGCGCGGGATCTGCAGAAGGCGTTCGTCACTCCGCCTGCCGAGGGCGTGCCGGTGATCATCGGCAGCACCACCGATGTGGATTACACGGAGCGCATCAAGCCGAATCTGACGATCACGCAGCATTCGCACGTGTTGAACGTGCCGCCGGCGACCAGCAAGGAATGTGTGGAGATGCTCATGCTCACGAAGCCGCGCTTCGAGCAAGACTATGGCCTGAAAGTGTCCGACGAGGCGGTGAAGGCAGCGACGGCGCTGGCGACGCGTTATGTAGGCGACCAGCCCCTGCCCGGCTCCGCTGTGCGCGTGATGCACCGCGCCTGCGCGGTGGTGAAGTCCAGCGAGAGCGCGACGGCTTTCAAGCCGGTGGTGCAGGATGATACGCAGATCGATGCCGATGACGTGACGCTGGCCGTCAGTTTGATGACCGGCATCCCTGTGACGAAGCTGGGCGCGGACGAGCGCACCAAGTATGCCCAGATCACCCAGGCCCTGCAACAGCGTGTGGTGGGGCAGGATGAGGCGGTGCTGGCCGTCAGCCGCGCGGTGAAGTCGGCACGGGTGGGGTTAAAGGATCCGAATCGCCCAATCGGCTCGTTTCTGTTCCTGGGCCCCAGCGGCGTGGGCAAGACGGAGCTGGCCAAGGCGCTGGCCGAATTCCTCTTTGGCAGCGAAGAGGCGTTGGTGGCCATCGACATGAGCGAGTATCAGAAAGACGACACCATCAATCGCCTGATCGGCGCGCCGCCCGGCTATGTGGGTTTTGAAGGCGGCGGCCAGTTGACCGACCGCATCCTCAAATCGCCCTATGCGGTGGTGTTGTTCGACGAGGTGGAAAAGGCGCACCCGCGCATCCTGGACATCCTGTTGCAGGTGATGGAGGAAGGCCGCCTGACGGATGGTCAGGGGCGCGTGGCCAATTTTGCGGAGACGGTGATCTTGCTCACCAGCAACCTGGGCTCGCAATACTTGGGCGACCTCTCATTAGGTGAGTCGGCACATGATCTGGCGATGGGCGAAGTGCGGCAGTTCTTCCGCCCTGAATTCTTGAACCGCCTGGACGAGATTGTGATGTTCAAGCCGCTCTCGCCGGAGGTGTTGCGCAAGATATTGGACCTGATGATTGCCAAAGAGGCCAAGCTAGCCCAGGAGCGCGGCATCACGCTGGAGATTTCACCCGCCGCGCGCGAGTGGATATTGGCGCAGAACGATCACCCGGAGTGGGGAGCACGCCCCTTGCGGCGTATTTTGCAGCGCAGCGTGCGCGAGAAGCTGGCCGATTACCTGCTCACGCTCGATGCGCCGCCGGCGCAGGTGGTCGTTGATGCGCAGGATGGGCAATTGGTGTATCGATCCAATTGACGATTTCCGATTGACGATTCATCGCGCAATCGGAAATCGAAAATCGGCTTACTCCCACACTTCTGCAAACATGAGCGTGACGTACTCACGCGCAAAGCTCATTAACACGGCGCCGGCGGCGCGCCCCTCGGGTGAGTTCAGCGATTGGTTCATCGCGGCCATATCGTCGAAATAGACTTCTTGAATCAGGTAGTAGGGCGGCTCACCGCGCGGGGACCCAATTGCACGAGAGACGGTGACACGTTTTACGTTGGGCATGGAATTTGTCGCTGGGACATAGTCCTGGGCGTAGTGCTCTTCGAAGGTGATTGTGTCGGCTGGCTTGTGAAAAAAGATTATGAGTTTGACCATAGTAAGTTTTGCCTGTTGGCCCTTTGCAAATGCACTACATCATACCCGAAGAAGTTTAAAATAATACTTGACTCGGAGTGCCTGTTGAGGTTACAATCCCCCTCTGCCAGTCATGGACTGGGCCAGGCACTTGTGTGCATCAGCACGACGAAGTTTTTGCGGTGAGTGCCGATGTAGCTCAACTGGCAGAGCAGTCGATTTGTAATCGACAGGTTACGGGTTCAATTCCCGTCGTCGGCTTGCAGAAATGTGGCCGGATTGAGTAAAATCGATCCACTGCACATCTGGAGATGCGTTCGATTTGCCGGGTTCGGTTACAATAGAATATTACGGGTCGATGTCCCGAGCGGCAAAGGGGATGGACTGTAAATCCATTGGGCATAGCCCTTCGCAGGTTCGAGTCCTGCTCGGCCCATTTACTAGTTTTCGATTTTAGATTGCCGATTTTTGGCTCAGGGTACTGAGCGCGATTGCCGGTTGGCAGTCTGAAGAGACTCCTCCTAGGTAGGAATTCGGTTCCTCAGTCCGAAATCTGAAATCCAAAATCGAAAACAGGTTGGCCCACATAGCTCAGTAGGTAGAGCACACCCTTGGTAAGGGTGAGGTCATCGGTTCAAACCCGATTGTGGGCTTATAGAGCGATGCGTGTTGCGTGTTTCGTGATTGATACCAGAACTGACGCAATACGCACATCGATATCAAAAATACGGAATACGCAATAACGGGAGACATCTAGAGATGGCAAAGGAGAAATACGTAAGGACCAAGCCGCATGTGAACGTGGGCACTATCGGCCACGTGGATCACGGCAAGACGACGCTCACCGCGGCCA
>DAOUFG010000069.1:0-9899 GCA_034430115.1 Thermoflexales bacterium | reverse complement strand
AAGGGCAAAGCGCCGGCGAGGTTGTGGCGGGCGACCCCGATCAACTGGTGCGAGCGATTTTTGCCTGCCTGGAAGGGCTGACCCGCTGGGCAACCTATTACCCTGATCGTTACGCGGAGCATTACCCCGGGGCGGACATTTTTTTGCGCATGCTTAAGCCGTAAGAAAAGAGAACCCTGAAGTAACAGGCTTCTTAAAACACTCCTGAAGGAACTGATCGATGGAAGCGAGAATTCATGAGATAGTACGTGTGCCGGATGGCCGGATCGCCTACGAAGTGCGTGGCGCAGGCCCAACGCTCTTGATGATTTCGGGCGGCAGCGGTGCCGGCGGCGATTGGAACGGCGTGGCGAGCTTGCTGGCAGAACGATATACGGTCGTGACCTATGAACGCCGGGGCGTTGGGCACAGCATCCCCGCTGACCCGACTGCGCCCGTGAGCCTGGAGATGCACAGCGACGATGCGCACCGCCTGCTGGCAACGCTCACAAATGAACCAGCCTATGTGTTTGGCAGCAGCGCAGGCGCGCTGATCGGGCTGGATTTGTTGACCCGGCATCCCGAGCAGGTGCGCCGAGTGATCGTGCATGAGCCGCCGGTGGAGGGCATCTCTGAGGCGTTTGACCAGTTTCAAAATCATTTTGAAGAACTGTATCAGCGCGAGGGCGCGATGTCCGCCTTGCGGCAGTTCATGCAGCAACTGGGCGTGCGCTATGTTGACCTGGAGCCGGGCGTGGTGATGCCGCAGCGAGACATGCAAAGCATCGCGGCGGATGCGGATGCGTTCTTCATGTACACCTTCCCGGCGGTGCACCACTACAGGCTTGACGTCGGCGCGTTGGTGCGCCGGCTTGACCAGCTTGTGTTGGCGGCGGGGGAGGCGGGGCGCACTTCTCCGGTGTATCGCTGTACAGTCGTTCTGGCGGAGCGGTTGGGCGCGCCGCTCGTTGAATTTCCAAGCCACCACGCGGGCTATATGAGTCACCCCAGGGCGTTTAGCCGAAAACTGATTGATGTGTTATCCGAGAATGGTTAAGCATCCGCGATTCATCACGGATAAGCCCATGTCTGGATATGAAACGCCCCACGAATGTAATCACTCGTGGGGCGTTTATCTGTGTATCGTGAATGCGCGGCTATGGGTATAGCCGATTCAGCAAGCGCGGGTAGGGGCTGGCTTCGCGTATGTGCTCGATGCCGCAAATCCAGGCGACGGTGCGTTCCACCCCCAGGCCGAAGCCGCTGTGAGGCACGCTGCCGTACTTGCGCAGGTCGATGTACCACTTGTATGCCGCTTCGGGCAGGTTCTGGTCGTGAATGCGCTTCAGCAGCAGGTCGGGGTCGCTGATGCGCTCACTGCCGCCGATGACCTCGCCATAGCCTTCGGGGGCCAGCAGGTCGGCGCTCTTGCATACCTCGGGCCGGCCGGGCATAGGCTCCATATAGAAAGCCTTCACCGCGGAAGGGAAGCCTGTGACGAAGATGGGCTTATCGTAGAGTTGCGTCAATGCCGACTCGTGCGGCGCGCCGAAATCCATGCCCCAGGTGATATCCAGCAGTTGCTTTTGCTCCGGGTCGGTGGCCAGTGCCTGCAACTCTTTGACCTTCGCCACGGCGTCATCATAGCTGATGCGCGGGAAGGGTGGCGTGATGTTGGCCAGTTTCGCCAGGTCTCGCCCCAGGTACTTCAATTCGTTCTCGTTTTCCTTCATCGCCGTCTGCACGATGTAGCTGACAAACTGTTCCTCGATCTGCAATAGTTGGTCCAGGTTGCAGAAGGCCACTTCCGGTTCCACCATCCAAAATTCGGTCAGGTGGCGGCGGGTCTTGCTCTTCTCGGCGCGGAAGGTGGGGCCGAAGCAATAGACCTTGTTGAAGGCGAAGATGTTGGCCTCGTTATAGAGCTGACCTGTTTGGGCCAGGTAGGCCTTGTCGTCGAAGTAGTTCACCTCAAACAGGTTGGTGGTGCCTTCGGCGGCGGAGGGGGTCAGCACCGGCGTGCTGACTTCCAGGTACCCATTTTGATCCAGCCAAGTGCGAATGGCGCGCATCACGGTGGCGCGCACGCGCAAGATAGCCCACTGGCGCGAGGAGCGAATCCACAGGTGCCGGTTGTCCATCAAGAAATCGACGCCGTGTTCCTTGGGGCCGATGGGATATTCCTCAGCCCGCTGTACCACCTGCATCGACTTAACGCTCAGCTCATACCCACCCGGCACGCCCGGCGCGCGCGCATCGGCACGTACTTCGCCGCTCACGATGAGCGACGATTCCTGTGCCAGGTGGAGCGCCGCGTCAAAGGTTTGTTCGTCCACGTCGCGCTTGAAGACGACGCACTGGGCGATGCCCGTGCCATCGCGCACCTGCATGAACACCAGCTTGCCTTTATCGGTGCGGGCATACAGCCAGCCTTGCAGTGTGACCGTCTCTCCGACGTGCTTTGCTAATTCGTTAATGGGAGTGACCATGAAACCTCCGTTCCAAATCATACCCTGAAGATGAAGAGATTGGGAAGTGATGAGTGAAACGTGAAGGGTGATGCGTGAAGGTCTTCTCACGTTTCAGTGACGAATCTCCGATCTCCAATACTCTCCTTAATAGGCCCCAAGTTCATGTAGGCGCGCATCGCTGATGCCGAAGTGATGTGCAATTTCGTGGCGCAACACGTGCGGCACAAGCGAGCGCACTTCGTCGAGGGTGTGGCAGTGCAACAAAATGGGTTGGCGATACAGGCTGATGCGGTCTGGCGCGACCATGTGATAGCCGCGCGTGCGCTCGGTCAGCGGCACGCCGTGATAAAACCCCAGTAGCTGCGCAGGGTGGCGCACCCCGGCCAGGCGCAACGTCTCCGCATCGGGCCATTCCTCCACGATCACTTCCACGTTATCTAACCGCGCGCGGAAGCTTTCGGGTAATGCGTCCCACGCCTCCTCCACTAACCTGTCAAACGCCTCAACGTCCATCTGCTCCATTGTAGTCGGCCGGGCTGGAGATGAGGGATCAGAGATTAGAACTATTTGCAGGAGGAAGCAAGGTGAAACGGAAATGCCCTCACCTCTCCCCTGCCCCTCCCCCCGAATCGGGGAGGGGCAGGGGGTGAGGTTGGTTCAAGTCTTTGTGGTCTTTGTTACTTCGTTGCTTTGTGTGAGTTTGCTTAACCGCAAAGAACACGAAGAAACAGAAATGAATATACTGCAATGAGCAATCCAATTCCCTAATCTCCAATCTCTTTACACAGGTGCAATCATGAGCATTGTGAATCAGGCCGAATTCAAGCTTGCCGATATGACTGTTGTGTATCCCTTGGATACGAAATCTCGCATGATCGGCTTGTTGATCTACCCATCAGCGCTGGCAAGCCATCTGGCGCCCCGCCGCGAGACGTTGAGCGAGGGGCCGGAGTATGCCCATCTGCCGGGCTGGTCCATGCCAGCCTATGGGCTGGACCCGCTGATACAAGTGAAGTGGATCGGTGCGGAGCCGACCTATGGCTTCGGCCAGGGGCGCACGATGCGCGGCAGCGCCGCCACGCAGACGATGCAGTTCCAGGGCCAGGAAGTGTTGCACGAGGGCGACCAGATGACGATCGTCACCACCTTGCGCAATGGGGCGGGCTACGTATACGAGCATCGTCTGAGCTGGCAGCAGGGCGACGCGTTCTTGACCGTCTCGGGGGCCTTCCGCAACGAATCCGCCCAACCCCTCACGCTGGAATTGCTCACCAGCTTCGTGCTGGGCGGCATCACGCCCTTCGCCGCCGACGACGCGCCCGACCGGCTGGTCTTGCACCGTTTCCGCGCCAGTTGGTCTGCCGAAGGCCGGTTGGATACCCAATCGTTGGAGCAACTGGGGCTGGAGCGCTCGTGGACGGGGCATGGTGTGCGCAGCGAACGCTTTGGCGAGGTGGGCAGCATGCCCAACAACGGCTTCTTCCCCTTCGTCGCTGCCGAAGACCGCCAGGTCGGTGTGGCGTGGGGCGCGCAACTGGCGTGGACCGGCTCGTGGGAGATGGAAGCTTACCGGCGCGACGACTGTCTATCGCTTTCCGGTGGGCTGGCTGACCGCGAGTTTGGGCACTGGTTCAAGACGCTGCAACCCGGCGAGGCGCTCGACGTGCCCCAGGCGACCTTGAGTTGTGTGGCGGGTGACCTGGATGAGCTATGCCATCGGCTGACCTCTGCGCAAGAGCGCGCGGCGGATAAAGCGCCTGCCGTGGAAGCCGACTTGCCGGTGATCTTTAACGAGTGGTGCACCAGTTGGGGCCGCCCGACGCATGAGAATATGGTGCGGCTGGCCGATCGGCTAAAAGGGTCGCCCATACGCTACCTGGTGATCGACGCCGGCTGGTATGCGCCCTTGGGCGGTGAGTGGGCAACGGCGCAGGGAGACTGGATTCCCAATCCCACGCATTATCCGCAGGGGCTGGCTGCGACGGCCCAGGCCATGCGTGAGCGTGGGTTGATCCCCGGCCTGTGGTTTGAGATGGAGGTGACCGGCGAATCGGCGGCGGCCTACCAGTTGACTGACCACCTGCTCAAGCGCGACGGCCAGGTGCTCAGCGTGGGTGGGCGGCGCTTCTGGGACATGAACGATCCCTGGGTGATCGATTACCTGTCGCAGCGCGTGATCGGCCTGCTGCGCGAGACGGGCATGGGTTACCTGAAGGTGGACTACAACGAGACGCTGGGCATGGGCGTGGATGGTGCCGAGTCGTTGGGCGAGGCATTGCGCCGGCAAGTGGAAGGCACCTATCGCTTCTTCGAACGTATTCACCAGGAACTGCCGGAACTGGTGATCGAGAACTGTTCGTCGGGCGGGCACCGTTTGGAACCGGCGATGATGTCGCGTTGCGCGATGGGATCGTTCTCCGATGCGCACGAAACGCGCGAGATCCCCATCATCGCGGCGAACTTGCAGCGCTTGATTCTGCCGCGCCAATCGCAAATATGGGCCGTTTTGCGCAAGACGGACGATGATCGGCGGCTGCGCTACTTGCTGGCGGCCACGTTCCTGGGACGCATGTGCCTGTCGGGCGACGCAAATGACCTGAATGAGCAGCAGTGGGGCCTGGCCCTGGAAGCGCAGGCGCTATATCAGCGCGTCGTGCCGATCATCAAACATGGTCACTCCTATCGCTACGGCCCAGTGGTGACGAGCTACCGGCATCTGCGTGGGTGGCAGGTGGTCTTGCGCAACTCAATGGATGGCCGCCAGGCGCTGGTTGTGGCGCACAGCTTTGGCGCAGACGTGCCGAGGGACGCGGTGGTCCCGCTCAGAGGTGAAGGCTGGCAGGTGAAAGAGACGTTCATCGCGCCGGGCAAAGCCCCCGCGCTCGCAGGTGCGGCGCTCAGTATTCCTTTCGAGGGCCCGTATGATGCGTCGGTGATTTATCTTGTCAAGGCTTGATCGCACGGTTTAGCGATGGGTGATTCTTAAAGCAGGTGCGTGTGCATAAGCAGTGTGCTGTGGCAAGATCAACCAAACGCAGATGGCGTCGATGGCGATCAGCGCAATGAATACCAGACCGGCAAGCAAAAGGCTTTGATACTGCGAGGTAACATATAAGCCGATGCCGGTGCTGACGACGAGCAACGAAACAATTCTGAGGATACGATGCCAAATAGGTACATTCTGCATGATTTCTCATCCTGGAGAAATTCTCAACTTCCAGAATTGTACTACGGATGAGGATTGGTCGAGGGTAATTGCAAGCGTCGCTGTGGTGTGATAACCGAAGTGCTAGATCCCTGATGAGATGGCCCTATGAATCACTCCAGGGCCATCTCATTCGGTGGTTAATTCGTTTGCGCGCGCGAGCTGGCTGACCCGCATCGGCCAGAGGCCGACGCCTGGATCAAACAAAACCTGCTGCGCAGGTTGCCCGCGAGGTCACGTGCCGGACGCGGGTTAGCTCGCCATGAAGCGCGCGGCGATCTGGCGCACCTCGTGCGTGGTGGCGCAGGCCAATGCCGCTTGTGCCAGTTCGTGTGCGGCAGGTATTTCTACTTGGCGTACCACCGCTTTCACCTGCGGGATGCCTGCCACGTTCATGCTCAGCTCGTCCACGTCCAACCCTACCAAAATCGGTGCGGCCAATGGGTCCGCCGCGATTTCACCACACACGCCGGCCCATTTGCCGTGCGCGTGGGCGGCAACAGCCACTTGCTGAATGAGCCGCAACACGGCCGGGTGCAACGCATCGCTAAACGATGCCAGTTGCGGGTTGCCGCGTTCGGCTGCCAGCGTGTATTGGGTCAGGTCGTTAGTGCCGATGCTGAAGAAGTCGGCCTGGTCGGCCAGCGAGCCTGCCATCAGCGCGGCGGCGGGTGTCTCCACCATGATGCCCACCTGCACCGGCCAGCGGTGTGGCAATCCTTCGGCTTGCAATGCCTGATGGGCGCGGTCGATCAATACGCGTGCCTGCATGAGTTCTTCGCGCAGGGTGATCATGGGCAGCAGGATGTGCATCTCCGCTTCCGTACCCGCGCGCAGGATGGCGCGCACCTGGGTGGTGAATAGCTCGGGCTGCGCCAGTGATAGGCGGATGGCGCGCACGCCCAGGTAGGGATTTGCCTCCACGGGCATAGGCAGGTAGGGTATCTGTTTATCGCCGCCTACGTCGAGCGTGCGCACGATGATCGGGCGACCCTGCAACGCAGCCGCGATTTGCTTGAGCGCCGCGACCTGCTCTTCTTCACTCGGCGCAGTGGCGCGCGTGAGATAGAGAAACTCGGTGCGCAAAACGCCCACGGCTTCCGCCCCGTTGGGTAATGCCACCTGCGCATCGGCCACGCCGCTCAGGTTCGCGGCAATCTCCACGCGCCGGCCATCCTGGGTGAGGGTGAGCGCGTGGCTGGCCTGGCGCAGTTGCTGCTGTTGTGCCAGCCAGGCGGCGCGACGTTGCTCCAACTCCTGGATGACTTCGGGCGCAGGCGTGACGTAAATCGCTCCGTTGGAACCATCCACGCCGACCAGCGTCCCGTCGGCCAATTCGTTGATCGGTTGGCCCGCGCCGGCCACTGCCGGGATACCCAACGCGCGTGCCAGGATGGAGGCATGTGAATTCGCTCCCCCCGCGCTGGAGATGAGCGCCAGCACCTGCGCGCGGTCCAGTTGGGCCACTTGCGTCGGGGTGAACTCGGTCGCCACCAGCACGGAGGGTTCACTCAGTGTGACGCGCAACTCGGTGCGATTGCCGGTGAGTTGGGCCAGCACCTGCGCGCCGACATCCAGCACGTCGGCGGCGCGCTGTTGCAAATAGGCGTCGGGCAGCGCGCGATAAGTATCGGCAATTTCGTTGATGGCGGTATGCCAGGCGCGCGCAGCATGCAGCCGGCCCGACAGAATCAACTGCTGTGCGCGGTCCAGGAGCGCCTCATCGCTCAGGATCAGCCGGTGTGCCTCGAAGATGCCCGCCTGGGGCGTGCCGGCGGGGAGCGTAGCGTTGCGTTGCGCCATCTCTTGTTTGACCAGTTCGACCGTCTGTTGCAGATGGGCCCACTCGGCCTGCGGGTCTTGCGGGGGCGTATCCGGCTCTGCGGGCAAGGGCAGGCGCGCGTCGTAATGGCGCAATGGGCCGACCCCGATGCCCGGCGAGATCGGCAGTGCCTGGATGGAAGCGGGTGAAGCAACGTCGCTTACCCCCCCCAGGCCTGCAAGGCCTGGGGGGGGTATCGGTTTCTCTTCCTCTTCCTCGCCGAACCCGCTTTCCACGAGCACACGCAGGGCATCCAGCGCGGCAGTGGCTTGCGGGCCGCTGGCGGTGATGATGAGTTGGTCGCCAGCCACCGCGCCAAGCGTCGCAAGGCGGTTCAGGCTGCGCGCCGAGACGGGCGCGATGCCAGTGCCGCGCTTTTGAACGCGAATCTCTGCGTCGAACCCGGCGGCCAGTTGGACGAAGCGCGCCGCCGGCCGGGCGTGTAGCCCATGCGCGTTGTGCAGCGTCACCGTCACCTCGTGTGGTTGATCGGTCAAGGGTTCGCTCGCTGCCGTTTCCGTGATGGCTGGCGTGGGCGCTGCGCCGAGTTGTTCTTGCTTGGGTTGCAGTGCGTGGGCCGCCTCGGCGCAGACCGCATCCAGTGTGCTGCCCAGGCCGGCCTGTACCGCACCGGCCAGGACGCCTTCCACGAAGGGGGCCGGGCACAACCGCACGTGCACGCGTGTTTCAGCGGGCAAGATGTCCAGCGCCATTTCTGCGCTCAGGATGGCGCTGCCCAAATCCATGATGACGGCTATGCCATCGGGCGTATCGACTGATTCGATGGCGTCAACGATGTCGATGGCGTTCGTGCCAAATTCCTCATGCGTATCGCCCGCGCCTGCGGCGATGCCAATTTGCACATCAGGCGCTGCCATCTGGCGCGCCAACGCTACAGCGGCTTGGGCCAGCGCGCGGCTGTGTGAGACGATGACCAGGCTGACCATGTTTACGCTTTGCCCCACGTGTCTGCGGCGGTTTTTAGCAACAGCATGGCGGAGGTTGCGCCGGGGTCCAGGTGGCCGGCGCTGCGCTCGCCCAGGTAACTGGCGCGACCCTTGCGCGCCACCAACGGCAGGGTGGATTGCAACCCTTTTTCTGCCGCCTGGGCGGAAAGCTGCAATGCTGCGCCAAGCGTCTGGTTTGCGTTCAGGCCATCTTTCAGGGCCTGCACGGCGGGCACCAGGGCGTCGAGCATCGTCTTATCACCCACGGCAGCCTTGCCGCGGTTGATGACCCCATTCGTGGCGGCATCCAGCATGGCAGCCCAATCGGCCAATGTCAGTTCGCTCTTACCCGTTGCCGCCTGACCGGCCTGGATGAAGATTGTGCCAAATAGCGGCCCGCCGGCGCCGCCCACGGTGGAGAGCAACGTCATCCCGACCGTCTTTAGGATGGTAGTAATGTCCTTCTCGGCCAGGCTGGGCAGCTTGGCCTGCACAGCTTTGAACCCGCGGTCCATATTCGCGCCGTGATCGGCATCGCCAATCGCGGCGTCTAGCTCGGTGAGGTAAGCGCGGTTGTCGGCGATGACCTGGGCATAGGCTTGCAGCCAGCGCAGGATGTCATCGCGGTTGAGGGTGGTGTCGCTCATCCTACATCCCCCAACGCAGGCCGGGTGTGCACACCGGCGCATCCCATAGCTTGGTGAACTCGTCGTCGAGTTTGAGCAGCGTGATGGAGCAGCCGGCCATTTCCAGGCTGGTCATATATGGGCCAACCAGGCTGCGCGTCACCTTCAGGCCGTGTTGCGCGGCGATTTGCAGCGCTTTGCGGTAGACGATGTATAGCTCGGTCAGGGGTGTGCCGCCCATGCCATTGACGAAGAGCAATACTTCGTCGCCTTGCTTGAACGGTAAGTCGGCGAGGATGGGTTCCATCAACATAGGCGTCACTTCGTCGGCCGGGCGCATCGGCATTCGTGCGCGCCCCGGCTCGCCATGAATGCCGATGCCGATTTCCATCTGATCTTCAGGCAGTTCGAAGGTGGGGTGACCGACGTGCGGCACCGTGCAGGAGGTGAGCGCCATGCCCATGCTGCGGCCCCAGCCGTTCACGCGCTTGCAGATGTCGGTCACTTCTTTGAGCGAGCGGCCTTGCTGCGCGGCTGCGCCGGTGATCTTCTCGGCCAGCACGGTGGTGCCGACGCCGCGTCGCCCGGCGGTGTAGAGGCTGTCTTTCACGGCTACGTCGTCATCGATGATGACGCTTTCAATGTCGATGCCTTCTGCGCGCGCCAGTTCGCCCGCCATGTCGAAGTTCATCACGTCGCCGGTGTAATTCTTGATGATGTGGAGCACGCCTGCGCCGCCGTTGATCGCTTTGGTGGCTTCCAGCATTTGATCGGGCGTGGGGCTGGTGAAGATGGCGCCCGGGCAGGCCGCGTCGAGCATGCCCGCGCCCACGTATCCGCCGTGCATCG
>DAOUFG010000068.1:0-13414 GCA_034430115.1 Thermoflexales bacterium | reverse complement strand
GCTTCGGGGTAGTGCGAGGTCAGCCCGCTGATCATGCCGTCGGCGTCGCCCTGTTCCACCATCAGCGAAGCGTAGTAGATGGCATTACACACCTGCTCTTCCGCCGCGGCGCGCGTGGTGCCCTTGCGGTTGCGCAGATCGTAGATGCGCTGGGCATATTGCGCGTGCTTTGGCGAGGTTGGCGGGTTCACCACCTCCACGCTGCCGTTCAGCGCCAGGCCCATCTCTTCAGCTTTGTGGCGGATGACGGTTTCATCGCCCAGCAGGATAGGCTGCGCGATGTGCTCTTCGGCAAGCTGGTGTGCCGCGCGGATCATCTTCTCGTGTTCGCCTTCGGCCAACACGATGCGCTTGGGGTCCAGCTTGGCCTTGTTGAAGACGATGCGCATCAACTCGCGCGACTTGCCCAGCCGGCCTTCCAACTCTTCGCGATACTGTTCCGGGTCGATCTTGGTGCGTGCCACGCCCGATTCCATCGCCGCGCAGGCGACGGCAGGGGCTTCGCGTAACAGCACGCGCGTGTCCAGCGGTTTGGGGATCAGGTAATCCGGCCCAAAGTGCAACGAAGTCAGGCCGTAGGCGCGCACCACCGAATCGGGCACGTCTTCTTTGGCCAGGGCCGCCAACGCGCGCGCCGCGGCCACCTTCATCTGCTCGTTGATCTGCGTCGCGCGCACGTCCAGCGCGCCGCGGAAGATGAACGGGAAGCCCAACACGTTATTCACCTGGTTCGGATAGTCCGAGCGCCCGGTGGCGACGATGGCGTCGGGGCGGGCGGCGCGGGCATCTTCGTAGCTGATTTCCGGGTCGGGGTTGGCCAGGGCGAAGATGATCGGCTGCGAGGCCATCGTCTTCACCATTTCCTGTGTGACGGCACCTGCCACCGATAGGCCGATGAACACGTCGGCGCCCACCAGCGCGTCGGCCAGGCTGCGCGCCGGGGTATCGACGGCGAATTCCTCTTTGAAGGCGTTCATGCCGCTGGTGCGGCCTTTGTAGATCACGCCTTTGCTGTCGCACACCACGATGTTTTCGCGCTTGGCGCCCAGCGAGCAATAGAAGCGCGCGCAGGCGATGGCCGCCGCGCCCGCGCCATTGAACACGATGCGCACGTTGGAGATGAACTTGCCGGTGAGTTCCAGCGCGTTCAACAAGGCCGCGCCGGAGATGATGGCGGTGCCGTGTTGATCGTCGTGGAAGACGGGGATATTCATCTCTTGCTTCAGGCGTTCCTCAATCAGGAAGCACTCCGGGGCTTTGATGTCTTCCAGGTTGACGCCACCGAAGGTGGGTTCCAACAGTTTGACGGTTTGGATGATGAGTTCCGGGTCTTTGGTGTTCAGTTCGATGTCGATGGCGTTGATGTCGGCAAAGCGCTTAAAAAGCAACCCCTTGCCTTCCATCACCGGCTTGCCGGCCAGCGGGCCGATGTCGCCCAGGCCCAAGACGGCGGTGCCGTTGGTCACGACGGCCACCAGGTTGCCCTTGGCGGTGTATTTATAGGCGTCTTCGGGGGATTGTTCGATTGCCAGGCATGGCTCGGCCACGCCTGGCGTATAGGCCAGCGCCAGGTCGTGTTGCGACAGGCAGGCCTTGGTAGGGGTGATCTCCAGCTTGCCTGCTGGGGATTTGGCATGATAGTCTAATGCCTCTTGTTTGAGGGTCATTTTTTGTGCTCCGATGTCAGGCTTTGATGCGCTGTTCCAAATACTGGTACCACGCCTCCATCCCCTGCCCCGTGCGAGACGAGACTTCGAAGATTTTGGCTTGCGGCACCATGCGATGAATATTGCTGATGGCCGTGTCACGCTCGAACCCAACTGCTTCGGCGATGTCCATCTTGTTCACGATCACCACGTCGGCGGTCTTGAACATGGTGGGATATTTGAGCGGCTTGTCTTCGCCTTCGGTGACCGACAGCAGCACCACGCGGATGTCTTCGCCTAGGTCGTAACCCGACGGGCAAACCAGGTTGCCCACATTCTCGATGACGAGCAGTTGCAGCGCGTCCAGGTTCAACTTGGCGGTCGCCTCGGCCACCATCTCGGCGTCGAGGTGACAGGTGTCGCCGGTGGTGATCTGGATGGCCGGCGCGCCGCTGCGGGCGATGCGTTGCGCGTCATTGTCGGTGGCCAGGTCGCCCACCACCACGCCGCCGTGCAGGCGGCCTTTCAGGTCGGTCAATGTCCGCTCGATGAAAGCCGTCTTGCCCGAGCCGGGCGATGAAACGACGTTCAACACCAGCAGGTGCTTGGCCTTGAACAGATTGCGGTTGTGTTGTGCCAATTGATCATTCTTCGATAGGACCCCCTGATTGATGATCAGGGTGCGTTGTTCCGCGCTGGTTGCGGTTTGTGTCTCGTCAGCCATTACGACACCTCCAAATATGCGAGTTCCAACTCCTTACCTCGTTTCAACTCCACAGACAACGAGCCGCAGTTCGGGCATTCGTAGAAAAAGTCTTTGGGTTCAAATTCCTTGCCGCAATCGACACAGTGGCAAAGTGAGGGGACGGTCTCGATTTCAAGCGTTGCGCCTTCGGCCATGCTGCCTTGGGTCACAATGTCGAACGCAAACATGAGCGAATCGGGGACGACGCCGGCCAACGTGCCGACGCGCATCACCACGCGATGAATTTGCACAGCGCCCTGCGCCTTGGCGCTTTCCACGGCAATCTCCATGGCGCTCTGCATAACGGATACTTCGTGCATCTTAAATTAATCTCCAACCTTTGCAATTATCTACGATTGACACACAGCCCTGTGTAGAATAGCGCATACTTACTCACTCACATTACGATGAAATACTTTGTTGCTGTCGCGGGCAATATCGGCGCGGGCAAAACCAGCCTGACCGAGCTACTAGCCCAAAAGCTCGACTGGGAAGCCTTCTTCGAGCCGGTGGAGGAAAATCCCTACCTGGGTGATTTTTACCAGGATATGCACCGCTGGGGATTCCACTCACAGGTGTTTTTCCTGGCTCGTCGCCTGCACCAATATCGCGGGCTGCTGGAGCAACCCGGCTCGGTGGTCCAAGACCGCAGTGTCTATGAGGACGCGGAAATCTTTGCCTACAATCTCTACCGTCAGGATTATATGAGCATGCGAGATTGGCAGTCGTATCACGACTTGTACGAAGCGGTGACGTCTTTGTTGCCGCCGCCCAACCTGGTGGTCTATTTGCAGGCTTCAGTGCCGACACTTGTGCGGCACATCCAACAACGCGGGCGGGACCTGGAACGTTCGATTAGCGCAGACTATTTGACCCAGCTTAACGATCTCTACGAGCGGTGGATTGCAAGCTTCAACCTGTGCCCAGTGCTCACCATTGCCACCGATGGGCTGGACTTCACGCACGACCCGGCGCACCTGGACCAGATCGTCCGGCGCATCACTGACCGGCTGAAAGGGCGCGAAACACTCACGCTTTAAGGTAACTCACCATACTCACCACAGAGTCACAGAGGACACGGAGAGATTAGAGATTGTTCTAACTCTGCGTTCTCTGCAACTCTGCGGTTTATATTTTTAACCTCTGTGCTCTCTGTGACTCTGTGGTGCAATTCCTCTACGCCTTCGTTGCTTCCGGCGTCACGTTCGTATCGGGGAGCGGCTGGCCCAGCAGCTTTGCCACGTCTTCCTCGCGCCCGTAATTGACGGTGAAGGCTTCCTTATTCAGCGCCGCCAGTTCCCACTGTTCGTTCGACATCTCCAGGCAATTGAAGCGGCAGTTCTGCACGCACTGTGCGCAGAAGGTGCAGCGGTCGATGTGGTAGCGCATGACGAAGCGCTTGTTGGCCTTATCGATGGTGATCAGCTCAATCGCCTTGGAGGGACAATCCTTCACGCACAACTGGCAGCCGGTGCACTTATCGGGATGATAGATCAACTCGCCGCGCAGCCGGCTGGGGGCGGCCTGTTTCTGAAGCGGATACGTTTCGGTGATCGGCTTCTTGAAGAACGAGCGCAGCATGTCGCCCAGCATTGAACCTAATTTCATAGCGCCATTCCCTTCCACACAATGGTAATCAACAATTGAACCAACACCAGTAGCGCGCCGAACCGCCACCACAGGCCGACTGTCTGGTCGATGCGCAAGCGGGCGAACAATGCCTGCAAGCCCGCCACGACCACTAGCAGCAGCAGCGTCTTGATGATGAAACTCAACGGGTCATTCACGCCGCCCAGGTAGAACGCCGCGATCAGCGTCAGGCCGATCACCAGTTCCACATTCTTGCCCAGGCGAAATAAAGCCCAGCCGCGCCCGCTATATTCGGTCATTGCGCCGGCCACGATTTCGGTCTCCGCCTCTGGCGCGTCGAAGGGTGGCAACTCCAGCTTGCCCATCAACCCGATGATCGCCACGACGAAGCCCAGGGGCTGCGTGACAATCAGCCAGTTCTGGCCGGCGTAGGCGTTGATCTGGCTAATCTGCCACGTGCCGGCGGCGATGGCCGGCCCCAGCAGCGCCAGCAAGAATGGCGCCTCGTAGGAGAAGAGCTGGGTCAGCGTGCGCGTCGCGCCGATCAGCGAGAAGCGGTCGATGGTGTTCGCGCCGGCCAGGCCGATGCACAACGTGAGCATGCTCAGCAGGTAAATCGTGACGATCAGGTCGCCGCCGAAACTGAACACCGGCGCCAGCCCAAAGAGCGGCGCGGAGAGCGCCGCAGTGAGCACACCGGCCAGCGCCACGATGGGCAGGCCCTGGAACAGCGCGGTGTTCACACCTTCCGGCACCACTTCTTCCTTCGCCAGCAACTTCACGATGTCGGCGGCCGGTTGAAACCAGCGCGGGCCGATGCGGTTTTGCAACTGGGCCACCAGTTTGCGGTCGATGTATTCGTAGATCAATCCGCCGACCATCACAGCCAGCCCGGCCGGAAAGAACAGGAGTGCAGCAAGGTTTTTTACAATGTCCATAATCTCATTTTCGATTTTCGAATTTAGATTTTGGATGTCGTAAGGCGTCCTATGGCATGCTCGACATCCAAAATCGGCAATCCAAAATCTAAAATTCCTATCGGTCGTTGCACGAGAAGCACGGGTCGATGCCGGCGATGATCATCGGCATATCGGCCAGTTGATGCCCGGCGGCGGTGCCCGTCACCATGGCAAAGTTACAGATGCTCGGCGTGCGCACTTTGATGCGCTCGGGCTTCTCGCCGCCGTTGCTCTTGATAAAGTAAAACAGTTCGCCGCGCGGCGCTTCGATCCGGCTGACCGTCTCGCCTTCCTTGATGCGGCGCGGCATGCGCACCGTCAGGTCGCCGGGCGGCAGTTTGTCCAGTATCTCGCGGATCACGCGATAGCTCTCGAAGAGTTCTTTGATGCGCACCACGAAGCGCGCTTCCAGGTCGCCGCGCGGGTCGGTGACGAGCTTGATCGGGAAGTCTGCATAGGCGGCGTAGGGCACGTCCACGCGCACATCGCGCGTCACGTTGGCTGCGCGCGCCGTCGGGCCGACCAGCCCCAGCGCCTCTGCCTGCGCCTGCGAGGTGTAGCCCACCCCGCGCGTGCGGCGCAGGAATGTTTCGTCGCTGGTGACCACCTTCAGGTAGTGTTGGGTGCGCTCTTCCAGGAAGTCCACACCCTTGCGGATCATATCGGCCCGCTCGGTGTCGATGTCCACCTTCACACCGCCCAACACATTCACCGAGTAGTTCACCCGGTTGCCCGACAGCCCTTCCAGGATGTTCATGATGACTTCGCGGTCGCGCCAACTGAACATGAACAACGTGTCGAACCCGGCTTCGTGCGCGGCCACGCCCACCCACAGCAGGTGGCTGTGGATGCGCTCCAGTTCGGCCGTCACCTGGCGAATGGCCTGTGCGCGCGGGGGTGCCGTCACACCGGCCAGCTTTTCCACGCCCAGCGAATAGGCCATGGCATGGCTGTGCGAGCAGATGCCGCAGATGCGCTCCAGCAGGTACAGGTCTTGCACCCAGTTGCGCTCTTCGGTGGCCTTCTCGATGCCACGATGCACATAGCCCAGGCGCACCGATGCGCCCGTGACCATTTCACCGTCCACGCTGAATTCGAAGTGCCCCGGCTCCTTCAGTGCCGGGTGCTGCGGCCCGATCGGAATGATAAACTTCTCACGCTGTTCGTTGTCCATATCCATCACATGACTCCGACTTTCTTTTCCACGAATCTACACGAATCTAGACTAAAAACTGATCCAAGCCTGTCCCTTCGTTAAGATTCGTGTATCGATTCATATTCCTTGAACCCACATCTTCACTCACAACGATTTGATTCACGTTCATTCGTGAAGATTCGTGGATTCATTACTATCCCTTGTTCGGTATGAAATCTTTGCGCAAAGGCGGCAGATTCTCCGGCCAGATATCCGGCAGGAACAGCCGGCGCGGGTCGGGCGTGTCCGTCACGCCGATGCCGAACATCTCGCTCATTTCGCGCTCGTAGAAGCTGGCGCCTGGGATCAGCCCGCACACGCTGGGCACCACGGCCGCATTGCGCAACACCAGCGCGCGCAACGTGAGCATGGCCGGGCCGCTGGCGAAGAAATATAGCACCTCCAGCACGTCCGCATCGGCGGGCGCATGCGCCTTTTCGATCAACTGCCGATAGCGCTCCTCCTGGGCCAACGTAGCGCTCTTGCCCAGGTAGTCCAGCGCCGTGATCGTCACCAGGTGCCCCCAGTGCGCGTCCAGCAATGCCTTCACCGCCGGCAACAAGTCGGCGACGTCGATCAACACGTCCAGCCGTCCGGGCTCTGGGGTGCGAGTGCCTTTGCTCCATGATGCGATCAACGCGCTGCCCGTTTGCAATGTGGTTTCTGTCATTATTATTTCTCCGTCGCGGGTTCATCTTGCTTGGCCGGTTGCAGGCTTTGCAGCAGTTTCACCACTCCGTCGATGATTGCCTCAGGGCGCGGCGGGCAGCCGGGGATGTAAGCATCCACAGGGATCACCTCGTCGACGTGCCCAACGACGTTGTAGCAACCCTGGAACGCGCCGCCCGAGATTGCGCACGAACCGACCGCCACCACGAACTTCGGGTCGGGCATCTGCTCGTAGACGCGCTTCAAGCGGTCGCGCGCTTGCAATGTCACCGGGCCGGTGCAGATCAAAACGTCGGCGTGCCGGGGGCTGCCTTGCAACTTCACGCCGAAACGTTCCAGGTCGTAGCGCGGCGTGATGGTGGCGAGGATTTCGATGTCGCACCCATTGCACGAGCCGCTGTTGAAGTGAATCGCCCAGGGCGAGTTGATGCGCGCCCAGGTTTTCACCTGATCCAAGGCTTCGTTCCAACTCTTGTTCAATGCGTTTTCCATTACAAATAACTCCTGCCCAATGAAGCATGAAACATGAGAGATTACTTCTCACCACGCTTCACGTTCCACTTTTCAACCCAATATCAACATGACCAGCGCCAGGATGATGCCGGCCAAATAGATGCCGGTGATCATCGTGAAGCCGCCACTGGCGAGCACCAGCACGCTGAGGTGCAAAATAGCAAAAAATAGCGCGATGAGAAAGAACGGCCGATAGCCGGGCACGGCGGTCGTGGTGGGACCGGCTTCGCCGCTCGAATAGGTGCTGGATTTGGCGGCAGAAGCGTTGCCGGGGCCGGCCAACATCCGCCCGATGCGCGCAAGCGCCGTCACCAGCAGGATATAGATTACAAATGCAATCGGTGGAATAAGTATTAAATCCGTCACGTTCTTTTGCCTTTTATCTTCATCAAGTCAAGGCGACTTAACAGGTCGCCCTACATAGCCTTTGCACCATTAACCGCCAAATGCCGCCATCAGCGCATGTCCGGCCGGGCCGGTGAGCCCTTGCACCAGCGTGGGCCACATACCAATCACAATTGTTGCCAGCGCCAACAGCACCAGCGGAATGCCCATCGCCACAGGCATTGGGCAACCGCGTTGAACCGCTGGGGAGGGTTCCTGCCGGTACATGGCGTTGACCAGCGGCGCATAATACCCCAGCGAGAGCACGCTGTTTAAAGCAGCGAAGATCACCAATCCCTCAATGACCGCGTTATTGGTCTGGAACCCGGCCACGAAGATTTGCCACTTGGACATGAACCCGGCCAGTGGGGGCAACCCGCCCAGGCCGAGCACGGCGATGCTGAGCGCCAGCGCCGCCAGCGGATAGCGCCGCGAAGCGCCCGCCAGGTCGGCGGTGGTCAGCGGGGCGTGGCTGTGGTTGGCGATATGCAACCCATACAGTAGCACGCCGGCGGCGAGGAAGGCCAATCCCTTCATGATGCCGTGGTTCAGCAGATGGAAGAAGCTGCCTTCGGCTCCGGCGGGTTGGCCGGAATAGAGCGCGATGCCCAGGCCCAGCAGCATGTAACCGATGTGGCTGAGGCTGGAGAATGCCAGCAGACGCTTCACCTGCGTTTGGCGTAGCGCCATCAAGTTGCCCACCAGCATGTTCAGCGCGCCAAAAGCCAGCAGGAGCGTGCTCCACGAGAGCGTGATCGCCCCCAGCGCCGAGAGAGCGCGCAACAGTGCCACCAGGCCGGCTTCGATCACCACGCCGGAGAGCATGGCGCTGATGCCGCTGGGGGCCTGCGAGTGCGCGTCGGGTAGCCAGGTATGCATCGGCACGATGGCCGCTTTCACGCCGAAGCCGGCGATGAAGAGCGCGCCTGCCGCCAGGAGCCCCATGTTGTTCGGGCCGGCGGCGCGTGCAGCGGCATGAATCTGGTCCAGGTTGAGCGTGCCGGTGATCCCAAACGTGAGCGCGATGCCCAGCAGCACCAGGATCGAGCCAGTGGCACTCTGCACCAGGTACTTGATGCCGGCTTCCAGCGAGGCGGCCTGCTCATGATAGAAGGCCACTAGCAGATACGACGAGACGGCCATCGCCTCGAACCATATCCACAGGTTGAACAGGTCGTTGGCGCAGCCCAGGCCGATCATCACGCCGATGAGCGCGACGAGCAGCGCATAATATTTCTCTTCGCCCGCGTCCTCCGCCATGTAGGGGCCGGAGAAGATCACCACCAGCGTGCCAAGCCCCAGCGCGACGGCGGCCAGCAACAGGCTCAGGCCGTCCAGCCGCAGCGTGACCGCCCCATACGTATACGACATGGGGCCGCCGGCGTTCAACTGGATGGCCGCATAGACGAACGGAACCCACGTTGCCAGTAGCGCAATCAGCGCCAGCACGACGGGGATGCGCGACTTCGGATTTTCAAGGATCAATTGCCCGTCCAGCGTCACCGCGTGATAGGCCGATCGACGCAGCGGGATGCGACCGGCGAGATAGATGATCGGCGATGCCAGCAAGGGGAGGACGATCAGCCAAAGGAATGCGTTGTTCATCGTGCCGCCCCCATCACAATGACGGCGAGCATCACGAGCAACCCACCGACAATGCCAAGAATGTTCCAGTTCAACACGCCGGTTTGCGTCACGCGTAATGCGTTGGCCGCTCCTTGTGTGACCTGCACCACCCACTGATTGATCCGTTCCAGGCCAAAGCTATCGGTGGCAATGTTGGCGAGCCATTGAAGGCGTTTGCTCAGCCCGGCCAGCCTGCTGCGCCACCACCAGGCGGCCAGGCCCAGCGCGATCACGACCAGCGCGATGAGCGTGGCCGGCGCGCTGAGCACTTCAAGCATCATGTCCCATGTGCTGAGCAGTGGGGCGATCTCATGTTGCGCTTCGGCCAGCACCGGCGCAAAAGCGTTGTGGATGAGCTGGCTGAAGGGGCCGGCCAGCAGCCAGGTAGTAAGTGTGCCGAAGGCCAGCACCACCAGCGAGAAGCGCATGAACGGCGTCGCGTCGTGCGCGTGATGCGCGCCGCGTTGTGTGCCGAAGAACACCAGCCACACCATGCGGAAGGTGTAGAGCGCCGTCAACCCGGCGACGAGCACCATCACGGCATAGGCCCAAATCGGCCCGCCGCTCAGACCCGCCTCCAGCACCATTTCTTTGCTCCAGAAGCCGTTCAGGATCGGCAGACCCGTCAGCGCGAGCGCGCCGATGACGAACGTAGTGCGGATCAGCGGCATCCGGCGACCCAGGCCGCCCATCTGGCGCATATCGCGCGTGCCGATGGTGTGGATGATCGCGCCGGCGCCCAGGAAGAGCAGCGCCTTGAACACAGCGTGGCTGAGCAGGTGGAACTGGCTGGCGAAGATGCCGCCTGCGCCCACCGCATAGACCATGTAACCGAGTTGGCTGATGGTCGAGTAGGCCAGCACGCGCTTCAGGTCATTGGCGACCAGGGCCATGATCGCCGCCAGCAGCGCGGTGAGCATGCCCACCACGATGACGGCGGTGGTCCAGCCCGGCACCGGCGCAAAGGCCGGGTAGAAGCGCGCCAACAAGTACACGCCGGCGTTCACCATCGTTGCCGCGTGGATTAGCGCGCTGACGGGGGTGGGCGCTTCCATCGCGTCGGGCAGCCAGGTTATGAATGGGAACTGGGCCGATTTGGCCGCTGCGGCGATGAGGAAGCCGAATGCCAGCACCGCCAGCAACCCCGGCGGCAGCGTGTTGGCCTTCTGCAAGAGCGTGGCGATGTCGTAGCTGCCCAGTGCGGCGTAGACGACGAGCGCCCCGGCCAGCAGGCCGATGCCGCCGAACTGGGTCATGATGAGCGCCTTGATACCGCCGGCCACTGCCTTCGGATCGTCGTTATAGAACGAGATCAGCGCATAGGAACACAGCGCGGTGATCTCCCAGAAGACGAAGAGCAAGAGCAGGCTGCCCGTAAGCGCCAGGCCGGCCATCGCGCCGATGAAGAACAGTACCAGCGCGTAGTAGCGGCCCAATTGCCGCTCGCCGTGCATGTAATCGGCCGAGAAGATCACGGCCAGGCTGCCGACCACGGTGGCGACGGCGGCCAGGAAGACGCCCATGCCATCGGGGACGAATGTGAAATCTCCAAAGATGCCGCCGATTGGCAGGCGTAGGGTGACGGCGCTGGTGGTAGCCGGCAGCAACGCCAGCGCGCACAGCCCGGCGGCGACCGAGAAAATGATCGCCAGGGCATGTTGCAGCCGCTCGTTGCGGTCGCGTACCAGCCAGATGCACAGTGCGCCCAGCCACGGCAGGGCGATGGTCAGTGCGACGAAGAGTGATGTGCTTGTCATGATTGTGAGAATGGGTCAACCCTTCAGATTGGCGATCGCTTTGACATCCAGCGTGCCCAGGCGACGCCGGATTTGCACGGCAAATGCCAGGCCTACAACGGCGACGATGGTGTCGGCGACGATGATGGTCATCGCCAGCGCCTGGGCCTGGTCGATGTGACCGTTCAAGTTGCCGGCCAGGATGATTGCGATGAGCGCCGTCTTGCCGAGAATTTGCAGCGCTACCACGATCTTGATCAGGTTGCGGCAGATGAGCAGGCCGTAGAGCCCAACGCCGAACAGCCCGAGGACGCCGAGGAGCACGATGGTGAGTGGGGTTGGTGTCATGAATGTGCCTCGTCCGATTGTTGTGCCTGGGCCTGCGGCGGCTTGGGTGCGCTGTGCGTGTCGGCCAGCAGGCCGAGCACGCCCATCACGCCGCCGAAGATCAAGACGATCTGTAAGAGCACGTCCAGGCCGCGTTCCTGCCACAACGTGTCGGCCAGTTGGCCGGCCGGCAGGGCCGCCGCCGGTGTGGCGTTTACGGCGGCTTGCGCAAACGTGAGCCAGGCCAGCGCGACCACGGTGACGAGCACCAGGCCGATCGCCCATGGCTTGGGGATGACCGCGCGCACGTCCATGGTTTCGTCGCCGGCGACGCTGATGGCGAAGACGAACAGAATCGTCACCAGCCCTGCGCCGACGCTAAGTTCAACGACGGCGATGGTCTGAGCACCGAGAAGATAGAGCAATAGCGAGGTGAATGCGCTTGTGCCGGCCAGCCACAGGGCCGATACGAGCAGCTTCCCCGCGCGCAACGCCTGAAGGGCGCAGCCTATTGCTGCGAGCGAGAGTAAAGCGTATAAGAGCATGTCTTTTATGATTCCTTCAGCCAGGCAAGGATTGATTCGACGGCTTCATCGGCAAGTTGCGCCGTCTGGGGCGACAGCCTCAGCGCAAATCCGAATTGATATCCCTTTACCGATACAACCAGCGCTTCGGGCGCGCGCCCGTATGCCGTTTGGGTAAGGAACAGGCAGGTCTGAGGCGTGAGATGATGCGTAAAAGGCGAGCTTTGAAATTCCGCATTTAGATGCTCAATGTTCAGGTCTTTCTCGTAGGCCCCAGTATGAGCATCGACAAAACACACCTTATCGTAGGCGGCGATCTTCTCAGAGATTTCCGGCATTAGCTGTAGTTCGGCCACCAGATCGGGAGCGTCGTCACTCAATAGGGGTTCGCCTACGTCCAGATCCAGGATGCTATCGGTTGAAGTGCCGGCCTCTAAACGACCAAACTGCACCGCTAGCTTGCGCACGATATGCCAGGCAACGCCGTCGTCCTCGCGGTCTGGGTTGCCATAGCCGATAACCAGACTTTTGCTCAATGAAACGCCTCTGCTCTGCCACCCGACAGGCCAGCTTCGCGCACTAAACGTAACTGAATTATGCTTAGCCGGGTAGTGTTATTTTACTAAAGATGTACCTGACAAACCGCACTAGCTCGCTTGTCTGGCAGCACCGAGTATAACTGCGAGGGGGAGGGAGCGTCAACTGAGGAGAGGAAGGCGCTCCACTGGAACCTCTTGCAGCCGACGCACAATTTCACCAAAGGTGATTTCCTGATTTTGCATGACCGATACACCTGTTCATTGTGCAGAACAAATTCGCTGTTCTGATGCACCCATCAGAACTATAACGCACTTGTGCGTTCTTTGACCAACAGATCGCTCGTTTCTTATCACGCATGTAGATTTTTGGGGTGGGTAGTGGATAGAATTATGAGAATCTGATTAGAAAATCGATCCCCTGTCATTTTGCTCGCTTCTCATTCGACGTTAGGGTGAAACAGCAAGAATAAACTGTCATCTAACGATTTAAAGATAAGGAGATTCTGATGAGCTCAGATAAAATCACCACCAAGAAGGCCGGCGCGACCGGCAAGCCGGTCAAGGGATTCACGGAGGAGGAGCGAGCCGCGATGAAGGCGCATGCCAAAGAGTTGCGTGCGGACAAAGCAGACGGGGAAAGCGCCCTGCTCGCGAAGATCGCCGAAATGGAGGAACCGGATCGCAGCATGGCCGAGCGGCTGCATGCCATCATCAAAGCCAACGCCCCCTCTCTCGCGCCGAAAACCTGGTACGGCATGCCCGCGTATGCTAATGAGAACGGCAAGGTCGTTTGTTTCTTCCAATGCGCACAGAAGTTCAACGCGAGATACGCGACGCTTGGCTTCAACGACACAGCGCACCTTGACGAGGGCTCCCTGTGGCCGGTTGCCTTCGCGCTGAAGGCGTTGACCGCCGCCGAAGAGGCAAAGATCATTGCGTTGGTGAAGAAAGCGGTGAGCTG
>DAOUFG010000067.1:0-61492 GCA_034430115.1 Thermoflexales bacterium | reverse complement strand
TGGCCGAAGAAAGCAACCGCCGTAACGACATAATCCGTCTTAGAGTATTGATGGACCGCCGAATAAATGCCAATTGGGACGGCAATGATGATTGCGAGGAAGGTGGATAGCGCCATCAGTAAGAGGGTATATCCAACGCGTCCGCCGATTAAGGTCAAGACGTCAGAGCCCGTCTTCATGGTCCACGACTTACCGAAATCACCCTCCGCAACCTTCGCGAGCCAGCGCAAGTAACGGCCTGGGTCAATCCGGCAATCTTGCTGTACACCGCCCACCACAGGGCAATACTCGCCCGGCAGTAACGGTTTGTCCAAGTCCAAGAGCGAGTTTAACCGGTCAATCATGGATTGTGTCATGCGAGGGTTAGCGCTCTTCAACGAGTCAAAGGGGCCGCCGGGCACCAGGTTGAGTATTAAATACAACAACATGGATATGAATAGCAGCAGAACGAACGACTGGACCACGCGCCGGAGGATATATCTACTCATGCGTACTTCATCTCACTGTAACCAAGTATAAACGATGGGCGAGGACATTATTAACGCCCTCGCCCATGCATACCCTTTACGCCTTCGTTGTACAAAGGCTCAAAGGCCTACTGTCAACGGGGTCCTACTTAGAAAGCTCCCATTCCCAGGCATTCCAGGAGAACACGGAGTATTGAGTGAGACCGGGCTTAAAGTTCTTGAGACCAGTGCGATAGACATACGGCTCCGTCGCGGCGTGCAGCGGGATCACCGGAACGTCGTTGGAGAAGGCCTGGAAGAACTTCTCAATCAGCGGCTTGCGTTCGTCGCGCGACAGCGCGGTGATGGTTTGCTCAGACTGCTTCAGCGCGTCAGAAGCTTCCTGGTTGCACCAGCGCGGTGTGTTCTGACCGGACCAGTTATTCTCCTTGGAGGGGATGTTCGAACAGCCGTACAGACCATAGAACTGCGGGTCATCACTACCAGACCAGGTGTAAATACCGGTGTTGTAGCTGCCGCTATTGAGCGGGCCGCCGGCCGATGCCGCGGCGAAGAAGTTGCGCGACTCGAGGAACTGCAGGTTGGCGTCGATACCAACTGCCGCCCACTGACGCTGAATCACCTGCGCCAACTGAATGCGGTCGGAGCGGGTCGTGGTTTGCAGCGAGAAGCTCAACTTGACTGTGTTGCCGCTGGCATCCTTCTTGGTGCAAGGGGTGCTGGAGCAGTCCCAGCCGTCCTCCTGCAACAGGGCCTTGGCCTTGTCGGGGTCATAGGTGTACTTCGTGTAGTTATCGGTGTAACCCCACGAGTTCTGCGCCGTCGTCGGGCCGGGCAGGTCGATGGCTTCGTTCTTGCCGTTATAGAGCGCATCGATGATGGACTTCTTATCGATGGCATAGAACATGGCCTGGCGCACCTTCACATCATTCAGCGGGGCCTTCTCGACGTTGATGTCGATGTGCTCCCAGGAATAACCGGTGTTCCACAGCACGTTGTACAGGCCACCACTCACCACGGACTCGATATCGGGCGCGTTGGAAGTGCTCAAGCCACCAACGTTGCCGGGCACGATATCAACTTCACCGTTTTGCAGCGCAGCGATGACGGGGCCGGCGCCGCCGGAAATGAAGCGGAAGATGATGTGCTTGATCTTGGGCTCACCCAGCGGGAAAGGCTGATCGCTGGCGTCCAGGTCGATTTCCTGACCTTCCTTCCAGTCAGTCACCACGTAGGGGCCATCACCGACGGGCTTCTTAGCGAAGTCGCTCGCGGCCTGATCTTTGGCGGGGATGCTGCTCAGGATGTGCTCGGGCAACCAGCCAGGGAACAAGGCGAACCAATAAACCGGGTCAACGACCGGGCCGTTCTGCTTATCGTAAGCCTGGGCCACATAGTCGTCCTTTAGTTTATCGAATGCCACATTACCAGTCAAAGTGCCGGCGGCAGCTTGTTTGGCCTGGGCTTCGCTCATCGCCTTCACCAGAACCGTGCTGTCGTTCACAGCGGAGACGTCGTAAACCTTCTCCAATGCGGAGCGATCTGCGATTTCAAAGTCAGGGTCCATCAACAGCTTCCAGGTATACACCACGTCGGAAGCCTTAACGGGTTGCCCATCCGTCCAGCGCCAACCGGACTTAATCGTGTAGGTGACCTCCAGGTGCTGGTCTGCGCCTTCGCCAACCAATGCGGCGCCGCCATTCTCAATCGTGGGCACCTGCTCGCAACCAAGCGGGATCCATTGCGGGGGCTGGCTGTTGTCCTGGCCCATGCAGCCGACGAATACAGGAGCCAAAATATAGGTCTTGGCCGACTCAGCGGCGATGTTGGGGTGCAGCGTGCTGGGCTCTTGCTGCTGACCAACAACAACTGTATCCGTCTGTTGCGCTTCGGGGACCGCGGTCGGTTCAGGGGTCGCTTCTGGGGCGGCGGTGACCTCTACTTCCTTTGTCACTTCCACCGTCGCGATGGATGTCTGGTTAACGACGACCGTCTCTTTGACTACCTGCGGCGTCGCGTTCCCACAGGCCGCCAACACCATACTACCGGCAACAAGAACACTTGCTGCACGCCAGTACTTTGATCCTAACATGACTTCTTCCTCCTAAAATGATACAAAGACTCCAAGCATGATTCACTTGGGTAAGTTGCCGTGCTTCGAAGAACGGGACATGGAAGTTATTATTCCTGGTGAAGCACCTCCTTAGTCGAAGGCTCGCCAATAGCGCCAGCACATTGCTATCGAACGAGAAAGAATCGCGTCAAACCCTCCTGCAGAGTTTGTCATGGCTAATGCACCATCGCGGGCATACATAGATAGCCAATGCGCCAATAGCGTTTATTATCAATAGCGCCGCAAATATTGTCAAGTTATATCTATCACAAGCGCTTTTATTTATATTGCCTATTGCGAACATGATTCGCTACACTTATGCACATCTAGCGGTAGACACGCCGTATACGTTACCAATGCTCGCCTCCCCGCCACTGAAAAACGCAAAGTGCCCTCTTGCTGGCAAAAACCTACAAAAGAGGGCACATTTCATTTACGATTTTGTCTTTCTCGCCGCCCGGCGGCGCATTTGAGGTTTCGGCGGCGTGACGACTTCAACTCATCAGGCGCAGATCAGTTCAAATGCGGCTTAATCTTCGCCATCAGGCGCTCTTTGGGCTGGTACCCTACCAGGCGTTCCACAGGCTGGCCGTTCTTAAAGAGAATCAACGTGGGAATACTCATCACGCCATACTTCATCGCGGTCTGTCCATTGGTATCCACATCCAACTTACCGACCGTGATCTTGCCTTCGTTCTCGCTGGCGATTTGCTCGACGATTGGCGCGATCATTTTGCATGGGCCACACCAGGTCGCCCAGAAATCTACCAGCACCACACCATTCGACTGTTCAACGTCGGCTTGAAACGATGCATCCGTTACGACTATTGGTTTCGACATGGATCCTCCATTCCTGGCACACTGCCCTTCTTTCGGGCAGAATGGGGCATGGTTTTTGTATTAAGCCCCAGCAATCAATAAGGATTTATCCGCATCCTTGCGGCAGGCGCTCATTTTACCGTAATGGCATGGGAATAGAGATTAGAGATTGGGGGATTGGAGACGAGTGGATGGAATGTGAAGAGTGAAAGATGGGGACGGGATACAGTGCCGAGCTTTCCTGAATATACGAAATCAACCACGGATTTCACAGATGACACTGATTTGGTAAACCCATCTCCCGTGAAATCCGTGTCGTCCGTGGTGAATCTCTAGTCGCCAATCTCCAATGTCATGCCATGTAAGGCTGTTTCTCGCCCAACACGGAATGGATGCGTTCCATCCAACTGGACACTTCAATGTGCTGCGGGCACAACCCTTCACAGGTCAAGCACTTAGCGCAGTTGTTCGCACGCTCCTCCGGGCGCAGGTGCTCGTAGCGGAAGCGGCCTTCCTCAAACGCGTCGTACATCACGGCATGGTTGAAGATTTCAAACATGTTGGGGATGTTCAACCCGCTTGGGCACGGCATGCAGTACTCGCACTTGGTGCAAGGGATCGGGCTGAGCCCCTGGTAGGCTTCGCGTGCCCGGTCGATCAGCGCCAGGTCCTGCGCGTTGATCTGATTCACTGCCGAGGTAGAGGCGCTGGCGATGTTTTCTTGTACCTGCTGCATCGTGCTCATGCCACTGAGCACGACCGATACCTCCGGCTGATTCCACAGCCATTGCAAGGCCCAATCCACCGGCGCGCGCTGCTGCGTCGCGTTATCCCACACGTGGCGAACCTTCTCCGGCGGGTTAGCCAACTTGCCGCCGCGCAGCGGCTCCATGATGACCACAGCCAGCTCCTTGGAGGCGGCATATTGCAAGCCCTTGGTGCCGGCCTGCTCTTGGACGTCCATGTAGTTGTATTGGATCTGGCACATCGTCCAACCATCCCACGCGTCGACGATCTCCTTGAAAGCATCGTACTTATCGTGGAACGAGAAGCCGGCATGGCGAATGCGCCCGCTGGCGATGGCCTTTTCCAGCCAGGGGATGATACCCAGGTCGCGCATCATGTGCCAACGGCCGGCATCCAGGGCATGCAACAGATAGAAGTCCAGGTGATCCGTCTGCAACTTTTGCAGTTGCTCGTTCAACAGCCTGTCAAAGTCATCGGCAGTCTTCACCAGCCAACAAGGCAACTTGCTCGCCAGGTGCACGCGCTCGCGGTAACCGCCCTGCAAGGCCTTGCCAACGAGCCGCTCACTGTTGCCACCGTGATAACCATACGCCGTGTCGATATAGTTCACACCCTGATCGATAGCCGCGTGCAACATGCGAATGGCTTCTTTTTCGTCGATATTTGCAGCGACCCCGTTGAGAATGGGCAAACGCATACAGCCAAAACCGAGCGCCGATGCCTGCCAATCGAGTTTACCAAAACGACGATATTGCATAATTCCAACCTTCTTATATGAAAAGTACGACGGATTACCGTGTATTGAAAACAATTCCACCGTAACTCGATCGCCTACTTACTAACCGACAAAATACCCAGCGCCAGCAGCGCGGCGATGAGCACCGCCCAGACCAGGTATCCCGCGCCAATGGAACCCAGCAAACTCCAACCCAGGCGCAGGCAAACATATACGACACCCAGCCAAATAAATGCTGGGATTAACCCGATGATGAATGAACGGACGTAGTTTGCCAACAGCGCCGTATCTTCCGGCCCACTGCTGACCAATACCCACAGTGCGAGTGGCATATTGATGGGCATCGTCGCGAAAATCGTCGCCAATACCTTGGAACGATCACGCAAATATGCCACTAGCAAAATGATGAGAATGGATGTGACGACTGGGAGCGCTTTTTGGACATTCATGCCTGCATGATACGGCGCTTTCCGGTCTTGCAATGTTTACTTGTTCACCCAATCGACTCACTGCTATGATACATGCTCAGGATTGAAATTGCGCGGCGCGCACGGCCAGCCCGCTCGCCACACTGGTGAAGCGATCCGATTCAATGATCTTCTCGTGCCCAAACATGCCGCCTAACATCTCCACGAAATAGGGGATTGACGACGAGCCGCCAGTGCGAATCACATAATCGACATCGCTCGCGTGTATGCCGGCACGTGCGAGCGTCTGTGTCACCATTTCGCGAATCGCACGTCCATCCTGAGCAATATAACTCTCAAACTGTGATCGTGTCAATGGCTGCCAGATAGAAATCGCCTCTGCGTCAAAATTTACTGCCGCAAAACGCACGTCCGAGAGCGTCACCTTCGATTGTTCCACCTGCTCATACAGGTCGAAGGCATATCCTTTAAAGATGAAGTCTTCCAGCGCCATCACGCGCAATGGGTTCGAGCAGTTCGACTGTAACTGGCGCAAGAACGCCAGGGTGTGTGAGTTCCATAACGTCAACACATCCTGCCAATCGCCCAGGGCATCGAGCAGATGGCCGGGCATCTCCAATCGTTGCGCCCCCCAGCGCACGCCCGCGCCCAACCAGGGCAGCACGGCACGCCGGAAGATGGCCTGGTCGAAATGATCGCCCGCGATGCCCACACCGCCGGTGGCCAGCACGCGTTGCGAGCCATCGGGCTGCATGCGCAATATGGCCACGTCCAACGTCCCGCCGCCGAAATCAAATACCAGCGCGTGACTGCCGGGGCGCACTTCGTGCTGCACCCCAAAGGCAAGCCCGGCGGCAATCGGCTCCAGTTCAAACGTGACTTGTTTGAACCCGGCCAGCTCAGCCGCCTTGTGCAAGCGCTTTTCAGCCCGCGCATTATCGGCTTCATTGGCCGCCCCGGCAAAGTTTACCGGCCGGCCAAAGGTGGCTACCTCGACCTCCTGGCCGGTGACCTCTTTCACCTGCCGGCGCACGCGCGATAGAAACTCGGCAATGAGTTCCTCCAACGCGTATTCGTGCCCGAAGAGCTTCGTGCCGGGGTAGTCCGTCGCCAGCGGGCCCTTGAGCGAATGCAGCAAACGGCCCGGCGCATCGGCATCTACGTCAGTAAACACTTCTACGGTCATCGCGCCGCCTGGGATGTTGTAGCCTTTCACCACTGCATCACCGATCTCGATGTCGATGACGCCCACCCACGCCTTCGCAAAGCGCGGCATGCGTCCCACATTCTGCGTGCGGTGCAATTGAACCGCCTCACTGCCACAGTGAAACGTGCCGTCACGCTCCACATAAAGTAATGTGCGTAACACGCCCGTCTCCGGCGTGACGGGGTCCAACGGGAGCACCTGTGGCGTGCCGTCCGCGCCCAGGATTGCCGCGACGGTATTCGTCGTACCAAAGTCAAGTCCTAGATACATGGTACATACTCCGAGCATCTCCCCCCTCCCCCATGAAAGGGTTGAGACATGGCGAGATCATAGCAACGTCGCGGCGATGAGACGCTGATTCGACACGTTGAGCGGCTGGATGTCCGCCGGCTTCGCCGCGATGGGCAGCCCGCGCATGCTCACCACGTGCAAGTCACCCTGGTTGGAAAGCAGGACCGCCAGCTCGGTCTTCTTCGTGGTGACGCCGTAGCAAGCCAGGCCCGCAAAGCGGCGCGTGAGCGGCGCAGCCTTCGCGTTCGGCTTCTTATGCGGCTCCAGCCCGCTGGAGGCCACGGCAAAAATGGCGCCATCCACCCCTATGAACCACACCACCGCCTCACGCTTGCCAATGACGACCGCCGATACGACGTCGTCATCGCTCTCCAGCGTAATCCCCGCGCAGCCCAGCGAAGGCACCAATGACAGCGGGAAGCGCGTCCAGCGGCCGTTGCGCGTCAGGATGAGCAGGTCGGCGTGCGTGTCATATTCGCCCAACCAGACGGGTGTATCCCCCGCGCCGGGCAAAGTCATCGCCTGCGTGGAATAGGACAGCATTTCGGCATGTGCCCACGAAATCGCTCGCACCCATCCCTGGCGCGAGACGATCAATATATCGCGCGGCGGGCGCAGCTCGTCCACCGGCAGAATCGCCTCCACGCGCTCGGCGCGCGCCAGGCCCAGGCTGGTCGCAGGTTGCGCGTCACGCCAGTCCAGGTTGTCGCTCACGGGAAGCGCGATCCCATTCACGAGCGACATACGCAGCGCCGACGTGATGGCCAGCAGCGAACCAAACCAGGTGCCATGCGCCAGGTAGAGCGGCTTGTGCATGCCGATCGGCTCATCCGGCGGCGTGAGCAACGAAAGCGTCTGCTCCATGGGCACCGGAGCGGGCAACTGCACGCCCACCCCCGAAAAAGTGAGCAGCGAGAGGACGTCCTGGTCCAGCCCGCGCCGCGTCGCTAACTGGCGCAGGTCGTGCAGGTGCGTCTTCAGGCGCTGCAATTGTTCGCCGGAAGCTTGCTGCCCGCCGTTGCGCTTCAGCATCGCATTTTCGGCGCGCAATTCATCCGTCTGGCGTTGCAACGTTTGCACGCGTCCGGCGAACGCTTCTATGATCTGTTGCGCGGTATCCGGATCATTCCGCGCCTCGGTCGTCAGCCAGGGCAAGTCTTGGTCAATAAGTGACATGATCGTTTTGAGATTTAAGAATTGTGAAAGGCCGATTCGGACAAGAGACCGAGATGTTGGTGAGGGGCTGATTCTATACCCATTCCAGCGCCGTGAAAAATGAAACCGCTGGGGATTGCATACAATCCCCAGCGGCAATCGCTGATCCCTAATCTCAAGCCCTCGTTATGAGCAGCCCGTGGTGCCGCCGCACGTCTCGCACTTCAGGCAGGTGCCATTACGCACCAGTGTCCACGAGCCACACTCCGGGCAAGGGTCACCCTCATAGCCTTTCAGCCTCGCCTGGCGCGCATTTTCCACATCCGTCATATTGTTCGCCGTGGGTTTTGCAGCAGCCTCCGGCGCACTGGCGGCGACCATTTGCACAGGCGCCGAATCAGTGTGACCGTTGTGACCATTATGGCCATTGTGCGAAGGGACCATCTCCTTAGAAGGCGTCACCACCGGCTCCACCCCCATGTCTTCGGTATACACTTCCTCGCTTTCATACTCCGGCTCAGGCGCCAACTCGGCACGGTGGTCGTCGCCGTGCGCCAGGTCGGCGCGGCCCAGGTAGTTGATAGCCAGTTCGCGGAAGATGTAGTCGATGACCGAGCTGGCCATCTTGATGTGGTCGTTGCCCATCACCATCCCGCTGGGCTCAAACTTGGTGAACACGAACGCATCGGTGAATTCGTCCAGTGGCACGCCGTGCTGCAAGCCCAGTGAAACGGCGATGGCGAAGCAGTTCATCAAACTGCGGAAACCTGCTCCCTCTTTGCTCATGTCGATGAATATCTCGCCCAGCGAGCCGTCGGGATATTCACCCGTGCGCAGGTAGACGTTGTGTCCGGCAACCTTTGCCTTTTGAGTGTAGCCATAGCGCTTGTTCGGCAGGCGGCGCCGGCGGGCCAGGTAGCGCACCACCACGCGCTCCACCACTTTCACCGCCGCGGATTCGTCGGATGCCTGAATGCTTTCCGCGCTTGTCCCTTCGGACGAATCTTCGTCGTCACTGCCCGTGTTCAACGGCTGTGACAGCTTCGACCCATCGCGGTATAGCGCGTTCGCCTTGGTGCCCACCTGCCACGAAAGGATGTAGGCGTTCTCCACGTCGTCCACAGTCGCTTCGGCGGGCAAGTTGATCGTCTTCGAGATAGCGCCCGAGAGGAACGGCTGCGCCACGGCCATCATGTAGATGTGCGCGTTCACGGCGATGTAGCGCTTGCCATATTTGCCGCACTTATTGGCACAATCGAACACGGCATAGTGTTCGGGCTTCAAATGCGGTGCGCCTTCAATCGTCATCGTGCCGCACACGTAGTCATTGGCTGCCTGGATTTGCGCCTTGGTAAACCCAAGCGCCTGCAAGATGTTGAACTTCGGGTCGTTCAGTTGCGCGTCGGAGAAGCCCAACTCGCGTTTGCAGAAGTCCTCGCCGAGGGTCCACTTGTTGAACACAAACTGGATTTCGAATGCGCCGGGCAACATCTGTTCGATCTTCGAAAGCACGTCGTCGTTGAAGTGTTTGTTCTTCAACGTCTGCGCGTTCACGTGCGGGCAGCCCACCAGCGAACCGCTGCCCTTGGCATAGAGCACGATGTCTTCGATCTCCGCGTCGCTGTAGCCCAAGCGGCGCAGCGCCGGCGGCAACGACTGGTTGATGATCTTGAAGTAACCGCCCCCGGCCAGCTTCTTAAACTTCACCAACGCGAAGTCGGGTTCGATGCCGGTCGTGTCGCAATCCATTAGCAACCCGATAGTTCCAGTTGGCGCGATCACAGTGACCTGCGCGTTGCGATAGCCATACTGCTCACCTAACGTCAGCATACGGTCAGCATCCTCGCGTGCGGCGGCCAACAGATCATGCGGGCAGTATTCCGGGTCGATGCCCAGCGGCGTGATGGAGAGCCCTTCGTACTCCTCCTTAGGCACGTTGTATGCCGCGCGGTGGTGGTTACGAATCACGCGCAACATGGATGCCTTGTTACGCTCATAGCCTGGGAACGGCCCAAGCTCACGCGCCAACTCGGCCGAGGTGGCATAAGCCGAACAATGCATGATCGCCGTCAGCGCGCCACTAATAGCGCGGCCCTCAGGCGAGTCGTAGGGAATGCCCTGCACCATCAGCAATGTGCCCAGGTTCGCGTAGCCCAGGCCCAGCGTGCGGAACTCATACGACAGCCGGGCGATATTTTGGCTGGGGAACTGGGCCATCAACACGCTGATTTCCAGCACGATTGTCCACAGGCGCGCGGCATGCCGGTAGGCCGCAATATCGAACTTGCCCGTCGCTTCGTCATAGAAGGTCAGCAGATTCAAGCTTGCCAGGTTGCAGGCGGTATCGTCCAGGAAGTTATATTCCGAACAATTGTGAACCACCAGGCCATTCGCGACAAAGTGTTGCGTCTCCGGCTCAGTCAGGTCATACACCGGCAACTCACCCAGATACTCCAAACTGACGACGCGATCCTCTAATCGATCACTACAGGTTCCCACCGCCCGGTTCAGCGCACTCAACTGCTGCGACTTGGCGCTGCCACTCACAAAGCCGATTGCCTGTTCAAATGCGACGCGCGAGGTGCGGCTGATGCGCAAGCTGTGCAACTGCAAAACCGGGTACTCGCGAACGCCATCATTGCCATCCGGCAAAAGCGCCACCTGTTGATCGGCCACGCGACGGTCGCGATAGAGCTTCGATTTGATGCCAAATGCTAGCAACAATGTCTGGACCTGCTGAAGCAACTTCAAGGAAGTGCTATCCAGCGACACGTACTGCGACTTATCGCCGTAGTTCGCCACTGTGCCATCGGCGGTGAACAGGCCGCGCAAAACTGCGGCCAGCGCATCTCGATCCAGCGTATAGACGGCGTCTGTGAAGCGCTTGTGTTCGCTGCCCTCATTCAACACGGCGTAACGTTTGGCCTCGTCCACCACACAACGGGCTGCCGTTCCGATGCGCAAGGTCGCTTGCGGCTGATGCACACCCGTATGGCGCATCTGGCGGCCATCCAGAGCATGGGCCGTCTTATATTCGCTCAGCCCTGCTTCCATCCGTTCGGCCACGGCCAACTCCTCCGGCGCCAACGTCACCAGGGCGACTTCCTGCTCTCCCATCAAGCAACCATCGCCCACCAACAACCCGATGAACTCGGCCAACCTCTCATCCAGGGTCACAGCCCCCAGCAGCGGGCGAGAAAGCACCACCCGATCATCTTTCGTCAACTCACACGCCGGCACATCGCCACGATTCGCGGTAAACACGCGGTGATCACCCGTCAACTTCAGCTCATATCCTGCGTGAGTGCGCAACCGGTAAACCGGCTTGATGCCCGTGCTGAAGGCGGGTTGAACGTTGTGCAGGCGGCCATCTGCGCCGAGGATGCGCGTCTCACGGTCCAACAGCGCATCGATACGCATCAGTCCATCTGCGGTCGCAATCAGCGTGTCGCCGGTCACGCACGGGTTAGAGGCATTGATCGGGCCGTCCGCCGGGCAGGTGTGCCACTCATTGATGGTGGTGTGGAACTGCATGCCGGGGTCCGCGCTGGACCAGGCGGCATACGAAATCTGCTTCATCAGGTCGCGCGCGTTTAGCGTCTTGCTGGGTTTGGGCTGGCGATTGGCCTTGCGGGCCTTCTCCTTTTCGGTGCGCCAATAGAGGTTCCAATCGTCGCCATTCAACACAGCCTGCATAAACCCGTTCGTGACGCGCACCGAGTTGTTGGAGTTCTGCCCAGATACAGTGGTATACGCCTCAGAGTTCCAATCCGTGTCGTATTCGGGGAACTCTACGCTCGTATAACCCTGCTCCGCCAGTTGGATCACCCGCTCGATGTAGTTGTTTGGGATGTAGGCGTTGCGCGCCGCGCTGATGGCCTGCGCCAGGGCTTTATTGCGTTTGCGGTCATATTTCACCGCCGGGTCCGTGGAGCTGTGGCAGGCGCGCATCACCATGTTCAGGTATTTATTGTTCGCTTTCGACCCGGCCACGATGGCGGCCACCTTTTGCTCTTCGACCACCTTCCAATCGATGAAGCGCTCGATGTCAGGGTGATCCATGTCGAGGATCACCATCTTAGCCGCGCGGCGCGTGGTGCCACCCGATTTGATCGCCCCGGCGGCCCTGTCACCGATCTTCAGGAACGACATCAGGCCGGAAGACTTGCCGCCCCCGCTGAGCGGCTCGCCTTCGCCGCGAATGTTCGAGAAGTTGCTGCCCGTGCCGCTGCCATACTTGAAGATGCGCGCCTCGCGCACCCACAGGTCCATGATGCCGCCCTCGTTCACCAGGTCGTCGGTGATGGACTGAATAAAACAGGCATGCGGGGTTGGATGCGTATAGGCATCGGAGGCACGCGTCATTTCATGCGAAACGGGATCAATGAAGTAATGCCCCTGCGAAGGGCCGGTGATGCCATATGCCCAGTTCAGCCCGGTGTTAAACCACTGCGGCGAATTCGGCGCAGCCATCTGGCGCGCCAGCATATAGCAAATCTCGTCATAAAATGCGCGCGCATCTTCTTCGCTGTCGAAGTACTTATACTTTAAGCCCCAATAGGTCCAACAACCCGCCAGGCGATGGAACACCTGGCGCGAGTCTCGTTCGCCGGTGAATTTTGTTCCTTCCACATAGGTATTCCGCTGCATCCATCCGGGAATACCCTCTTCCGCGACACGCCTGGTCTGCTCGGGCACACCGGCCTTGCGGAAATACTTCTGCGCCAAAATATCCACGGCGACCTGCGACCATTGCGCAGGCACGTCGATATCGCGCATCTCGAACACGGTTGACCCGTCCGGGTTACGGATGACCGAACTACGTTTTGCAAACTCGATGGACTCGTATGGACCTTTGTTCGCCTGAGTAAATCTTCGCGAAACTTTCATAAACTCCTTCCAACAACCTGGCTTGCCTATGCACAAGCGTGCAATATGACAAGCCACCCATGCAGAGCTTTCACCCCTGCAACAACAGATGGTTCATCGTTCTGCGAGCAGCTTTTCTATTTCGAGCTTAACGCTCTCCAGGTCTTTGAGATGTAGATATACCGTTGCGTAGCGGATGTAAGCAACTTCATCCAGGCCGCGCAAGCCATTCAGGACCAGATCCCCAATCTCTCGCGCCGACACCTCGGATTTATTGGTTGCTTGAACCTGCGCCTCGATTTGATCGACCAGCCGGTCGATATCCTCGGCCGAGACGGGCCGTTTGGCACAGGCTGTGCGAATCCCTGTTAGAATCTTGTCGCGGTTAAACGCCTCGCGCCGGTCACCGCTTTTCACGACGAGTGGCAACGTGTCCACGACACGTTCCATCGTGCTAAAGCGTTTACCGCACGCCTTACACTCGCGGCGACGGCGAATGTTGCCGGTCGGTTCACGCGCTGTGTCAACCACATGAGTGCTTTCAGAACCGCAGGCTGGACATTTCATTATGACAAATCCCGACAGGGAACCCCCATTGAATGGCTATATATAGCACTAATTTAATTACAGCACCCACATATAGGCCACTGAGAGCTAGATTGTAGTGTGGGCAAGGATGGCTGTCAATGAGTACGGGCCTTAAAAAAGCCTTAAAAATAACGCGCCATCTTGTTAAAGTGCGAAACACGATATTGGTGCAGCCGTTCAATGTACCTTAAGCTGAAACCACACAAATGCACGTTCACTCATCTCTTGTTTACTGAAGAAGAAAGCGTTACGCGATGACGACGGGACATGGCCCTATGACAAATCAGCAATTGGAACGAGTGGTACAGAAAATCTATCCGGCGGGCAAGCTCTTGCGCGCATGGGAATTGAAGGGCGGCGTCTCGGCCCAAGTGACAGCGCTGGAGATTCAAGACCTCGAAGCGGGGCAGCTCAAAGTGGTGCTGCGCCAACATGGTGATGCGGACGTGCAGCAAAACCCACATGTCGCAGCGGATGAGTTCAGGCTGTTACAGATACTACATTCCGCCGGGTTGGCGGCACCGGCACCACATCTGCTCGATCAGTCCAGTGAGATTTTCCCCAAGCCCTACATCGTGGTGGGCTATATAGAAGGCGAGCCGGCGGGCACGTCCGCATCTCTAAATAACGTGACTTCACAACTGGCTACCCAGCTTGCCCGGATTCACAACCTGGATTGCGCGAAGTGGGAGCTTTCCTTTCTGCCCAGACAAGAGGAGAGATGCGCGCGAAAATTAAAACAGCGACCCGCCGTACTCGATCACTCGCTCGACGAGGGCCATATTCGAGCGGTCCTGGAAGCAGCCTGGCCGATGGCGCCGCTGAACCCGCCCACTTTATTGCATGGAGATTACTGGCCCGGCAACACGCTCTGGCAAGATGGGAAACTCGCCGGTGTGATCGATTGGGAGGATGCCGCCATAGGAGACCCGCTGGCCGACCTGGGTAACGCGCGACTGGAAATATTGTGGGCCTATGGGCTTGATGCGATGTTGCGCTTCACCGACCACTATTGCAGCTTGAGGCCGGTTGACCTCACGCACCTGCCCTATTGGGATTTGTACGCCGCCCTGCGCCCGGCGTCACAGCTTTCGCAATGGGCCCTTGACGAAGCCACGGAAAGGAAGATGCGCGCCAGGCACCACCTGTTCATCACCCAGGCATTCAATCGACTGGCCCGCTAAGAAAAGCGGCAAAAGGGAATGACACTTGGATGGGCAAATCGCAGAGGGTGAATTTCTGAGGCACAGCCTTTGAAAGGGCAGGCCAAAAGAGCTTGCCTGCCAGAACGTCAGCGGATAGAGGCGTGCCGTGTGCGCCTCTATCCGCCACTATTCAGGAAGGGGCTGCGATGCTAACGAGGCCGGCGCAAGAACGACGGTAGCTCCAGGTTATTTGGGTCGATGGGCGTCTGCTTCGCCGGAATCGTCACCGATTCCTCCGATGTAGACGTTTGCGTAGCGGGCTTCCCAATCGTCCGGCTCGTCGTGGTCGTCTGTGGGCGTACCACACGATGCGTCAGGCCGGGCGTCTGGTCGAAGCCGGTCGCGACCACCGTAATGCGAATTTGGTCCTTCATCGACTCATCGACAACCGCGCCGAAGATCACGTTGCAATCGGGATGCGCCGCCGACTTGATGAGCGTCGCAGCTTCATTCACCTCGTGCAGGCTCATATCCGGCCCGCCGGTAATGTTGAACAGGATGCCGCGCGCGCCATCGATCGTGACGTCCAGCAAGCTGGATGTGATGGCCTGCTCGGCGGCGGTGCGGGAACGCCCTTCGCCATTGGCCGTGCCGACTGCCATCAACGCCGCGCCACCTTCCGACATAATCGTGCGCACGTCGGCAAAGTCCAGGTTGATCAAGCCGGGAACCGTAATCACTTCGCTGATGCCCTGGATGCCCTGGCGCAACACGTCGTCGGCGGTGCGGAACGATTGTTGCAAGGTGGCGCGTTTGTCCACGATGTCCAGCAAACGGTCGTTCGGAATGACGATCAGCGTGTCCACGTGCTCTTTCAATTTCTCGATGCCTGCCTCGGCGGAGCGCATGCGCGGTGTTCCTTCGAAAGAGAAGGGTTTCGTCACGACGCCAATCGTCAAAGCGCCCAAATCTTTGGCGATCCGAGCGACGACGGGAGACGCACCCGTGCCAGTGCCACCACCCATTCCGCAGGTGATGAAGACCATGTCGGCGCCTTTGATGATGTTGTACAACTCATCCGACGATTCTTCCGCCGCCTTCTCGCCCAGCTCCGGGTTACCGCCGGCACCCAGCCCGCGCGTCACCTTGTCTCCAATGCGCACGCGCATCGGCGCGCTGCTCATCATCAATGCCTGCTGATCGGTATTGACGGTAATAAATTCCACCCCGGCCAGCCCTTCGGCAATCATGCGATTGACCGCGTTCTGACCACCCCCTCCAACACCAATCACTTTAATCTGCGCTGGAGATTCTGCTTGCGACTGTGTATCAAGATAACTATCCATATGTGCCCCTTTCCTCAATATAATCCATCACTGGGCCGTACTTAGAATGTTTCTTAAATTTTAATGAAACTATTCTTAAAGTCAAGCCGTCAACCCACCTATTTCGACACTTTAAGCGAACGTGTGAAGCAGTGCAATATACAGTGATATCTTCGCTACCGCTCTATATTTCAAATAACCCGTAGAGTGCATCACCTCCTTGATCGTTTATTGCTTCGGCAGCAATAACCTGATGAGGCCGCCCAGGCTGAAATTACCCAGGTTAATTCCCGGCTTGCGCCGGCGATTCGGCCGCGCCGTAATTTCATTCATTCCCCAGCGCAATAGCCCCACGGCAGTGGAATAGGCAGGCGAACGAATGTTATCCACCAGACCTTGCAGATTTTTGGGTTGGGCTATCCGGACCGGCAACCCTGTAGCCTCACGCGCTACCTCGCGCATGCCAGGTAGTAATGCACCGCCGCCGGTGACCACCAGCCCGGCGGTCAGCAATCCGTCATAACCGCTACGCTTCACTTCTTGCATCACCAGGCCGAACAATTCTTCGGCACGCGCCTGCAAGATCATCGCGATGTCGCGCCGCTGCACCGTGATGCGTTGCTCATCACCAAAGCCGGTGACGATGAAAGGCTGCTCCGTCGGCATTTCCGGCGGGTAGGCGTGCCCATGTGAAATCTTGATCTGCTCGGCAGTCTCCAAAGGAAGACGTAAAACCATCGCCAGGTCGCTCGTAAAATGGCCGCCGCCCACCTCAATCACCCCAGCATGCCACACAGCGCCGTCGATAAAGATGGCGACGTCGCTCGTGCCGCTGCCGACGTCCACCAGGATCACGCCCATTTCGCGCTCGGTAGGCGTGAGCACCGCCTCCGCCGAGGCAAGCGGCGCCAGCACCAGTTCCGGCACATCTATCTGTGCCAGGCTGGCACATTTCAATAAGTTCTGAATCGCCGTCGTGGCACCGGTCACAATATGGGCCTGTACCTCCAGGCGAAACCCCAACATGCCCAAAGGGTTACGTACACCTTCCTGTTCATCCACCCGAAAATGCCGGGCGATCACGTGGATGATTTCACGGTTATTCGGCACCGAGATGGCCTGGGCCGCTTCAATTGCGTGGTCGATATCTTCCTGCCCCACCCCCTGGTCACCGCGCCCGATCGCCACCGCGCCCTGGCTGTTCTGCGTCGCAATATGGTTGCCCGAGATGCTGACAAGCGCCGACGTGATTTTGGTGCCCGATGATCGTTCAGCGCCATCCACTGCCTCGCGGATGGCCGCCGTCGCTTCGTTGACATTGATGATTTGTCCGCGTTTCACGCCACGTGCCGGCACAATCCCCACGCCAATCACGTTGAACTCGCCCGTGCCGTTGCTGGTCTCAGCGGCTTCGGCGACCAACGCGACGACCTTCGAGCTGCCAACATCTATCGCGGTGACTATTCTTGGTTCTGCCATATCTTATGCCGTCGTCTACAAAGGATTACTTCACATAGTACGGTGCTTCGACAAACCGCACGTCCAGCAAGCGGGGCTTTTGCCCCTTCGCGCTAAGCTGATTGCCGATTTGCTTCAACACCTCCAGCTTCTGCTTCATCTCTCCATCACTTTCAGCCACTCCCAGGCGAATCTGACATCCACTCTGATCGGTATATTCCAACCCGTACTGCGTCGAGTAGTTATAGCGCGTCACGTTGGGTTGCGACGCGACAACTTCCTTCAACGCGCGTAGCACGTCCTCTTTGAGCGGGGTGCCGAGCACGGGCAGATCACCATCGACTTGCACAATCGTCAACTTGGCCGGCACGTTATTCAGTGCGCTTTGCACCTTCCCTTCTTCGTCCACCCACACCTGGGCCGGGTGATCCGCCGCAGTCTGCCAGACCGCCAGCGCGGGCGCTGGCTGCACCACGATGTCACACCCGGAATAGGTAGTGCAAGTGATATGCGCCGCCTGCACGCCGGGCAGGGCAGCCACGTGTTCAGCGGCGGCGTTTAAATCCACAAAAAACCAATGTTCGCCGATCAGGCCGCTGGTGGCGATGATCTGCGCCGCCGGCACGCCCAGGTTGTTCTGCACCCGCACATCGTGAATGCGGAAATCGTCGCTCATGAACCAGATCACCAGCGCACCCAGCATGATGCACAGCAAAATCGCCACCGTGATCGCGCGATTCAGGCGTGGCAGTTCCGCGCGCGGGCCTTCGCGCAGGGTCTTGCCATATGCGCTCGTCACGTCGTATCGGTTGCGACGATTCGCGTCACGCTTTGGGCGATATCGCTGTTGCATGCGTCATCTCTCCAACGCCAGCTCAATCAGCCGGTCCAGCAAAGCCGGATAGGGCAAACCGCTGGCCGCCCACAGCTTCGGATACATGCTGATGGACGTGAAGCCGGGGATAGTGTTGATCTCGTTCACCACGTATTCACCCGTCTCGCCATTCATCAGGAAATCGACGCGCGTCATGCCACGCACGTCGGCTGCCCGAGCCACCTGCACCGCCATCTGGCGGATGGTATTCGATAGTTCCTCCGCTATCCTGGCCGGGATGATCAATTCCGACTCTTCCTCGCCACGCACCAGATACTTGGCCGCGTAGTCATAGAACTCGCGGCGGGGCCGAATCTCGCCCACGATGGAGGCTTGCAAGTCATCATTGCCTAGCACGCTCACCTCCAGTTCCCGCGCGTGTGGCACTGCCGCTTCCACCAGCACTTTGCGATCCCATTTCAGCGCCCCATCCACCGCCTGGGGCAATTCAGCGGGCGATTTGCATTTGCTAATGCCCACGCTGCTGCCCATATTGGCCGGTTTCACAAATACAGGCCACCCCAGTTCATACTGCACCTTATCCGTCCATGCCTGACATTGCGGCTGACAGTCGCCGGACCACTCGTGCCGCAGGATTACCAGGCAACTCGCCACAGGCACCCCATGTGCGCGCATGACGTCTTTGAAGATGGCTTTATCCATCCCCACCGCCGACCCGACGACATCCGCGCCCACAAAGGGCACGTTCATCAACTTCAGCAAGCCCTGGACGGTGCCATCCTCGCCCATCGGCCCGTGCAATACGGGGAACACCACATCGAACTGGCGCAACGATTCAATCGGCACGCTCCAGCAGCCATCCTTGTTGATGAACACCGGCGTCACCTCATACTTGTCGTCATCCAGTTCTTCCATGACCGAAGCTGACGACATCAGGCTGACCTCATGCTCGCCACTTTGTCCGCCGTAAAGAACGGCGACCTTCAATTTTCGGCCGGTTGTTCCTCGTTCGTCGTCTGACATACTCCATTTCTCCAAATGCACGATGTGCTATGCTGACGTGCCGGTATCGGCCAGTTCCAGGCGAGCTGTGCCCCACTCGCCCAACAGTTCAATCTCCAGTTCCAGGTTAACGCTGAATTGCTTCAACACCGCGTCATGCGCCAGGTCGATCAACGCCTTCACGTCGCCGGCTTTGGCCGCCCCGGACACGTTGACAAAGAAGTTTGCATGCACGGGCGAGATCATTGCACCGCCCTGCAACGTACCTTTCAAACCACAGGCTTCGATCAAGCGCCCCGCATGGTCATTGGGCGGGTTCTTGAACATACTGCCCATCGTCGCCCCAGGGGGCTGGCTGACCTTACGCTTGGCTTGATATTCGCTGGCCCGCCGTTCCAGGTTGGTGCGATGATCCCGTTTTAGATCAAACAAACCCGCCAACACGATGGGGCGCTCATATGGCGCATAACTTTTCAACGCGCTCTGGCGATAGCCAAACGCCAGTTGGCGCGGCGTCCAATATTCCGGCTCATAACCCCGCCGCATCACCTTGGCCAAATACAGGTTGGCGCTTGTGTCACTGCCATGCGCGCCGGCATTGCCAATGATGGCCCCGCCGACGGTGCCCGGCACCCCGACGGCCCATTCGAACCCTGCCAGGCCGCGCTCGATACAATCGCGCGCCAGCGTGGCCAACACCACGCCCGAATCTACCTCCAGGCGAGCCGAGATATCACGCACCGTGAATTTGCTCTCCTTGGTGCGGTTGACGATCACCAGCCCGCGCACCCCCGCATCGCTCACCAACACGTTCGCGCCGCCGCCCAACACGATGTAGGGCAGTGAAATTTCTTCCGCCCGGTGCGCCAGGGCCACCAGCTCCTCCACCGTGCGTGCCTCAATCAGCAGGTCGGCCGGGCCACCGATGCGCGCCGTGGTGTGCTTCGCCAGCGGTTCGTCACGCTTTGCGCGTTCCTTAAAAATATCGAAACTGTTCATCTCATTGATCCGCCCGCCACTACATAGCGGGCCGTCAAGTTTAACGCAACATTTCCAGCAATCGCTCGCCCACCTGGTTGCCGTCGCCCGCACTCAGAGTAATCACTACGTCGCCGGAGCGAACCTGCGACATTAACATGCCCAATGCATCGCCCAGCGATGCAGCATTATGGACATGCCGATGATGGATGCGACGCGAGATCTCAATCGGGTTCAAGGCGTTGGCCGCGAAACCAAAATCCTCCGCCTTTTCACGCGCGGCGTAAATGGGCAACACAATCACCTGATCTGCATCATCAAACGCGGCGGCAAATTGGTCCATCAACGCCACCATGCGACTATAGGTGTGTGGCTGCCAGACGGCCCAGATGTTCGCCACCGGATAGCGCATGCGCGCCGCCTTCAACGTGGCTTTGATCTCCGTGGGGTGATGCGCATAATCGTCGAGCACACGGACGCCGCGCCGTTCGCCGCGCAATTCAAACCGGCGCCCCGCGCCGCGATAGCGGCCCAACGACGCGACGGCCTCGTCCATGGATACGCCCAGCGCATCCGCCGTGGCCAGCGCTGCCAGCGCGTTCAACACATTGTGCTCGCCCGGAACACGCAACGAACAATTACCAATCTGCCCCGCCGGCCCGCTATAGGCGAACTCCATGCCGCCCATCGGGTTGGCACGCGGGTTGCTGCAACGCCACGCGCCGTGCATGAACCCATAGTCCACAACCTGTGCCTTCAAGGTGCCGGCCCGGCGTAACATTTCGGCCACGCCACTATCGTCGGCACACACGATCAGCGCGCCATCCTCGGCGACGTTGTGCGTGAACTGCGCAAACGTGTCAATCGTGTCATCCAGGCCCTTGTAAATATCAGGGTGGTCAAAATCGACGTTAGTGATCACGGCGATCTTCGGCTCTAAGCGCAGGAAGGTGCGATCATACTCGTCGGCCTCCACTACGAATGCCTCGCCTGAGCCGGCGCGCGCGTTCACACCCAACGTAGAGGGGGTCGCGCCGATGATGAACGAGGGGTCCAACCCCGCATCCACCAGGATAGTTGCAATCATGCTGGTGGTGGTGCTTTTGCCATGCGTGCCTGCAACTGCAATCCCCACGATTGGGTGATCGGCATCCCCACGCATCAGCATGTTCAACACGTCACCGCGATGCCAGACCGGGATGCCCTTCGTTCGTGCGGCAACAAGCTCGGCCTCATCTTTTGCGATGGCTGAGGACGGCGCAACGGCATCGACACCTTCCAGATGCGCCGGGTCGTGCCCTACAAATGTTTGAATTCCCTCCTGGCGTAGCGCTTCCAGGGCGGGCGAATCTGCACGGTCATCACCGCTGACCGTGTAGCCCCGTGCGTGCAATAGCCGCGCGATAGGCTGCATTCCCGATCCACCTGCACCCATTACGTGAATCTTCATACTACCTGCTCATTTCAGTGATCATCTGCTCAGACAATCACTACAATCACAAACAAGAATATCGCTATCAAGACGATGACGAGCGTCGGCCCTTGCAATATGGCAAGCGCGGCGCTCTTTACAAAGAAAAATTCCCCCCATCCGCCCGTGGGGGCCGAAAAAAGCGGCGTTTGACTTGCGCCAGGCGACGGCGGATTGTCCAGCAGGCCCGAACGCCAGGCGATGAACATCAGCGTGCTGAACAAGATATAACCATTCACTATGCCGACGATAAACGACAACAACGCCTGCTCCACCCTGCCGCGCGGCGTCTGCTCAAACCGGTTGCGCACCACCGCCGGCCCCAGGTAACCGAAGAACGCAATGATGAGCAGCGGCGCAGCACGCAGTAACCATTGCTCGGTACTGTGTTGGGCGGCAATGCCACTGACCAGGCCATTCCATTTATCACCCAATTGGTTGATCACGAACAACGCCAGAATGAGGCTGGCCGTCACGATCACCTCGCGCACCCAACCTCGCATCGCCCCAATAAGGCCGAAGATGACGATGAATATTACGAACACCAGATTAGCGTTGATCATGCTGCACCTGTACTGTCCACCACGGATAAGTGATTTGGCTCGCCGGCCACTAGCTTGTCGTTCCTGTTCCTACTTGCAGTAACAATTGCGCGATTTGTTGCGCGCCATCGCGCCCGCTCATGTTTAACAAAGATCGGCGCATTGCAGCCAGCCTGGCCGGATCATCCAACAACCGCCCAACCACATCCAGCAACTCCGTCTGTAGTTTGCCATCCTCCACCATGATTGCTGCACCACGCTCCGCCAGGTAGGAGGCATTCACCTTCTGGTAGCGCCAGGCATAGGGATAGGGCACCAGGATGGCCGGCAACCCCAAGATCGGTAATTCCCCAAGCGACGACGCGCCCGACCGGCAAATCGCCAGGTCGGCGGCGGACATCGCTTGCGCCATCTCCTCGTGCAGATACTCGTATGCCACGTAGCGCGCCTGTTGGTCGGCCGGCAGTTGCGCATGTACCGCCCGCACCTCTTCCCAATCGGCCTTGCCGCTGATGTGCATCACCCATACGTCCGGCCTTGCCAGCAACGCCGGCAAGTTGGCCGTCACAGCCCGGTTCACGTTGCGCGCACCTTTGCTGCCGCCAAACACTAACAACAGCTTGGCCCCAGGCGCGATGCCGAAATGCGCGCGCGATTCCTCGCGTGTCACGCGCTTGAATATGTCGCGCACCGGGTAACCTGTTACCACCATCTTCTTCCGTTCGATAAACTGCGCCGACGCATCCGTCGTCGTCGCCACTTTCGTCGCCAGCTTTGCCATCACCTTCAGGGCCTGGCCTGGTTCAATGTCGGGCAGGTAGACAACCGCCGGGACGCGCCGCAACCACGCCGCAATGCTCACCGGCACGCCCACAAACCCGCCCGTCAACAACACCACGTCGGGCTTAAAACGCCCCAACAACGCGAACGCCTTGACGATGCCCATGCCCAGCTTGAACGTGCCGCTCAGCATGCGCCACACGCCCACGCCGTGCATCGCCCCGGCCTGTATGCCGACGAAATCAACGCCCTCGCGGCAGACCAGATCCCGCTCCATACCGTCCGTTCCGCCAACGAACAGTGCTTGGATTCCTGTTTGCCCCTGGCCCTGTGCCGAGCTTCGGCGCGAACTTGACGTCGCGCCCGATAAGGTCAATCGTGGGTCTGTCTTCAATTGTTGCAGCACGGTCAGTGCGGGTAGAACGTGTCCCGCTGTACCGCCGGCGGATAGTAGGATTCGCACTTTGGGTCCCCCTGCTTCTCGCAATAGGTTCTTCCTTCTTGCGCTGTATTTTCTTCTTCTCCGTCTGGGCCAGGATTTTGCTGCCGCGTGAGATGCTCAACAAAATGCCACACGCGCCCATCACCGAAATCAACGATGAGCCGCCGATACTCAGGAACGGCACCGGGATGCCGGGCAAAGGAATCAAACCCACCATCGCCAACCCGTTCAACAAGGTTTGCATGATGATCCACGTGCTTAGCCCCACCGCCCAGTAGGCGCCCATGTAAGAATCCGCGTTCGTGGCGATGTGAAAAGCGCGATAAACCAGGATGACGAACAGGCCCAGCGTCACCGCCAACCCAAGCAGCCCCGTCTCGTCGGCCAGCACGGCAAACACGCTGTCGGTGTGCGCCGTGTACAGGTTATATTTCACAAAGCCCATTCCCACACCCACGCCAAACAGACCACCCTCTTTGAAAGCCGCCATAGATTGCTGAATCTGCTCGTGCGGGATGCCGTCCTTCATCGAATTGAGGTAGTCTCGCATGCGGTCCGCCACGTGCGCGAACATGGGCACGTTCATCACCATGAGCACCAACAGAATGGCTAACCCAACCACCAGCGCAAGGTGATGAATACGCGCACCGGCCATGAAGAACATGGCAAACGCGGCGATGAGGATGATGGCCGTCGTGCTCAGGTCCGGCTCAAAGAAGATCAACACCGTGCCAATCGCCAGGATGACGGCGAACGGCACGACGCCCGTCAGGATATGGGCCAGGTCTTCACGCCGCGAAGCGAGCCACGTGGCGGCATATAACAAGATGATGATCTTAGCGGCTTCGCTGGGCTGATAGGAGCCATCACTAAAGGAGCGCTTGGCGCCATATTTCGTCATGCCGAACATGAGCACCAGCACCAGGACGACGAGCATGGCAATCATGAGCCAGAAGGCCCACCTGTTCCAGAAGCCATAATCAATGCGGCTCAGAACGAACATCAGCGCCAACCCGGCCAACGCATACTTCAACTGGCTCTCAAACTGGTAGAGCGGCGTCCCTTTATAGGCGGCCGAGTCGTAGAAGGTCGTGCTATAGGCCATCACCAGGCCGATCAGCGTCAAGATAATGACCACAGAGACCAGCACCCAATCCATCGACGTATGCGTCGATAAAAAGGCGCGCCGGCTGATATTAGTGATGGAAGATTTCACCGTGCGCCCTGTGCGGGTCGTTTGTATGGTTGCCATTCGTCTATCCCCCCTTACACTCCTGTGGTATCCCCTATTGCAGACACCATCTGCACGAAATAGTCGCCACGTTCCTCAAAATCCTTAAAGGCATCAAAGCTGGTGCCGCCGGGTGAAAGCACAACTACGTCACCCGGTCGCGCCTTAGCCACCGCAATCTTCACGGCCTGGTCCAGGCTATCGCAGATGGATACGCTGACATCGGCTTTTTGACGCACCATCTCGTCATGCACCAACCCCGCCATTTCGCCAAACAACACCACATGCCGGCACCGTTGTGCCATTAGCCGCACTGCTTCGCCCCACGGCAGGTGCTTATCGCGCCCGCCGCACAACAACACCACCGGCTGACGGAAGCAGCGCAGGTCGGCCATCAACCGCTCCGGGGCGGTGGAGATTGAGGCGTCGTAATAGCGCACCCCGTTCAACTCGCGCACCATTTGTAAGCGGTGTGCCACACCTCTGAAGCTGGTGGCGACGGCGCGCATCGCCTCCACCGTCGCGCCGGCTAGTGCGCTGATCGCGCAAGCCGCCAACACGTTTTGCACATTGTGATCGCCCATCAACAGCAAATCACGGGCATCGCAAATCGTCGCGTCTAGGCCACGCGCGGCCAGGCGAATGCGCAAGTGCCCCGCCGCATCCATCCATGCGCCGTCCGCGGCTGGTTCCGAGCAAATGCCGAACCACACCTTTCGGGCAGCGGTGGGCATGTGCGCGGCCACGTCGTTATCCATCCCAAGCACAGCCCAATCACCGGGCTGTTGATAGGCCAGGATGTGTTGCTTGGCTGCGATGTAGTTTTCCATCGTGCCGTGCCGGTCCAGGTGATTCGGCGTGATGTTGGTCACGCAGGCGATGTGCGGGCTGAGCGTCATCAACTCCAACTGGAAGGACGACAGTTCCAGCACCACGCGATCGGTCACCCGGATGTCGGCCACGTCGTTGATGAGCGGGTTGCCGATATTGCCGCCCACCCAAACGCGCGCCTGGCCACTCTTCTCAAAGGAGAGGCGCAGCATCTCACCCACCAGGGTAGTGGTGGTGGTTTTACCGGCCGAGCCGGTGATGCCGATGACCGGTGCAGGGCAAACCGAGCAGAAAATCTGTGAATCGTTGCTCAGCGGCACACCGCGCCGGCGGGCCTCCAACACAATCGGCAGGTCAATCGGCACGCCACCGCTCAGGCACAATACGTCACATTCATCCAGCAGTGACATCGGGTGCCCGCCCAACACGTAACGAATGGGCAGTTCCTTGAGCGCCGCCATTTCGACGCTCAGGGCCCGTTGCGGCTTCATGTCGCTCAGGGTCACCTGTGCACCACACGCGACGAGATAGCGCGCCAGGGCTGTTCCCTGCCGTGCCACTCCCAATATCACCACACGCTTACCAAGCCACACCATCATGTTCCCTTATGGGTTGCCCAACACGGCCAACCCTACGCCCACCAAACCAGCCAGGATGGCAATCAGCCAAAAACGTTGCACAATTTGCGGCTCGCTCCAACCCAACAGCACAAAATGGTTATGCAAAGGCGCCATCTTAAAGAGCCGCCGGCCTTCGCCATACTTTCGACGCGTATGTTTGAAATAAGTCACCTGCAGCATCACGCTGATCGTCTCAGCCACGGGCACGATCCCGATGATGGGTAACAACAGCCACTGGCCGGTCATCAGCGCCACAACCGCCAACGCTGCACCGAGCGAATTGCTGCCCATATCACCCATGAAAAGCGCCGCAGGGTGCACGTTGAACCACAGGAAGCCCAATAACGCGCCCACCACCACCATGCAGAACATGGTCAGGAACGTTTGTCCTTGCATATAGGCGATCACGGCATAGGCCACGTACATCACCACGCTGATCAGCGCCGCCAGGCCATCCAGGCCATCCGTCAGGTTCACTGCATTCGCCCAACCGAAAATGAAGAACACGGCAACCGGGATCCACAAATAACCCAGGTCAACTGGCTCCGGCAATCCTGGTACACCGACGCGGCTAATCTTGAACACCAGGTTCATCACCACCGCTGCGACAATGGCAATCACGACCTGGAAGAACGCCTTGCTGCGCCCGCGCATGCCTTCGCCGCGCCGCACGCCACGCACACCCATGTAGTCGTCGATCGCGCCCAGGATGGCATAGCTCAACATGACCAACATCGGGATGGAAAGCGATCGGCCAACCAGCACCACACCGCCGAAATCCATGCCGATGCGGGCGGCGATGCGCGTATACAAATACATCAAAGTAATCAGGATCAGCACCGGCCCGACGATCATGATTGCTCCCATCGTCGGGGTGCCCGTCTTCACCTGGTGGCTGGATGGGCCGTCGATGCGAATTTGTTTGCCAATATGCAGCTTTTTCAATAGGCGAATCAATGGATTGCCACACAAAATGGCAACCAGACATGCCACACTGGTCATGATCAACGAAATGCCCATAATGTTTTGCTCTGGCTTTAGTCTTCCTTGGTATCACCGGCCATCTCCGCCAGGCCGGCCACAATCTCTTCCATATTCATCCCGCGCGATCCTTTCACCAGCACGACCGAGCGCTGCTTCAACAGATCACGCAAGATAGACAATGCCGCGGCGTTGTCGGTCACATGCCACACATGGTCGTGCGCCGCCCCACAGGCGACGGCCTCTTCGGCAATCCATTTAGCCCGCTCGCCGACGCAAATGACATACTGCGCCACCGTCCCGGCACGGCATCCCACTTCGCGATGCGCCTGCACCTCGGATTCGCCAAGCTCCAACATGTCGCCCAACACCGCGACATGCGGCCCACCATTAATGTCTGATAGCAGGTTCAACGCCGCCAGGGAAGATTCGGGGCTGGCGTTATAGGTGTCATCCAACACCAACGATTTATGCGGCCCATCCACCACTGCCAGGCGCAACTGAGGCGCGGGGATCAGGAACCCCTCCAGGATTTCCTCCCACGTCATGCCTTCCACACGCGCCACGGCCGCCGCGCGCAACGCTGTATGGACACTGTGGCGGCCCAGGAGCGGCACACGCATGGGGAACGATTCTTCCCCCTGGTGTACCCGGAAGGAGATGCCATCCAGGCCGAAGCTTTCAATCTCGTCGGCCCAAATCTCGGCGCGCGGTGTGAGGCCATAGGTCAGCACGCGCGCCTTGCTCAGCGCCGCCATTACGCGCACGCGCTCATCGTCGTCGTTCAATATCGCCACGCCTTCCGGCGGCAAGGCTTCGATCAACTCCGCCTTGGCCAGCGCGATATTCTCAAGGCTACCCATGCGTTCCAGATGCACCGGCGCGACCAGCGTAATCACGCCGATCACAGGCCTGGCGATGCTGGTCAACAGCGCAATCTCACCCCGCGCATACATGCCCATTTCCACCACCGCACGCTCCACGTCGGGCGTCAACCTCAACAGCGCCAGCGGAACGCCGATTTCATTGTTGTGGTTTCCCTCGGTCTTTAAGACATGAAAGCGTTGACCCAACACCTGTGCGATCAATTCCTTGGTAGTTGTTTTGCCTACGCTGCCGGTGATGCCCACCACGCGCAGATTCGTAAACCTGGCACGCCAGTAGGCCGCCACTTGCTGTAATGCCGCGAGGGTGTCATCCACACGAATGACGCAGGGGTCATTCAGCAGGCCGGCCAGGCAATCGGGGTTCGCCACAACCACCGACCGGCGCAGGTCCAGCCACTGCACGTCCGAGAAACCTTCCCTTGAAATCTCCTGGTGTACCAGCGCAATCTGTGCTCCGCGGCCCAATGCGTGCCCCACGTAATCGTGCCCATCGACACGCTCGCCCGGCAAAGCAATGAAGCAGTCACCCCGCATCACTTGTCGTGAATCCACGACAAATTCGCGCAGTGTCACGCCCGCGAATCTCGAAAGGTCAGCAGCAAAGCCTTCTGGAACAAGAGCCTCAAGTAAATCAGCAAAGGTCATCATAGGAATTCCGTGTGTTGACCGAATCGCCTGCGCGAATTCGTTCTGCGTGTGGTTAATCCGCCTCCTTCACTACGTCGGGTGGGATGCCCAAAATCTGGCAAGCGCGCTCGGCGACATCATGAAACACGGGCACGGTATTCGGCGCAGAGAGCGTATCTGTTTTCGGCTGGTCCAGCTTGATCAAAATTGTGATGCGCGGTGACTGCGCCGGCACCCAGCCTACATACGACACAATCGTCGTCTGTTGCAACGAACCGTCCTTGAACCATTGGGCTGTGCCGGTCTTGCCGGCCGCCGAATAACCCGTGGGTAAAGCCGACGGCGTAGCAGTGCGCGTCGCCATCTCGGCCACTCTACGCAACGTGCGCGCTGTTTGTTCCGAGATGACCCGCTTCACCTGCGTCGGTCGCGTGACCACAACGGTGCCGTCTGCGTAGCGCCGTTGCTTGACAGCGTAGGGTTGCATCAACACCCCATCATTGGCAATCGCGTTGATCATATTGACCAGTTGCAAAGGCGTCACCTGCATACTTTGCCCAAAGCTTTGTTCCGCCATGTCCAGGGGGCGCCATTCGGCGACGGAGGGGTCGCGCATCTTCGCAGCATTCTCGCCCGCCAGGTCCACCCCGCTCGGGTTGCCGACGCCAAACTGTGCTACACGGCGATAGAAGGCCGTCGGCCCCATCTCCTTACTCACCAGGTCCGCTACCACGTTCAACGACCATTCCAAGGTGCCCAGCGTGGTCACCGGGCCATGCGCCCGCAAGTCGGAGTTTCGGATGGTGTAACCGTCCACGACAAACCGTCCGGTATCCTCAAACTTGGTGTCCTCGGTGATCGTTCCTTCATCGATCGCCGAAGCGAGGGTGACCAGTTTCATCACCGAACCGGGCTCATAGAGATCGCTGACGGCGGAATTGCGCAACTGGCGGGTCTGCTGCTTTGCCAGCAACGCCAACGAATCGTTGGGATCGTAATTGGGCGACGAGGCCATCGCCAGGATCGCGGCAGTGCGCGTGTCCAACACGATGATCTCGCCCGCGACAGCGCCACTATCCTGGATCGCCTGCTTCAGGCGTGCTTCGCTATATATTTGCAGCGGCCCGACGATTGTGGACACGATGTCTGCGCCGGGCAACGTGGGCGTGATGGCATAAAGCTGGGTGGGATAGCGCTCCTCGCGCACGCCCTCTTGCGGCGAAAGCGGCTTATCGTAGTACTGTTCAATGCCCGAAAGGCCCTCCAACTCAGGGCTGGTGTAGCCAACCACCGGCCCGGCAATGCTGCCCATTGGGTAATAGCGCGTCCAGGAGCGGTCGTAATACACCCCCTGGATCGGATTATCCGGGTCTGCCGTCAGCGTGGTCGTCAACTGATTGATGGCCTGCGCCGAGACGTCACGGTACATCACGTTGGGGATGGTGCGCGTCATGCCTTTGCTGTCGCTGATGATCGCGCTGACCAGCGTCTCAACTTCGGCCTGCGGCTTCGATACAACCGGGGCTATCGCAGAGGCCACCTGTTGCTCGGCGACGGTGTCGGTAATCATGGACGGGTCGATGCGGATCGCATAAGAGCGCACACTGACCGCCATGACGTCGCCGTCGCTGTCGTAGATTGTCCCGCGCGGCGAAGAACGCAGCACCGTTACATCCTGTTGCTGGCGCGCCTTTTCCATGAATTCTTCAGCGGGAGGCGAAGGCGCTATCTGAAGTTGCAACGTGCGTCCCAGCACCAACAGCACCAGTAAAACGATCATGGCAGTTAATACGGCCAGGCGCTTGGACGATATCATGGCGTCCCTCCACCGGCCGGTAGCGTGGGCGAAATAACGGCTGTTGCGGTAGGGATGACCAAATACTCAGAGGCGGCCGGCGTGCCAAAGCCAGCCGCCTCCATGCGGCGGTTCATCTGCTCCGGCGAAGTCACGTCGCCGATCTCTTTCCATAGCCCATTTGCGTCCTCTGTCAGTTGGCGCTGTCGGGTTTCGTAGCTATCCAGGCGCTGATGCAAGAGTGCGATATTTGTCACCATCGTCAGCCACAATACGATGAGTGCGATGAGCAGCACAGCGCAAGCAATGACGGCTGCAATTGCCTGCCGGCTGGTCGGGTAACGCATCTGCTTGAGCCTGTTCAAGCCAATTTCTCCACGATTCTCAGTTTGGCGCTTCTGGCGCGCACGTTCGCGGCAACCTCAGCGTCGGCTGGGACAATCGGTTTCTTGTTCACCAGGCACACCCGCGCCGCCAGCGCCGGCTCTTCAGAGCCGAACCCTGGCTGGTCTACTGTCACCGCAGAAGCCTCGCGGAAGGCCTGTTTCACTATTCGGTCCTCCAAAGAATGAAAAGTAATGACTACGAGCCTGCCACCTGGGGCCAGGCAATCAATCAAGACTGGCAATGTGTCCCATACACGGCGCAACTCGTCATTTACTGCAATCCGCAGCGCCTGAAAAACTTGTGTAGCCGGATGGATATGTCCCCGGCTGCGCGCCACACCTGCTACCGCGTCGCGTAACTGCGCAGTCGTATGAATCGGCCGGGCGCTCCAAATCGCCTCAGCCACTCGCCGCGCACGCTCCACTTCTCCGTATTCGCTCAACAATCGCGTCAAGCTCGCAACATCCGAACCGTTTACCAATTCCGCTGCCGATAAGCCCTGCGTGGGGTCAAACCGCATATCCAGCGGTCCATCCCGCATAAACGAGAACCCACGCTGTGGGTCGTCCAACTGATTCGACGACAGGCCCAAATCCACCAACACACCGTTCAGCGGAAGCAACCCCAATTCGTTTGCCAGTAATGGGGCTGCGTCGAGCCAGGCCCGGCGCAACATCGCGCGCTCGCCAAACCGGCTCAAACGTTCGCTTGCCCTGGCAATCGCGGCGGGGTCGGCATCTGTGCCCAGCACCCGTCCATCCGGGGCACTCCGTTCCAGCAGCCCCTCACTATGGCCACCGCCCCCTACCGTTGCGTCCAGGTAACGGCCACCCGGCCCGGGTTGAAGTGCCATCATCACTTCGTCGAACATCACTGGTATATGCATGGCGTTTCACTTCAGAGATTGATCGCGCTGTGTCCCGCCACGCATCTTGCTGTCATTCAATAGATCTCCACGCTTCCGTTAGATTCCCAGCTTCGCCCAAGGATCTGCAAGTGCGGCCTGCGCTATCTCTTCACGTTCGTGCTGCCATCCTTCCGGGCTCCACAGCTCTATATGATTTCCAACACCCGCAATCACAACCTCTTGACTAATCCCTGCATATTGTCTTAACGGCTCTGGCAATACCATGCGTCCTTGCTTATCCAGTTCCAGGTCAAACCCATTGCTGAAGAGTTGCCTGCGCAACATGGCAGCCTCGGGGCCCACTAACGACAACGAGTTCACCCGCTCTGCCACATGCTCAAATTCATCCATCGGGAACACCAGCACAAAATGCTTCGTCCCCGTCGTTAGAACAATTCCAGACGCCAGGCGTGGCCGATACTTGGCCGGCAACGTAATGCGGCTCTTCTCGTCCAGCGTATGTCGGAATTCTCCTAAAAACATGGCTTCAAGCAGGGCCTGTGCAGAGGGATGAGGCACCTCTTTTGCCCCACTGCGCTCCACTTTGACCCACTTGAGCCCGATGATACCCCCGACATGACCATATCGCAAGCTTGTCCGATGTTGTTCCCTGCCGCTTGGGATATCAGTTGGGAAATGAAACCCTATGTGGGATTCCCAACAACAATGCCATTAGTATACCATGTCTTGTTACTCCAATTAACGAATGCTTGCAATATGATTAGAGATTACTTACAAAACCAGCAACGCAGAACATGCGTTCTGCCACTTATATGAACAAACGGACTGACTTTCTAATCTCTCTTGGGAACTATTAACTGAGACGGTCTTAATCGTTGGCGCTAGATATCGGCGGCAGCGGCAGGGGTATGAATGTTTTGCGTTACCGGCGTAAACAGCACAACTTGTCTATCCTCCAAATGAAGTACACCTGTGCATCAGGGCTATATGAACGTGTTACACTTTCATCTATGAACGAACTGCTAGGACTGATCCGCAGTTGGGCGACGCGTTCCAAATTGCAGAGCAGCTTGTACTGGCTCTTCTTCGGCCTGGCCTGCGGGCTCGGTGTTGCGCTGGCAGTCGCCATCCTGGCGCGCATCTTCCCCCTCTTCAACACACCGACATTGATCGCACTCGCAGTTGCAGCAGCCGTCTTGGGCATGCTCAGCGCCTTTAGCTTCCCCTGGCTGCGCACATGGCGCGCGACACCCATCGCCTGGGCACAATTCTTTGACCAGCAATTCAAATTGAAAGAGCGCCTGTCCACTGCATTGGAACTGCGCGAGGGCGCGCTGCAAACAAGTAATATGTTCATGCGCCGCCAACAACAGAGGGATGCGGTACAGGCGGCCCGGACGCTGGATATTCAATCGCTTTTGCCGCTGCGCCTCTCGGGGCGCTTCGCGTTATACGCGTCCGCCATCGCGCTGGCACTCATCATCACCATTGCCTTCCCCAACCCACAGCAAGAGGTGCTTGCTAACCGAGCCCTGACGCAACAGGCGCTGAACGATCAACTGCAGCAACTTGAACTGGCCAAACAACAGATTCAAGCGTCGCAATCATTAAGTGACGATCAGAAGCGCCAGGTGATACAGGCGTTGGACGATACACAAAAAGCGTTGAGTGACCCAAACACGACACCCGAACAAGCGCTAGCGGCCATCAACGACGCCCAGTCGAAGTTGGACGCCTTGCAAGACCAGAGCACCCAGGACCAGGTGGACGACTTGCAGCAGGCCGGGCAATCCCTCGCGCCCAATGAACAAACCAACCCGCTGGCGAACGCACTGGAGAACAGAGACTTGAACCAGGCTGCCGGCGAGATGCGCAACCTGACCCAGAACGGCGGCCAATCGATGACAGATGAACAACGCCAGCAACTGGCCGATCAGTTGGAACAAATGGCTCGCAGTATCCAGGGATCGAATAGCACCGCCGCACAACAATTGCGCCAGGCAGCCCAGCAATTGCGCAATCAACAAGATCAGGCCGCACAAGAGACCTTGAACCAGGTGGCCGAAGCGCTAAGCCAAACTGCGCAAAAGCAAGCAGCTAATCAAGAATTGAGCGAGGCGCAGGCAAACATGGAGGATGCGCACCGGGCCTATAACAAAGCCAATCAACGAGCACAGACGGATACCCATGTGCAGCCGGCCCAATCGGGGCAGCAAGAAATATCCGTCCCCGGCAATGCGCGCCAAGAGGGAGATCAAACTGCACAGAATAGCTCCGGCAGTAGTTCGACGTTCGGCCAGGCGGATCAATCATCCTCCGGGGCAAGCGCGGCGCAAGCGGAAAGTGCGACGGGCGGTGCGAGCGAACATTCCGAAGACACCGGCAGCAGCGACAACGTGGTAAACCCACAACGCATCACCGCCGCGGGTGAAAATGTGATGCTACCCAATAACAACGGGCAAAACATCCCCAACCCCAATGCGCGACTCAACCCCGGCGTAAGCAACCAGGCCACGGTGCCCTATCAACAGGTATACCCACAATATGCCCGCACCGCCGACGATGCCATCAGCAGCGGGCAGGTGCCGGCGGGCTTGCGAGATTACGTGCGCGATTATTTCAGCTCGTTGGACCCGCACAACGGCAAGTGACCCACTTGCGGGAGGTATATGCCACGTGTCTCCCGCACCTCGTTCAATGTTCAGCCAGGAACGCATCCACCTCTGCGCGCGTGGGGAACGAGACCTGCGCGCCGATGCGCGTCACAGAAAGCGCGGCAACAGCATTGGCGCGCCGAATCGCCTGCGGCATCGGCAACCCTTCGCCCAGGTACACGGCCAGGCTGCCGATGAAAGAATCCCCGGCGCCGGTGGGGTCTACGGCGTTCACCTTGAGCGCATCCAGGTGCATCGTCGTTTGCGCATCCACGTAGAGCACACCGCGTTCGCCCATCGTGATGATCACCGTTTGCAGCCCGCGCCGCAATAGCACGTGCGCGGCTGCTACCGCTTCTTCCTGTGTGCGCACCGGTAGGCCGGTCAAAATCTCCGTTTCTGTTTCGTTAGGGGCACAGATGTCGGTCAGCGCAAGCAACTCTGCCGGAAGTTCCGCCGCCGGTGCCGGGTTCAGGATCGTACAAACGCCCCCCGACTTAGCCACCCGGAATGCCTCCAGGCTGGTCTCAATCGGCACTTCCAGTTGGCATACCACCGCACTGGAATCGAGTATCGTTTGGCGCGCTGCTTGTACATCAGCAGGCGCCAATGCGCCATTGGCGCCTGCGATGATCACGATGACATTCTGCGCGTGATCATCCACAAAGATTGGCGCCACACCCGACGAGTGATCTGCATCTACGATGACATGAGTCGTGTCAATCCCCAGGGACTGGAAGTTACGCAACATCCCTTCGCCGAACACATCGTGACCGACGCGTGCCACCATCGACACATGCGCTCCCAGTTTGGCAGCCATCACGGCTTGATTAGCGCCCTTCCCGCCATAGACCAGGTGGAAGGAGTGCCCATGCAACGTCTCACCCAGGCGGGGCAAACGGGGTACCCTGGCAATCAGGTCCATATTGGCACTGCCCACAACGCAAATATTCGGTACTTGGTTCATCATGTGTAATTCCCCTATGATTCCACATTTATCGCGCCGGGAATTGATTGTTATTTCGCAGACAATACATCAAAAAACCTCTGTCCGCAGCCAAAATATAGCACCTAACTCACACAGGACAAGCTTGTACAACATAAAAAGCGAAAAATCACGACATATTTCATATTCGATAAAATACTGATAAACTAGGTTATGAGCGTCATGGCAGAACGGTGCGAATTGATGCAAGGCGGGAGCAATACAGAATCGCTCGGAGGTCTACAATGGAACTGATCAAGGTGTCCGCGAACTCTCGTTCTACCGCGGTCGCAGGTGCAATTGCGGGTGTGGTGCGCGAGCATGGCCGTGCCGAAGTTCAGGCAATCGGTGCCGGCGCGGTGAATCAGGCCATCAAAGCAGCCGCTATTGCGCGCGGGTATTTACTGCTTGATGGCATCAACGTCATTCTCATTCCTTCATTCGGCGAAGTAGATATTGAAGGGGCCGAACGCACCACGGTGAAATTGACCATCGAGCCGCGTTGAAGAGGTCTTGACCAGACTTTCGCCGTCACTGAAACAGCACGGGGAGACAAGCCAGGTTCTCAAACGAGATATCTTGTGAGGGAGCTTGGCCTTTTTTCGGCACAATCGCTCAACTGCCATCACAAGTGATCAGCCGCATGGAGTGCGACCCGAATTGCGTTCTCCACTGCCGACGTCTTTTGGTCCATCATCACGGCCTCGTCCACTGTTCGTTGCGCAATGACCCCGCACACACAACCGGCGGCAAACCCATACACGCTGCCCATTTTAAAGAGCGTCCCGCACTCCATTTCGTAATTCAGGATATTCAAACGGCGGAAGGTCTCCGTCATGCCACGCAATTGCGGCAGGAGCGAGGGGTTGGCAGAGATATCGCTGCGTTCCTGCCCTTCGTAAAAGGTATCCACAGAGGCAGTGATGCCGACATGATAATCGGCCCCCACCGCCTGGGCCGCATTCACCAACGCCACAGTAAGTGCCAGGTCTGCGACCGCCGGATATTCCACAGGAGCGATGTCATTCGCAGCACCCTGCCTGCAAAGCGCCGCATGTGTAATTACCACGCTACCGGCGGCCACATGCGGTTGGATGGACCCGGTCGTGCCAATACGGATGATCGTTCGAATACCCACTTGTACCAATTCATTTACCACGATGCTGAGCGACGGTGCACCCATCCCACTCGTGGCTGATACCAAGGCCCGCCCACTCGGCAGAAAGCCCACATAGCTATTCAACCCACGATTCTCCGAGAGCGTGCGTGCCTCGCGCAAGTGCTGCCGGGCAATGACGCGCGCACGTTCAGGGTCGCCGGAAAGGACCGCAATCGTAGGCGGCGTAGAGCCAAGATCAGCCCGCCCAAAACCAATGTGATAGAAGGTTGTTGAAGTAGTAGTCATGAAACCTGCCCACCTGACCCGCTAATAGATCAAAGGAATAAGCTTGCGTACACGTAAGCGATAGGCCGCATAGTCGGCGTATTTTTCCGCCAGCCATGCTTCTTCACGGCGCGACTTCAAGTCGAAGAATACAAAAATCACAATCGCCATCAACAAGGCTGCCACGCTATGCGACGCGAATGACCAGCCAAGCGCAGCGATGATGATCCCGGCATAGATTGGATGTCGCACCCAGGCATAGACGCCTGTTTGAATGAGCCGGCCACCCTCCTTAGGGCGCGGCACGGCGCGCAGGTTTCTCCCTAGCGCAAGTATGCCGCCGCTCGCTAATCCGAATGCCAGCACGCCCAATATTATGCCCGATCCCAGCAAGGCAAGCCGCACCGCCCCTGGCCATGTCACAGGCGTAGGGAATACGACGGGAGCGAGAATAATCATCCCACCTAAGATGCCCTGTGCCACTACCCACCACTCACCATCTGCTCCAAAAGGTCGTTTCACCATACCGCCATAGTATATTTCAACGGCACCCCGTGCCGATATAATGTCGTTCTTCCAGATTTCTCATATAACTCATATCATCGCTATATTATGATTAACACATGATCGGGGCCAGGCTTATGGATGCTGTTAAAGAAATAGGCCCCGGAGGAAAGTGACGATGTTCTATTTTGACCCGCTCTACTTGGTTTTTGCGCTGCCCGGGCTGCTACTGGCACTCTGGGCGCAGGCGAAAGTACGCAATACGTTCAGTACCTATTCACAGGTATCCACCAGCCGGCATGTCAATGGGTTACAAACGGCGCAAATATTGATCCGCAATAATGGATTGCAGGGAATTGGCATTCAAGGCACGCATGGTGAATTGACGGATTTCTATGACCCGCGCACAAAGACCATTAACCTGTCGGATACGTCCACGCAAAATTCCGTCGCCTCGGTTGCGGTCGTAGCCCACGAGCTTGGGCATGCCCAACAAGATGCCGAGAATTATGGGCCGCTCAAGTTGCGCGGGGCCATCGTGCCGGCAGTCCAGGTTGGTGGATGGGTTGGGCCGGTGCTTTTCATCCTGGGCCTGTTGCTGGGTATTACCCAGCTCGCCTGGCTGGGCGTGATTGCTTTTGGGCTGACCACCCTGTTTGCCCTGATTACGCTGCCGGTGGAATACAACGCCTCCAGCCGCGCCATGCACATGCTGGAATCCAGCGGCATCTTACTCGGCGACGAACTGACCGGCGCGCGCAAGGTGTTGGACGCCGCAGCACTCACCTATGTAGCAGCCGCGTTACAGTCGATCTTGACCATGCTCTATTACGTTTCCATCCTGGGCGGCATGGGAAATAGGCGCCGCTCATAAAACGCCGGGTTGGTATGCCGATGCCCCGTTACGGTATGATATAGTAACGAGAGGGTGAGGAGGCGCTCTAGCAGGGCGCCTTCTGTTTTATTTGGGCAAAAACCTTCCATTTATCAGCATAACGAATTTGCTATAATTTTTAAGGGTGGACTTCATGAGCGAACAGATCAAAGCTGAGCCAGCAAGTCAAACACCGTCACAACCTGGTGTAGCCAGCACGGATCTCGGCCCGGCGATGCCCGAGCCGACGAAAACCAACACCAAACTGCTGATCGGCCTCATCGGGGGAAGTCTCGTCTTCCTGGCAATTCTGATTGGAATCATCGCCCTGCTCTACACACATCCAGGGCCAACAGCGGTCATCCGCGACATCTTCATCATCGCGCTTGCCTTTACCAGCTTGATCATTGGCTTGCTGCTGTTAGTGCTCGTATTCCAGTTGCAATCACTCATTGCATTACTACGGAATGAGATCAAACCCATGCTGACCAACGCAAACCAGACGGTGAATACCGTCCGTGGGACGGCTGTTTTTGTCAGCGACAATCTCGTAAAGCCAACAATTAACGTTGCCAGCTTTGTTGCAGGTGTGAAGGGCGTGCAACAGGCCATTTTTGGCAAGGTCAGTTCCGCGGGAGGGCGAACCGCTGGGACAAAGAAAGCATCCGGTTCGTCCGCTAAGTAGCAGTTGTTTAGCGCATATCTAATTAAGGAGCATGAAATGGCACAGCATGATACAGGGGTAGAAATCGGCGCGTTTTTCGCCGGCGTATTGATTGGGGGCCTGGTAGGTGCAGCAGCAGCGCTACTGGTTGCCCCTCAATCGGGCGAGGAAACGCGCAAACAACTCACCAAGACGAGTGAAGACCTGCGCGATCGCGCACAAGACATCGTTGAAGATGCGCGCGAACGCGCCGAGGCCACGATTGCCGATTCACGCCGACGCGCAGAGCGCATCCTGGAAGATGCGCGCGTCAAGGCGGAAGCCATGACAGAAGAAGCCAGCCTGCGCCTCGAAAAGGCGACCGAAGACGCAGCAAACATCACAAAAAAAGCCGCCGACGGGGAATAAGCAATCATCCCGGTAATCTCGTAACGTGACTTACACACGCAATAAGAAGGCCACTCGTCAATACAAGTGGCCTTCTTCGTATTGCCGCATCAATTCAACAACGGAACTACCGTCGCCAGTACCACCACGACGATGATCGCAACAATGAGCAACAGCGCAAAGCCAATCGCGGCGGGCACAATGAAGCGATAGAAAACGCTTCCCGGCACGCGCGGCACCGGTGCGCGCCGCGTGGTGACGCGCGCCACGGTCGGCATGGCGGACACCCCCCGCCGGCGCGCCGCAATGCCCAATAAGCTCAAGCTAATTCCCACAACGGACATCAGCGCCGCCGTTGTCAGCATGCCAGGGCGATCTGCATCGCTCACGACAAAGGGCAAGATCACGGCGCATCCCACCAACAAAAGTCCGCTGCTGATGCCGACGGTTGATAGCGCCGTGAGGATGGACTCGCGGTGCGGCTCAATCGCCTGGTACGCAGGTCCGGGAGAGCTTTCCTTCACTTGACCGTTTGCAAGCAGTTGTCTGCCAAACACGCCCAACATCAGCGCGCCGGTGACGACCACGGGCGCAAAACCGATCACCATCATAAAGCGCGCGTCGGCGCTTACGTTGCCTTCACCCAGCACAAATGGCGCTACCGCCCCGGCAAGCGCAAACAGCGACCCGAACGCCGCGCCCAACCACGCACGCAACCTGGCGCTTCGGGCAGGACGCAATTGCATCGCTTGCCTTGCCTGCTGCGGAAGGCCGGGGCTGCGCATGGCGCGCGCCGGTTTTATGCGCTGTTGGCCGGTCTCGTCAAAGTGCCCGTCTCGGGCACCGCCCGGCGAGGCAAATGCTTTATACAGCATGAGCGAGCCGATAAGGCCAAACAGAATCGTCATGATGGCGACCTCACTGCGCTGATCTGCCGGCGAGACGATGGGGGCCAGGACCGCCATGACAAGCAAAAGCCCACCAAAGCAAGCCATGACGTGCGCATAGTGACGCTGCAACCACAGCGCCATCGCGCTATGGGGAGGTTCATTCGTTCCGCGCGAATGCTCATCATTTCCCCCTGCGGCTCCAGGGGTTGGCGAAGAATTCATGACGCCATTATCGCCGGACGACGTGTTACACCTTGCTCGCACAAGATCATGGCCACGCGCCATATGTGCCCATTCCCATCCGCGTTAAAATGCTGGCTGTGTATTACTTGCTCATTGCGCTAATCGCTTTGCCGCTAATAGGCACTGCGCTCGCACTGATTGCCCCGCGCTTTCCACGCGTCGTGGAGTATGAATCAATTGTGCACATCGGGGCGACCGCCCTCATGCTCATCCTGGCCTGGGTGCTACGCTCGGTGCAGGTGGAGACGATTTTCGGCAACTGGTTCCCCGTATCCTTCACCGGCGCACCACTCATCCTGAGCACCAACAGCGCCGGGATGGCCATGTTGATTGCGCTCGCGACGGTCATGATGGTGGACCCCATCTCGCGCAGCAAGATGGCATTACCTGCCCGCGCCGCCACTGAAGCCTTGCTCTTTGGGGCGTTGAGCCTGACCGTCCTGGCGAACAACATGGTCACCGTGCTGATCGGGCTTGGGGCGGTGGACGCGCTGGTCATCCTGAACGGTGCGTTGCGTGGGTATCCAACCGGCCGGCTCTTTCGCGATGCGCTCTTCCTGGTCGCATCGCTCTTCTTCCTGGTCATCGCCTTCAGCCTGTATGATGCATCGGGCAATAGCCTGTATTTCCCGCTGGCGCACATCCCTGCCCGCCTCATGCCCTTCATCCTGATTTCGCTCGCGCTACGCTTCAGCCTCTTCCCGCTTCGCGCGGCAGATGACAACCGGCTGGGTAGTCACTGGACCTCAAAAGCCAGTTCACTAGCCGGCCTGGCATTGATGGCGCGCCTGCCCACCTTAGGCGCGCCCGAGTTACGCGCATGGTTCTTTGGCCTGGCGCTCTTAACGGCCCTGGCAATCCTGGTCATCGGCACGCTCACAGCACACCGCGACACATTGCGCACCAGCGTAGATACCAGCGCCCTGTTACTTGCGCTTACCTCAGCCGTGACATGGCGATCGAATGCCATCACTGTCGCAGCCATCGCCTGGCTGACCGGCACCACCTTGCTGGGCCAGGCAACTGCCAGCTTCCCAAACCCATTGCGCAAAACAGTGTACTGGGCGCGTCTCCTGGGCGCATTATGCCTGATCGGCCTGCCGCTGACGGCGGGCTTCATTGGGCGCGCCGGCGTGATCAACACCTGGGCCGGGCGCGACCTGAACGGGGCGATATTGGTCGGCATGCTATCGCTGGCGCAAATCTTGATGACGTTGTGCGCGTTGCGGCTGTGGCGTTGGCCAGAGCCGCCGGGTGAAGGCGTCGCAACTTCCATCGAGGGTTATTCACTCAGCATAGCGTTGGCAATCCTGTGTCTGCACATCATCTTGTTCGGTCTTGCGCCCGGGCTGGCCGGCGCGCCTTCATTGGGCGACCAGGTCAGCCACAACGGCCTGGTGGGCTGGCTCCTGTGGGTGCTTGCCTCGCTCGCAGGCGCCGCTGGCTGGTGGTTCCAACCCCAATGGGTAGATCGGCTGGCTGATGTGCGCCAGCGCATCTATTCCGTCATCAACCTGGCATGGTGGCAAAGCATTTTGGCCGGCGCATTGGAACGCATCGCAAAAGCGTTGCGGGCTCCTTTTGTCTTCCTCGAAAGTGACGGCGCTCTGCTGTGGGCAGTGATCGTCATCTTGATCATCGTCCTCGTGTCACGCCCCGGAGGGCCATAAGCGAACTATGGACGAAGTTACTGCAGTGCCTGTCTCTGAGCAGGCGCCCGGCTACACGTGGTGGCCGGTGATTCTATTAGTGGCACTGGCCGTCATCGCAGCGTTTCTTCCCAAATCCGTCATCGAGTCACTCGACATGGTTGGCTATGCCGTGTGCCATCGCATTCCCGAGCGGTCGTTCTTCATCGCGAACACACAACTGCCGCTCTGTGCGCGTGATACCGGCATGTTCAGCGGGGCCCTCTTGGGCATCACCAGCTTCGCGGTGCTACAACGCAAACGTGTGGCGCAATTTCCACGCAAGCCGTTCCTGTTCGTGTTGGCCGCCTTCTTCCTGATTTGGGGGTTCGACGGTTTCAACTCTTACATGCTGCTGATACGTGGGCAGGTGCTCATCTACATGCCACACAACTGGCTGCGCCTGGTGACGGGGGCGTTCATGGGCGTCACGCTCAGCACGTTCGTCGTGCCCCTATTCAACTCGGCGGTGTGGAAACCCGAACTAACGTCCAACGAACCCAGCGTAGCCGCGTGGCACACGCTGGGACGGTTGGTCGTCATCGCCATCGCGATCATCGCAATCGTCCTGTGGCAGCCCGACTTCCTCTACGGGCCCATCGCCCTCATCAGCACATTGGGGGTGCTCGTGCTCCTTGTGGTTGTGAACATGCTGCTGGTGATCCTGCTCATGAAGCGAGAGTCGAGCTTTGAACATTGGCGCCAATTGCCACTCCCGTTGATCGCCGGCATCTGTTTCACCTTCACCGAAATTCTGCTCATCGACGTCGTGCGAGCGGCGTTGACGCAACAATTCAATCTGCCCTATTGAAGTCTTTACCTCGGCGGGGACATTGCAGCCAAGGCATCACATCACCTGGCAAGCATCTCCCAACTGGATCTCGGAGCAATGCTCATGTTCGTAATCGGCTATCGACAATGTACTGGCAGCGCACATGAAACTTCTAGCGGCCTTCATCCATACGCCGGCTTAAAAGCAAGGAGACATCCCATATCATTCGCGCTCATCCTTGCTGTGCTTGCAGGCATGTTCACCGGCGCGTGCCAATCCGCCTCCTCGCCCACCCCGCTCAGCGAAGCCTTTCCGGCGTCCTCCAACGCGAGCACCGCCTTGCTGGACGATTTTGAGTCGTCCTCTCCGGCGTGGGCGGCCGGCGCATGGCCCTTTTTCAGCGACTCAAGCGCCACGCGCGCGGCACCATCGAAAGAACACGTCACGCACGGCAACCAATCGATGCAACTGAGCTTCAGCCAGGGCAGCCAACCCAAAGCCATTTTCACCTGGGATCACGACCTGAAGCTGGGGCAGAGCGAAGCGCTGGCGCTGGACGTCTACAACGATGAAGGTGCGGCGAGCGCCGTCGGTATCGCGCTGCGTGCCGGGGTGGATGGCCAATGGCAAGAAAGTAAGCCGGTGATCCTCAAACCCGGGGCCAACGCCGTCCGGTTCAGCCTGACAGATCGCTCCTTCAAGACGGCTAGCGTCGGGTGGGAGTACACGACGACGGTCACACAAACGGATGCCATCCATGAAGTCGCGCTGATTCTCTATCCAACCAAGCCGGGCAGCGTGTACGTCGATAAGCTGCTGGCCGTGCGCGCCCTGCAGCCAGCCCCAAGTGCCGTCCCCGCGCACCCCAGTTCGTCCTATATCTCCCTGCGTGCACCCTACACCTCCCTGGCGCAATATGACCTGCTGGAATTGGACATCGACACCGACCAAAGCGCCGATAACCCATTCGACCCAGATCAGATCGCCATCGACCTAACCTTCACTGCCGCCAGCGGAGAGCAGATCAAGGTGCCGGCCTTCTTCTACCAGGGCTTTGACCCAAATACGCAGCAACCCATCTGGCCGCAAACCTGGAAGGCGCGCTTCACGCCCACCTTGGAAGGCACCTGGACCGCGCGCGCCACGCTCAAGACGCCCAAAATCACGCTACAGAGCGAACCGATCCAGTTCGAGGTGACACCCGCCGTCTCGCGCGGGTTTGTGCGCGTCAGCAACGAAAATCAACGCTTCTTGGGGTTCGATAACGGCGAGAGCTATTTCCCGGTCGGCCTGAACCTGGGCTGGGGCCACGAGGACCCGCTCCAAGATTACCGGCACTGGTTGGACGAACTACAAGCCAATCACGCCGACGTCACGCGCATCTGGATGTCGTCGTGGGCATTCGGCATCGAGTGGAACGACAGCGGCCTGGGTCACTACAAGCTGGACAAGGCCTGGCAACTGGATCAGGTGATGCAGATGGCGCAAGCGCGCGACATCAACGTGATCCTGGTGCTGATCAATCACGGCGCGTTCAATATTCGCGTGAACCCGGAATGGGCCTCCAACCCCTATAACGCCGAGTTGGGCGGCCCGTGCAAGAACCCGGAGGATTTCGCCACCAACGCAACGGCACAAAAGCTGTTTCAGAACCGTCTGCGCTACATCGCCGCACGCTGGGGCTACGCCACCAACCTGCTGGCCTGGGAATGGTGGAACGAGGTGGACCTGACGCCCATCGGCGAACTGAACATCTTGCGGCCCTGGCTGCAAACGATGACGCCCTATCTGCGCAGCGTGGACCCCTATCACCACCTCACCACCATCAGCTACGCCAACATCAGCGACCCGCGCAGGATTGATCTGCCCGAAATCGACGTGCTGCAACATCACGAATACAACTCGACCGACCCGCGCGTCAGCATCCCCAAAGCCTATGGCAGGATGACGAGCCTGGGCACCCGCCCGGCCACCAAGCCCTTCCTCTATACCGAGTTTGGCGCGACCTCCAGCACCGAGCAACCCACCCGCTTCGATAGCGAAGGCGTCCAGTTTCATGTCGGGCTATGGGCTTCCACCTTCAGTGGGTTTTCCAACGCGGCGATGTACTGGTGGTGGGACACCTATATCGAGCCGAACCAATATTGGTATCACCTGAAGGGGCTGAGCGATTTTCTGGCCGGCGAAAACATGGCGCGCCTGAACATGACCACCACACAGGTCAACACCACGACGGTACAGGCCATGGCGCTGGCCAGCAGCGATCATGCGCTGGTATGGTTGAGCAACTCACAATATTCCGTGGACGCCGCCGAGGACGACTACCGCCAGGCCACGCTGTTCAACGGCGTAAAAGATGCCGATTGGCACTTCACGCTCCAAGAACGCCGCAATGCCAGCGTTACGTTGGGCGGCATGTTGGATGGGCAGTATCGTGTGACCTGGTACGATACGCGCACCGACGAACAGGTCGCCCAGGCGACTGTGCAATGCGTCAATGGAAGGGTCACCATCATTGCGCCGCCCTTCCAGCGCGACCTGGCCGCTAAACTATCACGCATCGTAAGCCCGTAAACAATTTGAAGCAGTCGCTTACATCTGCGTTTATCCGCGTTCATCGGCAGTTTCACCAAAGCAATTCACACAAAGCAACAAAGTCACAGAGAACACATGGCTGTATGAGCATGAGCACCCCTTCCGTGTGAAGTGACAAAGTCGGCCTGAACCTACCGTCTTCGCCCATGTTAGCCACAACATAATCCCTCGCACGCGAATTCTCCCCACAAATCAATTACACACAAAGATATTATTTTATTAAATTCACACTTGAGAGCCTGTTTTGTGTTACACTTGCCACAGATTCATCATTAGCACTGCTGATTCACAACAATTCATTAATCTAATTAGCAGAACATGGTGTTTGCACAATGCACAGAAGGTGCTTTTGAAACGCACCTTTATTAACATTGGAGGTTCTTCATGCGATACTGGCTCAATCATCGCTTTTGGTCTGCAATTGTGCTGGTGGGAGCGTTGATCGTTTCACCCGCTCAACTGGCCGCTCAAACGTCCGTTCATACGCCGGCGGTGGGCGCTCATCCCAAGCCCGCCGGCAAACTCACCCCCCGCTTGCAGATGCTGGCCCAATCAAGCCAGTTGCGCCTGGCGAATGCGCAAACACAGGCACGCGCCCTGAGCCTGCCAGCCTCAGGCCCAGGCAGCCTGCTTAAGAATGCTCAGGGGCAACTCCTGGTCTACCTCTACACCGACGATCTTTCACAGGCGAACCAGGACGCCATCCAGGCCGCCGGCGCGACCATCGTGCACGTTTCCAGCGACTATCACGTGATCACCGTTTACGTCAGCGCGGCGGACCTGAATGCACTGGCCGGCATCCAGGCGATCACGGGCATGCGCGAAGAACTTCAGCCCATCGTGCAAAGAAGTGGCATTGCCAACCTCGCGCAAACGCAACACACCGATGCGCCGGCGACGTGTAACCCTATCGTCTCGGAAGGCAACACCCAACTGAATGCCGGCGCCGCGCGCGCCGCCTATGGCGTGAATGGGGCGGGCATCAAAGTTGGCGTGCTGTCCGACTCATTCAATAAGGCCGCCGGTGCCGATACCTGGGCGACCGACGTCTCCAGCGGCGAACTCCCCGGCCCCGGAAATCCATGCGGCTATACGACCGCCGTCACGGTGATTTCCGAAACGCTGAAAGCTTCTGGGACGGATGAGGGTCGCGCAATGGCCCAAATCGTGCACGACCTGGCGCCAGGGGCGCAGCTTGGGTATGCCACGGCTTTCAACGGGATATATCAATTTGCCAGCAACATCCGCAATTTGCGCACCTGGGGGGCGGATATCATCGTCGATGACGTCTATTACCTGGATGAACCCCTGTTCCAGGATGGCCCAGTCGCTGTTGCGATCTCCGACGTAGTCGGCCTGGGCGCGATGTACTTCACCTCAGCGGGCAATAGCAACCACATCATTAGCGCGCAAAACGTGGGGTCATACGAAGCAGCCCAATATCGCCCAACCACCTGCCCCGCCGACGTCCTGAACTACTCGGACGGCGATTGCCACAACTTCAGCCAGAGCGGCACGTCGAACAGCGACCAGGTCACAATCGCCGCCGGGGGAGCCATCGATGTCGATTTGCAGTGGAACGAACCCTGGGGTGGCGTACAGACCGACATGGACCTCTACCTGCTTGACTCGACTGGCTCGGTGATCGCGTGGAGCGTCATTACCAGTACCATTTTCCAAGAACCTATTGAGTATCTATACTATCAAAACACCACTGGTTCAGCGCAGACCTATCAAATCGTCGTGAATCGTTACGACGGCACTGCCACGCCACGCATCAAGTTCTTCTTCACACAAAACACAAACCAATTGACCTCGGTACAGTTCAACACAACGAGCGGCAATGACATCGTTGGGCCGACTCTATCCGGGCACTCTGCCAGCCGGTATGCCATGAGCGTCGCGGCATTGCCCTATAACAACAATACAACACCCGAAACCTTCAGTTCACGCGGGCCGGCGGCACATTATTTTGGCCCGGTGTCGGGGGCCGTTGCGGCATCCGCCATCACGACGGAAACGCTCCAACAACCGGACTTCACTGCAACAGATGGGGGTTGTAACTCGTTCTTTGGGTCCTACTACACCTGCTACCGGTTCTATGGCACATCCGCCGCTGCGCCGCACGCCGCCGCCGTTGCTGCATTGGTGCTGCAAAAAGCACGCAGTTTGAACCTATCCTATAACCAGTCTTCGATGAGAACACTACTGAAGAATACCGCCAGCACGATGAGCGGCGGGACGGTTGACTCATCCGGCGCCGGGCGGGTGAACGCCCTGGCCGCCGTGGACGCGTCCATCCCGCACAAGGTCTTCGTACCAAGCGCGCGCAAGTGATCGCCATATCACTTCAACAAAAAAGCGGCGGATGGCGTACCATCCGCCGCTTTCATTTACTCACTCCGTGCCGCTTACGATCAGTCGCCCATCAGCTGCGGCTTGGAGATTGACTCCTCCGGCAATCCCGCACCAGCAGGAGCAGACGTCGCGCTACTCGCCGCAGAAGATTGGAACCCAACGTCATCGATGAACAGATTACTGTTCACCGAGCTATCTGTGCTCGAGTAAATCATCAATGAGACCGACTGGCCCGCATAGCTGCTCAGATCGACCATGTGCTTCGCCCAGCCACCGGTATTGTTCGAGACGCACAACCCATAGCTATCCACCTGCGTGCTGTTGATATACACCTTCCCGTAGTCATAGCCACAACCGGTTTCAGCAGAGTTGATCCATTGATAGTAGGACAAATAAGGAGCACTCGATGGCACGTTCACCTGTTGTTGCACATAGGAAATCTCATCATATGCGCCACCCAACCAGGCAAGCCAGCTACCACTATGGGGCGTGATGGAGACGGGGTAGCCGGAACTAATAATCACGGAGTACCCGTTAGTAGAATACTCCGTCCAACCCGAGCTACCGCTCTCAAAATCACCATTCGTAATCGAGACGCCAGTGGTGGCCGTAATGTCGGCTACAAATGGAATATAGGCCCGTGGGGTTAAATCACCTAGAGTAATGCGCGTTGCGACAAGCGCCGCATACGCGTCGATGATGCCTGCGCCGCACCCGACGGACGCACAATCGTTTCCCGTGCCAAAAGCGCGCGCGGTGGACTTGAGGATTGTTTCGGCACCTGTGTAGTTCAACGTCGGGCTGATGGCCGCCATCAGCGACACAAGCCCCACCACGTGCGGCGTCGCCATGCTGGTGCCCTGATAATACGCGTAGCTATCTGCCCCGGGAGTGGTCGTCCCTGCGTTGAGGGTTGATAAGATGCCGTTTGGATCATTCGTATAGCTTTGCGACCCGCCCGGCGCGCTCACGTCCACAATGGAGCCATAATTGCTATAGTAGGCACGTGTACCGTTCTTGTTGGTCGCCCCTACTACGATGACATTGTTGCAGTTCGCCGGGTTGTAGTTCGACGCGTTAGCGTTAGAATTCCCCGCCGCGACGACCACGACGGCGCCGGTCGCATTGATGGCATTGATCGCGTTTTGCTGCGAGGTGCTGCACGAACCGAAACCGCCCAGGCTGAGGTTTAGTACTTTCGCTGGGTTCGTATTTGTGGGCACACCTGATACGGACAGCCCGGCCGCCCAGCGCATCCCATCCACGATGTCGGAAGTGTAGCCCCCGCACTTGCCAAGCACGCGCACCGGCAGAATTTTGGCCTGCCAGTTGATGCCCGCGACGCCGACCGAGTTATTCGTGTTCGCGCCAATCGTGCCGGCCACGTGCGTGCCGTGCCAGGAACTATTTTCAACCGTGCACCCCGCAAAGAAACCACTGGCCGCCTCTGCTGAAGTGATCCAATCTCCTGGGTCCTGCGCATCGCTGTCACGCCCGTCCCCGTCGTTGGCGACCTGCGAATCGGAGATGAAGTCATAGCCTTGCACGAAGCGGCCGGATAGATCGGTATGCGGCCGATAGCCGGTATCGATCACCGCGACGACGGTGCTGCTGGAGCCAGTCGTCATGTTCCAGGCGGCGGGCAGGTTCATGCCATAGGTACTGGAATAGCCCCATTGATAGCTCCATTGTGGGTCATTTGGGACAAGCGCCGGGCGCAAAATGCGATCCGGCTCCGCATATTCCACGTCCGGAAGCGCGCTGATCTCGTCGGCAATGGCCTGGACTTCTTTTTCCGGCAACCGGCCGGCCAACTTCAACACGTGCGCGTCCCCCGACATCGCCCGGTCATAACTGACCGACACGCCGGCAGCCTTGTTCACGACCTGCAAGCGCGCGGAGCCAGGCCCGACATCGCTCGCGGAAAGATGCGCCGATTCTTTATATTTGATAATGATGCGATCGGTGGGTAACTCGGCGGGTGCTACACTCGCTTTAGCAGGTGCATCCTGTACTTGCGATAACGCATTCTCCGGCCCAATGAGCACGCCCGCGACCATCATTGGAATGACTAACATCCTACGCATAACGTGAAGCACAGGTGATTTCTCCTATTGAATCAGTGGTTTGTAGATACCATTTTAGTAGCGAGTTATATTATTGCATTACATTGTGTTTATACTGTTCCGCTCCACCTTCGTGCAGCCGACACACACGCACAGCCGATACAATAGTTATTACACAAATACAGGCATTATGCAATACTTAGTCGCTCAAAACCCCGATGAAAATCATCATTGAGCAGATAAGGCACCTTTACTATGCAGAATTGAACATTTGGAAGCTTTTGTGTCAAAGTTATTCCGGCACTCTCCTGCATCGTTCCACAAGCCAAGCCGACATTGCTCGACACTTGATTGCAAAATAGCAAATTCATAGTACACTTTGTAAATCGCCGGCAGCACAGTAACGATCACCGTTTATGCCTGCCTGGCAACACCTCCAAGACCTTCAACAGGATCCTGCGTGGGGATCATCGCAATGCAAAGGAGAATCATGAAGAGACGTCATGTGTCGCGTAAATCTCGCTCACATCGAGGAGGCATCTTGCGCCTGGGTGCCTGCCTTAGCTCAGTTCTATTGTGTGCGGCATTGTTATCGGGTGAATCGCTGATTGCGTCTGCTGCGCCGCCTCCTCCGCAAACTTCGAGCCAAGCCTATGCCGCGTTACAACAGGCGACACAGGATGAACTCCAAATTCAGTGGAGTGACGGCGTTGGCAGCACCCCCACATTCATCAGTGGCAAAATCCCGGCAACAGGCCAGGCGCCCGAGGAGATAGCACGTAACTTCCTATCCGGCTATGGCACGCTGTATGGCATCAGCGATCAATCCACTGAACTGCTGCTCCAAGATGTAACGCCAGATGACCTTGACGTCCAACATGTGCGCATGGTGCAGGCTGTCAATGGTGTACCTGTATTTGGCGGGCAAATGAACCTGCATATAAAGGGAGCGACAATCATCGCCGTAGATGGTTCCTTCTTCCCCGACGTTCACCCGTCCACCACGCCACAGATCACTGAAGATGCAGCCCTGGCAATTGTGCGTGACGTGTTGGGCGACGCGGATGCCACTTTACGCGCCAACGACAGCGGGCTCTTCGTCTATGTCGATGAAGGCCAGCCACACCTGACCTGGAAAGTGAACGCCTTTTCCTGGCGCAACCTGGGCAACTGGCTCGTCTTTGTCGATGCAATTGACGGCAAGATCGTTCACAAAGTAAATCAGTTGGACACGGCAAAAACGCTGAGGGTTTACACTGCTTACAATGGGACGACGCTACCCGGCACTTATCTATGTGGCACGCCCTCGGGTTGCGGCGGTTATGACGCTGATGCGCAGAGCGCATACAACAACGCCAGTAAGGTCTACGACTACTACCTGAACACCTTCGGACGCCACAGTTACGACAACCTGGATTCGCCGCTTGTTTCGGTCGTCCATTTCGACAGTGGCTACGAGAACGCATTCTGGAACGGCGAAGAGATGGTCTACGGCGACGGCGATACATACGCGCAGGCGTTCGACGTCGTGGCGCATGAGCTGACCCACGGCGTCACGGAGTACACCAGCAACCTTATTTATGAGCACCAACCTGGTGCGCTCAATGAATCCTGGTCCGATGTGATGGCGGTATTCGCCGGTTGCTCAGCCAGCACAGGCACCGCAGACTGTGATTGGACGATGGGTGAGACTCTCAATTCCGGCGCCGGCCGTGACCTATCAAATCCGCCGCTGTATAACCAGCCTGATCACATGAGTGGTTACCGATGGCTTCCGCTGGAGTCAGACTCAGGGGGCGTGCACATCAATAGCGGTATCCCCAACAAGGCAGCCTACTTATTGACAGCGGGCGGCACATTCCACAGCATCAACGTGGCAGGGATTGGATACACCAAGGCGGAGCAAATCTATTACAGGGCCGCCAGATATTACCTGACGACCTACGCGGGGTTTTCGGCCGCGCGCGGCGCGCTCTACACAGCTTGCACCGACCTCATCGGAACCTATGGCATCACGGCAGCCAATTGCAGTTCCGTCTTGAACGCGTGGGCGGCTGTGGGCATCGGCGGCACGTCATCCAACCCTCACCCAAGCAAAGCCTATATCCCGATGGTCAAGGCGCCGGCCCAGTCATGCACACCTTCGTCATTGCTCAGCAACACCGGATTCGAAAACAACCTCACTTCCTGGACAAGCTATGTCGGCACACCACAAATCAATACAACCTACTACTGGTCTGGCAGTAAATCCGCATTGTTGGGGAATGGCAACAACAAGAACGATGGTTTACGCCAGGGATTCAACGTGCCAGCCAAAGCCCAATATATGCAACTGACGCTCTACGTAGGCGTAGCCAGTTCGGATTCCACAGTTTCATACTACGACAAGCTGTATTTCCAGATGTTGGATAGCAACAATCACGCTATTACCCCCGATTACTGGCTATTGGACAACACCAACGCCTACGGCAGCGCAACGACGCCATATTGGTGGAAGATCACCGTCACATATAACGAGATCATCACGCGCGACTTGAAAGTGCAGTTCCACGGCACGACCGACATCTCGTACCCCACCTCGTTCTATTTGGATGATGTCATCCTCCTCACATCATGCTCGCGCATCACCAGTTTCGACGCGGCGCAGGACACGCAACAGCCAATCGTGATCGACGTTGCGCCTATGGATGAACCACCGGCCCAAATTCCCGCTCAAGACTATATCAAGCCGTAGCGCAACGACTCAGCAAAGGGAGGCCCTGCAAAGCCGGCCTCCCTTTATCATTGATTGATGAGCGCCCGCACGATGGTTATCGCAGTCGCCAGGGCGGCCGGCTGTTGCGCGCCATCCATCGTCGTCACCGTCTTGCTTTTGCCATCGAGCGCAACGGTAAGCCGATAGGTATAGAGGTCACAGCAGTGGTTGTCGGGCAGGTAAGACCCCTGCAAGTCAAAAAAGCCGGCCTGGGCAATCTGTTGTGCGGCGAGATTCACTTCCGCCGTCGTGAGCGCGGGCGCGGCAGTGTTGTTGCTGTGTGTGGCGGCCTCCACATGCCCATCCGCAAAGATGCGCCAGGTGTCAGTTTGGCCGGCAAAGCCTCCGCTACGTTCGTAGATAATGACGGCACTATTCGAAGTCGATGGCGCAGGCGCCTGGGTTGAGGTGCTCACGATAGAGACAAGGGGCGAAAAAGTAGCCGGCGAAGCAGGCGCCCCACAGGCTGCCAACAAGATGACTACGACACACGTCAGAAGCGTTTTCATTTTCATTGTCATTTCCCTATATCTTATGACTCCCCGGTATATGATTTGGTTCCGGCACGTTTCGACCTCATTTGACACAAGGCCCAGTGCGTGGTATTAGTTGTTCGCCATGATGTGCACGCTGTTCGTTGCAAAGAGCAAGAAGCAGGGAAAGAAGCCGGACCTTTGAGTGTCTGGTTAGCTCTGCGCATCATGTAACTTATAAATGATCGACAAGCTCCCAGGCATGTAATTGTCCGGGAGCTTTTCTTTTAGTACGATAGGACTATTCCAAGGAGAATGATTAAAGATGACAACAGCAGAATGTTCCGAGTGCGGCGGCACGATTTCGTTTAAATCCGACCCCATTTTGCACGAGTTGGTGCGTTGCCCCGATTGCGGCGCAGAATTGGAAGTGGTGAGCCTGCAACCCACCATGCTCGCCCTGGCACCGACCGAGGAAGAGGACTGGGGAGAATAACGCGGAAATGAAGGCAGCCATCATCTGTTCACTCGTCCGGCCGGAAGAAAAAATGCTGATCGAAGCATTCGCCAAGCGCGACGCATCATGCGACGTGGTGGACGACCGCAGCATCTGCTTCGATCTGCACGCGCTTGAAGCGTGGAAACAATATGACGTCGTCGTGGAGCGCTGCATCTCGCAGAGCCGCGCGCGCTATATTTTGCGCTCGCTGGCGCTGGCAGGCGTGAAGACGGTCAACACCTACGAAGTGGTGGAAAACTGTGGTGATAAGTTCGTCACCTCGCAGCTTCTGGTGCAACACAACGTCCCCACCCCGCGCACCATGCTGGCCTTCACGCCCGAATCGGCGTTGAAAGCCATCGAGGAGATGGGCTACCCATGCGTGCTAAAGCCGGTGGTCGGCTCCTGGGGCCGCATGGTCACCCTGGTCAACGATCGCCAGGCAGCCGAAGGCATGATCGAACTGCGCGACGTGTTGGGCAATTACGAACAGCACATCTACTACATCCAGGAATACATCAAGAAGCCCAGCCGCGACATTCGCGCGTTCGTCGTGGGCGGCAAGACCATCGCAGCCATATACCGCACCTCCGAACATTGGATCACCAACACTGCACGCGGCGGCAAGGCCACCAATTGCCCGGTGACACCCGAACTGGACGCGTTGTGCTCCGCCGGCGCATCTGCGGTGGGCAATGGCGTGGTGGCAGTGGACGTCTTGGAAGATGAACAGCGCGGTTACCTGATCAATGAGATCAACCACACGATGGAGTTCAAAAACAGCGTGACGCCGACGGGGGTGGATATCCCTGCCGCAGTCGTAGATTATGCGCTGAGCGTCGCCGGCGCGAACTGAAGCCTTGACCAACTGAACCAAACACGAATGACCAAACTAACCTGCACCATCGTCGGCGGCACGGGCTATACCGGCGGCGAATTGCTTCGAATTCTCAGCTTTCACCCTCACACGGAAGTGACGCAAATCACGTCGCGCTCACGCATGGGGGAATATGCGCACACCGTTCACCCCAACCTGCGCAACACCCCCGGCGGCAACCTGCAATTCATCCGCCCCGAAGACGCCCAAAAGAGCGACGTTGTCTTCCTGTGCCTACCACATGGTGAAGCCACCTCACAGATCGATCACTGGGCCTCGCTGGCCGATAGCGTGATCGACCTGAGCGCCGATTTCCGCTTACGTAACCTGGACGCCTACGCGCGCTGGTACGGCCACGCGCACACAGCCCCACAATGGGTGGAAAAGTTCGTCTATGGGCTGCCCGAACTGACCCGCGCGCAACTAAAAGGTGCGCACTTCGCCAGCGGCGTGGGCTGCAATGCCACGGCCACCAACCTGGCCCTCATGCCGCTCGTAAAAGCCGGGCTGCTGGACTTCACGCGCCCAATCATCAGCGACACGAAGGTGGGCTCCAGCGAGGCCGGCGCCAGCGCTTCGGACGCCTCGCATCACCCTGAGCGTAGCGGCGCGGTACGCTCCTACGCCCCCGCCGGGCACCGCCACGCGGCGGAAGTGGAGCAAATGATCGGTCTGCTGAGCGCGGAAGGGACAGCACCTGCCGTTCACATGTCGGCGACTTCGATTGAGATGGTGCGCGGCGTATTGGCCACGGTGCACTGCTTCGCCCGCCAGCCCATCCAGGAAAAGGCGCTCTGGAAGGCGTTCCGCGATTGTTATAAGAACGAACCATTCGTGCGCATCGTCAAGACCAACACGGGCATCTTCCGTGCGCCGGAGCCGAAGATCCTCTCCGGCAGCAATTTTGCTGACGTCGGGTTTGCCCTGAGCGAAGACGGGCAAAAAGTGACGCTCTTGTGCGCCATCGATAACCTGATGAAAGGCGCCGCCGGTTCCGCCGTGCAATGTCTGAACGTCATGCAGGGCTTCGACGAGCGTGCCGGCCTGGAATTCCCAGGTCTCCATCCGTAAACGTGGCGGGCCAATCATGAATCGTCGCAATTCCTTCTTGCTTATCACCAACGCCGGCCTATTTGGCGTTGTGCTAGTCGCACTCATCTTGCGCGCAATGCACCTCTCCAATGGGCTGGCCGGCGACGAGGGGTTCACGTGTGGCATCATCCTGGAAGGCTTCGCCGGCATCATTCGCCAGACGTTGGCCCTCGGCGAGCCGCACCCGGTCGGTTACTACTTTCTGCTGCGGGCATGGATGATGCTGGTAGGAAATAGCGAGATGGCCACGCGCTGGTTAAGCGTATGGTTTGGCGTGCTGGCAGTGGCGCTGCTGGCACGCTTTTGTTTTCAGCTTTTCCCCGGCCGCCATGGGCGATACGTTGCGCTCATCGCTACGAGCCTCATGGCGGCGAATGAATTCGCCGTTTCACAAAGCCGCGAGATGCGCATGTATAGCATGTTGATGGCGCTTTCGCTCGCCAGCACATTGCTCATGCTCAGAGCCTTGCAGCGTCCACGCCGCCGCACCTGGGTCGCTTACATCGTCGTCACCTGGCTGGTGCTACAAACCCACTACTACGCGCTCTTCGTGGTCGTGGCGCAAAACGCCTATGTGGGCATTTTGTGGCTAAGCAGGCAAATAAAACAGCCGCACAAAGTGATCCGGCAGTGGATCATCGCCGAGGCGGTTGTGGCGGTTTTCACACTGCCCTGGCTCTATGTGGCGCGCAATATCCTGCTCACCTATCACGGCTTCGGCAGCATGCCCAGCCTATCGGAGGCAGTCGTCTTTGTCTTGAACGTCTTCGGCGTCGGGCTGGACATCTCCAATCAACGCATCCTGTATGCGCTCTTGTGCGGCGCTTTGCTCATCGTGGCCTGGATCAAGCTCCTGCGCGGTGATGTGCAACACCGGAAAGCTGCGCTTCTGCTCACGCTGTGCTTCGTCCTGCCGATCTTCATCACCTGGTGGCTATCTCAGGGCCGGCCAGTGTGGAAAGATCGCTACCTGATCGCGGCGATCAACCCATTTTTCGTGCTCATGGGTGTGGGAATCGCTCCCAGTCCCAACCGGGCACGCGACTGGCTTGCCCACACCTGGGGAAGAGTGCAGCCATTTGCCGGGCCCGTGCTTGCCGTGGCGTTGGGTACGGGCATCTTCATCGGGCTACGCACCTACATCAACCAGGAATGGGTGCACGGCACCAACGTCTATCGCGGCATGCACGAGACGTTCATCCAATATTCCGGCGGATTCAGTGCCAAGCAGTTGCGCTGGGCGGTTACCTATCCCGATTACGCCTTCACCTGTTACCTCGATACACCCGATTATTTGGTGATTCCCCGCCTGCCAAACGACAAAGCAGTGGCCGAGCAAGCCAGCCAAGATATGGTGAATTCAGGCGTGCGCAGACTGCTGCTCATGATCGTCAACGACAGCTACTGGAACGGCCCCGATGTCGCTATCACGACGCTCTCCAGCCAGTTCACACAAATTGCCGAGCGCTATACGGGTTATTGGCCGATTAAAATCTACAGCCGCATCGACCTGAAAGATATGCAATCACAGAACGCCGCCTTTAGTGACGGTCTGACCCTAAAATCGGCGGCCATCTACCCCGACCTGCAAGGTCAATTGTTGGAAGTTCATCTGCTGTGGGAAGGCGACCCCCAGGTCATCACGAGTGGGTTGAAACAGTTCATTCACGTGCTGAAGTTGGATGGATCACAGCTTACGGCCCAATCGGACACGCAGTTCATTGCAGACGACGTGGCGGGAAGCATTCGGAGCTATGGCATCAGTTTGCCGGATACGATGAGCCCGGGCAATTACGAGGTGGCGGTTGGGCTGTATGATGCCGCCCAACCCGACATGCCCAGGGTTCCGCTCACCACCGGCGTCGATCGTGCCATCATCGGTCAATTTAGTATCCCTTAATGGAGATAGAGAGGAAATGATTGTCGTCAAAGTCGGCGGTTCGGCCGGCATCAACTATGATCTGGTTTGCGATGACGTCGCCGCACTGGTCAAAACAGGCCAGCAGCTCATCCTGGTGCACGGCGGATCGCACGAGACCAACGTTATCAGCGAAAAGCTGGGCAAGCCGCCACGCGTATTGACATCTCCGCAGGGGTTCACCTCGCGTTATACCGACAGCGAGACGATGGACATCTTCGCCATGGTTTACGCGGGCAAGATGAACACGCGCATCGTAGAGCGCCTGCAAAAGCGCGGCGTGAACGCCGTCGGGCTGAGCGGGATCGACGGACGCCTGTTGGAAGGGCCGCGTAAGGCCACCGTGCGCGCGGTGGAAAACGGGCGCCAGATACTGGTGCGCGACGATTACACCGGCAAAGTGGAGAAGGTAAACACCGCCCTGCTGCAACTGCTGCTCGGTGCCGGCTATACGCCGGTGATCACGCCGCCCGCGTGCAGCACCGAGGGAGAAGCGATCAACGTGGATGGTGACCGCGCCGCCGCAATCATCGCTTCATCGATGGGCGCCAAACAGCTCATCATTCTGTCGAACGTGCCGGGGTTGTTGCGCCAGTTCCCCGACGAAAGCACGCTCATCCCACACATCCGCTACGCCGGGCTGGAGCAGGCGCTTTCATTCGCAGAAGGGCGCATGAAGAAGAAGGTGTTGGGCGCAAGCGAAGCAATTGCCGCCGGCGTGGAACAGGTGGTTTTTGCAGACGCGCGACTTCCACAACCCATCCAGGCCGCCTTGAGCGGCAAGGGAACCGTTATCAGCAATTAATTTACAAGCACGCGCCAGACGCACACGCCGGCGCGCACTTGCGTTGGAGGATTAGGAATGTCCTTTCAGGAACTTGAACTAACACACACATCCGGTATCTATGCCAAGCGCGATTTGACCGTCGTGCGCGGCAAGGACGCCACCCTCTGGGACGAACAGGGACGCAGCTACATCGACTGCACATCCAACCAGGGCGTGAACACGCTGGGCTATAGCAACGAAGCAGTGGTGCGGGCGATTGCGGAACAGGCTCAAACGTTGATGAGCTGCTCGGAGATGTTCTATAACGACAAGCGCGCCGAGTTTATGGAGCTGCTCTATACGATCCTGCCGCAACCGATGAAACGCATCTTTTTGTGCAATTCGGGCACGGAATCGATCGAAGCAGTGATCAAATTCGCCCGCCTGAGCACCGGGCGCACCAACGTCGTCGCCACGGTGCGGGCCTTCCATGGCCGCTCGATGGGGGCGCTCTCGGCCACCTACAATCCGAAGTATCGCGACCCATTCAAGCCATTGGTGCCGGGCTTCTCGCACGTGCCCTATAACAACCTGGACGCCATGCGCGAAGCCGTGAACGATGAAACGGCGGCTATCCTGGTGGAACCGGTACAGGGCGAAGGCGGCGTATACCCGGGCACGCCCGACTACATCCAGGGGCTGCGCAAACTCGCCGACGATCACGGCGCGCTGCTCATCTTTGATGAAGTGCAAACCGGCTTCGCCCGCACCGGCAAATGGTTTGCCTTCGAGCACTTCGGCGTCGTGCCCGATTTGCTCGCGATGGGCAAAGCCATCGGTGGCGGCGTCCCTATGGGCGCGGTCGCCATCAACGACACGATCAAGAACCTGGCTCCGGGCGTACACGGCACGACCTTCGGCGGCAACCCGCTGGCCGCCGCAGCGGCAATCGCCTCGCTGAACGAGATGAAGCGCCTGAACTTGCCCCAGATGGCCGCTGAGAAGGGCCAATATTTCAAGGAGCGGCTGGAAGAGATCAATTCACCCCTGGTTCACGAAGTGCGCGGCATGGGCCTGATGCTGGGCGCCGACCTGAAAGTGAAGACGGCCCCCATCCTGCGCGGGTTGCAGGCTGAAGGCGTCTTGGCACTGCCGGCAGGTATCAACGTATTGCGCTTCCTGCCCCCGGCGATCATCACTTATGAGCAAATCGACACGGTGATCGACAAAGTGACCAAAGTACTGGCAAGCCAGCAATGATTGAACTTCTCGAAGCATGTGTTCGGATTCGCTCGCTAAGCGGCCAGGAACAACAGGTCGCGGAATTCCTGCGCGCAGAGATGTCTGCACGCGGGTTCCGCGCCCACGTGGATGACGCGGGCAACGCCGTCGGCATCATCGGCGACGGCCCGCGCCAACTGGTGATGCTTGGTCACATGGACACGGTCAGCGGCGACGTCCCCGTGCGCTATGAGGACGGCGCTCTGTATGGGCGCGGCTCAGTGGACGCCAAAGGCCCTCTGTGCGCCTTCGTCCTCGCGGCCGCGCAGGTGGCGCAACACCTGGCACACGATCAGACCGGCTGGCAGGTCATCGTCGTCGGCGCGACCGAAGAAGAAGCCGCTACGTCGAAAGGTGCGCGCTACGCCGCCACACAATATTGCCCACAACTTTGCATCATCGGCGAGCCCAGCGGCGCGGACGCCGTCACCCTGGGCTATAAGGGCAGGCTGCTGGTCGAGGCACATTTCGAACAATCCGCACGCCACACCGCCATGCCCGGCCCAAGCGCCGGCGAACAGGCCATACAACTCTGGAGCTGGCTGGACGGCTTTGCCCATGCCTACAACGCCGATAAACCCAAAGCCTTCGACCAGATCATGCCCACCCTGCGGCAGATCAACTCCGGCGAAGATGGCTTGCGCGAGTGGTGTGATATGGTGATCGGCCTGCGATTGCCGCTTGAAATGGGTCCGCACGAGGTACAACGCCGGTTCGAGCAGTGGGCACGCGAGCGACCGGCGGATGCCATCCAGCCGCTGCTCACGTTTCGCGGGCACGAGGTGGCCTATCGCTCCACGCGTGATACGGCGTTGGCACACGCCTTCGTAGAGGCAATCCGCTCCGAAGGCGCGCGCCCGGCATTCAAACTAAAAACGGGCACCGCCGACCTGAACGTCGTAGGGCCTATCTGGGGGTGTCCCATCGTCGCCTATGGGCCGGGAGATTCATCGCTCGACCACACACCCCAGGAGCATGTGGAAGTTGCCGAGTTTGAGCGCAGTGTGCGCGTGTTGGCCAAGGTGATTGAAAAATTGACTGTTGATGGAAATTAGGGATTGGAGATTGATAAGTGAAACATGAAATGTGAAACGCGTTCCATCACGTTTCATTCTTCACGTTTCAATCTCTAATCTCCGATCTCATTTATAAAACCATGAGCGTTTCGTTTTCTTTTAAGTACTATCAGCCACGTAAGCTGGAAATTATCGACACGACGCTGCGCGAAGGCTCACAGACGTCACTATTGCACGACCACTACAAATACTTCTTCACCACCGCCGACAAGATCGAAATCGTGCGCGCGCTCATCCTGTATGGGGTGAAGTTCATCGAACTTTTTGCGCCCAACGTAAGCCCCCAGGAAGCGACTGACTTCGCGGCAATCAAGGAGGTGCGGGATGACCTGGTCGTGCAGTGCGGCTACACCTTCCTGCTGGCCCACGTGCGCTGCCACCCCGCCGACGTGGAGGCGGCTGTCAACGCCGGGGCGGACGGGCTGAATATGTACATCGGCACCTCTGAAGTCTCGCGCAGCTACAACCACGGTCAAGGCCTGGACGAAATCGGCCGCCGTTCCTATAAGCTGATCGAGGAAACGCGCCGCAACTACCCTGACCTGATCCTGCGCTTCAGCGGCGAAGATGCCTTCCGCACCCAAGAGGAAGACCTGTTCAGCGTGTACGATAGCATCGCACCGTTCGTCTCGCGCTTCGGCACGCCCGATACCGTCGGCGTGGCCACGCCGGGGGCCGTCGCCCGGCGCATCCAACTGTTGCGTGGGCGTTACCCAAACGTGGACCTGGAAGGACACTTCCACGACGATCGCGGCTTCGCGCTCGTCAACGCGCTGGAGTCGGTACGGGCGGGCGCGCGCTACGTGAACACCACGCTGTTGGGCATCGGTGAACGGTCGGGCATCACGTCTATGACGGCGCTGCTGTTCAACATGTTCGTCGATAAGCAATACGATTACCTGGACGGTTACCACCTGCGCGGCTCCTACCCCATCAACGTGCTGATGGCCGATAAATTGCGCAAGCTGGTTCCCTCCAAAGAGCCGGTCAGCCTGACCAACCGCACGCACGCCGCCGGGGTACACCAGAAAGCGATGATCAACAGCGCCAGCACCTATGAGGCCAA
>DAOUFG010000066.1:0-9271 GCA_034430115.1 Thermoflexales bacterium | reverse complement strand
GGCCATCCTCGCTGCTGACGACCGGTGGTGCCTGGGTGCTTGGGTTAGCAATCGGCCACACGGGCAGGTATTCTGGTTTACCGTCATGATCGAAATCGGTGGTGTATTCACTACCAGTCGTTCCATCCAGGATTGTGTAGATGCGTTGCCAAGGTTTTTGTTCAAAAAATGCCGCTGAAGCCGAATAATCCAGGATGGTTTTCCCTGTGGCCCACGCATCGCGGAGCGTGGCTGTAACGTATCCGGTGGCCAGCCCAATGCCATAGGGGAATGTTTCGGAATTATCGTAGGAGTAGGTGCCGGGGCGCATCATTTCACGGTAGGCGATGTTCCCGGCAAGAATCACGTAGTCTTTGCCGCTTGTAGGGTCTGTATAGATCGCCGGCCAATACGAGTTGTAGCCATCGCCGATCAGTTTTTGTGATTTCCACTTTAGCGTGCCGTTCAGGTTCAGCGCGTAGGCATAGTTGTAGTCCGTTGCGAAGTAGAGCGTGCCATCGTTATAAGCGGGCGAGAGATGAATCGGGCCGATTGGGCTTTGATTCGCGGCAGGGTATTGCCAGATGAGTTGACCGTTCGTTGCGTTGATGGCGTAGAAGTATCCATCGCGATTGCCAACGTAGACAACGTTGGCGATGACCAGTGGATTTGCGTCGTAGCCGGCTTGCGCGCCGCTGAATTCCCACAGGCTTTGCCCGGTGAGGGCGTTGAACGCGTGGATTTTCTTATCGTAGCCGCCGACGACTGCCACGCTGATGCCGTTTACAGACGCAATCGTGGGTGAGTTCCCCAAGGGAATTTCGGTGTCATAGCGCCAGGCCAGTTGTCCTGTGTCATATTGCAAGGCATACAGGCCGCGCGCGCTGGAGATGTATAGCAGGTTGTTCGCAGCGATGACCTGGAAATTGGGCGGGATATAAGCATCGATGGGGCGGTACCATTCGATGTGCATATTTGCCGCCGGCTCACTTGGGCTCCAGGAGGTGCGTTGCGGATTTGCTGCTACCATCGCCCAATCGCTGCTGACTGGGACGCTGGGCGAACTCGGACTGATGCTTACTTGGGGAATGAAGACGGTGGAGGAGATAGCCGCCGTTTTATTGGTACGCGGCGTTAACGCGATCTGATTTGCCTGCTCTTCGTGCTGAGGCGATGGCGGCAGTGAGGGTTGGATCGTGATTTGATTAGGAACTGTAGTGTTGATGGTAATTACGTTTTGCTTAGGTTGGTTCGTTGCGAGCAGTACGCCAATGATGAGTGCCAGAACAAGCAAACCGATTAAGCCGATCATATAAACATAGTTGAACGGGCGTTTAGTATGTCCAAACAAAGCATTCATCCTTTGATATCCAGTAAGCTGAACATTGTGATTGGCAATGAAATAACAGACCGCCTCCTCGGAGGACGACGGTCTGTCAGATATTAGGAGCTTAGCAGAACAAGATCAGGAGCAGCTTAAGGTTGCGAGGAAGTTGAGCCGTTCCAGCCGTATAGTCGGGCCATAAGCCACCAGAAGCCTTTTGCCAGGCGGATAGAGGCTTCTTTGTTTGGATGTCCGCCGCTATCGCTATACCATCCTGAGCACAGTCCCTCATACCCGCGCACGGTGCAGGCGTTGCCGTTCGAATCGTGTGATTCGATGTCCGCGATATCATAGAGTGGCTTGTTATGAGCTTTAGCGTAGGCGCGTACCTGCTGGTTGAAGCTGGCGATATTCTGGCAACTCGTATCACCATTTTCGCAGGCTGTACCTGGGTCACCCCAAAGCGCCGAGGTAGACCAGATGAAAGTCTTGCCAGGGTATTGACTTTCCAGGGCCAGCATATTGTTGATATAGTACTGTTCGCTTACATTTAGGTTTTGATTCCAGCCATCGACATAACAGTATTTCATGCCGATGACTTCATAGTTGGCAGCTTGAGAGTGGACGATGCTAACAAATTGATCGGTCTTGGCAATTGCATCGGCCTGCGAGGTAGGCCAGGCATCCCAGCTCCAATTGGAGTTGTCATACCAGGGCCAGCTATCGTTGGCGCGATTTTGTGCATAAGTGACGCATTCTTGTGGGAAGTTATCGGGGTCGCCATGCAAACCGGCCAGGCAGAGCAAGCCGTAGTCATAGATATAGCCACCGGTTGATTGGTGCATAAACAGGACTTTCTTTGCTGCTGCCGCGCTGATTGCACTTTGCGGAATTTGGTCAAACGTGTCGAGAATGGTGTGATCTGCGACCAGCACCTGGCTGGACGCGGGCGTCACACTCACCTGGGTGATATATGCATAATAGGTGACCGTCGCTGAAGCGGTGATCACTGGGGTCTTGACGGTCGTTGTTGTGGGATGAGCGATTTTCTTGGGAGTGTTGATCGTGGCCGTTGGCGATGTTGGCGATGCCGCCATGACAATATTGGTTTCAACTGTGTTGGCAGGGGCAATTGGAGAGATACAAGCAGGAACCAAAATCATCATGATGAGGTTGCAAATTTTCTTAAACTTCAAGAAGTCCTCCTTAATAAGAGGTGGTTGGGGCTAATCACACGGAGTGCATCTAGCCTGTCTGGTTACTTGACAACGCTGGTTATGCCAATCGACTTACAAAATAAGATGATCTATATATGTGTATAGATGTCTCATCTTGTACCCGTGTTTAAAATACCACACAACTATTTCAGTAGTCAATAGCGTAACAATTACTAAACGACCTGCTTAATAATGATGCGAAGTCTACTATTCCTCGCGGTTATCAATATTATTGCCTCACTATCTGTTGCCAGGCCATTCGGGAGCAACCCGATGCAGGCCACTAATGATACCTGGACACCGTTTGAGGACATTTCAAATACGTCAACAGCCTCAACCAATCCATGTATTGTGGCAGACACAGAAGGAAACGTACACGTCATTTGGAGTGAAGATGTTGGCGGAAGGACCAGGAATATCCAGTTCGACGCGAATGGGTCTCCGATGTTGGATGCGCGAGGCAACAAGGTGAACAAACTCACCCAGGCCGGCAACACCCTTTTTTATACCCGCTGGAATGGACAGCGTTGGTCGGACCCGATCGACATTATCGTCAATCCGAATGGGTATATTCAATACCCCGAGTCAGTGGTCGATGCGCAAGGAACGCTTCACCTGGTGTGGATCGCTTCCGAAGGTGGGCAGGCATCGCTCTACTACAGCCGGGCGGTTGCCGGTAAGGCGGATTCGGCACAGGCCTGGCAAAGGCCAATGGTGCTGGCCGAAAAGATACTTTATGCCTACTATCCTGCGGATATCGCGGTAGATTCAACCGGTGGTCTGCATGTCATGTACTCAATTGTGGGCGTTGTCCCTGGCATATATGTCATTAGTTCATATAATGGTGGGGTAAGCTGGTCTAGCCCGGTTGAGGTGTTTCGTACCTACGATACGGAAGGTACGTTGGAGGGGGCGTCACCCTTACGATTGATCAGTGGGTCTGATGGACGTTTGGTTGCCACGTGGACGAAGTTTGGTGCGGATGGGAATGGTAAGGGCGTTTACTTCTCGCAATCGCTGGACAATGGCGAAACGTGGTCGAAGCCCATCCAAGTAGCGGCCTGGCAAGCGGGCTGGTATGAAGTGGACTGGATTAGTGCCGGTATCTCGGGGAAAGAAATTCATCTGGTGTGGGAAGGTAATAGCAGTGTTGCCGCGCTTTTCGAGCGTATTTCGTATGATGGCGGGCAAACCTGGGGTGAATCCACACAGATATTGCCGACATTGGTAGGTGAAAACGGCTTTGCGGACCTGGTGGCTGATAGCGCGAATAAGTTGCATTTACTGGTTGTCAAACGTGGAGACCCCGACTCCATCACAAATGGCATTTGGTATACGAGTTGGGAAAGCGATCATTGGCAAGACCCAACGTTGCTTGGCACGGCGTTGATCGGTTTATATCCGCAATTGGGCAAGCTGACACAGGCGACCTTGCAGGATATGATGCGCGACACGTTTACCGGTAATGGTTTACGTTATCAGCGAAGCACGATCGTCAATGGGAATGAGCTTTTTGTTGTTGTTGTAAATGAATGGGATGGTGATATTTGGGCCAGTCATACGACGCTCGATGCGCCGCGTGTAGACAATCAGGCATATCCGCAGCCGACGGCTGTGCCCACTCGCACACCGGTCGCCACGCCTGTGCCGACGGCGACGGTGGTGCCGATTAGTCTCTCTGCGTCTGGCAGGGCGATCTCGAACCCTGGCACCGAAGTTGGGAACCCGGTATTAGCTGGCAGCGTTTCGGTGTTGGTGATCGTCGCCGCCGTCGCGCTATACGTTCGTATTCACAAACAAAGACGTACCTGACAGGCGAATTTTTGTTGATGAGGCCTTGTAATTAATAAGCTTGAAATAGGGCCATAATTTACTATGAGCGTTGAACGTTGGTAGATGGAAGTTGTTGGCATTGTCATTTGTAACTTGTGTACAAGGAAGGAATATCGATCCATGGCGTCCCTTTTTTCAGTCGATACGAAAGCGCAAGGGCCACAGGGGGGAACTCGGGACAAACCGTCTCAGTCTGTGGTCATAGAGGCATCACATGGCTGGAGTTCACTCGGGCTGCGCGATTTGTGGGAGTTTCGTGAGTTAGCCTATTTCCTGGTTGTGCGTGAGCTGCAGGGAATTTATCGCCAAACGGCCCTGGGGATGTCATGGCTGTTCATCAGGCCGGTTGTCAATATGGTTTTGTTGACCATCGTGTTTGGCGGGCTGGTGAAGGTGCCTTCCGATAACTTGCCCTATCCGCTCTTCTCGCTGGCGGCGCTCATCCCGTGGGGCTATTTTCAGAATGCCGTGATGCGCACCTCGCGCAGCTTGGTGGATAACACACAAGTGATCACGAAGGTCTACTTCCCGCGCATGGTGTTGCCGCTGGCGGCTGCCATCTCTGGCCTGGTGGATCTGGGTGCTTCATTTTTGGTGTTCATGGTCGCATTTGTGGCGTATCAGATGCCGCTGCGGATTGAGATGTTGTGGCTACCGGTATTGGTGCTCGTGACGTTAGCCTTTGCGTTGGCAGTGGGGCTATGGTTGGCAACACTCTCCGTCAAGTACCGCGACGTTTCGTTCGCGTTGAACTTTTTGTTGATGGCGCTCATGTATGCGTCGCCCGTCATTTATTCGGCGAGCCTGGTGCCGGCGCCGTTGCAGTTCATCTATCAGTTGAATCCAATGACAGGCGTCATTCAAGGGTTCCGTTGGGCGCTCTTGGGCAGTGGTGCTGCACCTGGGATCATGTTTGTGGTGTCTGTGGGAATCATCTTGTTCGGACTGGTGAGTGGTGCCTACGTTTTCCGCCGTACTGAAAGGTCAATCGTGGATGTTCTATGAGTGATATAGCTATACAAGTCGACAAGCTTAGCAAACGCTATCGAATTGGGAAATCCGCTAAAAATGCCGGTGGGAAAAGGTCGATTCTTAAGACCATTGCCCAGCCGTTTGATTACCTGATCAGTTCGCTGAGGGAACCATCCCCGGATGAGATCATCTGGGCGCTCAGAGACGTGTCGTTCTCTGTGAAGCAGGCTGAAACGATCGGGATCATCGGCCGTAATGGCGCTGGGAAGAGCACCTTACTCAAAATCCTGTCGCGCATCACTGAGCCGACTTCGGGACGTATATTGCTCAATGGGCGAGTCGGTTCATTGCTGGAGGTGGGAACCGGATTTCACCCGGAGTTGACCGGCCGGGAAAACGTCTACCTGAGCGGCGCAATCCTGGGGATGAAGCGGGCGGAGATTGATCGCAAATTCGACGAAATCGTCGCCTTCTCCGAGATCGACAAGTTCATCGATACGCCGGTGAAGCGCTATTCCAGCGGCATGTATGTGCGTTTGGCCTTTGGTGTGGCAGCCCATCTTGAACCGGAGATACTGCTGGTCGATGAAGTGCTCGCGGTTGGGGATGCCGCATTTCAGAAGAAGTGCCTGGGCAAGATGGGGGATGTGGCTAAAGAAGGGCGAACGGTGTTGTTTGTCAGCCACAACATGGTGGCCGTACAAAGCTTGTGTAGCCGTTCGGTCTGGATCAATGGCGGCCAGGTGATGGAAGAGGGCCCAACGGGGCAGATCATCTCGAGCTATCTCAGCACTTCCTATACCGCGTTGACTGAACGTGTGTGGGACGCCGTCTCTGCGGCACCCGGCAATGACAAAGTGCGCCTGCATCGCGTGTCTGTGCATCCGAAGGATGCTTCTGCTTCCGACACGATTTCGATGCAATCGCCTCTGGATATCGAGGTGGAATTCTGGAATTTGCGGCCCGAAGCGCGTTTGCACGTCACGATGCACCTATTTACCGAGCAGCAAATCGTAGCATTTAGCACCAGCAACACGCAGGCAGATATATCCTGGCGAAACCATGCTTATGAAACTGGGCTTTATCGCACGGTATGCCACATCCCTGGAAACTTCCTGAACAGCGGGATATACCAGGTGACGTTACTGATTGTTGAAAATTCAGACACGGTTGTTTATGAACATGAGGATCTGGTTTCGTTCGAGGTAAACGACCTCGATAGGCGGTTAGGGCACTGGTACGGAAGAGAACCAGGGGTTATTCAACCTTGGTTACAATGGAGCACAGAGTATATAGGCGAAGGGGAGGGAAAATGAATATAAGTATCAAGCCATTGTCATTTAATAGCACCCGTATTGTGCGAAGCATTCTTCTGGTGGCTATGATTGTCGGCCTCGCACCAGATTATGCTCTGGCGACGCTGCCTCAACGGGCTGTGGCTCAGGCAGCATCGACCCCGGTGCCGGCGGTAGCGATCCACGTCTCTGAACTCACCCAGGCGTTGGAAACGATGCCTGCCGTATCGCCCACACCTACAGGAACCGGCACGACGGGCTATCAATGGTGGGCCGGCGCGTGGCATTACTTTGTGATGTATGAGTCGCTCGAAGAGGCGCTTCGCTCCGATGGCACACCCTATGTGACCGTGAGCGATGCCGATATTGCGAGTGGCAGCCTGTTGAATGCGGATGGCTCGCCGAAGTATCCCATTCTGATCAGCCTGGCATCCGAAGCGATCACTGACACAGAGGTATCGGCGTTGCGCAATTACGTCTCTGCGGGCGGCTTTTTGTTTGCCGGCTCCTCCGCGTTCACACGTAACCCGAATGGCACCACGCGCGGTGACTTTGCCCTGAGCAGCGAGATGGGCTTGCACATGGTGAACGCCAACCTGCAAAACTGGGCGCTGAATTCGACGCTGACGAAGGCGGCTGATCAGCGCCTGGTGTCGCACATCCCAAGCGGCACGCTGCTTTGGTATATGCCATCCACCGCCGATGAAATTCCCCTGGGCGTTTCGCCCTCGCACGTTGCCAACACCAGTTCATATGTTTGGCAGGTGCGCGCGAGTGATGCCACGGTGCTTGCCAATGGCGACTCCAGCCCCATCCTCACCACCAAGTCATATGGGAAGGGTCAAATCATCTACCACGCTGCGATGCAACCCCTGATCGGTTTTAGCGGCCCGGACTCGGGGATGTATTCCTACATGATCTATCGCAACGCGATAGAGTGGGCCTTTGAGGCCGCCGGTCTGCCGATCATTAAGCTTAGTTCCTGGCAATATCCTTATGACGCGGCATTTGTGGTACGGCATGACTTCGAGAACGACACATCGTTGATTAGCTCGATTGAAGCTTCTGCGCAGTATGAACACTCCGTCGGTGCGAAGGGTGATTACTACTTCACCACCGGCGTCCTGCGCATCGGCTCTGCTGACGTAAGGCTAACGAACACGCAGAAAACACAAATTGTTTCCAGCATCCAACGTGCGGTGACACAATATGGCGCGACGATTGGATCGCATAACGGCGGTTTGAAAAACCCCGTGAATGGGTCATTGTCGTACAGTGATTACGACTATTGGCACTGGGGGCCTGATGAGGCGCTGGATGTGACCCCGACGGGTTATACCAGTGGCAAGGCCTACGCCTATACCTCCATCTACACATCGTTCCTCGATATTCAGGGTTGGATGTCGGGGTTGGACAATGGTCGCGTAGGCTGTGGCGCATTGGGAAACTGCCCTCGCACCTGGGTTTCCCCATACTTCAACTCTACGCGCGAGGATTCGCTGGATATTCTGAATCAATTGGGCGCCGTGACCGTTGGCGAACAGAAAGTGGGCCCGTTCCCACACTGGACGCTTTCGACCAAGACGGCCGGCAAGCGCTATGCAAACGTGACGTTGCCGGTCAGCGATTGGTACATTGGCAACACAGTCGCTCAATCGCTGGAATCGGGGCACACGGCAGATACCGCGCGCGCACTGGTGGATTTCTACTATAACCTGGGCGCGTTGGTGAACTTGTATGGTCACAGTTCCTCGGCCAGCGGCGTGGAACAAGCGTATGTATCCTATGCGGCCTCCAAGCCGCGTATTTGGGCGACAAACGCGGTCGGCATTTACGATTGGTGGAAGGCGCGCTCCAACGTCGTCGTCACGCCGACCTATAGCACGTCGGGTGGCACGGTGACGGCCGGCGCGAACATCGCGGGCGCGACAGACGTCAGCACGACCATTGAGATCGTGATTCCAAACTGGGCCAGCGGGAGCATTGGAAACTTGCAGGTCTTGGTCAATGGCTCACCGGCAAGCTCGTCCGATTACCGAACGACGAGCACGGGGATTAAGGTGCGTGTCGGCACCTCGGTGTCGAACGTTCAGGTTCGCTATTCGCCGCTCAGCCTCTGGACGCAAACGTCCTGGGTCGGTGGCAGCGGGCAGACGACATGGTCGGATTCGACCCGGTTTGATTCCGCAAGTGGCATTGACAATAGCACTGATGGCGAAGTGCGCCTGGCCACCAACACCAGTGGTGGGAGCAGCACCATCTTTAGTGACGATTTCACACGGCAGGCGACGACAGGGCCGGTGAAGTTCAACTGGGTGGTGCCGACGACGAACACGACCTGGCCGAACCGGGGCGTGTTCACTACGACGAGTGGTGAACTGAACGCCAACACGTCGGCGGCGAACGGCTATGGTATCGCCTACACCAACACACAGACGCTGACGGACGGCTCGGTGGAGGCGGACATCCGCTTCCCGCGCGCCAGCACGTATGGCGGTGGGCTATTCGGGCGGTTGAACACGTCGAACGGGCAGCGCTACAGTGTGTGGATATACCCGGAGGTAGCGACGGGCGGGACGGCGACGCTGAAGCTGATCAAGTTCTACAACGACTGGGGTTCGTGGAACACGCCGGGATTTGCGACGGTGAGC
>DAOUFG010000065.1:0-21252 GCA_034430115.1 Thermoflexales bacterium | reverse complement strand
GCGTGACAATCGGCGCGCACCTGCTCCCAGTTGTGCTCGTTCTGGAACTTGATCGCATCCGGCGTCGCCAGGAAGGCCGCGAAGTCGCGCGTGCCCTGGTTCTGTTGCACGTCGATGAAGCTACCATGCAGGCCCTGCTCGTTGAGGTCCTTCTTCCAGCCGTGGCTGACAACCAGCGGTTCGAGCGTCTTCTGCATCTCCGGGCGCGCATACATGAATGCAGAACCCTTCGGCGCGCAGACCCACTTGTGCAAGTTGCCCACGTAGAAGTCCGCTCCAATCTCGTCCAGGTTCAGCGGAATCTGCCCCGGCGCGTGTGCGCCGTCTATCACGGTGATGATGCCAGCTTCCCGCGCGCGCTTGATCACCTTCTCCACCGGGAAGATCAGCGCCGTCGGCGACGTGATGTGGCTGAGCGAGATCACGCGCGTGTGCGGCGTCACGCCCTGCCACAACTGCTCCACAAACGCATCGTCGGTGGTCACCGGCAGCGGAATGTGCTGCTGGACAATGTTGAAGCCTTGCTGCAGCGCCATGAAGTCCCAGTTGTTGTTCACCGCGCCATATTCGTGGTCGGTGGTGAGCACTTCGTCGCCGGGTTGCAGCTTCAGGCTGCGCAAGATGACGTTGATACCGAAGGTGGCGTTGACCACGTAGACCAGGTTGTCCCCGCTGGTGTGCAGATACTCGCCCAACGCATGGCGCGCGTCTTCCAAAAGCTTTTGGACACGCCGGCCAATGAAACTAACGGGGTTCCGCTCTAGTTGAAGTTGCCAGTATTGGTAGCTCTCAAACACCGGGCGCGGACACGCGCCGAAGGAACCATGGTTAAAGAAAATGACGTCTCGGTCAATGAGAAAATACTCGCGAAGCGAATTCATGATTTGAACACATCGTTTATATTGAGATGAAACAAACTTGCTGATTGTACAACTCACCTGAGAATTTGCAGATGAAAGGGAACTGAGAAGATCATAAATTCACATCAGCGGGAATTCCTCGCTCAGGTTGACCGGGCACGCCTGCGCGATGGAGCGTTTCGCCGCCGCTTCCACCTGCAACTCCAGCAGGCCGGCCACGCCGGGCACGGGCGGTGGCTCGGCATGCCGAACGGCATCCAGGTAGGCCTTGACGGACTTGATAAATGAGCCGTTGTATTGATCCCAGCGTGAACGCGCCGCGTAGATGCGATAGTGCTCCACGTCCATCTTGCGCGCATCCATCACTTCCAGGTCGCCGTCCAGGTCCTGCATGCGGATTCGTCCACGCTCGAAATTGAACGTCAGTTCGTAGAGCGGGAAATCCCAGGCCAGCATCGTCGTGCCAATCAGCGTGCCGCTGGCATCGCCGGCGGTGCGGAAGGCGATGCTCACGTCCTTCGCGCTCATGGAAGCACTGGCATGTTCGACCCGGCTTTGCAGAGCGCTCACCACTTCCAGCGGTCCGGCAAAGAAATGCACCAGGTCGATGCAATGGCTCCAGCAAGCATAATGCACCAGTCCACTGACGTTGAGCGCACGCCCAAAATCACGTTCGGTCACGATTTGCTTGGCAAGGCGTGAATGTTCGAAGAAGCGATAGTTGAAAACCATCGCCGTCTCACAGCCGATGCGTTCCGCCATGTTGATGATCGTGCGGCCGTCCACAAAGTCTTGCTCGGTGACGTTTTCCTGCCCATGTTGTGCCACAAGCGGCTTTTCAAAAAAGATGCGCTTTGGCTTCAAGGCCAATAATTCGCGCGTCACGTCGAAACGCTCCATTTCGCGGGTCAGGATGAACACCGTGTCGGGTTGCCAATCCATCAGTTCAGACAAAGAGCCAAATGACACGCCGCCAAACTTCGCGGCACAGTCCTGCGCCTTGGCAGGCGTGCGGTTATAGTACGCCAACGTCACATCCGGCTCCGCGGCTAGACACGGCAAATAATTGCCTTGCGCAACCTTGCCCGTACCAACAACTGCTACTTTTAGCTTCGCCATTCCACTCCTAAACAGATATGAATATGCGTGTCTGTCCTCACGAACGCGAGCTCATTCCAAGAAAGATGACGACAAAAAACCTCCGATGATCTATAACATCGGAGGTTTTTCAAACCGAGCCTACTTGACGATGATTTCGTCCAGCGAACGCTTGGGCAAATGGTGTACCCCGGCGGCGTCGCGCCAATACTTCACGTCGTCCGCATCTTTCATCGGCTCAAGCGCCACCACTTCCTTGGGCTTGCCCAGGGCGATCACGAGCAGAATTTCGTACTGCTCGGGGATGTTGAGCAGCTTGGTCAGTTCCACGCGCCGGATGGAGCTAATCATGCAGCCGCCCAAGCCCTGCTCCACCGCGCCCAACAGGATGTTTTGCGCGGCGATGCCCGGGTCGATGCCGAAGCTGGTGGTGATTTGCTTATCGCCCAGCACGATGATGTAGGCCGATGGGCGTTCGCCCTCAGCAGGCTTCCAACCACCCAGGTAACCGGCCCAACTGAGTTGCGGGAAGATCAGCGCATTCTTCTGCGCGTCGCATGAAAGCATGTACTTGAGCGGCTGCAAATTGCGCCCGGTGGCGCCCAGGCGCGCCATATCCACCAGGTCGCGCAGGGTGGCCTCGCTCACGGGCTCCGCCTCATAAAAACGCCGGTAACTGCGGTTTTTCGTCACGAGTTCCTTGATCATGATGTTCTCCTTTGTAAATCGATGCGCACTACACGCAACCGTGCATCGATATTTCAAATATTGCTGAAGACTGGTCTGTGGCCTACTTTAGCGCGAATGCCCTCACCAGGCAATCGATCAACACGTTGCCGGCCTCTTCGGCGCTATGCCCAAAAGAGACGACGCCATCCTCATGCCCACCCATCGCGAAGATGCCGCGTTGCCGCACGGGCGTCTGACGAAACAGGCGGCGCACTTCTTCGGCCATCTCCGGCGTGCCATACGGCACGTCCTCGCGCGTCAGTGGCAAGTCCAGCACCCTGGCAGCATGCCATATATCCGGCGCATGAACGTGAAACACGTAGCGCGCCGCATCGTCCATCTCGTACACCATGCCGTGCGTCATCGACTCCGACGACGGTTTGAGCGGGCCATGTGCCACCACCCGATTCTCCTTGGGCAGGCAGGCCGTCACCACGCAGTAATGCGCGGCGGTCAACTCGGCCAGTTCGCCCGTTTGTGTGCCGCTCACCACAAATTGCGCCTGGGCATTGGCGCCATCGGTGGCTAATCGCCGGCTCACGTTGCCATAGCCATACCCGCCGTAGCGCTGCGGGTCCTGGCCGACCAGCCTTGTCATATAGAGCAACTTACGCCAGGCATTTAGCTCACGAACCTCGTCGTCGCTCAACGCCGGGCCGGGGGCGAAATCCAATTGAAACTTGAGTATCCCTTCTGATTGAGTCATGATTAATAGTTTGTATAGAGGAATGATGAACTGCTTGGGAATAACGTCTCCACAAACAACCGCTGTGCAGATGAAACGCCCATTTCCGGGTAAGCCTTGTGTTGTTCCTCAAAAGAACGATACCCCAACGCGAGTGGAATGAACGCTAACGGCGGAATGTGGGCGTCGGCCTGGCTATTGAACCCCGGATCAACCACTTCCACCAGCTTGCCCGCCGCAAAACACAAACGAGTGCTCTGCCGGAAGAACGAGAGCGTCAGGTCATGCGTGCAACCCGCAAAGATGGAATGTGCCACCCGCTGTTCCAGGGCCGGGCCGATAGCGCGTAAGAAGGCCGCCCGGTCGGGCATATGAATCTGCCAGGCATAGGCGCCCATGTCGTAAGCGCCAAACGAACGCGCCACGCGCATCAGGTCGCTGGCGGGTGGCAGACACAGCCGCACGCCGGGGGTACGGCGTTCCTCAGAAATGGCGGCAATCTGCTGCAAGCTGGCCCACGCCGCGTCGAAGGAGAAGTGCGACGCCTCATTCACCGTCAGTTCCTCGCCGAAGTGATGGTCCGGCAGGCGGAAATAACTCACCACCTGCTGTTGCGCATCAAGCACCACCCACGTCTCGCATACCATCTCCGACTGCGGGTTATGCACCAGCAGGTAACGCCAGGTGGCCTCATCGCGCCGGGCATGAATCGTCAGGTCGCGCCCGGCTGCGTCGTAAAGCGCCATCAAAGCTGGTAGGTCCGCTTCGGTCGCCTGACGGAAGGTGTAGCCCGGCTCGGTCAGCTTCGGCACGTCGCGCCGCGTCAGGCGCAAGCCCCCCTCCAGCGGCATGGCATATTCATAGCCGAACTGGCGGTAGTAATAGCCGATGCCCTGGATATGCGAGAGGACGTACCCACCCTCCTGCAACCGCGATTTGAAGACTTCCACCTGTGCACGAATCAACCCGCGCTGGCGATACGCTTCGAGCGTGCCAACGATGCCCATTTCACCTGAGCGAAGGGTAACGTCCGCGTAACTCAGCATCCAGGGAATCAGGCAGATGGATGAAACGACCTGTTTCGTCTGGGTATCTTCCACGTAGATCAGGTCATCCCAATGCGTATGCGGGTGTCGCGTGAAGAGATCCAACGTCATATACGTGACGCCGGGGCCGTGGATTTGCCCGTCGAACTGGGCCACCCGCTCCACTTCTTCCCTGGTCGAGGCCGTTCGTAATACGAGTGAATCACTCAGCACCTTGTGCACAGGTTGGTTTGGCATGTGTGTCGTTGTTTCCTATCGCGATGAAGTATGCATAGCTTAACAGCAAATCGCACAGGCGTGGGTGGCGGTAACCCGATTTGCAGGTGGCTGCCCCGGCGCTATACTCGCTAGCGTGAGCAAGCCAACCCAACCACCGCAACTCCAGACGCTGGATGAATACCGTGAACGATTCAGCAGCGCCAGTTATTGGCAACTTTACGTAGAAACCGTCTGTGCCAGACATCACCTGACACCCCATACCACCATCCGCTGCCATAACCCCGGAACATACCCGACCTTCATCATTGACGATCGCTGGGTGGTGAAGTTCTTTGGGGAATTGTTCAATGGCCCATCTGGCTACACGGCGGAGTTGGATGCGAACTTGCTCGTCACCCGCGACGGGCACATCCCCGCCCCTGCGCTCCTGGATCGGGGTGAGTTGCTCGAACCGAGCCAGGGTTGGCGCTGGCCCTACCTCATCTTTGCCTTCATGCCCGGCATCAGCCTGGGTGATGCGTTTGCGCAAATCAGCCTGACAGATAAGCTGGCGCTCGCCCGTCAACTGGGCGAACTGGCCCACCACTTACACCATCTGCGCCTGGATGGGACCAGCGTCCTGAAACCCTGTTGGGACTGTTATGCGGCGATGCTGCGCCGGTTGCACCCCACCTGTGCGCAACGGCAACGCACATGGCAGAGCTTGCCCGCACCACTGTGCGATCAGATCGATGGTTATCTCTTGCCGCTGGATCAATTGCTGGATGAGAATCAGCCGCCCGCCCTGCTGCACGCCGACATCACGGGTGATCACGTGTTAGGCGCTGAGCAGAACGGCCACTGGGTCATGCAGGGGTTGATCGACTTCGGTGATGCGATGGCGGGTGACCCGGCCTATGAGTTGATCCCGCTGCACATGGACGCATTCCGTTGCGACAAGCGCCTGCTGGCGGCTTACCTGGATGCCTACGGCGTGGCGCAATCGGCCCGGCCAGCGCTGCTCCAGAAAGCCATGAGCCTGGCGCTCTTGTTCCAATTCAACATTTTCTCCGGCATATTCCAACGTTACCCACAGGCAGCCGGGCTCAAGTCACTCGACGAACTGGCAGACCTGCTTTGGAACCCGGAAGTGCCTGGTATCTCTTAAGAGGTGTTCACAAAAATGGACCAAACAATTGCAACCCCAAGCTCGCCACGCGAAAGACTGCTGATGGACCCCGGCTGGCGCTTTCACCTGGGAGAACTGACAAACGCCGAAGAACAGGCGGACAACGATCCGCACATGACCACCTACCTGGAAGCCAAAACCGGCTTCGCCAAAGGGCCGGCCAACCCAACGTTCAACGACGGGAACTGGCGGCAGGTGAACTTGCCCCACGACTGGGCCGTGGAGGGCGTCTTTGACCCCGCCAACAATATGGATCATGGTTACCTGCCGGCCGGGATCGGCTGGTACCGCAAGACGTTCAACATCCCCACCGGCGACGAGCAGAAGCAGCTCTACCTGGAGTTCGACGGCGTGTTTCGCAACAGCACGGTGTGGCTGAATGGGCACCGCCTGGGCACGCACGTCAGCGGGTACACCAGCTTCCGCTATAACGTGAGCGACGTGCTGAACTACGGCGGCGAAAATGTGCTGGCCGTGCGCGTGGACGCGTCCGACTTTGAAGGCTGGTGGTACGAGGGCGCAGGCATCTACCGGCACGTCTGGCTGCTGAAGGTAAACCCCTTGCACGTGGCACCCTGGGGCACCTTTGTGCAGGCCCAACCCGACGAATCATTCGCGCACTGCGACGTCACTCTGGAAACAAAGGTGATCAACGTTGCCGATCAGGCAGCCGGTTTCCGCCTGGAAACGGAGATCATCGACGCCGCCGGCATGGTGGTGGCCGGCACACGAACCAATCGCAAGCTGGCTGGGGACGACGCCGTCACCATCACCCAACACCTGAAGCTGAGCCAACCCGAACGTTGGTCGGCGGATCACCCCGCGCTCTATCGTGCGCGCAGCATGCTGAAGCGTGGCAAACAGGTGCTGGACGTATACGAAACGACCTTCGGCGTGCGCACGATTCGCTTCGACGCGCAAACAGGCTTCTACCTGAACGGGGAGCCACTCAAATTGAAAGGAACCTGCAACCACCAGGATCACGCCGGTGTGGGCGTGGCGTTGCCGGATCGTCTATATGAATATCGCATCCAACGCCTGAAAGAGATGGGCTGCAATGCCTATCGTTGCTCGCACAACCCGCCCGCGCCGGAGTTGCTGGATGCCTGCGATCGGCTGGGCATGTTGGTGATGGACGAAACGCGCCGCATGGATAGCGCACCCGACGGCATCGCGCAATTGGAGAGCATCCTGCTGCGCGACCGCAACCACCCCAGCGTCATTTTGTGGAGCCTGGGCAACGAAGAACCCCTGCAAGGCAGCGCCGCCGGCGCGCGCATCATCGCCAGCATGAAGCGCCTGGTGCGTAAATTGGACCCCACCCGCCCCGTGACGCTGGCCATGAATGGCGAATGGGGCAGCCTTGCGTCTCAGGAACTGGATGTGATGGGCTGCAATTACTTCATCCAGGATTACGACAGCTTCCATCAGCGCTTCCCCAATCAGCCCGTGGTGGCATCCGAAAATGGCAGCACCGTGTGCACGCGCGGCATGTACGCCAACGACACGGAGAAGGGTTACCTGAGCGCCTACGATGTCAACCATCCCGCCTGGGCCTTCACCGCGCAGGATTCATGGAAAGCGGTGGCAGATCGGCCCTTCATGTCGGGCACCTTCGTCTGGACCGGCTTCGATTATCGCGGCGAACCCACCCCCTATCATTGGCCGTGCATCAACTCGCACTTCGGCATCATCGATATGTGCGGCTTCGCCAAGGACAACTTCTACTATTACCAGGCCTGGTGGAGCGACAAGCCGGTGCTGCATATCCTGCCACACTGGAACTGGCCCGGCAAAGAGGGCCGGCCCATCGACGTATGGGTGCACAGCAATTGCGACGCCGTGGAACTATTCCTGAATGGGCGCAGCCTGGGGACGCAAACGGTGCTGCCCAATGAACACCTGGCGTGGCAAGTCAATTACGAGCCCGGCGAGCTTTCGGCCACCGGGTATCGCAAAGGAGAGGTCATCGTCACCGCGCAACGCAAGACGACCGGCGCGCCTGCCGGGCTATCGCTCACAGCCGACCGCCCCACCCCCAACGCAGATGGCGAAGACGTCGCCATCGTCAACGTCGCCGTGGTGGATGCGGGCGGGCTGGTCGTCCCGACGGCAAGTAACCTGCTGAAGTTCAGCAGCAGCGACAACGCCGTGATCCTCGGTGTGGGCAATGGCGACCCAAGCTGTCACGAGCCGGATAAGGCCCAGCAGCGCTCCGCGTTTAACGGCCTGTGCCAGGTCATCGTGCAGGCTGGGCGCGCAGCGGGCGAGATCACACTCACCGCCGAAGCCGACGGCCTACCGATTGCGCAGTTGACGCTGATGGCGCAACCCTGCACACCACGGCCCACGTTGTAAAACGGCTCTGCAAGCCTGCGGGACGCCACAATGCCCCGCAGGCTACGATCACTGGCACGTTTTGCTTCGGCGCATAGAATGACAGAAACCGTTTCTAAGGTGAGGGACACAGGAGAAAAGCAGAATGAAACTTGGACTTGGACTCTATGGAAACATGCTGAATCAGCAGAACTTTCGCTTCGCCCGGCAGGCCGGCGCTACGCACATCGTGGCCCACCTGGTAGGCAACTTCAACACGGATGATGCCAAGAACGCCACCACCGGCTGGCGTGAGCAAGGTTTTGGCGTGTCAGTCCCCGCACCCGATAGCTGGACCTACGACTGGATGCTGGACCTGCGCAAAGCCATAAACGCCGAAGGGCTTGAACTGGAAGCGATTGAAAACTTTGAACCTGGGCATTGGTATGACGTGCTGTTGGACGGCCCCAAGAAGCACGAACAGATGGAGCATCTGAAGCAGATCATCCGCGACATGGGCCGTGTGGGCATCCCCACCCTGGGCTACAACTTTAGCATCGCCGGTGTGTGGGGTCGCACGGAGGGCCATGCCGCACGTGGGCAGGCCGGCACGGTAGGTTTCCATGATCCCGAACAGCCGCCTATCCCCAAAGGCATGGTGTGGAACATGGTCGTGGACCCACAGGTTTTTGACCCGCAAGGGCACAATGGCACCATCGGCGCGGTCACCCAGGAGCAACTGTGGTCGCGCCTGACCTGGTTCTTGCAGGAACTGCTGCCCGTGGCCGAGGAAGCCCACGTGCGCCTGGCGTTGCACCCCGACGACCCGCCCATGCCCACGCTGCGCGGCACGGCGCGCCTGGTCTATCAACCCAGCATCTATCAAAAAGTGCTTGACGTCAAACCCAGCTACTACAACGCGATGGAACTTTGCCTGGGCACGGTGGCCGAGATGAGCGAAGGCGACATCTACGACCTGGTTGACCGGCACAGCAAGAACGACAACATCGCCTACATTCACTTCCGCAATGTGAAGGGCAAGGTGCCGAACTACGACGAGGTGTTCATCGACGAAGGCGAAGTGGATATGCTGCGCCTGCTGCGCATCCTGCACCAGAATAACTATCAGGGCGTGCTGATCCCCGATCACACCCCCGCGATGAGTTGCGCCGCGCCCTGGCATGCCGGGATGGCCTTTGCGCTCGGTTACATGCGCGCCGCGCTGTCGATGATCGAAGAAGGCAAATAATTATTGATTCCTAGTTAAGGGAGACGACAGCCCTATGGTTACGATCCTGGCGAATACGCCGTGTCTGATGCCGCCGGCCTGGGCGGTGCTCGAACGCAAGCTCTTCGACGTGATGGATCGCTCGGTCTATCCTTACCTGGAGAAGTACACCCGCGCCGACGGCAGCCTGATCTGGCGCGATAAGCTGATCGGGCGAGACGGCGCGGATGACTTCTATGAGAGTTTCTATAACTGGCCGCTCGCCTATCTCTTGGGCGGCGGCGATCACCTGCTGGCCCTGGCGCACCGCGAATGGGACGCCATCACGCAACAATTGACGCGCTCCGGCCAGATCTACAAAGAGTATGAGTTTGGCTACGACCAGTTCCACCAGGGCGAAAGCTACATCTACTTTTACTTCCTGTGCCTGGCGGACCCCACCAACAGCACCCTGGCCGAACGCGCGCGCCGCTTTGCCGGGTTTTATACCGGCGAAGACCCCTCGGCGCCCAACTACGACCCGCAGCACAAACTGATCCGCGCCCCGCACAACGGCAGCGGCGGCCCACGTTGGGGGTTTGCCGATTACGATGGCGAACCCAGCTACGGTTGGTCCGAATCGATGAAGCCCTATGGCCTACCCTATGAAGACGTGCCGGGCGTGCAGACCTATGAAGACCTGAAGGACCCCGAATTGGCGCGCCGGATGGGGCGTGTGATGCAGGAACGCATGAACAAGGGCGACGTGGCGGGCAACTTGTGCGTCACGAGCCTGGTGACCAACGCCTATCTGCTCACCGGCGACGAAAAGTACAAGGCCTGGGTGACCGAGTATGTGCAGGCCTGGCTGGAACGCGCCCAGGCAAACGGCGGGTTGATGCCCGATAACATCGGCCTGTCGGGCCAGGTGGGTGAGTATATGGGCGGCAAGTGGTACGGCGGGCTATGCGGCTGGTCGTGGCCACATGGGTTCTACAACATCGAGATGGCCGCCCTGGTCGGGGCGCTAAACGCCTATCTGCTCACGCAAGATGCGCGCTACCTGGAACTGCCGCGCGTGCAGATGGATCACATCATCGCACTCGGCCGGACGTGCGACATCCGCTCGTTGCAGATGAGCATTGGGCATCACTGGATCGGCCAGATTGCCGCGTTGAAAGACCACACCACCTTCGTGGTGCCCTATCGCTATACCGACTCCGGCTGGTTCGACTATCAACCTATGTCGCCGGTGTACCCAGGCGCACTATGGAATGCCTCCGGCTCGCAACAGGACTGGGAGCGCCTGGAACAATTGCGCACAGCCAGCCTCTACGACTGGCGACAGGTGGTTTCGTTCCGCAGCAAAGAGGACTGCGGCCACGAGCAGCCCTGGCTGCGCTACATTGCCGGGGATAACCCGACCTATCCCGAACAAATCCTCAGCGAAAGCCTGGGGCAGGTGATTCGCCGGCTGGACCTGATTCGCGAGGATCAGGCCGATCTCACGCAGGTAAACATCCATCACTGGCAACAACTGAACCCCGTCATCACCGAGGCACTGGTGCAACTGACCACCGGCGCGCCGCAGATCATCTATAACGGCGGGTTATTGCTGTGCCGCGTGCGCTACTTCGACCCGACCAACAAACGCCCCGGCCTGCCGCGCGACGTCGCGGCGCTGGTGGAGAAAATGGAGCCCGACCGCACCGTGGTGCGGCTGATCAACCTGAACCCGCTCGACGAGCGTGACCTGTTGATACAGGCCGGCGCATTTGGCGAGCATCGCTTTGGCATGGTGACTTACACCCATCGCAATAGCGAATATCCCGGCGCTCAGACGGACTACACGGCGCCGCCACTCGAGATGTCTTCGGAACAGATCGCCGTTGATGGCAAATATCTGCACCTGAAGTTGCCGCCGGCGACCGAAATCACGCTAGATCTGAACATGCAACGTTTCGTCAATGATCCTTCTTACACGCTGCCCTGGGAATAAAGGTGTTCCGATCAAACAGGAGTTCATGACGATGAAAATAACTGCTGTTAAGCCCATCCTGGCAGATGGTGGGCATCGCATCTTCGTGTTCGTCAAGGTGGAGACCGATCAACCCGGCCTGTATGGCTGGGGCGAAGCCTCGGTGGAAGGCAAACCGCGCGCCGTGGCCGGCTGCATCCAGGATATGGAACCTATGATCCTGGGCGAAGACCCTACCCGCATCGAGTATTGCTGGCAGATTCTCTATCGCAGTGGGTTCTGGCGCATGGGGGTGATCGGGCTATCGGCCATTTCGGGCATCGATCAAGCCCTGTGGGACATCAAAGGCAAGGAACTGGGCAAACCGGTCTATGAGCTACTCGGCGGCCGCGCTCGCGACCAGGTGCGCGTCTACACGCACTTTGGTGGCGACACGCCCGATGCAATGGCCCAAGACGCCATGTCGAAGGTCACCAAAGGCTGGACCGCTGTCAAAACGGTGCCGGTGCCGATCACGCGCGCGATAGACGGGCCGAAGGTGCTCAAACAGGCCGAGGCCAATTTGCGTGCGGTGCGGGAGGCGGTGGGCGATGAAGTGGATATCCTGCTGGACCTGCATGGCCGGCTGACGCCGCAGATGGCCATCCAGTATGGTCACAAGTTCGAACCCTATCAACCGCTCTTCCTGGAGGAGCCTTGCCAGGCCGAAAATCCGGCCGCCATGGCGCCGATCGCCCGCGCGCTCAGCACGCCCATCGCCACGGGCGAGCGTCTGTTCACGCGCTGGGGCTTTCGCGAGATCCTGGAGACGAAGGCGGCCAGCCTGTTGCAGCCCGATTGTTGTCACGCCGGCGGCATCAGCGAGGTGCGCAAGATCGCCACACTGGCCGAGGTGTATTACGCCGGCGTCGCGCCGCACAACCCCTATGGGCCGGTTTCCACTGCCGCCTGTGTCCAGGTGGACCTGGTGTGCCCCAACTTCGTCATTCAAGAAATGATCGACCCCGACGTATCCCCCGAAGCACAATCGTTGGTGAAAGACCCGTTGCCGGTGCTGAATGGTCACATCCAACCACCGACGAAGCCGGGGCTGGGCATCGAGGTGGACGAAGCGGCATGTGCGCGCCGCCCGCCGGATTTCTCCATCGGCAAGGCCGGCAGCATGGCCCGCCGTTACTATGGGGCGGCTCATGCCGATGGCGGCGTGGCAGATTCGTAGGCCACGCATCCTGTCATGTTGTTCAGCCATTCAGAATCATTTGCCTTTGTGAGGCAGGTTTACGATGAAGATCACGAAAATCGAAACACTTTGCCTTTCGCGACCGCATGAACTGGAGCGGCAGTGGGTCACCGCGCGTTACCGCACGATCAAAGCCGACTGCGCCATCGTGCTCATCCATACCGATGCCGAGATCACCGGCATCGCCGAAGCCTGCGCCTATGGTCACCCATTGCTGATTCGCGACTGGGTGAATTGGCTCAGCCCAGGACTGATCGGCCGGTCACCCGACCAGGCCGCAACGCTGCTGCGCCCGAATGGACGCAACCGCTCCTACGATTGTGCCGTCGCAGGCATCGATTGCGCCCTATGGGATTTGCGCGCTAAGGTCGCTGGCCAACGCGCTAGCCAGTTGCTCAAGCCGGACGGCACCGCGCTCACGAGCGTGCGCCTGTATGCTTCCAGCGGCTGCCGCTACGACTGGCGCAAACGCCCCGAACAACTCATCGACGAAGCGTTGGAATATGCCGCCGCCGGGTTCACCGCCATGAAGTTCCGCATCGGCACCGAGTGGTCGTGGGACGGCGTCACCGTAGAGCGCTTCCTGGGGCTGGTGCGCGAGCTGGCGCAGGCGGTCGATGGCCGCATGGAGCTGATGCTGGATGGCAATTGCCGGCTGAGCGAAGAACAGGCCCTACCCATCGCGTGTGAGTTAGAACGGCTTGGGTTCGCCTGGTTCGAAGAACCAATCGCCCGCGACAACATCGCCGGCTATGCCCGCCTGGCCAAAGCCGTTGAAATGCCGATCACCGGCGGCGAGGGCTTCACCACGGCTGAACAATTCCGGCCCTACCTGGATCAAAAAGCCTACGACATCGTCCAGCCGGACGTGGGCATCTGCGGGCTGACGGAGGGCATGGCGATTGCGCACATGGCCGATCGCTATGGCGCACGGGTGTGCCCGCACAACTGGCACAATGGGTTGATGGCAATGGCCAATGCCCACTACGTAGCCGCCTTACCTCACCCCAAGGTGCTGGAACTCTGCATGATCCAGGGGCCGCTACAGTGGGGCATCTTGCATCAGGCGCCCAACATCAAGGACGGCTACTTGCAGTTGCCCGCCGAACCCGGCCTGGGCGTCGCACTTGGCGAGCGCCTGGAAGAACGCTTCCCCTATATCGAGGGCGGCTACGCCGTTAACGTGGAGCGTTAAGGAACACACAAGTCAACATTTGTGCATCTGAATCTGACGAAGGAGATGAAGCCCGATGAAGATCACCAAGATCGAAACCCTATGCCTTTCTCGCCCGCATGAACTGGAACGACAATGGATCACCGCCCGGTCACGCATCATCAAGGCCGATTGCGCCATCATGGTCATTCATACCGACGAAGGGGTCACCGGCATCGGCGAAGGTTGCGCCTATGGCGGGCCCTACATGATGCGCGATTGGGTGAACTGGTATAGCCCGACGCTCATCGGCCAGGACCCCACCGACCCACGCATCGTTCCGGTGCCACACTATCGCTCCTGGGCGCATGACTGCGCCGTCGGCGGCATCGATAGCGCCCTCTGGGATCTGAAAGGCAAAATCGCCGGCAAGCGCGTCAGCCAATTGCTCAAAGAAAAGCCACTCGACAAGGTGCGCCTGTATGCCTCCAGCGGCTGCCGCTATGACTGGCACAAACGGCCCGAACAATTGATTGACGAAGCCCAGGAATATATCGCCGCCGGGTTCACCGCCATGAAGTTCCGCATCGGCACGGACTGGGCATGGGACGGCGTCACCGTGGATCGCTTCTTGGGGCTGGTGCGCGAGCTTGCCCAAACCGTTCATGGGCGCATGGACCTCATGTTGGACGGGAATCAACGCCTGACAATCGACCAGGCTCTGGTGATCGCCAAGGAACTGGATCGTTTGGGCTTCGCGTGGTTCGAAGAACCTATCCCGCAGACGGACATCGATGGCTACGCCCAGATCAATGCTTCGGTGGAAATGCCAATTAGCGGCGGTGAACAATTCACCACCGTCGAGCAGTTCCGCCCCTACCTGGAGAAGAAAGCCTACTCGATCGTGCAACCCGACGCCGGCATCTGCGGCATCACGGCGCTGATGCAAATCGCTGAAGCGGCCGAACGCTATGGCGTGGAGGTGTGCCCGCACAACTGGCACAACGGGTTGATGGTGATGGCAAACGCCAACTGCGTTGCAGCGCTTCCCCGCCCCAAGATGCTGGAACTGTGCATGATCCAGGGGCCGCTACAGTGGGAAATCTTGCGCCAGAAGCCAGCGATTCAGGATGGCTACCTGATCCTGCCCGATGTGCCGGGCCTGGGCGTCCAAATCGCGGATGACCTGGAAGAGCGCTTCCCCTATATCGAAGGGGGCTATGCCATCACCGTAGATCGTTGACACAACGGCTGGCAAATATCGAGCTGCCTCATGAGAAAATGTTACCCAAGCAAAGCGGTCGCCTCACGTAAGAATGTTACTGTAGCTTCGGGGGAGGGACTTTGCTAGGTTTGAGTGCGACGAGGGCGGCATCAATCTGCTGCTTGAGATGGACAACATCCAACTTGGCGTGTGCTGCCTTCAGGGCGGCTTTGTGTTTCGGGGTCACCTCCGGCGAGTCAAGCACGCGCTGATAGGGTGTCTTGGGGACATCGAAGACCTTGATAACGCGGCTGCCATCGCGCCGTTTGCTCACGAGTTTGGTGACCGGTAAGAAGTGGTTGGTGTACAGATGAGTCAGTTCGTACAAGGCATTGAGTTGCCGCACCTGGCGCAGCGTGTCGTAACGGTCGTAGCCCACCAACCGGCGCGTCACTGACCAGTTCTTCTGCTCCACGAAGGGATTGTCATTCTTCCGCCCGACTCGTCCGCGCGTGAAAGTCAGTCCCTCCTGCTCGCAGTAGCGCCATAGTTCGTTGTTGATGAACTCACCTCCATTGTCGGAGTCGATGCCGCGCAGGTCGAAGGGCAGGCTGCGGCGCGTGTGCTGCAGCGCCGCGAAGACGCGGCTTTGCGCCTTGTTCTCGACCGCCTGCAGGTCTGTCCAGCCGGTGGCCACGTCCGTGACAGTCAGCGTACAGGCGAAAAAACCGCTGGGATTGCCTCCATCGTGCTGCACCAGATCGATCTCCTCGAAACCAGGCCGCTTGTCATCCCATTCCGCGAAGGTGCGCACCGGGATTTGTTGCTTGAGCAGGGTGCCTGGCTTCGTGCCTCCCCGCCGACGGATCGGGTGTGGCGTGCCCTGTCGCAGACGATCCATCGTTGCCGGACTGATCACCCGCAATCGTCCGAAGCAGGCTTTACTGACCTGCAGGTGACCCTGCCGACGTAACGCGGGCAATTCCGCATCCAACGCCGCACGCAACCGCCGCGAACTGATCTGGTCGAATATCTCTGCCAATGCCAGTACGGCACGCTTGTCTTCCTCGCCGTACCGTCGCCGGCGCGCCCGATGAATCCGTGTCGCGGCACTGCGCCAGCCGCGGTGCCCGCGCAGTAACGCAATCGCGTGCTTGCGATGGTAGCGACTGGTGGCGACGAATTCGTCCAAGATGGCGGTGCGCCCTTTCTTACTGGCTTTGGCGTAGCGTTTGCGCAGTTGATCGAGATAGGCCTGATTCAGGTTGAGTCTGCTCACGTAGATGCCTCCCATCCTTGGGTAACATTCTTACGTGAGGCTACCGCTCCCTGTTCGGTAACATTTTCTCGTGCGGCGTCGAATCGCCTTCGGTAACATTTTTAGTGAGTCAACTCGAATATACGCCCCATCGACAAGAGCGGCATACAATTGAAGCCAGGCTGAGATCGGTCAAACCTCCAGGAGAGAAGTCTCCCGGAGGTTTTGCATGCTTTCGGCTAATGATGAACATATGAACACTGTCGATAGCCACCAGCATTACTGGCAATTGAGCCGCTTTGATTACAGTTGGGTTCCACCAGCGAACCAGGCACTACACCAAGACCGCCTGCCTGCCGACTTGCAGCCACAGATGAACATGGCCGGCATCGAACGCGCCGTCGTCGTTCATGGCGCGAACACCGCCGATGAAATCCCGTGGCTCTTCAGCCTATCCGACCAGTACCCCTACATCGCCGGGGTGGTGGGTTACCTGGACCTGGCTGCGCGCGATGCGCCGGCCATGATCGATCGCTTCGCACAAGACCCGCGCTTCAAGGGCGTGCGGCTGCATCTCCCTCTTGCCCAGGATAGTCGGCCCCAGATCGACGAGGCATTGCGCGCGCTGAGCAGACAAAACCTTAGCTGTGACTTGCTGCTCAGTGCAACTCACTTGGAGCAGGCGTTCGAATTAGTCACCGCCCACCCGGACCTGGTCTTTGTGCTGGACCATTTTGCCGGCATACACATCAGCGCCGGGGACGAACTGGCGTTCGCGTCAGAATTGCAACCATTTGCGACACGCACCAACTGCGTCATGAAGGTGTCGGGCTATCTCACTGCCGCCGGAGAGGCTCCCGTGCCAACACTCCCGCGCACGCTACAACCCTATCTGGATGTGGCACTGGACATCTTCGGCCCCGACCGTTTGATGTTCGGCAGCGATTGGCCGGTATGTACACAACGCGGCAGTTATGCAGATGCCGTCACCACATTGCACATACTCGCCCTTGCGCTCAGCCCCGACGAGCAGGCTGCCATCTGGGGTAACACCGCCGCACGGGTCTATCGCCTCAATCAGCCGACATAATGGACGGTCGCCGCGCGCTTGGCCTGGCACCGCATATGGCCTACCTAACGTTTCTTCCTGTGTTTTGGGTTGGTCAGTTCCAGGATAAGAAAAAGGATGAGGATAGGCACGCCCAGGCAGACCGCGGCGATGCCCAGAGCAAGAATAAGTTCGACCCAGTTCTCAGGCATAGTGCAGTCAATTAAACCTCATTCCCAGGGAATTTGCGCAGATATAGACAGGAGCGCCAGATCAATATTGGCGTTCCCGTTTTGCATGCCCCGCCGGTGTCACTTTTGGCACGCAAAATCATCTAAACGCTATACTCATGCGTGGAGTCATCACATGGCAAAAGCAACTATCTTCTCGGGTCGTTGTGGATTCAGTACAGTCGTCGAAGCAACCAAGGTGGAAACGGACGAGGGTGAGCGCGTCCGGCTGAACATTCAGAGCGAATGCAAGTCGTGCCAGCGCCTGGGCACCATTTTGACCGAAGTCGATCCCTACCGTGAAATCACCTATCGCGGCGAGGGCCCACTCACGTTACAGACCGCCGCCAAGGTGCTACCTCACCCAGCTTGCCCGGTGCCTGCCGGCATCATCAAAGCAATCGAAGTCACCTCCGGGCTGGCATTGCCCGCCAATGCCACCATCACGCTCAGCCCCGACGAAAATCAATAGTCCCTGAGGTTCTCCCTGTCGTCCAGCCCCACAGCGGTATCCCTTCTGTGGGGCTTTTTTCGTCCAATGTGTAATTACCCGTTGTCGCTACAATAGTGTGAGCAAACAATGTGCGCTCATGGCGCACCAACCTATCGGAGGTGAACATGGCAGCGAAGTCTGACGCAACGCTTGCGACGAATGCACAGGGCGACGCCGTGGAACCATCCATCGACAGTGAGGAATGGATCCACATGTACCGGCAAATGGTCCGCATTCGCGCTTTTGAAGAGCAAGTGAATGAGTTGTACACAAAGGCCATCATGCCGGGTCTGGCTCACCTGTACATCGGCGAGGAAGCTGTAGCAGTTGGCGTGTGCGAGGCGCTACATCCCACCGACTACATCACCAGCACGCATCGTGGCCACGGCCATTGCCTGGCCAAAGGGGCGAAGCCCGATTTGATGTTTGCCGAATTGCTCGGCAAGGAAGCGGGCTATTGCCATGGCAAGGGCGGTTCCATGCACATCGCAGATCAAGATGGCGGGAACCTGGGCGCAAATGCCATTGTCGGCGCCGGGTCCGGCATCGCCACAGGGGCGGCTTTCTCGGCTAAGATGCGTCATAGCGACCAGGTGGCGGTGTGCTTTTTTGGCGAAGGCGCCCTGGGCCAGGGACTGATGTACGAAGTGATGAATATGGCTTCGCTGTGGAAACTGCCCATCCTCTATGTCTGCGAAAACAACCTGTATAACGAATACACCCACTATTCGCAAACCACCGCCGGCGAGTTGCGCGCCCGGCCGGCTGCCTTCGGCATCCGCGTGGAAGAAGTGGATGGGCAAGATGTTCGCACCGTCCACCTGACGGCGCGCCGGCTGATCGAGTACGCCCGCACCGGGAACGGCCCGGCCTTCCTGATTTGCAACACCTACCGCTATTTGGGCCATCACGTAGGCGACATTAACCGCACCTACTATCGCCCTAAGGAAGAAGAACAACGCTGGGCCACCGATCACGACCCGCTCAAGATGCTGGCAGCCTGGTTGACGGAGCAGCACACTGCCGACGCAGCAATCTTTAGCCAGATCGAACAGGAAGCGCATGATGAGATTCAGGCTGCGGTGAATTTCGCCATCAAAGCCCCCTATCCCGACCCCAAAGAGGTGAACGAGCATGTCTACGCTTAATGTCGTTGCGCCGCCAACCGGCACAAGCAATGGAAAGCCAATGCGTGAGATCACCATGGCCCAGGCCGTGCGTGAGGCGCTGGCCGAGGAAATGCGCCGCGACGAACGCGTCTTCATCATGGGTGAAGACGTGGCCGAGGCCGGCACGCCATTCAAGGTGTTGCTGGGCCTGGTGGACGAATTCGGCACCGACCGCGTCATCGACACACCCATCTCCGAACCCGGGTTTGCTGCGATCGGCGTCGGCGCGGCCATGACGGGCATGCGCCCGGTCATCGACATCATGTTTGGCGATTTTCTAACCCTGACGATGGACCAGATGGCGAACCAGGCCGCCAAAGCGCGTTATATGTCGGGCGGGAAGTTCAAGGTGCCAATCGTCTTTCGCACCACATTAGGCGCAACGCGCCGTTCCGCTGCGCAACATAGCCAGAGCCTGCATGCCTGGCCCAGCCACGTGCCGGGCCTGAAGGTGGTGCTCCCCAGCACCCCCTACGATGCCAAAGGCTTGCTAAAGACGGCGGTTCGTGATGACAACCCGGTGGTGTATTTCGAAGACAAGATGAACTTCCAGACCAAGGGCCTGGTGCCGGACGAGGAATACCTGATCCCCTTCGGTGTCGCGGACGTGAAACGCGCCGGGACCGACATCACTCTGGTCGCCACCAGCAGCATGGTCTATGTGGCGCAGGGCGCAGCCGACAAGCTGCAAGAGATCGGCATCAGCGCCGAGGTGATCGACCCGCGCACGCTTTTCCCGCTGGACAAAGAAACGTTGATCGCATCGGCCAAGAAGACTTCACGCGCAATTGTGATCGACGAGGGCTACGAGCGCTATGGCGTCACGGGCGAACTGGCCTCGGTCATCGCCGACGGCGCTTTCTATTACCTGGACGCCCCCGTCAAGCGCATGGGCGCGATGGACGTGCCAATCCCCTTCTCGCCTGTGCTGGAAGACCTGACCGTCCCGACGGCAGAGACCGTCTTCCAGATGGCAAAAACGTTGTGCGGCCGCGCATAAGTCTGTAACAGGAGACAATCTTGGCTACAAATGTCATTATGCCGGCCCTCGGCATCGCGCAAGAGACCGGCAAGTTATTGCAATGGCTGAAAGCCGAGGGCCAATCCGTCACCAAAGGCGAAATACTCATGGTGGTGGAGACGGATAAAGCCACTGTCGAGATTGACGCCCCCGCCACGGGGACGCTAAGCAACGTCACCGCCGGTGTCGGCGATGAAGTGCCCGTGGGACAGGTGATCGCGCTCATTCTTGCGCAGGGCGAGAAAGCGCCGGAGTATGCGGGAGCAAGGGAGCAGAGGAGCCAGGGTGAACAGGTGCCTGCTCCATCCGCTCCTTCTGGCACCCCATCTCCCAGGCTCCCCAGCTCCGAAGGCACAACCGTTGCCGCCAGCCCGTTAGCCAGGCGCATCGCGGAAGAAAATCACATCGACCTGCGCCAGGTCAAACCCGCCGGCGAACGCATCGAGAAGGCGGACGTGCTGGCCTACCTGGAAACAGCACAACACCAACCGGCCACGACATGGCGACTGAAGGCAGCCTCGCCCAAGGCACGCACAGCCGCCGTTGAGGCAAATGTGGACCTCGCATCCCTCACCGGGAGCGGGCCCGAAGGCGCGGTGCTGTATGCGGATGTGGCGCACGCGCTCAGCTCCCGGCAGGCCCAAGCGGCACAACCGCCCACGGACGCGCTAAAGCCCAGCCGCATCTGGCGCATCATGGCCGAGCGCATCACCCAAAGCTGGACCAGCGTGCCGCATTTCTACCTGACGCGCGAAGTCAACGCGCAACGCCTGATGACCTGGCGCGAACGGGCCCAGAAACGCGCCACCAGCAAGATCACCTATACCGATCTGTTGGTGCGCCTGGTTGCCGCTGCGCTGCGCGAGCAGCCACGCCTGAACACTAGTTGGGAAGACGGCCTGATCGTGAACAACCCCGAGATCAACATCGGGCTGGCGGTCGCCGTCGAAGACGGCCTGGTAGTGCCTGTGATCCATCACGCCGACGAAATGAGCATCGTGGAACTGGCACAACAGCGCGGTGAGCTTGTTGCGCGCGCCCAAGCCGGCAAGCTCAAGCCCGACGACATCAGCGGCGGGACCTTCACAATCAGCAACCTGGGCATGTATGGCGTGGACGAATTTCACGCC
>DAOUFG010000064.1:0-7615 GCA_034430115.1 Thermoflexales bacterium | reverse complement strand
AGAGACAGTGTAAAGCTTGTGTAGTTAACCGATGGGGTACTTGTAAGCTATGAGTTCAACCTCCTTATGCACGTAGGGGATGATTCCGCATGCGAATTGGCCATGATGATATAGATACGTTGATAGGGCCATAAAAACATGGTATGAATCATACGAATAGCGTGCATCTTTGTCAAACGATTTCTAGAATTTATTCAACGTAGTAACCGTAGCGTCCTGTGACATGGTAGCTATTGTATAGCTATTTTTTTGTGGGATCGCTTAGGCCTGCGTATAAGTGGCATGCAACGTAATGCTTTGCTTCAACTTCGCGTAATGGAGGTTCTAAATGATGACAGGTCTCCATTACGGCCGGACAACGTGTGCAAAAGTGACAGCCTACGGGGGGATTTGCTGGGCTGGGGACATCACCTTCCAGGACAATGCGCTCACGCGTTTCTTCGATGGTTGGGTTGGGGATTGGGGCGGCAGACCATAATGCTTTTGTGTAAGGATGAAGCGGATTGCGAAACAGCATGGTGCTATCGGCCAACTCCACGATTTTGCCCAGGTACATGACGGCGGTGCGGTTGCTGATGTAGCGCACCATGCGCAGGTCGTGTGAGATAAAAAGATAGGTAAGCCCAAGTTGCTTTTGCAACTGGCGTAGCAGATTAACAATTTGTGATTGGATTGATACATCAAGCGATGAGATGGGTTCGTCGCAGATGATGAAAGAGGGGTTCAGGCTGAGTGCGCGTGCAATACCGATGCGCTGGCGCTGACCCCCGGAGAACTCACTGGGGAAGCGGTTGACGAAGTACCGGCTCAGGCCTACCATGTTGAGCAGTTCTTCTGCGCGTTCACGAGCGGCCTTGCCCTTTGCGATGCCATGAACTGTCATGGGTTCTGTCAGGGCGTTGCCAATTGTCATGCGTGGGTTAAGTGATGAATAGGGGTTTTGGAAGATGATTTGCATGTGCGTGCGCATCTGGCGCAGTTCTTCGCCGCGCATTGCGACGATATCCTTACCCTCCAAAAGCACGGAACCGGCAGTGGGGCGTTGCAGTTGCAAGATTGCCCTGGCGGCGGTCGTCTTGCCACAGCCACTTTCGCCGACCAGCCCGAGTGTCTCGCCCTTGTAGATATCGAATGAGATATCGTCAACGGCTTTCACCTGGCCGACCGTCTGTTGGAAAAGCCCCCTTCTGATCGGGTAATACTTCCTGAGATTCTTAACCTGAACTAAAACTTGTCGTTCCGGTGTCATCATGGCTGTTCCCTTTTATCTTCCTGCAGTTGGGTGTGAATCTCGTTCAGGCGTAAACATGCGGCGGTATGTTGTGGTTCACGTTCAACTAGGTCTGGACGGGCCCGAAGACACTGGTCCGCGCGGTAGATGCAGCGCGGCGCGAAGGTACAGCCTTGTGGTAAGCGCACCATATCGGGTGGAGCACCTTCGATGAATTGCAGATCCTGGTTGGTGTCGAGTTCCACATGAGGCACGGAACCGAGCAGCCCAATGGTGTAGGGATGCTGTGGGTTTGCAAAGATGCGCTTGATTGGGCCCGACTCGACAATGTAGCCGGCGTACATGACGTTCACGCGCTTCGTCAGGCGCGCAATGACTCCCAGGTCATGCGTGATCCAGATGACAGCCATATTCAGTTCTTGCTGCAACTGCTTAACCAGATCGACGATCTGTGCCTGGATCGTTACGTCGAGCGCAGTTGTTGGCTCATCTGCGATGAGCAGCTTGGGGCGGCAAGATATTGCCATTGCAATCATGACGCGCTGGCGCATACCCCCGGAGAACTGGTGCGGGTAATCGCCCAAACGCTCAGCAGCGTGTGGAATGCCCACATGTGTGAGCACTTCGATGGTTCGCTCGCGGCTGGCCTTGCCACTCAGTTTCAGATTCACTTGAACGGCTTCGCTGATTTGTTCGCCAATCGTCATGACGGGGTTCAGCGAAGTCATGGGGTCTTGAAAGACCATCGCAATTTGGCTGCCGCGGAAGGTGTGCATCTGATCAAGCGGCACACTGAGCAGATCAGTCCCTTCAAAGAGCGCCTGCCCGTGCATGATTTTGGCCGGCGGCGTTGGCAGCAGGCGAAGCAATGCCAGGCAACTAACGCTTTTTCCGCACCCGCTCTCGCCCACGATGCCCAGGGTATCTCCGTCGTTTACTGTATATGAGATGCCGTTGACGGCATGCACAATGCCGTCTTTGGTATCGAAGGTAACTTCCAGGTCCTTAACTTCCAATAGTGGTGTCATTTGGCCTTCGTCTTTTGTCGCTTATCTATGTCAAACGTTGATGTTTACATCCATCGCTTCGCGCAAACCATCGGCCATTCCTTGAAAAGCCAGCACAGTAAGCGCGATCATAAGACCGGGCGCGAGAAACATATGTGGCCAGTATTGCCAGTAGCCGGATGCTTCCGTGATCATCTGGCCCCAACTCGGTTCGGGGGGGCGTACACCCATGCCCAGGAAGCTCAGACTGGCTTCGGCAAAAACAATGGTAGGAATACCTGCGGCAAAGTTCCAAAGTAAAAGTGGGGCCACCTGGGGCAGGATGTGAAATGCCAGCACGCGCCACATCGGTAGCCCTAGCGCCTGAGTTGCCTCCACAAAGTCCTGTTCACGCACAGTGAACGTCATGCCTCGCACGAGCCGGGCGAAGCCGACCCATGAGGTAACGCTCAGCGCGATAATCAGGTTCGTTGTACTAGGCTCTAATACCATCACCAGGAAGAGCACAATGAGGTACCAGGGAAGTGCGGAGAACATGTCGATCAGGCGTGAGATGAGCCAATCTACCGCGCCGCCGGCATACCCGGCGATGATGCCCAGTGGTACGCCTACCGCTAGTGCAATCAGGTTCACCATGATGCCCACGAGTAACATGGGGCGTGCACCATACATGATGCGGCTGAGCATGTCACGCCCCAAGGTATCGGTACCGAGCGGGTGCGTAAGGGATGGTTGCTGCAGGGCGTTGACCGGATCGATCTTGTCATAAGGGTAGGGCGTCAGCACGGTGGCTCCGAGTGCAATGAAGAGAATGATCACCACAAAGATCAGCCCGGCAACCGCAAGTTTGTTGCGCCTGAAACGACGCCACGCGCCGACCCAAAAGCTGGCGTAATGAATGTGCTCGGTCGCGGCATCGGACATAATGGCTGTGGTGGTCATTTATTTCTTCTCCGTAATGCGCACGCGTGGGTCGATGATGCCGTAGAGCACATCCGTAATGAAGTAGGTTGCCATAATGAGGATGGCCCAGAACATGGTGATGCCAAGCACGAGGGGGTAATCTCGATTGGAACTGGATTGCCAAAAATAACGCCCAAGGCCAGGCAACCCAAAGACTGCCTCTATGAAAATGGAGCCGGTCATCATCCCGGGGATCATAGGTAGGAAGCTGGTGACCATTGGAATAAGCGCGTTACGCAACACGTGGCGAGTGAGCACGCTTGTTTGGCGCAGGCCTTTCGCGTAGGCAGTACGGACGTAATCAGAAGACATGGCATCGGCCATACACTGGCGCGTCCAACGTGCGATGCCACCTGTAGCAGGCAGGCCGTAGGCGACAACAGGCAACACCAGGTTCTGCGGACCTCCCCAGCCGCCGGAGGGAAACCAATGGAGTTTGGCTGCGAAGAAATAGGCCAGGATATAGGCCAGCACGAATGAAGGGACGGTGGCAATCACGATAGCGTAGCTGGTGACGGCGTTGTCAATCCAAGAATTCTGCCTGGCTGCGGCGATCATTCCGAGTGTGATGCCCAATATGAGCGCTAGCAACGCTGCCAGGCCACCGATGATGGCGCTATAGGGAAGCGCCTTAAAAATAAGCTGTGTTACGGTTAGCTCGGGCGCTGTGAAGGGCCTGCCGAAGTCCAGCAATGCAGCGCTGCGTAGCCAGATGAGATATTGCTCGATGATGGGTTTGTCCATGCCGTAACGTGCCTTGAATACAGCCTCTTGATCGGGGGGGAGGGGAATCTGGGCATTGGCTCCCCAGGGTGTGCCGGGTACCAGGCGCGTCAGGGTGAACGTTAGCATTGAAAGCAGGATGAGCGTGACGAAAATACCGAATAGTCGTCGAAGCGTATAGCTAATCATGTGTCCCTGGTTGATCTGGAGGGATGTACCCATGATGCATCCCTCCCGGAGTGTTGTTCAAGCGTCCGGCGACCGATCAGCCCTCTACACCTGCACGGCAGGCTGGGTCGGTCCAGTAGATGCCCTCATAGGTGTGCGGGCAACCAACGCCGCCGCCGCCCCAGAACGCATAGCCGTTCTTGTTTGGCTGCAGGTTCGCCCCTGCTGCGTTGCATGGCCATAGGCTAATCGTGAATGGACTATGCAGGAAGTAGTAACCGGTGCCATTCACCAGGGCCTTTTCGACTTCAGCCAATTGAGCAAAGCGCTCCTCGGTTGTCTTCTTCCCATAGTTTGCCTTTTGATAGGCATCATCCCAGGCCTGATCCTCATGCGGGTGGCGCCCGCCCTTGTTCACGAACACATTCAGGAAGGTGGCTGGATCCATGTAATCCATGGAATAGGAGACGTGATAGATGGGGGCCTTCTCGCCCTTCCCCTTATACACTTCTGCAAAGGCCTGGAAGTCCGCGGGCTTCAATTCCACTTCGATGCCCAGATTTTCTTTCCAACGAGCCTGGATGGCCTGGCATAATGCAGTTTGTATATCCGAAGGTTGGCGAATCCACATCTGGAACTTCGGGAATCCTTTGCCGTCGGGGTAGCCTGCCTTGGAAAGGAGTTGCTTGGCGGCTTCAGGATCATATTTGTTGGGGTCGAGGTCTTTCAGCTTATCCCCGGAATAGCCGGGGAAGCCTTTTGGCAAGATGCCCCAGGCCGGGTTTGACATGCCTTGCCATACTTGGGCAATGAGTGTTTCTTTATCGATGGCTTTGCAGAGTGCCATGCGCACGTCGGGGTTGTCTAGTGGCGGGAACTTGCCAGACAATGTGTTAAAGCCCAGGTAGTCTGTATAAGAGGCGGGTTGCGGATGCGATTCCGAGCGCAATACCGGGTTTGCATTGACCAACGCGCGTTCTGCCGGCGGCGTGTTGCCGTCGATGGCGTAGGTTTGCACATCCCCCGCCATATATGCGGCGATGCCTTTGGGCAGGGTTTGCTCACGAATTTCTGTTACATAAGGGCGCCGAATTCCCTTGTATTTATCATTCAGGGTCCAAGTGTCTTTTGCACCGCGCTCAAACACTGACAGGGTGAATGGGCCGGATGAGACATACCGCTTGGGATCTAGCGCCCAGTTGTCTCCGGCGCTTTCCCAGATGCCATTCTTGGCGACCTCAAACCAGGTTCCCAGGCTTGGTGCGTAGGGAGTGGGCAGGTTAGTCGTGATGCGCAGGGTGTAGTCATCCACCGCCGCAATGCCAAGCTGGTCGGGGGATGTTGTCTGAGCGAGCACATCGGCGGCATTCTTAATGTCCAGGTAGAAGAAGCCGAAGTCGTAGCCATTCCCCAGTGAATGTTGGAGGGTGTATACCCAGTCTTTGGCCGTGATCGGCGTGCCATCGCTGAAGACCAGGTCTTTGCGCAGCTTGAAATCCCACGATAAGCCGTCATCCGATTGTGTCCAACTCTCACAGGCGATAGGGACAGTTTCAAGATCTGTGTTGAGGGAGGTCAATGTCTCTGCGCCGCCGGCGTGCTCGAAAGCACGGTTGTAGAGTGACTCCATAATGTGGCCGAAGCCCCCACCGACGGTGCCGATGCTATTCAGGATATATTGCTGTTCCAGGGGCAGGGCATCAGCAGGGAGTTCAACGCCGAGGGCGTTAGTCAATCCTTTCTGTGGGGTGGGGGTGACGACCTTTTCTACTTCTGTGGTGACCTCAACCTGTTTTTCGACCTGCTGAGTGACCACTTTTTCGACTTGCTGTGTAACGACGACAGTCTGAGGAGCACATGCGCTGATTGCGATACCAGCGGTTCCCATACCGGCAAGTTTCAGTAACTTGCGTCTCGAAAGCTTACTTCTCTTGTTCATCATTCTCCTTAACTCTGAAAAACGAGCACGGGAGCGAAAACAATATAAAGCGTCATTCGATACCGTCAGGTGATGGATTATGAATTGTTACTTTACTAAGTGAATGACACCTCCCGGATGTATTAGATATTTGGCCATCGAAGCCGTGCAGAGCTTACATGCTTGATGTCACGGCGTGGATGATGTGGAATAACGACCATCAGGGCAAGAAGTGTAGTCACCTGCCTTCCATACTTTAGTAATAATCCACTAAATTGTCAATTTGTGGCGAATGAAAAAATGGATAGCGATGAGGTCAACAACGGATTACAAACAGCGGTGGGGAATGAGGGGATATTTCGGGGCGGTGATGAAACCGCCCCGAAGAACTGAACCAGCGTTTACGGAATCGTGCGAGTGACTTTTGCTACATCTGCGCTGACGTACATTTGCGAGTAGTACGGCGACGACATCGTGGAGCCGCTGCCCCAGGCCCAACCGGGGTTGGTGTTGGTCTTGCCGGGCAGGAAGCCAGGCCCCTTCAGGTAAGACTTCCACAGGTTGACCGGCGTGCGGTGGTAGATCCACACGAAAGCAAAGCTCTCGGTCAGGATCTTCTCCGCCTGCTGATACAACTCGGTGCGCTTGGCTTCGTCGGTCATCGGGCCGGCTTCAGTCAGCAGATCTTGATACTGCTTGTCGTTCCAGGTATGGCGTCCGCCCTGGTCGGTGCCCTTGAACACGCCCAGCATGTTGGAGGGATCCAGGTAGTCCATGCCGTAGGAGACGACGCCGAAGTCGATCTGCGAGGGCTTGGCCAGCAATGCCGTGGTGAATTCCTTTTGGACCATGGGCTTGATTTCGACGGTGATGCCCAGGTTGGTCTTGATCGCATCCGCATAGGTGCTGGCGATGGCGCTATAGACCGTGTCGATGCTGCCATCATTGCGTGGGATGATGGTGAGTTTATCGACCTTGACACCGGAGTCCGCATAGAGCTGCTTGGCCTTGTCGGGGTCGTAGGCCTGGATGTCCTTCAGCGCTTCTTCGTTGGAGGCGGGGAAGCCAGGGGCCAGGAAGCCATAGGCGGGGCGGCCCAGGATGGGCTTGACGATGTTCTTCACGATGTTCTCGCGGTCGAGCAAGTGCGCCAGGGCCTCGCGGAACTTGGCGTTGTCGAAGGGCGGCTTGGTGACATCGAAGAAGAAGTAGTCGGTGCGGAAGTCGCCGACGTCGGGGCAGGCTTCTGCGCTCAGCGTGGTATCGTTCAGCACGGTCTCAATGTCGGCCGGCGAGCTAACGGCCACAGCATCGACATTGCCGGCCTGGTAAGCCTGGAAGGCGTTCTGGTAGGGCACCGAGATGACGCGCTCAAGCAAGGGCTTGATATCGTCTGGGGCCTTGTTATTGGCAACCACTTCGACGCGCGTGGGGGACCATTCCTTCAGGATGAACGGACCACAGACTACGCAGGTGGCGGGGTCGGTCATGTACTGCGCGCCGTGTGCCTTGAGGGCTGCGGCGTTGAAGGGCATGAAGTAGATGCCCAGGCGCGGCAGGTAGGGCGTTGGCACGCTGGTTTCCATCTTGAGCGTGTAGTCGTCG
>DAOUFG010000063.1:0-86579 GCA_034430115.1 Thermoflexales bacterium | reverse complement strand
CGTTCGGAGCGGCGCAAGAAGAGCGGCATCGCCAACGTGAGGTACATGCGATTGCGCGGCAGGTGATGTTGCGGGAAGAAGCGGAAGATCAGGTCGTGCAAGGTGAACACCGTGCGCAGGTGCTTGAAGCGCGGCAGCAGGTGTTCGGTGGCGTGAAAGAGATTGTGGGTTGACGATTGACGATTGACGAGTGACGAGTGGGCACTGGCTGAAAGGAGCAGGCTGTCCTGGCTCAGGTTCAGCAGTTGGGCCAGCAGGGCGCGCAAGCGCCAGGGGTAGGGCGGCTGCGGCGTGGTGATGCACGCCAGGGAGGCGATGTTCCGGCTGGGTTTGGCCGTCGTGGCATCGTGATAGAAGGCGACGTACTCGTTGCGCCGGGCCGGGTCGCTGGTGAGCGCGCCGATCAGTTCCTCCGCGTAGCGGCCCAGGCCCGCCTTGTGGTGTACCGCCGGCGATGCATCGATGTAAATCATCGTGCTAATTGTCGCATGTGAAGGATCCACGAATCAATCTATTCGCATTCATTCGTGTCGATTCGCGGATTCATCTCCGGAGCCATAATAGGTTGTAAATGGCTCAACCAAACATCCTCATTTTCATGACCGACGACCAGGGCTACGGCGACCTGTCGTGCATGGGCAGCACAGATTTCCGCACCCCACACCTGGACGCGCTGGCCGCCTCGGGCGCGCGGTTCACCAACTGGTACTCGAACTCGCCGGTGTGTTCGCCATCGCGCGCAGCGCTGCTCACCGGGCGCTACCCCGGCCACGCAGGCGTGCGCGCCATATTGGCGGGGCATCGCACGGCCACCGGCCTGCCCCCGCACGTGCCCTCGCTCGCCACGGCGCTGCGCCAGGCGGGCTATCAAACGGCGCTCTTCGGCAAGTGGCACCTGGGCTTGCAAAGCGGCTGCCGGCCGGGCGATCACGGCTTCGACGAGTGGTTCGGTTTCATGGCCGGCTGCGTGGATTACTATTCGCACATCTTCTACTGGGGCATGAACACCGGCTGGCCGGGCATGAACCCCACTCATGATTTGTGGCACAACGACCGCGAGACGTGGGAATATAACGGGCGCTACCTCACCGAGGTAATCACCGAGAAGACGGTGGACTACGTGCGCCAGGCCGCCGCGACTAAGCAACCCTTCTTCACCTACGTGGCCTACAACGCGCCACACTACCCGATGCACGCGCCGCAAAAGTATATGCAGCGCTTCGCGCACCTGCCGTGGGATCGCCAGATCATGGCCGCCATGATCTGCGCCGTGGACGACGGCGTGGGCGAGATTTTGTCCGAGTTGGAGTGCCAGGGCATCCGCGAGAACACGCTGGTCTTCTTCATGTCGGATAACGGCCCCTCGCGCGAAAGCCGCAACTGGCTGGATGGCCGGCCCGACCCGTATTACGGCGGCACCACCGGCGCGCTCAAGGGGCACAAGTTCAGCTTGTTCGAGGGCGGCATCCGCGTGCCGGGCATCTTGAGTTGGCCCAGCGCCATCCCAGCCGGGCAGGTGATCGACGCTCCCTGCGCGGCGATGGACATCTTCCCCTCCGTGTTGCGCGCCAGCGGCAACGACCCGGCCGCCTACCAGTTGGACGGCATCGACCTGCTGCCGCTGCTGGCCGCCGGGCAGGCACTGCCGGAACGCGATCTATTTTGGGAGATGGATGCTCAGACGGCCATCCGGCGCGGGCCGTGGAAGCTGGTGCTGAACGGGCAACTGGTGGAAGGCGAGCCCGCCCAGGCGCCGGTGCACCTGGCGAACCTGGACGAAGATTGCGGCGAACGGGTGAACCTGAGCGAACAATACCCCGACCTGACGGCGGAACTCTCCGCCGCCGCGCGCACCTGGCGTGCAGAGGTGGAGCAGCGCTGGCAAACCGAGTTCGTGCCACAATCGAGCGGCTTCACCGGCGTGACGAAATAGAACTATCCACGAATTTGCGTGAACGAAATAGATTCGTGCAGATTCGTGGATTCATTGATCAGCGCTCCTTCTTCATGCGCTCCACTTCGGGTTGCGTCAGGCGTGGGCCTGCGCGCTCGATGATGCCCAGCGCCTTGCGTTGCGCCGCACGCCAGCGTTCCAGCCGCTCGGTCACGGCCTGCTCATAGCCCACGTCGCTGGGAGTATAGAAGGTCATGCCCGAAATTTCGCGCGGCAGGTAGTTCTGCGCCACGAAGTGCTCGTCGAAACTGTGCGGATATTGATAGCCCTTGCCATGCCCCAGGCCCTTCGCGTCGCGGTTGGCGTCCTTCAGATGGTCCGGCACTTCGCCGGCGCCTTCCTTCTCGATCTGCGTGCGGGCGTTGAAGTAGTGGTTGGTGGTGTTCGACTTCGGCGCAGTGGCCAGGTAGAGCGTGGCCTCCACCAGCGGGTAGATGCCCTCGGGCATGCCCACCCAGTCGAATGCCTGCGCCGCCGCAGAAGCGACCACCATGCCCATCGGGTCGGCCAGGCCAATGTCTTCGCCCGAGAGGATGAGCAGGCGGCGCATGATGAAGCGCGGGTCCTCGCCGGCATAGATCATCTTCGCCAGCCAGTAGAGCGCGGCGTCGGGGTCGCTGCCGCGCACGCTCTTGATGAACGCGCTGATCGTATCGTAGTGCGCGTCGCCCTCTTTGTCGTAGAGCACCGCACGGCGCTGGATACTATCCTGCGCCACGGAGAGGTCGATGTGCACCACGCCCTGCGCATCCGGCGGGGTGGATTCCACGGCCAGTTCCAGCGCGTTCAACGCATTGCGCACGTCGCCGCCCGCCACCTTCACCAGGTGCATCAGCGCATCGTCGTCCATCTTCACCTCGCGCTGCCCATAGCCGCGCTCAGTGTCATGCAAGGCGCGCAATAGCAGCGCCCGCACATCGTCATCGGTGAGCGGTTTCAACTGAAAGAGGCGCGAGCGCGAGATGAGCGCGCTATTCACTTCAAAATAGGGGTTCTCGGTGGTCGCCCCGATCAGAATGATCGTGCCATCCTCCACGTGCGGCAAGAGCGCATCCTGCTGCGACTTGTTGAAGCGGTGAATCTCGTCCACCAGCAAGATGGTGCGCTGGTGATAGAGCTTGCGGCGCTCTTTGGCGTCGCCCACCACACGGCGGATGTCGGCCACGCCGGCCATCACGGCGTTCAAGATCTCGAAGTGGCTCTTGGTTTTATTCGCGATGATCCAGGCCAGGGTCGTCTTGCCAGTGCCGGGCGGGCCCCAGAAAATGAGCGACGAAAACAGCCGGTCGGCCTCGATGGCACGCCGCAACAGCTTGCCGGGGCCGACGATATCCTGCTGGCCGACAAACTCATCCAGCGTGCGCGGGCGCATGCGCAACGCCAGGGGCGATTCGCTCTTTGCGCGCTCGGCCTGCGCCTGGTCGAATAAGTCCATAGGCATAGGGAGGATGATAGCAGAGGCGAAAGACGTATGATGTACACTATGCACAAGGGGTAGAAAGTGATGGAAGCGCAAGATGTAGAGTTGCTCTACGAACAACAGATCAAGCCATTACCATTACCGGACCAACTGCGGTTAATTGAGTTAATCGCCCGGAATATGGCACATTCCACTACGCCGGAATCGACCTCGCACAGCATCATGGAACTGCACGGGTTAGGGGCCGACATTTGGCAAAATATCGACGCACAACAATACGTCAACGACCTCCGCAAAGAATGGAACACTTGATATGGCAACAATCAACGATGCATTCTCGAATATTACCCGGTTATGCATCGATACCTCTCCCATCATCTACTTTGTGGAAGCGCATCCGCGTTATGATGCAACCGTAACGCGAATATTTGGCCAAATAGCAAAGGGAGAGATTCAAGCAATTTCCTCCACTTTGACATTAACAGAAGCTCTGGTTTTACCCATCCAACAGGGACAATCAAAATTACAAACAGCTTACACGACCCTATTATTGAAAAGTACGAACTTTCACTTGGAGCCCATCGGGGCATCAATTGCAATACGCGCTGCCGAGCTAAGAGCACGCTATCACCTACGTACTCCCGATGCCCTTCAAGTGGCAACCGCCATTGAATACGATTGCCAGGCATTTCTCATGAATGATCGTGCTCTTATGCGTGTATCGGAGCTACGAATAATCCTCTTGGATGACCTGATCTGCTGATCACCGCACTATTTTCCAGAGGTTGCCGGCGGGACGGTCGTCACGCGCATATCCACCGGCGGCATCTGGCGGCCGGTGAGCCGGCGGGCCCAATCGCGCAGCAAGCCGGAGACAATCTGGAGCGTGCCGAGTTGTTGCACGTTCAGCCCGGTACGACCATCCGTCGCAGCGCTGGCCAGCCACACCAGCTTGCGCGCCGGAACCTCGGGCGGGTTACCCCACAAGCGCATCACCGTGCGCAAGGGCGCCATGCACGCCTCGTAACCGGCAATCGCCTGCGTATCGGAGAGCATCTCCGTCAATACCAGGCCGGGGTTGAAGGCGTAGATACCCACGCCGCTGTCTTTATATTCCTGCGCCAGCGCCATCGTGAAGGTGCGCACCCACATCTTGCTGGAAGCATAGGCATTTTGCAGCGGCACCGATTTCTTATCGCCGCGCCCCAGCAAGTTGATCAGTTTGCCGGAGTGACGCGGCAGGAAATGGCGTAGCGCAACCACCGAACCGTGATAGGTGCCAAGGATGTTCGTCTGCACCACGCGCTCAAACGCTTCGGCGGGGATTTGCGCCGTCGGGCCATAGGGCGCCGAAAGCCCGGCGTTATTCACCCACACGTCGAATTGCCCAAACGTTTGAAGCGCGTGCGCCGCCAGCGCTTCCACATCGGCTACCGTCCCCACGTCACATGGGATGCCGCTGGCCTGCGCGCCGCTATCGCGTAGCTCCTTCACCGCCCGTGTCACGGCCTGCGCCGAGCGCGAGGCGATCACCACCGCCGCGCCCTCTTCCGCACAGGCGTGCGCAATTCCCAGGCCCAAACCACGCGTTGACCCGGTAACGACCACCGTCTTGCCTTGCAAAATACCTGCCATCGCGGCTTATCATAATCGATCTCGCGCGCTCGCCGGCAAGTGCGCATCCCAGCCTGTGTCGTGCACCAGTTGCGCCACGTGATCGATCTGCGCATCCAGGAAGCCGGCCCAATCGTGCGTCTGGCCCTGCCAGCCCAGGCGAGTCAGGAACTGCTGGCGGTAGGTCGTGTTCTCTAAAATGCCGTGCAAATATACGCCGCACACGTTGCCCTGCTGCCAGCCCAGATCCTCTTCCAGGTGCGGGCGCGCCTGCGGGCCGGGCAGCGTCTGGCCGTGATGGATTTCATAGCCCGTGACGAAGCCGTCGCCGATCACGCGCACCTGGCGCTGCGCCGTCACCTTCTGCGGCATCAGCGTGGTCGTCACGTCCAGCAAGCCCAACCCATCCATATCCCCACTCTCCAGGTTCAATGGGTCCAAGATGCGCTTGCCCAACAGTTGCATGCCGCCGCACACGCCCAGGATGGGCACACCGCGCTGCGCGGCGCGCGAGATTTCGGCGGCCAGCCCGTTCTCGCGCATGTGGCGCAGGCTCGCGACGGTGTTCTTGCTGCCGGGCAGGATGATGGCGCGATAGTCTGTCAGCGGCGCATAGTCGCGAATGGGCACCACGTTGACCGACGGCTCGTGGATGAGCGGGTCGAATTCGTCGAAGTTGCTGTAATAGGGATAGGCGATCAGGGAAATGTTGATCTGCCCCTGCGCCACTTGAGCACGATGGCGCAGCGTATCTTCTTCGGGCAAGGCATGCTGAATCATCGGCACGATTGCGACGGTGGGGATGCCGGTGCGTTCCTGTAGCCAATCCATCGCATTGCCCAGCAGGCGTTGGTCGCCACGGAACTTGTTCAAGACGAACCCTTTGATGAGCGCCTGTTCCTCTGGCGCGAGGCAGGCCCACGTGCCAAGCAGATGTGCGAACGCGCCGCCGTTGTCGATGTCGGCCACCAGGTACACATCGGCCTGGCAATCCAGCGCCACGCTCATGTTCACGATGTCCCCGGCGCGCAGGTTTACCTCGGCCGGGCTGCCTGCGCCTTCGATGATCACCAATTCGTAATCACGCATCAGGCTGTGCAACGAGTCTTGCACGATGGGCCACAGGCGGTCGCGGCGTTGCATCCAGGGCACGCGGGCGATCTCTGGATGCGGCTTGCCCAGCACGATTACCTGGCTATAAGTATCGGCGCTCGGTTTGAGCAAGACGGGGTTCATGCGCGCTTCGGGCGGCACGCGCGCGGCCAGCGCCTGTAAATATTGCGCCCGCCCAATCTCCAACCCATCCGGCGTGACGGCGGCGTTATTGCTCATGTTCTGCGCTTTGAAGGGGGCCACGCGCACGCCCTGGTTTGCGTAATAGCGGCACAGCGCAGCGACCAGGAATGACTTGCCGGCGTTGCTGGTGCAGCCCATGATCATGATTGGCATAAAGTGTCCTTCTTTACCCTTAATCAGTGCCAAACGTCACTAGGGAGTTTAAGGGGGGTGACTATAAATATTCTATACAACATGTAATGAACCACTGGTTGCAGAGACATTGAAACTGCAATGAACTTGTTGGCGTGTTCACTTCTTGGTCGAACAGGACGGGGAGGCAGTCTCTGGCTCAGGCAACCAGTTTGCGTCCTGCGCAATGAGTCGCCGGAGATTGCACAATGAGTGACAAGGACTTTGAAAGGAGACGAAAAGTGCTGGCTGTTTTTGATGTGCCCATCCACACCAGCGCACAGAACGTGGAACGTGTGTTCGCGGCTGGGTTACCGCTGCTGCTGTCTTTTGAAGTTCCAGTCTGCGAACATTGCCGCGCAATCGCTCCTGCGCTGGAAGAACTGGCGCGTGCCTACGTCGGCCGCGCGCTCATCGTCCGGGTGGACAACACCGAAGAGGGTGACCTGGCGGCGCGTCACAAGATTACGCGCGTCCCCACGCTTCTCTTCTGGAACAACAACGTAGAACAGATTCGCATCGAAGGCGCTGTGAGCTATGGCAACATACGTTCGCACCTGGAATTCTTGCTGGGCAACGCCCCACGCCCGGCCACCGTCAGCGGCCCCAGCCTGCCGCTCTCCATGGCCGCCAATGCGGCAGCCTCCACACTGCCCAGCTCGGCCAAGGACGGCGAGCCGATCAACGTGACCGATAGCTCCTTCGAGACGCTGGTATTGCAGTCGCCACTGCCCACCCTGGTGGACTTTTGGGCCCCCTGGTGCGGGCCGTGCAAGATGGTCTCACCGGTGGTGGAAGAACTGGGCCGCGAATACGCGGGGCGTCTGCGCGTGGCCAAAGTGAACACCGACGACAACCCCGCCTGGGCCAGCCGCCTGGGCATCATGGGCATCCCAACCTTGATCCTCTTCAAGCGCGGTCGCGAGGTGGATCGCGTAGTCGGCGCGGCATCCAAAGCATCGCTGCGCGGGCATATCGAGCGCCTGCTGGCTTCCAATTAATTTGCCCTTCTGCGACATTCAGTCCTCTTTGTTTGCGCGACAGGCCGGCGATATGCCGGTCTGTTGCGTCTTAAAGGAGAGCTTGGAGATCAGCAATTGGAGATTGAAGAAAGGGCGGCAAGGGCGAGTTAACAGCGCGCCCTACATGCCCGGAAGTGGCCCATAATTAGAAGCTATGGAGCATCAAGCACAGACGATTCGAAATGCGGCGCGGCGCAGCGGCGCGCCGGTGGTCGAGGCGATGATCGGCGCTATCCGGCGGCGCTACAAGCGCACGGGCGAATGGATAACGCTGCTGGCGGTATGCCCTAATTCCGAGGCCGTGTTAAAGGCGGCCCTCCTCGCAGCGCGCGATCATCACGCGCCGATGTTATTCGCGGCCACGCTGAACCAGGTGGATACCGACGGCGGCTACACCGGTTGGCGACAGGCGGATTTCGTGCAACTGGTGCGCACCTATAGCCGCGAGATCGGCTTCGACGGCACGGTGGTGTGCTGCCTGGATCACGGCGGCCCGTGGCTGAAAGACAGGCAGCGCTTGGAGAATTACACCTACGAGGCTGCGATGGCCGGCGTGAAGGGTTCGCTGAACGCCTGCCTGGACGCGGGCTACGAACTGTTGCACGTGGACCCGACGGTGGACGCGCGCCTGAAGCCGGGCGAGATGATCGACATTCACGACGTCGCACAGCGCACGCTGGAGTTGATCGAACACGCCGAACATCACCGCCGCCGGATGGGCCTGCCGCGCGTGAGCTACGAGGTAGGCACCGAAGAAGTGCATGGCGGGCTGGCAAACATGGATAACTTCCGCACCCTGCTGGATGCGTTGAAGGCGGGGCTGCACGAGAAGGGCCTGCACGAGGTGTGGCCGGTGTTCGTGGTGGGCAAGGTCGGCACCGACCTGCATACCACCGAGTTTGACGCGAGCGTGGCGCGCACGCTGGCCGCCGCTGCGCTGCCCTATGGCTCGGTCATCAAGGGGCACTACTCCGATAACGTCAGCAACCCGCAGGAATACCCGCGCTCGCACATGGGCGGCGCCAACGTGGGGCCGGAATTTACCGAGATCGAATACGAAGCGCTGGCGCAACTGGAACAGCAGGAAAGCAACGCGGATAGGGCCTCACACATCGGCAGCGTGTTGGAAAGCGCCGTGGAACGCAGCGGGCGCTGGAAGAAGTGGCTGTTGCCTGCCGAGATGAACTGCGCCTTCGCACAACTGACGCCCGAACGGCGCGCCTGGTTGACGCGCACCGGTTGCCGTTACATCTGGACGGCGCCCGAGGTGCTCGCCGCACGCCAGACGCTCTACCAGAACCTGGCCCTGCGCGGCATCGACGGCGAACGGATCGTCCTGTCGGCCATCGCCGAGCGCATCGCCAAATACTTCACCGCCTTTAACCTGGAAGGCGCGGAAGAGACGCTGGGGAGAGAGCGCGGAGATTAGGGGTTGGAGAGATTGGAGATTCGAGACTCGAGATTCATTCAACCACGGATGACACGGATTTCACGGATGAACGCATCTATCAATCCGTGTCATCTGTGAAATCCGTGGTTAAGGCACTCTCCAATCCAAAATCGTAAATCAGTACATCGTGTACCAATGCTCGTTGGCCGCGGGCGCCTGAGCTTGATAGGCTTCCATCCACGGGCGGGCGGAGGCTTCGAGGATCTGGCCCAGTTCCTGCATGCGGCGTAGGCCCTCACCCTTCAAGAAATCGATGCGCGCCTGGCCGCTGAGCGAGGGAGCCTCTTGCCACGCGGCGCGCCCCACCATCACGCCCGAAGCGCCGGCGGTGGCAGCCACCTTCACCTGGCGCTTGAACACGTCGTAGGGCGCAGCCGCCGAAAGCAACACCCACGGCACAGCGCTGGCCTCGGTCAGCTTGCGGCAGGCCGCCAGCCACTTGGCCTCGTCGGGCACGGCAGCGTAGTCCACCGGGAACTCCGCTTTCAGAATCGTGATGCCCGTGCTGCTCAACCGGCGCGCCGACTCGATCACCACCTGTTCACGCTCGTCGGGCTTCAGCTTCTTGCTCGCCGGGTCCAGCGAGAACGACAGCAATTCCAGGTAGAACGCGATATCGTAGCGCGCGCAATCATCGGCTACGCGCCGGATCAACGCTTCTTGCTGCGCCGCCGTGCTGGCCTCGGGATGATAGTAAACCAGCAGCTTCACGCCGTCCGCACCGGTGCGCTTGATCTTCTCCACGCTCCAGTTTTCCAGGATTTCCGAGATACGCGCCGTAGAAGGGCCCTTATAGCCCGTCTCATCCAGCGTGACGATCAAGCCGGTCTGGCCGGGCAGCGCCTGGTTCACCACGCATTGCGACAGGCCGAACACCGGGTCCAGCAAGACGGCGCTGCTGGCCGGCGCCAGGGCCGATACGACCTGGTACTTGAACGCCACCATTTCGGCCGGCGTGACGCTGCCGGGCGCATCGGGCCGCAGCAGCGCGCGCAAGTTATTGCGATGATCCAGCGCCAGAATCGTAAATGCACCACGCGCGGTCGAGGCCGCCTGAAGTCCACGCCATTTGCCTAGGGTTAGCATAGTTGCTCCTCAATCAATTTCCTGCAAATTTAACACGCCCCCGTCAATGAAATCAACCAGATGTTGTGATCGCTTGCGTTCACGTAAACCAGGTGCCTGCCGTCGGGCGAAAGATCCCAATCGCCATTACTGATGTGAAAAGGCGAGTCGGCACCGGCCGATATGACCGGCGTCGATTGCAACGTCGTTACGTCGAAGCGCCACAGCGATTGGCTGGGCGCGCCGGGTTGCATTGGTACGTAGTATAGACGGGTGGGGCTGCACCAGCGATACGCGCCGAAGAAATCCAGCTTCACCGGCTGTGCCCCTGGCTGCGTCACGTCCAGCGAGTACAGGCCGTCCTGCGTCTCGTCGCGCGCCTGGCTGACGTAATAGACGATGCTGCCGTCATCCGGCGAAATGAGGATCGCCCTCGCGCGTTCCACATCCACCAGCTTGTGCAAGCTGCCATCCGACACGTTCAAGATGCTCAGGGTGGAGGTGACATCGTCGCGGTTCGCCTTGCCGTTCACCAGCAGGCGCGCGGAATCGTGAAACCAGCTCTGCACCCCGCCGCCGTAGAGCGTGGCGAGCGTCCTGGCGTCACTGCCGTCCGTGTTCGCGATGTAAACGTCGCTCTTGCGCACGTCGAAGTTGCCGCTTTCTTCGCCCACCGCCCACACGATGTGCGTGTTATCGGGCGAGAAGATCACGCGCCGCCCGCCGTTGTCGATGGTCCATTGCTGGCCGTCGCCGGTGCGTTCCACAATCGTGCGCCCGTTCTGCAAAAACGCATTGAACGACATGTCGTTGCTGAAGGGGCCCAGCCGTTCTGAGAAGAACATCGACGTTTGCAGCGGCTGAGTGAGCGTCACCGCCCACAGGCCGGTCCGCGCGTCCGGCGCAGGCTTGTCCAGGTAGAGCACGTAAGCGCCGTCGGACGAGAAGAAAGGCTGCACACAACAGCCGCCGGTGACCAACTGGGTGTACGTAATTGACGATTGTGGATTTCCGATTGACGGCTCGGCGGTAGGAAGCGGAGATTGGAGATGCGAGATTTGAGATTGCGTCGTTGCGGTGGGAGGTTGGGGGTTGGATGTTGGCGATTGTGTGGCAGCAGTGGTTGCAGACGGCTCGGTGGAAGGTGAGGTGCTGGAAGGCACGTTGGGTGAACTATTGCATCCAGCCATGAAAACGGCCAGAAAGATAAACTGGCGAATAAACTTACTCATAGCGTTGTATCAACATCCTGTTCACATCAAAAACTTATCAGTGCACACAGAAGAAATACACAAATGAATCCGTGTCATGCGTGGTTTCGCAATCTCGAATCCCCAGTCTCCAATCTCTTTTTACCGCCAGTCATACGGCCAGGTATTGGGGTAATCGTTGACCAGCGGGCCGCCCCAATAGATATCCGGCTGATCTTGCAGCGTCTGCCACTGGCGCGGGTTATCCAGGTTGCGCTGGAAACCGCGCCCATAAACGCCCACCAGCGCCAGCGCGTCCCAGTCCGCATCGATGAACTTGACCGCATCGACGGTGCCGTTGAGCGAACTTGGGCGCACCTCCAGGTGCAGGTGCGGGCGCGAGGTGCAGGTCAGGTCGGGGTCGCCGGTGAGCGCAATCACTTGCCCTCGCGTGACCGTCTGGCCCACTTGCAGATCGGGGCGTTGCAACAGGTGCCCATAGAGCGAGGCATAGCCGTTGGGGTGCATGATGACCAGGTTGTGCGGGCCGGAGCCATAGGCCAGGTTATCGACAATCCGCACCGTGCCGTCGCCGATCGCGACCACCGGCGTGCCACAGCGGGCGGAAAAGTCGATCCCAAAGTGAATGCCCTGCCCGGTGCTATACCAGATACGGCGCATGGCAAATGCGCTCGTCGTGTTGCCGTAGGCCTGGCCCAGTAGCCAGGTGGTTGGGCCGGGCGGCGTGTTGAATGGCAGACCGAACGGAGGTGGTGCCGGCGCTTGTGCCTGCACAGGCGCGACGTTCATCAGGCTGATGAGCAGCATCAGCCACCCCAAAAACAACTTTCTCCTATCCATTTACCCCACTCCAATGGGGGTAATTTTAAATGGGCACGGGCTGATCCACGAATCGGCGCGAATGAGCATTCGTCATCCGCGAATCGACACGAATCAATAGAAGATCATGGTTCGACAGGCTCACCATGATCTTCTCAAGCGCGCCACTTGATCCTCTTCGTGTTCTTTGTTGCTTGGTTACTTTGTGTGAACTCCGCCATCCACAAATGAATAGCGTTATTCGCTCGGTTGCACTCGCAACGCGGAGAACCCGATGGAGAGCGGGCGCGTCTCATCCTTCACCTGCCCGCCGCCGGCCTGCAACGCAAAAGAGGCTTCGATGCGAAGCGTGTTCGCGCCCGATTTCACCAATGCGGCGGGGATGGTCAACGTTTCGTCCCAGGCGTCGCAGTTGGTCCACTCGTGCGTAACCACTTGCGTATCGTTGACGTAGAGTGTGGCCTGTTGGCGCTGGCCGGGCACGCAGACGGGGAACGCGTTCAGGTGCAACGTCTGCGCCGCCGGGTGCATCGCAATCCAGGTCGCGCGCGCGGTATGCCCCAGCATCCACACGCCCCAGGGTTCAAACACCGACCAACCCTCTTCACGCAACACGTTATAGCTGGGCGACGCAGGCGCGTTCACCTCGGCGATGCAGATTGGGTAACTAAACACCTGGTTCTGCGGCGTCGGATCAAAACACTGCACCGCCTTCATGTAGGGGTTCGCCTGGGCCGCCTGCCACTCATCCCCTTCAAACGTGTTCTCGCTGCCCGCCTTCAGGTGAATCACCACGTACTTCACGCCAAACCGCGCGAGCAAAATCGCCACGTCGGGGACAGCCAGCATGTGTGACGAGCGCCCCAGGATCGCACCCAATGCCTGCGTGGGCACGGGGAGGAAAGAACCCGCTCCCGAGACGGTGGACACGCCGTCGTCCAGCGCAGTGAGCAAAATCGCCCCGTTCTTGCGGATCGGCGTGACGTCCATCTCGATGATCGATTCGCCCGCCGGCAGATGCTGTTGGGCCAGCCAATCATAAGCCGGGTGTAGCGCCGTGGGCAGCGGATAACTCTGGGTGGGCGTGGGCAACATCTCGACCAGCAACAACACACCTAGCGCGCCTTTGGCAAGGTTGGGCATGCGTTGCAAGGCAATCGCCGCCAGCATGCACAGCAGCAACCCACCCACAATGGAAAAGCGCGCCGCCACCCGTGCCGACTCCCAAAACGGCACGGTGGCCATCAGCAAGTAGCCCGGCATGGGCACGATGCGCGCGAAGTCCACCGGGGGCGCGGCCGTGATAAAGAGCGAGGGCTTCACCAGGTGCCCCAGTTGCCACAGCGCCGTGTTCAAGGGGACAAACAAATCGCTCTGTACGGTGTTGCCGTCCCACTGCAAAGCCATGCCCAGCGCCAGCATGACGCTCACGCCCAACAGCGCCAGCGCCGCGCGCGTGCCCCGCACCCGACGCCAACCGATCACCACGCCCAGCACCGCCAGGAGCGGCAGCAGGATGCCCCAGTTGGACTCATTCACCTCGTTGATCGTGGCCTCACCGCCCTGAAAGATGGCGCGCGCAAGCGATTGCAACGCCGGCAGCGGGTGCACGAGTGGTGGAACGACGAGGCTATTCAGGCTGGCCCCCCACGCCAGCAACACCGAAGCATCGATGGATGAAAGCTGGTCGGCACGCGAACTGAAGAAAAACAAGGCCAGCATGGGCGCGGCGGCGACCACCGCCACCACGCCCACGCCGATGCTTTGCTTGACGTGTTGCCACAGCGAACGCTGTCGATCCAGCAAGAGCAGCAACAATGGAAGCACGCCGATCCACACGAAGTAGAGCGAGAAATAGAGCGCGCCTGCCCAGGCCAGCCCGGCAAACAGAATGTAACGCCGCTGCGCGCCGTCGCGCAAACGCAAAACGGCCCACACCATCCACGGCAGGAAGCTGGTACCCCACAGGAAGTGCATATGCCCACCATCGGCACACAGCCAGCGAAAGAAGGCGAAGGTGTAGACAAGGCTCAGCAACGTGGCGACGAATCGATCCGCCTGCAAGCCGATCAGCCGCAGGCAGCCCGCAAAGCTGAGCACCGAGGCGAGCACCACCAGCCCGCCATAGGCCAACCCGGCGCCGCCCAGGAGTTGAAACGGCAAGCCCAGCAGAAACAGCGCCGGCGTGTGCGCCAGCGAGCCGGTGTGCCACCCCAGGGGATAGAAGATGTTGGGCATGTAGAGTGGCGACTGGCCGTGCAACAGAGTCCTGGCGTACCATTGCGTGCCCCACACCGTTTCCAGCGTATCACCATAATTGGGCACGCTCTGGGGGTTGGTCCGCCACGCCCACAACAACATCGCCAGGAAGGCGATCCAGGGCAATATCGCCATCAGCCAGCCCGGCATGCGGCGTGACCATTTGCCACTTTCAGTCATGATGCGCCAAAGCCCACTTTACTATCCATAAAGTGAGCAAATGATAATCCCTGCCGGCCACTCCGCTCAATTGGCGCGTTGTAAGTGTGCGTTTGGCTTCAACGCCAGCTTGCCCGAAAGGATGTCGTTCCAGTCCAGCTTGGCGGCAAAGGCACGCCCAATCTTCATCAGATCGGCCACGGCATTGACGTCATCCATGCTGATGTCATGTGGCAAAGCGGGGTTGATGCGCGTGGTGCCCGCCGTCTGGAAGTGGCGCAACACCAGTTGCGTTTGTTGGTCGGCCGGGATCGCCAGCAGCTCACCCACCACCCATTCCACCCAGTTCACCAGGTTGTGCGGCGTCGCGGCGGTTGGGCCATAGCCCGTGCCCAATGAGACCACCAGCGTCTCGGCGGGGACGTAGCTGCCCGGCGTCGTATAGTAGAAGGCCTCCACGCAGGCCTGATATACCGGGTTCCCGGCGATGCCCACGCCTCCATCGATGCACGGGCCAATCTCGGGCACGTCGTAGGCTTCAAAAAAGGTCGGGGCGGCAGCGGAGGCGGTGACGCAATCCACCAGCTTCACGCCACCCGTCTTGCCGGCGTTACAGGGATTATCACGCACGAAGTACCACGGCTTTCCATCGCTGACGCGCGTGGCCGGGATCAACACATCGATCGGTAGGCTATTGAGCGTAGCGTCTTTGAAATAGGAGGTCATCAGTTCGGCCAGCGGTTTGCTGCGATAGCGAAAGGAACCCAGGCTGGTGACGAAACCGAGCAAATCGAAGCGAAAGGCTTGTGAACCCAACTGTTGATACAGCGCCAGCATCGCCTCTGCGCTCATCCCCGAGGCCAGCCCACCTGTAATGATCGCGCCTGTGGAGGTGCCTGAGACAAAAGAAAACACCTCGCGCGATAGCCGGCCGAGCTGGCGTTCCATTTCGGCCAAAGCACACAGAGGAATGATGCCACGAATCCCACCACCATCAACGGACAGCAACGCGCGTTTATGCATATATGGGCCTCTTAGATGAATAATTCCAGCGCACGATCATTGTAACAAAAAACGTGTTATAGTTGTTGCCTAACTTTCCGCTCTCAAGCGAGGTGCGGACACGCCCCGTGCGCGTCCGCGCTTTTTGCGAATAGAAGAGGGCAATTTCCATGGGAAGGAGCATAGATCAGTGACGCGTAACTACGAATTAACGTTTATTGTCAAACCGGACACCGACGCGACCAATCTGGCAAACCTGCTAGAGAAGGTAAAGGATACAATTACTGCAGAAGGCGGAAGCATTATCAAAGTCGATCAATGGGGTCTTCGCCGCTTGATGTATCCCATTCGTAAATATCGTGAAGGGCAGTACGTCTTTGAACTGGTGCAACTGGAAGCAAATTCGGTCTCTAAGGTCGAAGCCCGTCTGCGTCTGATGGAAGACATCGTCCGCTACCTGTTCATTCGCGCGGATGATGAACTGCCGGCACCACCCGCACCCGCCGAAGAGGCGGCCCCTGTGGCTGAGCAACCAGCCGCTACGGAAACCACTTCGGAAGCACCGGCAGCCCCAGAGACTGCGGCGCCGGTAGAGACGTCACCAGAGACCACCACACCGTGAAATTGTTGGGTTGTTCGTTGATTCGTTGATATGAGGTCGTCTCCATGCGCGGATTGAATAAGGTCATGATCATAGGGCAGCTTGGGCGCGACCCTGAAATGCGCTACACGCCAAGTGGCAAGCCGGTTACATCATTTGCGGTCGAAACGAAGCGCACGTGGGTAACTCCTGAAGGCGAACGTCGCGAGGACAGTGAGTGGTTCAACGTCGTTGCCTGGGGAAACCTGGCAGAGATTTGCAAACAACACCTGGTGCGAGGCCAGCAGGTCTACATCGAGGGCCGTTTGCAAACGCGTGGCTGGGAAGATGCGGATGGCAAACGCCACTATCGCACCGAGATCGTTGCCAATGAAATGGTGCTCCTGGGTGAGCGCCGGGCTCATCTCGCACATGAGGATTTCGGCCAACAAGTTGAAGATGATGTAGCAAGCGATGAAGGGTTTCCCTTTTAGCTCGGTCAGTAATCAGCCTGCTTAGTTTTTATAAGCGCCTTGCCTTGGCAACAGGCTCAATATGCCGAGGCAGGGTGTTTTGTTTTTATATTAACTTGCTCGCGACCCAATATGCCTAACAAGCCCATTTTGTCTCAACGTGTGCTGGAACAGCACAATCTCTCACGCTACGAGCGCGAACGGCTGACCCGCAAATACGTCGTCATCGGCAGCATCGTGGTGGCCGTCGTCGTACTGGCACTGATCGGCGCGTTCGTTTATCAACAATTCGTTTACGAACCCAACCGCGCCGTAGCCATCGTGAGCGGTGAAACGATCAGCGTCTCACAAGTACAATCCCGCGAAAAGTTGGAATTTGCTAATCTGCAATATAGCTATAGCCAGCTCGCCTCGGCAATACAGCAACTCCAGCAATCCAGCGACCAGAGTTCTTCTTTCTTGGTGCAATATTACCAACAGCAATTGCAACAGGTCATGCTGCAGGCCAGCAGCGATACAATCGCGCGCAATGCGCTGCAAGCGTTGATCGACGATAAGCTGATCCGGCAGGAAGCCAGCAAGCGCGGCATCAACGTGACGCAGGCCGAAGTGCAGCAGGAGTTCGAATACGCGCTGGGCTATTACAGCCCCACACTCACGCCATTCCCCACGTACACACCCTTCACGCCCGCGCCGACCCTGACGCCCACTGTCACAGCAACCCCCGTGGCAACCGCTCAGTCCGTCACCAATACCGAGCCGCTCACCCCCACGCCGACTGAGGGGCCGCTGCCCACCGCTACACAGCGCTTGCAGCCCACCTCGATCAGCCTGGCGGATTTGGAACAAGGCCAGAAGAACGGTGAAGACTATTACACCACCCTGGGCTACCAGGCCGGCGAATTCATGCGCGTCTATGAGTCCAACCTGCTGACCAAGAAACTGAAGGACGCGATTGCGCAGGAAGTGCCGACCATGACGCAACACTACAAGTTCGATTATGTGCGCTTCAATGAGGTCGCCACGGCCACGCAATATTTGAATCTGCTGTCCACCAACCAGATCACTTTTGAGGCCCTCATTTCTGAAGTGAACACCATCACGCAGCCGGTATCCATCGGTTATGGCGCGAGTGACGACTGGACCAGCAAAGCCTCGGTATCGAGCATGTTCGGCGATGAAGTGCTGGCTCAACTAGAGAGCGCACCGCTGAACCAGCCCACCGGCGTCATCACGTCGCAGCTCGCCGGCGGCTACTTCATCGTGTTGCCCCTGGGCCGCGAAGTGCGCCAGTTGAGTGATTCAGACCTGAGCCAGGCGCAAAGCCAGGCCTATAGCGATTGGCTGACCGCAGCCAGCGCCGACACGAACACAGTGCAAAGCCTGGTGGACCCCGTGTCGGTCATGCCAAGTGCTTTAAAGAACAATATTACCCAGTTCCAAGAGGAATACGGACAGACCACGAATACGACGAACTAAGCGGAGCGGCAGGCACCTTTCGGGCTTTATCGCCATCAGGTATCATTGCCTTACCGTTGACACAGCCAGATGAAACGATTTACGAAGTTTCCTGGGAGGGTATTGAATGACGATGACTAATTCGGACGGTCCACTGACCGTACCGGGACTAAATCTATCGGATATTGCCGAAGCATTGCGCTCGAAGATCGACCAATTTGCTCCCACGCTCCAGGCAGTGGACGTAGGCACGGTGGTTGAAATCGGCGACGGGATCGCCATCTGTTCCGGGCTGTCCACCGTACAGGCCGCTGAACTGGTGGAGTTCACCAAGACGGGAACGCTCGGAATGGCGCTGAACCTGGATGAAGGCCAGGTCGGTGTCATCGTCATGGGCGATTTCCAAGAGATCGAAGAAGGCGACACGGTACGCTCCACCGGACGCGTGATCTCGGTTCCGGTTGGGGAAGCGCTGATCGGCCGCGTGGTTGACCCGCTGGGACGCCCGCTGGACGGCAAAGGCCCCATCAACACCACTCGCTTCCGCCCACTGGAGCGCATCGCCCCTGGCGTGATTGAGCGCGCCAACGTGGACACCCCGGTGCAAACGGGCATCAAAGTGATCGACGCCGCCTTCCCAATCGGGCGCGGCCAGCGCGAATTGATCATCGGTGACCGCAGCACCGGCAAGACCGCCGTCACCATCGACACCATCATCAACCAGAAGGGCAAAGGGATGGTGTGCATCTATGTCGCCATCGGCCAGAAGCTGGCCCAGGTCGTGCGCGTGGTGGCTACCCTGGAGCGCTTCGGCGCGATGGACTACACCATCGTGGTGGTGGCCTCCGCATCAGATTCGGCGGCGCTGCAATACATTGCCCCCTACGCCGGTGCCGCCATCGGCGAAGAAATTATGGAGAACGGCGTGACGATCAACGGTCAGGCCGAACCGGTGATCGACGCGTTGTGCGTTTACGACGACCTGACCAAGCATGCCTATTCATACCGCCAAGTGTCGTTGCTGTTGCGCCGCCCGCCAGGGCGCGAAGCCTACCCCGGCGACATTTTCTACCTGCACTCGCGCCTGCTGGAACGCGCCGCGCGGCTTGCTCCACGCTTCGTGATCCGCAAGGCCGACGCGCCCGACACCTGGGGCACGGGCGAGAGCGTCAATGGACAGGTCTATGACGGCGCGCTGGGCGAAGAGAACGCCAAGCACGCATTGAAGGAAATGGGCCAGGGGTACAAGATTGTACGCGACCCGCTCTCGGGCGGCTCGCTCACCGCGTTGCCGATCATCGAGACCCAACTGGGCGACATCTCGGCCTACGTGCCCACCAACGTGATTTCCATCACCGACGGCCAGTTGTTCATGGAGTCGGACCTGTTCAACGCCGGCATCCGCCCGGCCATCAGCGTCGGCCTCAGCGTCAGCCGCGTCGGCGGCGATGCACAGACGCGCGCGATGAAACAGGTCGCCGGGCGATTGAAGCTGGAACTGGCGCAGTTCCGTGAGTTGCAGGCCTTCGCCAGCTTCGGCAGCGACCTGGACAAGGCGACGCTGGCCCAATTGGAACGTGGCCGCCGCCTGACCGAACTGCTGAAGCAGAAGCAGTATGAGCCGCGCTCATTGGCCGCAGAGGTGAGCGCCATCTTCGCCGCCACGAATGGGTTCCTGGATGATATCCCGGTCAACAAAGTGGTGGCTTGGGAAGCGGACTTCATCAATTACATGGACTCGGCCAATTCTGACATCGTCAATACGATTCACGCCGAGAAGCGCGTCAGTGATGATACCGCAGCCAAGCTGAAGACAGCAATCGAAAGCTTCAACCGAACCTGGAGCCGATAATGGCAACCGCACGAGAGATACGACGTCGCATCCGGAGCGTGCGCAACATCCGGCAAATCACCAATGCGCTGGAAGCTGTCAGCGCCAGCAAGGTGCGCCGTGCCCAGGATGCCGTCACTGCAACAAAACCATACGCAGAAAAAGCGCGTGAACTGCTCGCCAGCGTTGCGTCGCTGGCGGGCGGCGAGACGCGCCACCCCCTCCTCACCATGCGCGGCGAAGTGAAGAGCGCTTGCTTGCTGGTCATCACTTCCGATCGTGGGCTGGCCGGCGCGTTCAACACCAACGTCGGGCGCTTGGCGCTGGAATTTGCGCGTGAACTCGGCAAGCCGGTGAGTTACGTCACCGTCGGTCGCAAAGGGCGAGACTTTCTTTATCGCCGTGGCGGCAAGGTCATCGCCGATTTTTCGGGCCTGCCTTCGCGCCCCACGCTACTGGATACCACCGGCGCAACGCGCACGCTGACCGATAGCTTCCTGAATGGCGACGTGGATGAGGTGTACCTGGTGTATACCGAATTCCAGAGCCGGGCCGTCCAGCGACCTGTGACGAAGAAGTTGCTGCCGCTCGTGGCGGAAGACCTGATCCCCGCCCAATCTGCCAGCGGCCCGCGCCCCTCGTATGACTTTGAGCCCGGCCCGCAGGAAATTCTCGATACGTTGTTGCCCCGGTTAACCGAAATGCAGGTTTACCAGGCGGTCCTGGAGTCGATCGCCAGCGAACATGCTGCCCGGATGGTTGCCATGCGCAACGCCACCGACGCAGCCACCGACCTCATTGCCGGCTACACGCTGTCCTATAACAAGGCGCGCCAGCAGGGAATTACCAACGAACTGCTCGATATCTCCGGCGGTGCAGAAGCGCTGGCGCAGATCACGCGAGCAGAAAGCTAGCGACGCGCGAATGGTGCAAGTGCGACAAAGGAGCAAAGGCGAAAGACGAAGCGCGCAACCGGTTTCGTGGTATGTTGCTCGCCTTTCGCCCTACCTGGCTCTGACAATCGCCATTTCCGGCTTCCTCTATATCTCGCTTCATCAGTTGGCACTGCCGGGGCTTTATTACGATGAAGCGCTCGACCTGGTGCCCATGTTGCAGGTGATGCACGGCGAGCCGACGCCGCTGCTACGCGGGATCGGGCTCACCCTGGGCAACTACACCTATCCGGTCATGCTCATGGACTACATGGGCAGCCTGAACGGCTATCTCAGCCTGCCTTTCATGGCGCTGTTTGGCCCCGGCGTGGTGGCCGCGCGCGCAGAGCCGATCTTCTTTTCGGCGCTCACAATCGTGCTGGCCTATCTGCTGGCACGGGCGTGGTTTGGGCACGGCGTGGCGATGGTGACGGCGATCCTGCTGGCGGTGAACCCGTCGTTCATCTGGTTCAGCCGCCAGGGCATCAGCGTCACCTCGGTGATGACGGTTTTCTCACTCGGCAGTCTGCTGTTGCTGGAACGCTGGCGTAGAAGAGAGATTAGAGATTTGAGATTCGACGATGGAGATTCGTCAATTCCTAATCTCCAATCTCCAACCTCTAATCTCCTTTTGATTGCCGCCGGAGTGCTCCTGGGCCTGGGCCTGTGGGCCAAATTGATCTTCCTGTGGTGGATCGTGGCGTTGGGCGCAATAGGGCTGGTGTGGCTGGGCACGTCCGCCGGCCAGACGCGGCACAGGCTGGCGCAGACAGTGCGGGCGGCGCCGTGGGTCTTCCTCGGCACGCTCATCGGCGCGGCACCGCTCATTTACTATAACCTGCACGACCTGCTGAGCCAACCATTTGACCTGCGCAACGCCTACACGCTGGGGCTGCTCTTCAAGTCGCTTGGTCAACCGACCAACTATGGGGTGAACAACCTCGACTTTTGGACAAACTTGCAAAAGGCAATCGCCGATTTCAACGTTTTCATCGACGGCAGCTACTTCTGGTACAACGGCGTGCCCTTTAGCAACATTTACGCGGTGCCCACCTTTGTGATCGCCGCCGTGAGCGGAAGCATCCTGGCCATTGTGCGCCGCGACTGGCATAAGTGGCTGGCGCTGCTGGCGGCAATCGCCATCACCGTGCTGATTAGCGCGTTCACCGTGTCGGGCCTGTGGGCCACACACCTGTTCATCATGTTGCCCTTGCCGCAAATGGTGGTGGCCTGTGCGGCGGTGTGGCTGGCGCAACCGATCACTCAAGGGATTGGAGATTGGAGATTAGGCATTCGTAATCGACAGATCGAGCCTAAAAACGCTGCCATCAACGGCGCTGGGATGGGCAATAATGCTGCACGCAATGTACGCCAATCGTCAAGCGAAATGCGTCAATCTCCAATCTCTAATCTCCAATCTCCAGGCTGGCTCTCCCGCGCCCTTGCTCCCTTGATCGTCATCGTTCTGCTGGCGGTGCCCGTCTGGCGCGACCTGTGGGTGAGCGAACAGCATCACGCGACGCTGGCAAGCACCGGAGGGTCGGGGCGCTTCTCTGATGCAATTTACAAGCTGGCGGCGCACCTGGACGCGGAACATATCGACGCGCCGATTGCGCTGGATTGGGGCATCGAGAAGAACGTGCGCGTGCTCACCGCAGACCGCGTGCGACCGCAGGAGATATTTGGCTTTTCGGCGCAGCCGGATGAGGCCTTCAAGCAAAACGTGCAGGCGCTACTGCGCGATCCCTCACATCAATATATCGTCCTATGGGATCGTTTCGCCGTTTATAATCGGCGGCAGGCATTTACACAAATCGCTAACTCAATGGGCATGCAAGTAACAGAGACCTTCATCGCGCACGAGCGGAGTGGTCTGCCGGTTTATGTCATGCTACAGGCAAAATAACGTTCAGATACACAGGCCAGGCAAACGCCCGGCAATCATCAATTGAGATCATCAATTTGATAAAGATGAAATGAAGGAGAAGCTGATGTCAAGCGGAAATGGCACAGGCAATTTGGGGCAGGTCATTGCGATTAAGGGCGCAGTCGTCGACGTAGGTTTTCAGATGGATCATCTGCCGGAAATCTACGACGCGCTGGAGATCGAGCGACCCAACCAGAACCGATTGGTCCTGGAAGTGCAGCAGCATTTGGGCGAGGGCCGCGTGCGCGCCATCGCGATGGACACGACCGACGGTCTGCGCCGCGGTGTGCCCGTGCACAATACGGGCCGTCCTATCACAGTCCCCGTTGGCCCGTCCACCCTGGGGCGCATCTTCAACGTGTTGGGTGATGCCATCGACGGCCACCCACAACCGCAGGCGGAGACGCGCTATCAGATCCACCGCCCCGCTCCTTCCTTTGAAGAACAGAAAGCCAGCGTCGAAATGCTCGAAACCGGCATGAAGGTGATCGACCTGATCGCCCCGCTTACGAAGGGCGGCAAGACAGGCATCTTCGGCGGCGCCGGTGTGGGCAAGACGGTGACCATCCAGGAACTGATCAACTCCATCGCCAAGTTCCACAACGGCTACTCGGTATTCGCCGGGGTGGGCGAACGCACGCGCGAAGGCACGCAGCTCTACCTGGAAATGACCGAGGCCGGCGTGATGGACAACCTGGTGATGGTGTTCGGCCAGATGAACGAGCCGGCCGGCGTGCGCCTGCGCGCCGCGTTGACAGGCGTGACGATGGCCGAGTATTTCCGCGATCAGGGCAGCGACGTGCTGCTATTTATCGACAACATCTTCCGCTTCATCATGAGCGGCTCGGAAGTGTCGGCTTTGTTGGGCCGCATGCCCAGCGCTGTGGGCTACCAACCCACACTGAGCACCGACATGGGCACGCTGCAAGAGCGCATCACCAGCACCCAGGTCGGCTCGGTCACCTCCATGCAGGCGGTGTACGTGCCCGCCGACGACTATTCCGACCCGGCACCTGTCGCCACATTCGCCCACCTGGACTCGACGATCAACCTGGAGCGCTCCATCAACGAGAAGGGCATCTACCCTTCGGTGGACCCGCTGGCCAGCACCAGCCGTATTTTGGACCCCAACGTGGTGGGGAACGAGCACTATGATGTGGCGCGCGAAGTGCAGCGCACTTTGCAGCGCTATAAGGACCTGCAAGACATCATCGCGATCCTCGGCGTGGACGAACTGAGCGAAGAAGACAAGGTGCTGGTGGCGCGCGCGCGCAAGATCGAGCGCTTCCTGGGCCAGCCGATGTTCGTGGCCAAGCGCTTCACCGGCATCGACGGGCGCTACGTGAAGATCAAAGACACCGTGGACGGCTTTGGCCGCATCCTGCACGGCGAATTTGACGAAGTGCCAGAGATGTACTTCTACAACAAGGGGCCCATCGAAGACGTGATCGAAGCGTACGAGAAGGACCGCAAGTAGGAATTGCCGATTGTTGATTGACGACTGACGTCTTTAAGCCCGCCAATCGACAATCGTCAACCCAAAATCCAAAATCGTGCTATGCCTTTGCATCTAGAGATCGTAACAAGTGAGCGCACCGTGTTCGAGGGCGACGTCGATATGGTGACGGTGCCCGGCGGCGACGGCGAGATGGGCGTGCTGCCCAATCACGCCCCGGTGCTATCGACGCTGAAGCCGGGCGAACTGCGCGTGAAGCAAAATAGCGACACGCAAGAGTTCGCCATCGGCGGCGGCTTTATCGACATTCACAACAACCGCGTCATCATCCTGGCCGACAGCGCAGAGCGCGCCGAAGAGATCGACACCGCCCGCGCAGAAGCGGCACGGATGCGCGCCCAGGAGATGCTGAAGAACCCGCCCCCAAACAAGGAGGAACTGAACAGGTTGGAAGCAGCTTTCCGCAGGAGCGAAGTCCGCTTGCGCGTGGCACAACATCGCCGCAGAAACAGAACAGGAGGCGGCGGAGGTAGCGCGAGCGACACAGATTACAGCGCCTGACGTTTTGATAACGCTTGCGGCTGAATCTGAAAGTTGCTTGCGCATCATGAGGCACATGACCTGGTGTTGAGCATCACTCAATCCTCGGTCCCTCAACCTCGGTCGTGATACATGAGTTTGTTAAGAGCAGAAATTGGCATTGACCTCGGCTCGGTCAACATCGTGATCTACCTGCGCGGCAGGGGTGTTGTCATCCAAGAGCCTTCCGTCGTAGCGATTCTTTCCAGCGAGCAGCGCATCGTGGAAGTCGGAGAAGCCGCCCGCCAGATGTATGGGCGCACACCCGACGAAATTGAAGTGACGCGCCCGGTGCGCGACGGCGTGATCGCCGACTACCAGGTGACCCAGACGATGCTGCGTTACTTCGTGGATCGCGTCAAGCGGCTCAAGCCGCTGCCTCCGCGCGTGGTGATTGGCGTGCCCTATGGCGTCACCAGCGTGGAACGGCGCGCCGTGCGCGAAGCCGCTATGGAAGCCGGCGCGGGCGAAGCACACCTGCTGCGCGAGCCGCTGGCCGCCGCACTGGGCGCCGGGCTGCCCGTCGATACGGCCACCGGCAACCTGGTGCTGGACCTGGGCGGAGGCACCGCCGAAGCAGCCGTGATTTCCATGAACGGCATCGTGGTGGCTAATTCGGTGCGCGTGGGCGGCATCCGGCTGGACGAGGCCATTCAGAGCTTCGTGCGCCGCAAATATAACCTCGCCATCGGCGAGCCGACCGCCGAAGACATCAAGATCAAGATCGGCAGCGCGCAGCCGCTGGAGCACGAGTTGGTGATGCAAGTGCAAGGGCGCGACCAGGTGTCGGGCCTGCCGCGCACCATCGAGGTCACCTCCACCGAAATCACCGAGGCGTTGGCCGAACCGTTGATGCAAGTCGCGGCCTGCGTGCGCTCGGTATTGGAAAAGACCCCCCCGGAACTGGCCTCCGACATCATCGACCGCGGCATGGCGATGACCGGCGGGACAGCGCTTCTGCGCAAGCTGGACGAGTACCTCTCACGCGAGGTAGGCATCCCGGCTTACGTGGCGGATATGCCGATGGCGTGCGTGGCGTTGGGCACCGGCCGCGCGCTGGAGAATATCGAAGTGCTCAAGCGCACCGAGTTCCTCTCATGATTTCAGATTTTGGATTGACGATTTCCGATTCCCCGGAACCTGGATGGCGCATCAAGCCCACACGCAGGCATTCGACAATCCAAAATCGTAAATCGTAAATCCAAAATGGTATTGGCTTCTTCTTCTCCCCGCCGGCGCGAGCTTCTGACGCGCCTGGGCGTCGCGTATACCGCCTGCAAACCAGATGTGGACGAGCGGCCTTTCCCCAATGAAACGCCGCTACAGACGCAACATCGCATCACGCTGGAGAAGGCGCGCACGCCGCAGGCCGCCCCCGACGAGACGATCATCGCCGCCGACACGACGGTGCTGCTGGACGGGGAAATGCTGAACAAGCCCGCGAACGAAGAAGAAGCGTGGTCCATGTTGCATAAGCTGCGCGGGCGCACACACGAGGTGCAAACGTGCATCGTCATCAAACAGGGCGCACAGGAAATGATGGAAATCGTCTCGTCACAGGTGACGATGCGCGATTACAGCGATGAGGAAATCGCCGCCTATATCGCCACAGGCGACCCGTTCGACAAGGCAGGCTCTTACGCCGTGCAACACCCAACCTTTCACCCGGTGGCGCGCATCGACGGCTGCCCGCTCAACGTCATCGGTCTGCCGCTTTGCCGGCTGCGCGCTCATTTGCCATATCTACCCGACACGTCGCCGGTCTGCATGGCATTCTGGCACCGCCCGTGCCTGCCTGAGTTGCTGGAGAAGTAGGCCTGCCATAGGAACACGAAATTTACCCTCACACAAAGAAACAAAGCAACGAAGAACACAAAGAGTTACTTGTCATTTCCCTTTGCGTTAAGAAGCTCAGCGTCCTCTGCGACTCTGCGGTGCTATTTTTAATCTCTGTGTTCTCTGTGCCTTTGTGGTGGGTCCTATAACTAAGCGTTGGGCTTAGGCGTGCCGGCGTCTTGGGCCGTCTTCTCCGCGGGCGCTTCGGCTTCGTCATCCTCATTGGCTTCCCAGCCGATGATCCACACGCACAGCCCGGCCAGCCCGATCGTCGCCAGGATGAGGAAGAGCCATTGATTCCACAAAAGCCCTACGTCACGCGCCGCAATGATCAGCACCACCACCATCCCGATCGCCAGGGCGATCCAGGCCGTCAGCTTGGGGTGCTGCGTTATCCATGTTCGAAGATTCACAAACATATCTCGAATTGTACAGCAGCAAAAAAGAGATTGGAGATTTTGGGATTAGAGATTGAAGGTTTTTAACCACGGATTCCACTGATTTTCACGGATTGAGGCGGGCATTGTTTCATCCGTGGTTAAAATCTCAAATCTCCAACCTCTAATCTCTTTCTTTCTAAAAAGGCTGAACCGTGAAGAGCGATAACAACAGCGCTGCCGTGGCCAGGAAGGCAAAGTTGCGCCGCGTGTCGAGCGGGGTAATGTCGTTCAGCGGGGCGACATGATGCACTCCGCTAAGCATGGCAAACACCATCCACACGAACCAGGTAGGCGAAACGGTGAAGCCCAGGATAGCCATGATGGCGATCATCGCGTAACCGACCCACGCCGCCAGGCGCCGGCCCAGCGCGGCGTAGATGATATGGCCGCCGTCCAATTGGCCGACGGGGAGCAGATTCATCGCCGTGACGATCAACCCAAAACGGGCCGCCAGCAGCACCGGGTTCAATATGATGCCGTTATCCAGCGCGTCGGGACGGAACAGCGCGATCAACCCGTCTGCCAGCAGTGAGCGGGTCAACGGCGCGGGGAAGCTGCTCACCGTACTCATCAACAGCCCAACGATGTAGAGCGGGATCGCCACCAGTACGCCGGCAATCGGCCCGCCCACGCCCACGTCGAACAGCGCGCGTTTATTTTCCACCGCGCCGCGCATACGGATGAACGCCCCGAAGGTGCCCAGACCGAGCGGCATGGGGATGAAGTAGGGCAGCGTCACGGGCAGATGATGCCGGCGCGCCTGGACGTAGTGCCCCAGTTCGTGCACACCCAGGATCGCCAGCAGGGTGAGCGAGAAGGGCAGGCCATACCACAGGATCATCTGCGACTGCGAGAGCGGCTGATGGCTGAGTTGGCTGGCATACTGGCCGCCAAAATAGGTGGTGGTGCCTAACGTGACGAAGAGCAATAGCACGTTCAACCAGGGGCGTTGCGCCAGCACCGCCTGAAGCGTGCCCTTGATCGCCACGATCATCTGATTTTCGCCGTTCTCATTTTCGCGCAACAGCGGTATATAACCCAATTCCTGGAAGCCCGATTTCAGCTTCACAAAGGCGTCTTCAGCGCCGATACGCAACTGCCCGGTAAAGGCAATGGCGCGCCCCACCGCGTCTATCTCGGCATTTTCTACGATCATGACGTCAGCGATGCGTGTGCGCAACTCGTCAATTGCGCGTTGATTGGTTTCCCTTTCGACGCTTCCCACCGGCAGAGAATTTATCTCACTCATCTCACACCCAATCCCAGTTCCTTACCAAACAACGATAACCCCATTCGAAAATCACGGCAAGCATAGCGGCAAGACATTAGATGATGCTTATATTCACCCTAATATACTAGAGGTCTGGCCGTCGCGTTCGTGGGGCGCAACGACACAAATCAATCGTCCATCGATTGAACGTCACAACGATTGGAAATTGAGTTATATCATCGACGCTAAGATGATGTTCCTAAAACTGGGTGGTTCGCTCATTACCGATAAGACGCACGACAACACGCCGCGAAGCGACGATATTCATCGCCTGGCGCGCGAAATCGCGGACTTCCAAAAAGCGGCCCGCCAACCCCTGTTGATCGGGCACGGCAGCGGCTCGTTCGGTCACGCCGCCGCGCGCAAATATGGCACTCGCGCAGGCGTGCACGACGCAGACGGGTGGCGCGGCTTCGCAGAAGTTTCGGTGGTGGCGGCGCGCTTGAACCGGCTGATCGCCGACGCGCTGCACGAAGCGGGCGTGCCGGTGATCTGCGCACCGCCCTCCGCTTCAGCCTGGTGCGAAGATGGGCGGCTCGCTTCGCTCGACACGCGCCTGGCCCAGACGGGGCTCGCGCACGGGTTGTCGCCGCTGGTGATGGGCGATGTCGCGTTGGACGCCGTGCGCGGCGGCACGATTGTCTCCACCGAGGAAGTGTTCGCCTACCTGGCGGACGTGCTGCCCGTGTCGCGCATCCTGCTGGCCGGCGAGACGGAAGGCGTCTATCGCAGCCTGGCACAGCCGGAAGTGATCGCCCATATCACGCCCCAAAGCTGGGAGCAGGTGCGCGCCGGGGTGGGCGCTTCGCGCGGGATGGACGTGACGGGCGGCATGGCCGGCAAAGTGAACGACATGCTGGCGCTGGTTCAGCGCCACCCGCGGGTAACGGTGCAGATATTCTCCGGGCTGGTCGCAGGCAACCTGACCCGCGCGCTCAACGGCGAGCCCATCGGCACGCTCATTTCATCTGACCATGAATAACAAACCTTTCGTCGCTTTCATGTGTGCGCTGGCGCTGGTGTGTGCGCTCGGCGCAACGCCGGCACCCCTGAGCGCCGCACAACCGTCGCAAACCTCCAGCGCCTATGTCCTGCGCGTGTACCTGAACACCCCGCAAGACGTCACGCCCCTGACGAGCGGCCATTGGGACGTCTTGGAGGCACGCGGCAAAGACTATCTGCTGGTGCAGGGCGACGACACGACAATCAGCGAATTGCGCGCCGCCGGCTATACGGTGCAGATCGATCACGCGTTGAGCACCACCAACTTATCCTCGCCGTTCAGTAGCAGCTATTACGGCGGCTATCGCAGCGTGGCGGAACACTATCAACACATGAACGACGTGGTTACGCTGCACCCCACGCTGGCCGTCACCGTCACCTACGGCGTGTCGTGGCAGCGTTCCATCTCGTCCACACAGGGTTACCCGCTGGTAGCGATCTGTATCACCCACCTGCGCCCCGGCGACTGCGCACAATCGCCCAACACCGATAAGCCGCGCTTCTTTTTGATGGCCGCCATCCACGCGCGCGAACTGACCACCGCCGAACTGGCCTGGCGCTGGATCGACTACCTGGTGAATAACGACGACGTGGACCCCAACGTGACGGCGCTATTGGAATATAACGAGCTGTGGGTGGTGCCGGTGGCGAACCCCGACGGGCGCGCCATCGTGGAACAGGGCGGCAGTTCGCCCTACATGCAGCGCAAGAACGCCAACAACACACGGGGGAACTGTAGCAACCCACCCAGCACGTGGAATCAATATGGCGTGGACCTGAACCGCAACGCCAGCTTCAAGTGGGGCCTGGCAAGCGTCAGCAGCGACCCATGCGACCAGACCTACCTGGGCCCCAGCCAGGCGTCGGAGCCGGAGGAGCAGGCGCTCGAATCGTTGATGCAGAGCCTGTTCCACGACCAGCGCGGGGCGCTCGATACCGACGCCGCGCCGATCACCAGCACGGGCATCATGCTCACCTTGCACAGCTACGCGAACCTGGTGCTGTTGCCGTGGGGCTGGACGGAGTGTTACGGCTCAGCCTGCTCGGCGGAGAAGCGCGCGCCAAACGACACAGCCTTGCGCGCGCTGGCCTTCCACATGAGCTATTACAACGGCTTCTACACCGGGCAATCCTCCGAGGCGCTGTATGCCGCCAGCGGCACCACCGACGACTGGGCCTACGGCATCCTGGGCATCCCCGGTTTCACGTTCGAGATCGGCAGCTCCGGCGGCACGTGCTCCGACTTTGACCCGCCCTATACGTGCCAAGACAGCCTGTTCTGGCCGCAGAACGTAGGGGCATTTGTCTATGCTGCTCAGGTGGCGCGCCAACCCTATACGCTGGGGTTAGGCCCCGTGACGCAAATGCCCACCAGCACCCTGCTCGCGCCCATCAGCACCAGCGTCCCGTTCACCGCCGTCATCCAGGGCAACCTGTATGGCAATTCCGGCATCGACCGGCCCACGGCCAAGACGATCCAGGCCGCCGAGTACAGCATCGACACGCCGCCGTGGGTCAGCGGGAGCGTGCCGATTAGCATGAACTTGCCCACCGGCGCACCTGGCACCACGGTGGTTGTCAGCGGCGTGATTTCCGGTACGTTCTCAACGGAGCGACACCTGATCTTCGTACGCGGGCAGGACACAAATGGTAATTGGGGGCCAGTTGCCGCACGCTGGCTTTTAGTGCCACAATATGCACTCAGGTTGCCAGTGGTGTATAGAAATTGAGACCGGAGAAGAGAGATTAGAGATTGGAGATTCGGGATTGGAGATTAACCACGGATTTCGCGGAATGTTGCAATTTCCCATAGATCGAATGTAGGGGCATATCCTTCACACCATCACAGGTCTGAATACGGATATGCGAGGGCATCTTCCAAACGAAGGAACAGAGAACAATCCGTGATCGATCTCAGATCTCTCATCTCCAATCTCCTATAGAGGAGTGCCAAATGACGACAGTTGCCGATCAGATCCTTGATCCGTCCATCTGCATCGTTCACACGGCGCAGGGCCAGCGCATCGAAGGCCAGTTGGCTCAGTTGCTGGCGCCGGTGGACCCCAAGACGTTCCATCAATATCGCTTGCCGGCGAGCGCCGATGTGGAACTGCACTTTCATGACGTGGATGAATATTGGTGGTTCGTCAGCGGGCACCCGCGCGTGACCTTGCGCAGCCCGGCCGGCACCACCCAGGTGTTCGAGTTGGCGCCAGGCGATATGGTGGCCTGCGTGCGCGGCATGGAGCACACGCTATGGGCCGATCACGAACTGGTGTATTACCAGTATTCCAGCCTGCCGCAAGGCGGCGAACGGCTGGGGCATTTGACAAGGTGAGGAAGAAGAAGTCGGACTTTTGCGAGAAGTCCGACTTCTTGTGCGCGCCCCTCATCTCTGCGCCTCGACAGTGTGACGACTTGCGTGAATTCCTAATCGCCAACCCACAATCGCAAATTCTTTGTGGTAAGGTACCCCTCTGTATGGACCGCACAACTATTCAGCGCCTGCGCGTGGTGATTCGCGGCGCGGTGCAGGGCGTGGGCTTCAGGCCGTTTATCTATCGCCTGGCCACCGAAATGGCACTCCCCGGCTGGGTGATCAACTCCTCACAAGGGGTATTCATCGAAGTAGAAGGCACAGGCGAAAAGCTCGACGAATTTCTGCGCCGCGTGCAAACGGAAAAGCCGCCGCGCTCCTTCATCCAAAGCCTGGAATCTTCCTTCCTGGACCCTCTGGGGTTCAGCGGCTTCGAGATCCGCCATAGTGAAGAGAGCGGCGTGAAGACCGCGCTGGTGCTGCCCGACATGGCCACCTGCCCCGATTGCCTGCACGACATTTCGGACCCCGCGAACCGGCGCCATCAATACCCCTTCACCAACTGCACCAACTGCGGCCCACGCTACACCATCATCGAGGCGCTGCCCTACGACCGGCCCAACACCAGCATGAAAGCCTTCCCCATGTGCGACGATTGCCGCGCGGAATATGAAAACCCGTTGGACCGGCGCTTTCACGCACAGCCCAACGCCTGCCCCACCTGCGGACCACACCTGGAGCTATGGGATCGCGCAGGGCGCGTGCTGGCGACGCATCACGACGCGCTGTTGCAGGTCGCCGAAGCCATCCGGCGCGGGCGGATCGTGGCGGTGAAGGGGTTGGGCGGGTTCCACCTGATGGTGGACGCGCGCAACGAGGCGAGCGTGCGGCTTTTACGCCAGCGCAAGCACCGCGAAGAGAAGCCCTTCGCCTTGATGGCGCCCAGCCTGGAGAGCGTCAAGGCGCTATGCTTTGTCTCGGCCCAGGAGGAGCGCCTGCTGCTCTCGCCCGAATCGCCCATCGTGCTATTGCAACGGCGAGAGATAAGCGCAGGCGTGAAGCCCGCGCCTACCGAAACGCAGGGCGACCAGCCGGTCGCCCCTACAGTGTTGGCCCCTTCGGTCGCGCCGGCGCCGAACCCATCATTAGGCGTGATGCTGCCCTATACGCCGCTGCACCACTTGCTGATGCGTGAACTGGGCTTCCCAATCGTCGCCACCAGCGGCAACCTGTCGGATGAGCCAATCTGCATCGACGAGCACGAAGCGCTGGAACGCTTGCAGGAAATCGCCGACGTCTTCCTGGTGCACAACCGGCCCATCGTGCGCCACGTGGACGACTCGATCGTGCGCGTGGTGTTCGGGCGTGAGATGGTGCAACGCCGCGCGCGCGGTTATGCGCCCCTGCCGGTGATGGTGAAGAAAGAGAATTTGAGATTAGAGATTAGAGATCAGGGATTTGAGATTGGAGATCAAAGATCAGAGATGAGACATCAGAGATTAGAGATACTGGGGCAGAAACCCGATTTCTCAGAGAAATCGGGTTTCTTGACGCAATCTCCAATCCCCAGTCTCCAATCCCCCTCCGTTCTGGCCGTCGGTGCGCACCTGAAGAACAGCGTGGCGATCACCGTTGGGCAGAACGTGTTCATCAGCCAGCACATCGGCGACCTGGAAACGCCGCAAGCCTTCGACGCCTTCCGGCGCGTGATCGCCGACCTGAGCAAGCTATACGACTTTCACCCCACCGCCATCGCGTGCGACCTGCACCCCGATTACATCTCCACGCATTACGCGCGCGAGCTGGCCGCGCAGAGCGACCCGCCGCTGCCGGTCATCGCGGTGCAACATCACTTCGCGCACATCGCTGCGTGCATGGCCGAGAACGACATCGCCGGCCGGGCGCTGGGCGTCTCGTGGGATGGCACCGGCTACGGCACCGACGGCACCATCTGGGGCGGCGAATTTCTGCTCACCGAAGCCCCTGGCACGTTCGTGCGCGCCGGGCACCTGCGCACGTTCCGCCTGCCCGGCGGCGACAAGGCGGTGCGCGAGCCGCGCCGCGTCGCGTTGGGCCTGCTCTACGAACTCTTCGGCGACGGCACGTTCAGCAAAATGAACCTGCCGCCCCTGGTCGATACTACCAATGCCGAACGCAGCATCATCCGCCAGATGTTGCGCCAGAAGCTGAACGCGCCGCTCACTTCCAGCGCCGGGCGACTGTTCGACGCCGTCGCCGCGCTCATCGGCCTGCGCCAGCGCGTGAACTTCGAAGGCCAGGCGGCGATGGACCTGGAATTTGCGGCGGAAAGCACAAACACGGAAGAAATTTACGATTTCAGGATTGACGATTTACGATTGACAACGGATCCCGCACTTGAATCGTCAATCGTCAATCATCAATCGTCAATGACAGTGAACTCGGAATCTCCAACCTCCAATCCCCAATCTCCAATCGTCATCGATTGGGAGCCGCTGATCCTGGCGATCCTGGACGATGCACAGCGCGGCGTGGCAAGCGGCGAGATCGCGGCGAAGTTCCATAACACGCTGGCGCAGGTGATCGTGCAGATGGCCCAGCGGGTAGGGGAACACCGCGTGGTGTTGAGCGGCGGCGTCTTTCAGAACAAATATCTGCTGGAGCGCACCATCCGCCAGTTGCAGGCAGCCGGGTTCCAGCCCTACTGGCACCAACGCGTGCCCTCCAACGATGGCGGCATCGCCCTGGGACAGGCCGCCGTCGCGATGTGCCGATTGTCAGGCTGAAATAACGAGCATCCTCATTAACTTTATTGGGCGCGTTCTGTTACACTTATGGCATAAGGAGACGTTGTAGCATGTGTTTAGCTGTCCCTGGAAAGATTGTGAGCATATCCGGTGATGACCCCCTCACGCGAATCGGCAAAGTCAACTTCGGCGGCATCGTCAAAGACGTGAATTTTGCCTACGTGCCCGATGCCAAAGTGGGCGACTACGTGGTCGTGCACGTGGGGTTCGCTTTGAACACCGTGGACGAAGCGGAAGCCAACCAGGTTTTTGATTATCTGCGCGAGATGGGCGACCTGGCCGAATTGGAAGACACCGAGAAAGCGCAACAGCAAGATGAAGTACATTGACGAATATCGCGATGCCGCGGCAGCCGAGAAGTATGCCCACGCGATTGCGCGCCTGACCACGCGCCCCTGGACGATCATGGAGGTCTGCGGCGGCCAGACGCACGCCATCGTCAAGTTCGGCATCGATGAGTTGCTCCCCAAAGAGATCACCCTGGTGCACGGGCCGGGCTGCCCGGTGTGCGTCACCGGCGTGGAATTGATCGACAAGGCCGTGGAACTGGCCGAGCGCCCCGGCGTGATTTTCACCTCCTTCGGCGACATGCTGCGTGTGCCCGGCACCGGCAAGGATTTGCTGTCGGTGAAAGCGGGCGGCGGCGACGTGCGCATCGTCTATTCGCCAATGGACGCGCTCACGCTGGCGCGCGCCAACCCCGACAAGCAAGTGGTGTTCTTCGCCGTCGGCTTCGAGACGACGGCCCCCGCCAATGCCATGGCCGTCTATCAGGCCAAACAACTGGGCATCCAGAATTTCTCCATCCTGGTTTCGCACGTCCTTGTGCCGCCGGCGATGGAAGCGGTGCTCTCTTCGCCGTTGAACCTGGTGCAGGGCTTCCTGGCCGCCGGGCACGTGTGCGCCGTGATGGGCTACAACGAGTATTACCCCATCGCCGCCAAATATCACGTGCCGATCGTGGTGACGGGTTTCGAGCCGGTGGACATTTTGCAGGGCATCTACATGTGCGTCAAGCAACTGGAAGAGGGCCGCACCGACGTGGAGAACCAGTACACGCGCGTGGTGCAGCGCGAGGGCAATCGCCCGGCCCAAAAAATCATCAGCGAAGTTTTTGAGGTTTCACCTCGCACCTGGCGCGGGCTGGGGCCGATCCCCAATAGCGGCCTGGCCTTGCGCGAACCCTACGCCGCCTACGATGCGGAAAAGCGTTTCACGCTCACCACGCGCGAAGTGCACGAATCCAGCGAATGCATCAGCGGGCTGATCATGCAAGGCGTGCGCAAGCCCGACCAGTGTCCCGCCTTCGGCACGCGCTGCACGCCCGAACGCCCGCTGGGCGCGCCGATGGTTTCATCCGAGGGCGCCTGCGCGGCCTACTACCGCTACCGGCGCACCGGTTGACCGGGGGTGCCATGAGCAGTCCCATCCGCTACATTGGCGGTGAGGTCGCCAACATCGACTATCACCACGGGCAGTTGCGCCCGCTGGTGGGTGTGGCGCATTACCAGGTGTTGCGGGCCAATCGCTCGCACCCCGAGCAGGCCGAAGACTTCGGCTGGACCTATAACCACGCGCCGATGCTGGCCTATTGGAAGGGCCGCTTTCACCTGGAATATCTGAGCGACCCGGTGGGCGAGCACGAACCGCCGGGGCACACCCTGCTCACGCGTTCCAGCGACGGCATCCATTGGGAGAAGCCCCGCGTGATCTTCCCGGTCTACACGGTTCCAGCGGGCGTCCACCCGGAGATGCCTGCCGGGGGCCAAGCCGTCATGCACCAGCGCATGGGGTTTCACGTTGCATCCGATGGGCGTCTGCTGGCGCTCGGTTTCTACGGCCTCTTGCCTGCGCCTAACAATGGGAAAGGCATCGGGCGGGTGGTGCGCGAGGTGTACGAGGACGGCACCCGCGGGCCGATCTACTTTTTGCGCTATAACCGGCACGCGGGCTGGGACGAAACCAACACGCAATATCCTTGCTACGCCACGTCGCCCGACACGGGCTTTGTGCAAGCCTGCGAGGCGCTGCTGGCGAATAAGCTGGTCACGTTGCAATGGTGGGAGGAAGACCGCAGCCCCGACGGCTTCTATGCCGTGGAAGGCTATAAGGCGCTCTCGGCCTATCATCTGCCCGATGGGCGCGTGGTTGGGCTGTGGAAATGGTCCAAGGCGGCGCTCAGCGACGACGAAGGGCGCACCTGGTCGCCGGTGATGGACGCGCCCAGCCTCATCATGGGCGGCGCGAAAATATGGGGCCAGCGCACGCCCGACGGCCGCTATGCACTGGTCTATAACCCATCGCCCGATGATGGGCATCGCTGGCCGCTGGCAGCGCTGAGCAGCGCCGACGGCCTCACGTTCGATCATCTGCGCCTGGTGAATGGGCGCGTCTCGCCGCGCCGCTACGCCGGGCAATATAAAGACCTGGGGTTGAACTACGTGCGCGGCATCTCCGAAGGCGACGGCATACCGCCGGGTGACGCCTTCTGGGTGACCTATAGCATGAACAAAGAGGACATCTGGGTCAGCCGCATCCCGGTGCCCTTGCGCGACACGGTAGATGAACCAGTCAACGACGTATTCGCGGATTTTCCCGCCGGAGGCTACGTGCCGGAATGGGCTATCCACAGCGGCCTATGGACATCCGTCAATATTGTGGATAACTCGCCCAGCGGCGAGCGTTTTCTGCGCCTGACGGACAGAGACCCCTACGAATCAGCACAGGCGGAACGCATCTTCCCCGAAAGTCGCATCGCGACAGTGAGCTTTCGGTTGCAGGCGCGGCAAACGGAACACGGCATGCTGGCGATTGAACTGCTGAGCCCGCGCGGTGCGGCGGCGGTACAGATCGCCTTGCGCGACGACGGCCACATCTGGGCCCGCTCGGTGTGTCACTGGCAGGCTGTGGGGCACTATTGCGCCCACGCCGTATGCGACATCACGCTGATTGCCGACGCGACGCGCCAGCGCTATCGTCTATTGATCGACAGGCAACCGGCGCTGGAAGAAGGCACCTTCGCGCGCGCAGTGAGCACATTGCATCGCATCACCTTCCGCACCGGCCCGGCGAATGTGGAACCGACGCCTGAGACCGATCATCACGCCGGCGCAGACCTGCCCGGCGCCGATACGCCCGTGCCACAAGCGACGTATGATTTACACTGGTTGCGCACCGAACACGCAATCGGTGAGAAGCTGTAACGACAAAAGGTTGTACCAGGAATGGACTCTCAATTCACGCTCTCCTGCCCGATCCCAATTTCCGACTATCCCAACGTGCTGCTGGCACATGGCGGCGGGGGCAAGCTGACTAATCAACTGATCGCCAAGCTCTTCCTGCCCGCGTTCAGCAACCCCGCATTGGACGCCCAACACGACGGCGCTGTGGTGAGCCTGACGCCCGATGGGCAGGGCCCGCGCGTGGCGCTCAGCACCGACTCGTATGTGATTCACCCGTTGTTCTTCCCCGGCGGCGACATCGGCTCGATGGCCGTGCACGGCACCGTGAACGACCTGGCGATGTGTGGCGCACGCCCGCTCTACCTGAGCGCCGGCTACATCATCGAAGAGGGCCTGCCAATGGAGACCCTGTGGCGCGTGGTGCAATCGATGCAACAGGCCGCCCACAACGCGCACGTGCAAATCGTCACCGGCGACACGAAGGTGGTGGATCGCGGCAAGGGCGACGGCGTGTTCATCAACACCGCCGGCATCGGCATCATCGAACACAACCTGCGCATCGCCCCCCAGGCGGTACGCGCAGGGGACGTGCTGATCGTGAACGGCGACATCGGCCGGCATGGCATCGCCATCATGGCCGTGCGCGAAGGGCTGGAATTTGAGACGGCCATCGAAAGCGATTCCGCGCCCGTGGCCGACCTGGTGCTGCACCTCCTGGACGAGGGCGTGGAAGTGCATTGCCTGCGCGACCTGACGCGCGGCGGGCTGGCCAGCGCGCTGAATGAGATCGCCGAAAGCGGGCAGGTGGGGGTGCGCATCGAAGAAACGCGCGTGCCCGTGCGCGACGACGTGCACGCCGCCTGCGAGATATTGGGCTTCGACCCGCTCTACGTGGCATGCGAGGGGCGCTTCGTGGCGTTCGTCGCCGCCAAAGACGCCGAGCGCACGCTGGCGCTGATGCGCGCGCATCCTTCGGGCGCGCAGGCCGCCATCATCGGCACGGTGACGCAGGATCACCCCGGCGTGGTGCAGATGAAGAGCCGCATCGGGGCCAGCCGCATCGTGGATATGATCAGCGGCGAACAACTCCCGCGCATCTGCTGAGGGGATTCACCACAGAGACACAGAGGGCACGGAGGTTTCGAACATCTGTGCCGTAAATTCAGAAGTCATTCACACAAAGCAAGAACACAAAGGCTCATACAGGTTCCTTGAGTTCTTCGTTGCCTTGTTTCTTTGCGCTAAGAAAAACGCTGCGTCTGCGCGGTATATCCTTTTTATCTCCGTGCTCTCTGTGTCTCTGTGGTGAAGTCCAAGTTATATCCGCATCCTGGCGATGAGCGCGCTGACGGCCAGCCCCAGGCCCACCAGCGGGATGAGCGAGTAGATGGCGTTGATGGACATCGAGAGAAGCCCGAACAGCGCCGGCAACACGGTGAAGACCGACGCGCCGATCACCATCGCAATCGCCGCGACGAGCCAGAAATATTGCCCGCGCCGCTTGCCCAACACGCGCCGGATCACCTCCGCCACGATGCCCCCGATGAGCGGCCCCACAAACAGGGTGAGGATGATGGCGAAGAAGCCGATCCGCCCCATGAAGTTCAGCGCATATCCGGCCACCACGCCAAGCACCAACGCCAGCACCGCCACGATCACGTAGTGCTCCATGCCGGCGTTATAGAACGTCGCCACGCGCGCCTTCACATAGAACGGGCAGACATAGCCCGTGGGCGTGCGCACGGCATCCTTGGCCATCAGCGGCCGGTTGCACTTCGAACAGCGCAGCGTGGTCGGGCCGCTGGCCTGATAGGGACAGTCAAACTCAAAATGATCTGACGGAACGGATAGCTTCGGAGTTTCAGATTGATTCTCGTTTGTAACGCTCATAGGTTATCAGTTGGGTCAAGTTTACCTTCAAAAGATGAACCGCTGTCAAGAGCACCGTGAGACAAGACTTTGAAAATGAGGCGGGGATGCTTCATCTTATGAAGCGCTTGCAGATCGGTCATCAAACGTTCACGATGAATGTCACTTGACTTCATACAACGCGTTCCTATAATCCGCATCAGACAACTGAATAGCGTCGAGGTGACCCGATTGCCCGGATGCCAGGGCGTAAAGGCGGAAGCTGGTGAGAGTCCAGCGCTGTGCCGCAACTGTGATCGGCTGACAGTCAAATGTGAGCCGTAAGTCAGGATGCCTGCCTCGACTGTAACCTGTTCAACGGCCTTCTCGGACCAAGGAGGTGAGAACAATACTCTAACGAGCATCATCTGGCGTTTTTCGTTGCCTCATTGACCATTGTGGAGTGATTGCCTCAACCTGGAAGACCGGGTTGAGGTTTTTTGTTTTTCTATCAGGAGGACATGTGCTTAAAAAAGTTTCTCGCGCAGGAAGCCTGGCACTGGCGCTATTGCTTCTGGGCGCGCAAATTGCGTGGGCCAAATCTCCGCAGATGCACATCATGGAAGGCTTTTTGCCGATCGGTTGGTGCATCGTTTGGTTCCTCATGGCGATTCCGTTTTGGGTGCTGGGCTTTGCCCGCGTCAGCAAGATCGTCAAAGAAAAGCCGGAGCTACGCCTGCTCCTCGGGCTGGCCGGCGCGTTCGTGTTCATCCTCAGCGCGCTCAAAATGCCCAGCGTGACCGGCTCCAGCAGCCACCCAACAGGCACGGGATTAGGCGTCATTCTTTTCGGCCCACTGGTGATGAGCGTGTTGGGCGGAATCGTGTTGTTATTCCAGGCGCTGCTTCTCGCGCACGGCGGCTTGACCACACTCGGTGCGAACACTGTCAGCATGGCAATCGTCGGGCCGCTGGTCGGCTTTGGCATTTGGAAACTGCTCATGGGCCGCGTGCCGGAATGGTTGAACGTCTTCCTGACGGCGGCGCTGGCCGACCTTTCGACCTACGTCGTCACCTCCATTCAACTCGCGCTGGCTTTCCCCGACCCGACGGGCGGGTTCATGGCTTCGTTTGTCAAATTCGCCACCATCTTCGCCGTGACGCAAATCCCGCTGGCCGCCAGCGAGGGCGTCCTCACCGTGTTGATCATGCGTGCCCTGCACGCCAACGCCCCCGTCGAGATGAAGTCGCTTGGGTTATTTGGAGCCTGATATGAACCCTGAATCTGCAACCCCAATGAACAAGAAGAAGACTCCCTGGGTGACGATCGTCTTGATCGTGGCCGTCCTCGCGCTGGCAATCGTTCCGCTGGCGATGAACCCATCGTCGGAATTCGGCGGCTCTGACGACGCTGCCGAGACGGCGATCACCGACGTTCAGCCGGATTACCAGCCCTGGTTCCAACCCCTCTGGGTTCCTCCAGGCGGCGAAATAGAGAGCATGTTGTTCGCCCTCCAGGCATCGCTGGGCGGAATCGTGATCGGCTATTTCTTCGGCGCCAAGCGCACGGAGCGCAACCGCAAGCCAGGTTAGCCGTCGAGGAATAAACCATGCGTGTGATCGATCGGTACGCCTATCACAACCGGCTGCGCTGCGTGGACCCGGCCTACAAGCTCGCCCTCGCAGCGTGCGCGATGATCCTTGCGCTCACACTCGACCGGGTTCCGGTTGGCTGCCTGGCCGTCGTGTGGATGCTTGGGTTGACCATCGTCTGGGCCGGTTTGCCCTGGCGTGCCGTCATCACACTCGTATTTGGAGAAGGCCTTTTCGTGGTGTTCACGGTGATGGGCGTGGCCCTGAGCTTCAACGCCACGCCCGTTGCGACAACAAGTTGGCAATGGCATGCTGGGCTGCTGTGGGTCAGTAGCAGCCCAGCCGCGCTCGACCTGGCCGGGCGCGTCCTGGCAAGGTCAATCGGCAGCTTCACGGCGATGAACTTCCTGGCGCTCACCACGCCGTTGGTGGACATCATGGAACTGTTGCGCCGGCTCGGCGTGCCGGTGCTCTTGGTGGACCTGATGGCGACGATTTATCGCTCCATCTTCACCCTGCTCGACAGCATGGAACACATCATCACGGCACAAAACACGCGCCTGGGCTACGTGAGCGCCTTGCGCAGCATGCACAGCGCCGGCACGCTGGCTTCCCGGCTGTTCATAGAGGCTTACTGGCGCGCCAGCCGAACGCAACTGGCGCTGGAAAGCCGTGGCTTCCAGGGGGACCTGCGCGTGCTGCCGCTCAGCTACCGGCGAGATTTGCGCCTGGCCGCGGTGGGAGTGCTGATGGCAGCCAGCATGTTGGCTGCGAGGCTATGGCTATGACGACACCGATTCTATCTATCCACGCGCTCAGTTATTGCTACCCCGGCTATACGGCGCCCGCGCTGCAAGACATCGATCTAAGCTTGCCGGCTGGGGCGAAGGTGGCCGTCGTTGGGCGCAACGGCTCGGGCAAATCCACGCTTTTCTTGCAATGTAACGCCATCTTGCATCCCAGCAAGGGCGACATCGAAATCGACGGCCGGCAGCTCAATTACGACCGGCGCTCCATACAGGCCGCCCGCCAGCAGGTGGGCATCGTCTTCCAAAACCCCGACGATCAACTCTTCAGCGCCAGCGTGGCGCAAGACATCAGCTTTGGCCCGCTGAACCTGGGGTTGAGCGTGCAAGAAGTGCGCGACTGCGTCGATGAGACGGCCAGGTTATGCGAGGTGAATAACCTGTTGGACCGCCCCACGCATGCCCTCAGCGGCGGCCAGAAGGCCCGCGTCGCGCTGGCGGGCGTGCTGGCAATGCAACCGCGCATCCTCATCGTCGATGAGGCCCTGGCGATGCTAGACCCCTGGATGCGCCGCCAAATGTTGGCCATCTTCGATAACCTGGTGGCGCAAGGCAAGACGGTTCTGCTCTCCACCCACGATTGGGAGATGGTGCGCGACTGGGCCGATTTGGTGATCGCCATGCAAAGCGGGCGGATTTTGAGCGTGGACACACCCAAGCGTGCGTTTGCCAACCCGGCTTTGCGCGTCACGTCCACTTCTAGCGAACCGGCGGCTTCCGCCGATGACGCTAAACGAGAAAAGAGGCAATTCGAATGAACCAGGTCAAGCAATCCGCAGCCACTTCACAGAGGGCGCGCCAGACACACGGGCTGGTGATCGTCAACACCGGAAACGGCAAAGGGAAAACAACCGCCGCGCTGGGCATGCTATTGCGCGCCTGGGGGCGCGACATGCGCGTGTGCGTCGTTCAGTTCATCAAGAGCGAACACGCGCGCTTCGGCGAGATCATCGCCGGCAAACGCCTGAACATAGACTGGGTCGTCACCGGCGATGGGTTCACCTGGACCAGCCGCGACATCGATGAAACGATTGCGCGGGCCCGGCACGGCTGGCAGATGGCACAAGAACGCATCGGCAGCGGCAACTACGACGTGATCGTCCTGGACGAATTCACCTATCCGTTGCATTTCGAATGGTTGGACACCGCCGAAGTCATCGGCTGGCTAAAGGCCAACAAGCCCCCCGCATTGCATCTGATCATCACCGGCCGTTACGCGCCTGCGCCGCTCATCGACTACGCCGACCTGGTGACGGAAATGACCGAGATCAAACACCCTTACAAAGACCAGGGCATCCGCGCTCAGCCGGGCATTGAATATTGAGGATTCACGCGTGGCAAAACACATTCTTCTCGTCATCGGACACGGCACACGCTCTGCGCAAGGGCTAGCAGAATTTGAGACATTTGCCGGCGCGCTGGGCGAACGCCTGCAACGGCTCGTCAGGCATTGCTATCTGGAGCTGGCCAAGCCCGACATGGTCAGCGGCCTGCATGTAGCCGCGGCAGAAGCCGGCCCCCAGGGAACCGTGACGATCCTTCCACTGTTCCTTGGGGCCGGCGATCACTATAAGCGTGACGTGCCCGAGGCCATCCAAGCCTGCCTGGCTGCGCTCGGCCCAGACGCCCCGCACGTTCGTTACGCAGCACCGCTGGGGCCGCATCCGAAACTGATTGATCTGCTGAACATCCGCATCGGCGAAGCGCTCACCACGGCGGCGCAGCCGCTGCCGCGCAACGACACGGCGTTATTGGTGGCCGGGCGCGGCAGCCTGGAAGCGGATAGCAACGACGCCGTGATCAAGATCGCACATCAGCTCGGCGAAAGACAGCCCTGGCGCACCGTCGTACACGCCTTCCAGGCGGTGCAACACCCCACGGTGCCCGAAGCAGTGCAACAGTGTCACCAGGCGGGCGCGAGACAGGTGGTCGTTGCGCCCTATTTGCTGTTTGGGGGCCGCGTCTACGACGACGTGTGCGCCACGTTGAAGCAAACGGGGGCCGCGCTTGGGGTACGCGTCGTGCGTGCGGCCTACCTCGGCACCTCCAGGCCGGTGCACCCGCTATTGCTGGACGTCGCCGCGCAACGCTGCATAGAAGCCGAGGCAATCACCCCATGAGTACTGGTCTCATCCATTTCATCGGGGCAGGCCCCGGCGACCCCGAACTCTTGACGTTGAAGGCCCAGCGCCTGATCGCAGAAGCCGACGTCATTTTGCACGCCGGTTCGCTGGTCAACCCGGAGGTGCTAAAGTATGCGCGCGCAGACGCGGCGCGTTATAACACCGCGCGCATGCCATTGGAAGAGCAGGTCGCCATCATGCGCGACGCCGTTGCGCAGGGCATGTGCGTGGCGCGCCTGCACACCGGCGACCCATCCATCTTCGGCGCAATTGCCGAGCAGATGCGCGAACTGCGCAAGGCCGGCCTGCCCTATACGGTTACGCCGGGCGTCAGTTCGGCATTTGCTGCGGCTGCCGCGCTGGGCATCGAACTCACCTTGCCCAACGATACGCAAACGGTGATCCTGACCCGCATAGCCGGGCGCACCCCCGTGCCGGAGCGCGAACAACTGCGCGCGCTTGCAGCGCATCATTCCAGCATGATCCTCTTTCTCAGCGCTGGCATGATCGCCGAGGTCGTAGCGGAACTGCGCGCCGCCGGTTATGCCGACGACACGCCCATCGCAATCGTGCAACGCGCCAGTTGGCCCGACGAGCTGATCATGCGCGGCACGTTAGCCGATATCACGTCGCAGGCCCAGGCAGCCGAGATCACGCACCAGGCCGTCATCGTGATCAGCCCGGCGCTCCACACAAGCGAAAACGGCAACGAAGGACGCTCCCATCTATATGGCACGGCACTGCAAAAGCCGGAACGCCAGCCCGCGACGGCGATCATCACCCTGACGCGCAACGGCGTGCAAACAGGGGCGAAACTACAGGCCTTGTTGCCGGGCGCGTTGCTCTATGCGCCACAACGGTTTACGCCGCCCGAAGGGGCGTCTTGCGTTCGCTACAGCACGTCGATACGCCAGGTGCTGCAGAACGCCTTTCAAAGCCACGAGACGCTCGTCTGCGTCATGGCCAGCGGCATCGTGGTGCGCGAGCTTGCGCCGCTGCTGGGCGATAAACACACCGATCCGGGCGTCGTCGTGCTGGATGAGCAGGGCCGCTTCGCCGTCAGCCTGCTCAGCGGGCACAAGGGCGGGGCAAATGCACTGGCCCGCCACGTGGCCGCGCTGCTGGGTGGGCAAGCCGTCATCACCACTTCCAGCGACGCGCAAGAGATGCCCGCGCTGGACCTGATCGGTCAGGCGCACGGCTGGCACCTGGAGCAAGACCAGCATATGACCGCCGTCATCGGCGCGCTGGTTAACGGTGAAACGGTCGGCGTGTTCCAGGACGCCGGCGACGAGTCGTGGTGGCCGGCAGTTCCGCCGCCGCACCTGCAACGCTTCGCCTCCATCCAGACGTTACAAGCGGCCGGGCTGGCGGCTGCGCTATTGATCACGCCCCGCCAGACGCCCGATCTAAAAATCCCCACCGTCCTCTATCGCCCACGCTGCCTGGCGGTGGGGATCGGCTGCAATCGTGGCACATCAGCCGAAGAGATAGGCGCAGCGGTGGAGCAAACCTTTACAGATGCCGGGCTGGCACAACAGTCGATCCTCTGCGCGGCGACGATCACGCAAAAGGCGAGCGAACCGGGCCTGCTCGGCGCGTGCGTTCAGCACGGTTGGCCGCTGCGCGTCTACACGGCGGAAGAAATTGCGCAAATCGGGGCTTTGCCCAACCCATCGGAATGGGCCAAGCGCGCGCTGGGTGTGCCGGGCGTGGCCGAACCGGCGGCGTTGCTGGCCGCCAGAGAGCATGGCAAAGATGCGCAACTGCTGGTCGAGAAACGCAAGTTCCGCAACGTGACGGTTGCAATTTCCAAGACAGGACGAACCACATGACGGAGAGAGGCAGCATCTGTGTGATCGGCATCGGGCCCGGCGCGCCCGAACATCTGACGCAAGCGGCACGCCAGGCGCTGGAGCAGGCCGAGGTCATCCTGGGCTATCTCACCTACCTGGATTGCATTTCCGAGCTTGCCCCACACGTCCCGCGCGAGGCAAGCGGCATGCGCCAGGAAGTGCCCCGCGTGAAGCGCGCGATTGAACTGGCCCAGGCGGGCCGGCACGTGGCGCTGATCTCCAGCGGCGACGCGGGCATCTATGGCATGGCGGGGCTGCTGTATGAACTCTTAAGCCACCGCGCACAACCCTTCGAACCACCCGTGACCGTGATCCCGGGCGTGTCGGCGCTGAACGCCTCCGCGGCGCTATTGGGCGCGCCGCTGATGACGGATTTCGCGGCCATCAGCCTGAGCGACCAACTGACGCCGCTTCGTCAGATCTTGCAGCGCGTCGAAGCCGCCGCGCAGGCCGATTTCGTGCTGTGCCTCTACAACCCCAAAAGCCATCAGCGCGTGCAGCCTTTTGAGCAGGCATGCGAGATATTGTTGCGCCATCGCCGGCCCGAGACGCCGGTGGGCATCGTGCGCGCGGCCTATCGCCCGGACCAATGCGTGACGTTGCTCACGCTGGCCGGGCTGCCTGCCGCAACGGTGGACATGCTCAGCACCGTCATCGTGGGCAACAGCCAATCCTATGTCCACGCAGGCAAGCTGATCACGCCACGCGGGTATGCCGGGAAATATGACCTGGGCGACGAAGACGGGAGGGCACACGATGCAACCACACGAAATTGAACGCGAGAGCTTCCACATCATCCGCAGCGAGCTGGGCGACCATCACTTCAGCGCGGAGGAATTAGCCATTGTGGTGCGCGTGATTCACGCCACCGCCGACTTTGAATTCCGCGACCGGATTCGGTTTCACCCGCGCGCCATTGCCGCCGGAGTGGAGGCGCTGCGGCGTGGCTGCACCGTCGTAACCGATGTGCAGATGGTGCAGGTAGGCATCGGCGAGGGCATGTTGTCATTCCTGGGCGGCAAGACGGTGTGCGACATACGTCACCCCGACGTATATGCAGCATCGCAACAGACAGGCCAGACGCGTTCGGCATTAGCGATGCGGCGCAACACGGCGCTCTTGGAAGGGGGCATCGCCGCCATCGGCAACGCGCCCACGGCGCTCCTGGAGACGATTCGCCTGGTGAAGGAAGAAGCGCTTCACCCGGCGCTCATCGTCGGCGTGCCGGTGGGGTTTGTCAACGCCGCTGAATCGAAGGCTGAATTGCTCGCCCTCGACGTCCCCTTCATCACCGTCACGGGGCGCAAAGGCGGGTCCACGGTGGCGGTCGCGATCATCAACGCGCTCTTGCACCTGGCAAAAGGAGACAACTGAGCGATCGGCACAGTGGCGGATGAGCACACGGTTTGTAGCGATGAGGCAGCAGGCAATGGAAATGAAAGCGGGCCAGACACAACCACTGCGTGAGGGTTTTACGACGGGCGCATGCGCCGCCGCTGCTGCCGCTGCCGCGACGCGCGCCTTGCTCACCGGCCAGGCGGCGGCGCAGATCGCGATTGATCTGCCGGGGCGCAAGCGGGTGAGCTTTGCCATCGCGCGCTGCGATTTCGACCCAGACGGCGTGACGTGCAGCGTCATCAAAGACGCCGGCGACGACCCGGACGTGACAAACGGCGCCGAGATTCAAGCTCGCGTGCAATGGGCGCGTGATGACTCCGGCGAACCGCACGTCGAGATCGAAGGGGGGCGCGGGGTGGGCATCGTCACGCGCCCCGGCCTGCCCGTCGCGGTGGGATACGCCGCCATCAACCCTATCCCGCGCCGCATCATCACGCAGGCGGTGATGGCAGCGTGGCAGGCGGCCCCCGGTCAGCCGGCGCCCGGCAACGTTTTGCGCGTGACGATCAGCGTCCCCAAGGGCGAGGAACTGGCGCTTCAGACGCTGAACCCGCGCCTGGGCATCTTGGGCGGCATCTCCATCCTGGGCTCCACGGGCATCGTCAAGCCGTTCTCACAAGCGGCCTACCGCGCCAGCATCTTCGTCGAGCTAAGGGCGGCCGCACAAAACGGCCTGCAGCGCGCCGTCCTCACCACCGGCGCTCGCAGCGAAGACTATGCCCTGGATCATTTCAGCGCGCAACCCGCAAACCCCTCCCTGCCGCCGCGCATGGGTTACGTGCAGGTGGGCGATCACATCGGCTACGCGCTGAGCCAGTGCGGGCGGCTGCGTTTCAAGCAAGTGGTGGTGGCCGGGATGATCGGCAAACTATCGAAGCTGGCGCAGGGGCGCGCGCAAACGCACGTCAACGAGGGCAGCGTGGACCTGCTCTTCCTGGCGCAACTAGCGGCGCAACTGGGTGCCGCGCCCGACGTGGCCGAACGCGTGCAGCAAGCCAACACAGCGCACCACGTCCAGGCCATCCTCTCAAAGGCGGGGGTGAGCGGGTTGGAACAACGGATCGCGCAACTGGCCGCGCAGCACGCCGTCGCCCTCGGCGGCGACAGGTTTCAGGCAGTCGTATTGCTGTTCAGCATGAGCGGCAACTTATTAGGGGAGGCAAGCGCAAGCAACGCGCGCTGATTGGCATGCCAAACAAGATTCTGGTAATCGGCGTCGGCGCAGAAGGAGTCGCTCCCCTCGCGCCCACCTTGAAAGCGCGCATCGTTGCGGCAGACTGGCTTGTGGCAGGCGAACGACTGTTGCGCACGCTGGCCGAAGAATCCGCGCCCAAGCCGGATGCGCTGCGCATCACGCTTAAATCCAATATTGCCGAAGTGGTCGCGCGGCTGCATCGCAGAGGGGAGGCGCGCGTGGTCGTCCTGGCCTCGGGCGACCCGGGCTTTTTTGGCATCGCCGGCACACTCTTGCGCGAGTTCCCCGCCCAGGAAATCGAAATCGTGCCCCAGGTAAGCTCGTTGCAACTGGCTTTCGCGCGGGCTCGCATCGATTGGAGCGACGCCATCCTGACCAGCGCACACGCCCGTCCACTGGCGGAGGTGGTGAGTTGGGCACATCACGCGCACAAGCTGGGCATCTTGACGGACTCGCAACACACCCCCGCCGTGATCGCCAAAGCGATGTTCGCCGCCGGGATTGAGGATTGCCGCGCCATCGTGGCCGAGAACCTGGACCTGCCGGAGGAGCGCCTGACGGATACCTGCCTATCCGACCTGCTCGACCGGCAGTTCGCCCCGCTCAACGTGCTGCTGCTGATCCACGATGCCATCTGGGCGCCGCGCGCGCTGCTGGCGCCCCGCCCCGACGCCGCCTATGCGCACCGCAGCGGGTTGATCACGAAGGCCGACGTGCGCACGTTGAGCCTGGCCCGCCTGGCGCTGCGCGAGACGGACACCGCCTGGGACATCGGCGCAGGGAGCGGCGCGGTGAGCATCGAGATGGCCGAGCTGGCCTGGCGCGGCTGCATCTATGCCGTCGAACGCGACCCGGAAAACCTGGGCTTTTTGCGCGCCAACGTGACACGTTACGGCGCGCTGAATGTGGAGGTCGTCCCCGGCTCCGCACCGGAGGCGTTAGCCGGCCTGCCAGCCCCCAACGCCGTATTCATCGGCGGCACGGGCGGGTCGCTGGCGAAGATCATCGCTTACCTCGCCAGCACGGCCACCCTGGGGTGCCGGGTGGTCGTCAACCTGGCGACGCTGGAACATTTACAGCAGACGCTGAGCATGATGCGCGACCTGGCGATGTACCCCGAGCTGACCCAGGTGAACCTTGCGCACGGCGAACCGATCGCCCAGTTGACGCGCCTGGTGCCGCTCAACCCCGTCTTCATCGTCAGCGGCGTCGTTTCCCGCCGCCCAGTTTCAAGCGAGCAACAAGATGAATGATTCGCCGCAGCCGGCCTATGCCGGTTATTCAACCACTCGAAAAACAGGCACCCTCTATGGCGTGGGCGTTGGTCCGGGCGACCCGGAACTGCTCACGCTCAAGGCGGCGCGGGTCATCGGCGCAACGCAGGTGATCGTCGCGCCCATCTCTCGCCTCAACGGCGAAAGCCTGGCGCTGAACACCGTCGCCGGGCTGTTGCAAGCGGGCCACGTGGTGAAGAAGCTGCTGTTCCCGATGGTCAAAGACCTGGAAATCCGCGAGCGCCATCGGGCCGTGGCCGCACAGACGATCCTCGATTCTCTGCAAAAGGGCGCCGACGTGGCATTCCTGACCGAGGGCGACCCGCTAATTCACAGCACCTTCATCTACGTATTGCAGCACTTGCCGGAGGGCACGCCGGTGCAGGTGGTGCCCGGCGTCAGTTCCATCACGGCCGCCGCCGCCGACGCGCAATGGCCCCTGGTAAACGCCGACCAGCGGCTGGCCGTGCTCCCGGCGACCTTTGATGACGCCTCGCAGTTGGCGGCCCTGGCAAGCCAGTTCGACACAATCGTATTGCTCAAAGTGCACTCGACATTAGACCGCTGGATTGATGCATTGGCCGACGCAGGCCTGGCCGACAGGGCTGTGCTGGTGGAGCGTGCATCGATGCCGGAAGCGCGCGTGGTGCGCAACGTGCTCTCTCTGCGCGATCGACAGGTGCATTACCTATCCATGCTCATCGTGCAGGGCAAACGACGTTAGACATCGCAAAAGAACCAGTGCAAACAGGAGAAGGGAGATGAACAGAGGAACAGGTCTGGCGGCGCTGCTGCTCGCGGTGGCCCTGGCGGCGTGCGGCCCCAACTCTGCCGCACCAGCCGGCACGCAGACGCCTTCAGCGACGGCCAGCGCATCGGCTGCGCCAGAAAGCCACAGCGTGGCGCAAATATCGTTGCGCTACGCAAAGACGTTCAGCGTGGCGTATCACGACAACTACAAAGTGGTGACGGTGCTCAAGCCCTGGCGCGATGCACAGGTCACCTTCCGCTACGTGCTGGTGCAGCGCGGAACGCCGCCCCCCGCCGACACCGGCGATGCGCAGGTGATCGAGGTGCCCGTCAATCGCGTCATCGCTGTGAACACCACTCACTTGCCCTACCTTGACCGCCTGGGCGTGACCGACAAACTGGTGGGTGTGGGCGAGGCAAACCGCATCAATACGCCCAGCGTCGTGGCGGCCATCAAAGCCGGCAAACTGCCCGAGGTGGGCAGGAACGCCGAAGTCAACGTCGAGCGCGTGATCGACCTTCAGCCCGACATCGTGACGGTATTGGGCCTGGGCAACCCGGAGAAGGATAACTACCCCGCGCTGATGAAGGCCGGGCTGAAGGTGGTCTTGATCGCCGACTTCATGGAAGACACCCCCCTCGGGCGCGCCGAGTGGTTGAAGTTCATGGCGCTGTTCTTCAACCGCGAGGCGGAGGCCGAAAAGATGTTCGACGAGGTGGCGCAACGCTATGAAACGATGTCCCAGGTGGCGCGCAACGTCACGCAAAAACCGACAGTGTTCATGGGCTTCGACGACGACGGCAAATGGTACATGCCGGGCGGGCGAAGCTACCTGGCAAAATATCTTGCCGACGCGGGCGCAAACTACGTGTGGGCCGACGACCCAACCAGCGGGCGCGCACCGCTCAGCCTGGAAGCCGTCTACGAGCGCGCAGCAAACGCCGATATATGGGTGAACCAATCGCAATCTTGGACGAGCCTTGCGCAGGCGTTGCAGGCCGACGAGCGATATGACAAGTTCGACGCCGTGAAGAACGGCAACGTCTATAACAACAACGCCCGGCTGAACCCGACCGGCGGCAACGACTACAACGAAGGCGGCAACGCAAACCCCGACGTGGTGCTGGCCGACCTGATCAAAATCTTCCACCCGGAACTCTTGCCCGACCACGAGCTGGTGTATTACCGCCACCTGAAGTGACCTATGAAGCTCGACCTTAACCCCCTTGTTGCTGCGCCGGCGCGCGGCCTCCATCCCGGCAGGCGCACGCTGGTGCTCGTCAGCCTGGCGGCGCTACTGCTCTTTGCGTTTGCGCTCAGCCTGGCGCTTGGCTCGGTGAACATCCCGCTTGGCCAGGTGCTGGCGATCTTAACGGGAGGGACGCCCGCCAAAGAAACCTGGGGACACATCGTGTTGGACTTCCGCCTGCCAAAGGCGTTGACGGCGACACTGGCCGGCGCGGCGCTGGCGATGAGCGGGCTACAGATGCAGACGTTGTTTCGCAACCCGCTGGCCGGCCCCTCCACGTTGGGCATCAACGCCGGCGCAAGCCTGGGCGTGGCTGTGGTGGTGCTGAGCACCGCCAACATCCCGTTCCTGCGCGACCAGGCGGGCGCTTTTGTCTTCGGCGATGTCGGGCGCGCGGCGGCTGCGGGGCTGGGTGCCGTGGCGGTGATGGCCCTGGTGCTACTCGCGGCGCGCAACGTCGATACGTTGACGCTGCTGGTGCTGGGCGTGATGTTCGGCTATGCCACCAATGCCCTGGTGAGCCTGCTGATCTATTTCGCCGCGACCGAACAAATGCAAACCTACCTCTTTTGGACGTTCGGCAGCTTTGGGGGCGTCAGTTGGGGCCAGTTGCCCTTCCTGGCCGCCCTGACGCTGATCGGCCTGATCGCCGGGCTGGCGCTGGTGAAGCCGCTCAACGCATTGCTCCTGGGCGAAACCTATGCGCGCAGCATGGGCGTGTCCATCCGCCGGGCGCGCGCGGCCATCGTCGCCAGCACGTGCCTGCTGGCCGGTGCCGTAACGGCCTTTTGCGGCCCGGTGGCGTTCCTGGGCATCGCCACGCCACATCTGTGCCGCGCCGTCCTGGGCACCTCGGATCACCGCATCATCGCGCCTGCCGCCGTGCTGGTGGGTGGTGTGCTGGCGCTCTGCGCCGACATCGTGGCGCAAATGCCAGGGGGCAACGCCGTCTTGCCGCTGAACTCGGTCACGGCGTTCATCGGCGCGCCGGTGGTGATTTGGGTCATCCTGCACCGGCGCAGACAAGCCGTGAGCAACTGAGGATCAAGCATGAGTGACGAACAGCAACACACGACTGGCATGCTCACCCTTCCGCGCCTGGTGATCGCCGCGCCATCCAGCGGGAGCGGCAAAAGCACCATCACCTGCGGGTTGATGGCATCCTTCGCGCGCACCCGCGTGGTGCAGGGGTTCAAGGTTGGGCCGGACTACATTGACCCGATGTATCACACGGCGGCGACCCACCGCCCTGCGCGCAACCTGGACACCTGGATGGTGCCGCCCGCGCAGGTGAGGCATCTCTTTGCGCGCGCATGCGCGGGCGCCGAGATGGCGGTGATCGAAGGAGTGATGGGCCTATTCGACGGCTACGACGCCAGCAGCGAAAGCGGCAGCACGGCGGAAGTGGCAAAGTTGCTCGGGGCACCCGTCATCCTAGTGATGGACGTGGGCAAGATGGCGCGCAGCGCCGGCGCGCTGGCGCTGGGCTATCGCGACTTCGACCCCGCGCTGAACCTGGCCGGGATCATTTGCAACAACGTCGCCGGGGCGCGCCACGCCGCGTGGGTCACACAGGCGGTCGCGTCGGTGGGCCTGCCGGTGCTGGGATGCGTGCCGCGCATCAGGGGCCTGGTCATTCCAGAACGGCATCTTGGGCTATTCACCGCCGTAGAACGCCAGGCCGAAGTGGACGCATTCTTGCAGCAATCCGCCGAGGTGATGGCGGCGCACCTGGACATGGACCGCTTGTGGCAAATCGCGTGCGGCGCGCAGCCGCTGCCGCCGGCACGCAGCGAGGCCACACCCACCTGTGCCCGCGCGGGTGCGCGGATCGCCGTCGCGCACGACGAGGCATTTTGCTTCTATTACGAAGACAACCTGGACCTGTTGCGGGCCGCCGGTGCCGAAATCATCCCCTTCAGCCCGTTACGCGACGCCGCATTACCCGCGAACGTGCGGGGCCTCTACCTGGGCGGCGGGTACCCGGAACTCTATGCGGCCCAACTGGCGCGCAACACGCCGATGCTGCACGCCATCCGCGCCAGCCACGCCGCCGGTGTGCCTATCTACGCCGAATGCGGCGGGCTGATGTCGCTGGTGGAGCGTCTGATCGACCTGCAAGGGCAATCTCACGCGCTGGCCGGCATCATCCCCGGCACGGCGCGCATGCAACAGCGCCTGACGATGGGCTACCGGCACGTCACCGCCCAACACGACACGCCCCTGCTCTGCGCAGGCGAACAGACGCGCGGGCACGAGTTTCACTATTCGGATTGGGACCATGCGGGCATGGCCGCAGACGACTACGCGTATCAGATAGCGCCCCGCGAAGGCGAAGAGCGCCGCCTGGAGGGGTTCGCGCGTGGCAACCTGTTAGCCTCCTACGTGCACCTGCATTTCGCCGCCCATCCCGCAATGGCGACACGCTTCGTCGAAACGTGCGCCCGATTTGGTTAAGGCACATCATGGCAACACACTCCCTTATGCTGCTGGGCACTCATTCCAGCGCAGGCAAAAGCCTGCTCGCCACAGCCTTCTGTCGCATCCTGGCGCGGAAGGGCTATCGCGTCGTGCCGTTCAAGGCCCAAAACATGAGTAACAACGCCGGCGTCACGCCCGAAGGCGGCGAGATGGGCCGCGCACAACTCGTGCAGGCCGAAGCAGCCGGCATCCCGCCCCATACCGACATGAACCCCATCCTGTTGAAGCCGGAGGGCGGGCGGCGCAGCCAGGTGGTGCTCAACGGGCATCCAAGGGGCCACATCGAGGCCAACAACTGGTTGGCGATGAAAGCCGTCTTGTGGGATGAAGCCAGGGCCGCCTACGACCGGCTCGCCGCGCGCTACGACGTGATCGTGCTGGAAGGCGCAGGCAGCCCGGCCGAGATCAACCTGAAGGCCGGCGACATCGTGAACCTGCGCATGGCGCGCCACGCGGGTGCGCCGTGTTTGCTCATCGGCGACATCGACCGTGGCGGCGTGTTTGCGGCACTGGCAGGCACGTTGCTACTGCTGGCCCCCGACGAACGCGCGCAAATTCACGGCTTTCTGATCAACCGATTCCGTGGCGACCCGGCCCTGCTGGGCGATGGGCTGCACATGCTGCAAGCGCGCGCCTTTGGCGTACCCACCCTGGGCGTGATTCCCTATATCCCCGACCTGCGGATCGCAGAAGAAGACGCCGTTGCGCTGGAACGCGACGTGCCCATTCCCAAGGCCACCGGCGCAGATATGCTCCAGGTCACCATCATCCAACTGCCGCGCATCTCCAACTTCGACGAGTTCGACGCGCTGGCGCTTGAGGCGGGCGTGCAGGTGCGCTACATCTTGCGCGCAGACGAGCTGGGCCAACCGGATGCCATCATCCTGCCCGGCTCCAAAGCCACCCTGGCCGACATGGCCTGGCTGCGCGAGTGCGGGCTGGAGGCGGCGATTCTTTCTGCGCAACGGGCGGGCGCGGAGGTCATCGGCATATGCGGGGGCTATCAATTGCTGGGCCGCCAGGTGATCGACCTGGAAGGCGTCGAAGGCCCCGCCGGTTGCGCGGCGGATGCGCTCGGCCTGTTGCCCGCCTGCACGCGCTTCTGCGCCACAAAACATACGCACCAGGCCAGGCTGCGCCGGGCGGACGGCGAGGTGCTAAACGGCTACGAGATTCACGCCGGCGAAACGACATTGGACCCCGGCGCAACCCCCTTCGGCGAAATCATCGAGCGCAACGGCCAGCCGGCCTGCATTAGCGACGGCGCCGTCAGCGCTGACGGGCGCATCTGGGGCACCTATTTGCACGGCGTATTCGAGAACGATGCCTTCCGCCGGCGCTGGTTGCAACGCCTAAGCGCTCACCGCCGCATAGAAGCCCCCTGCCTGGGAACGGGTGTCCTCACCGACATGCGCGCCGTGCGCCAGACCGAATATGACCGCCTGGCGGACGTGGTGGAAGCGCACGTGGACATGCCTGCCGTGTTGCGCCTGATGGGGCTATGAGCATGGAACCCAATATGGGCACATCCCTCTTCGAGGCTCAGCATCTGCGCATCGGGTATGCTGCACCCCGCCGCGCGCCCTACGTCGTGGCGGAGGAGATCAACGTCGCCCTGCGCGCAGGAGAGCTGGCCTGCCTGATCGGCCCAAACGGAGCCGGTAAATCCACGCTGCTACGCACACTGGCAGGCTTACAACCCGCATTGGGGGGGCAGGTCTTGCTATGCGGAGACGACGTGCGCCGCCTGAGCGCAAAAGAGGTCGCCCAACGCCTGAGCATGGTGCTGACGGACCGCGCCGACGTGGGCAACCTGAGCGCCTACGAGGTGGTGAGCCTGGGGCGCAACCCCTACACCAACTGGCTGGGGCAAATGACGCCCCAGGATCGGGCCACGACGCAATGGGCCGCGACGTCTATCGGCATTTCGCACTACGCCCAACGGCGCTTCGATGAACTGAGCGACGGCGAACGCCAGAAGGTGATGATTGCGCGCGCGCTGGCGCAGGAACCGCGCGTGATCATCCTCGACGAACCGACGGCGTTTCTGGACCTGCCGCACCGTATCGAGATATTGTGCCTGTTGCGCGACCTGGCGCGCGCGCAGCCGCAACGCGCCATTCTGCTCTCCACGCACGACCTGGACCTGGCGCTGCGCACCGCAGACGTCTTGTGGCTGCTTTCAGCGGGCAAGCCGCTCCTGGTGGGCGCGCCCGAAGATTTGGTGCTGCGCGGCGCTTTCGACGAAACCTTCTCGCGCCACGTGGTGGCGTTTGACCCGCTCACCGGCGCATTCAAGCCCAAAGCGAAGCCCGGCCCGCGCGTGAGCGTCGCCGGTCACGGGTTGCACGCGGTATGGACCGAACGCGCGCTCGAACGCGAGGGGTTTTGCATTCACGCCAACGCCCCACTGCGCGTGGAGGTGCTGGATAAACACGGCCAGGCCCGCTGGCGCGTGACCGGCAACGGCCCGGCGTGCGAATGTCACACCATCTATGAAATGCTAAAAAGCCTGCCACAGACACACGCAATGGCACAACCGAACTGACAAGGTGAACCAACATGTCAAAACGACCTGCAACGCCCGGCGCAAAAAAGACCCTGCGATTCCTGTTGATCATCCCCGGCGCGCTCCTGCTGGATGTGCTGCTCGGAGAGCCGCCTGACCGCTATCACCCGGTGGTCTGGATGGGCAACGCCATTTCGGCGCTACGCCGGCACGCCCCCAAACAGGGTCGCCTGGCGCCGCTGTGCTATGGCGGTGGGGTGGCGCTGGGTGGCGCATCGGCGGTAGCCGGCGCCGGTTGGCTATTGCAACGCATCTGCCGGCGCTTGCCTTTTCCATTCGACACGCTGATCACGGCATGGCTACTCAAAACCACGTTTTCCGCACGCGGGTTGGCCCGCGCCGCCGGCGAAGTAAATGCAGCGCTCCAACGCGACGACCTGCCCGAGGCACGCCGTCTGCTGGCGTGGCACCTGGTCAGCCGCGATACGCACAGTCTGAGCCAGGCGCACGTATGCGCGGCCACCATCGAATCGGTGGCCGAGAACCTATCGGATAGCATCGTTGCGCCGCTGTTCTACTATGCAGTGGGCGGTTTGCCCGCTGCGCTGGCCTACCGCTACATCAACACCGGCGATGCGATGCTGGGGTATCACGATGCGGAGCGCGAATGGCTGGGCAAAATCCCGGCCCGCCTGGACGACGTGGTCAATCTCATCCCCGCGCGCCTATCGGCATTCGCGCTGTTGCTGGTAGCCGGGCGGGATGCCCCACGCGGATGGCGCATCTGGCGACGCGACCACCGCAAGACCGCCAGCCCCAACGCCGGGCAGCCGATGAGCATGATGGCGGGCATCCTGGGCGTTGAGTTGGAAAAGATTGGGCATTATCGGTTAGGCGCAGGTCTGCGCCCTCCCACCCCGCGCGACGTCACGCGATCCATCCACCTGATGAAGCTGGCGGCGGGGTTGGCCGTGATGGGCGGCCTCGCGCTCTCGCTTTTGAAGCACAACCTGCGCACGACAAGGAGCAACCGGCCATGAACGACATTTCATTACCTTTGCGCCCCAGGGCGGAGGTCTGCGCGCTGCCGCAAGTGCAACACGGCGCGCCCGATTACGCAGAACTGGCGGGCCTGGGGATGGTCCCCGACGACGTGCTGGACTTTAGCGTGAACAGCAACCCCTATGGCCCATCGCCGGCGGTCGCACGGGCCATCGCGCAGGTGCGCCTGGACCGCTACCCCGACCGCGCCTGCCTAGCGCTGCGGCGTGCGCTGAGCGACCATCTGCGCGTAAGCATGGCGCACATCGTCGCCGGCAACGGGACGGCTGAGTTGATCTGGCTGATTGCGCTGGCCTACCTGGCTCCCGGCCGGCGTGTGCTCATCATCGGCCCAACGTTCGGCGAATACGCACACGCCGCGGCGTTGATGGGGGCGCAGGTGGATTTTCTGAACGCGCTCCCCGCGCAGGGCTTCAACCTGCAAATGGGACGAATCGGCCAGGAGATCGAGCAGCGCCGGCCCCACGTGCTATTCATCTGTAACCCGAATAACCCCACCGGCTTGCTGATTCCACCGCCTGAGATCGCCGCCTGCGCCGCGCGCTTCCCCGGCACGCTGTTCGTCGTGGACGAAGCCTACCATGCGTTCGTCCCCACCTGGGAGGAGGGCAGCATCACAGCAGCGCCCAATACCCTGTCGTTGCGGTCGATGACCAAAGACTATGCGCTGGCCGGGCTACGGCTGGGCTACGCCGTAGGCGCTCCCGAGGTGATACAGACGCTGGCCAGCGTCTGCCCGCCCTGGAGCGTCAATGCGCTGGCGCAGGCCGCCGGGCTGGCTGCACTGGAGGACGAGGCCCACTTGCGCACCACCCTGGCGGCGTTAAGCCAGGCAAAACAGGAATTCCTGGCCGCCCTGGCGCACGCGCATCTTAAAACGGTGCCATCGGCAACCCACTTCTTCCTGGCCGAGGTAGGGGATGCTGCGGCCTTCCGGCATGCGCTGATGCGACACGGCATCCAGGTACGCGACTGTGCCTCCTTCGGGCTTCCGGCGTTCGTGCGCATCGCCACGCGCCGCGCGGAGGAAAACGCGCGCTTCATCCACGCCCTGGGCGACGTAAATTGGAAGTTCGCAAATTGAATCAGGCATGATCGGTGTGGGCGTTGCGCACGGGCATCATGGCGAGCTGCTGCAGGGCCTGTTCTCATGTGGGGAACAAACCTCGCGCGGGTTGCTCACGCTGGCATGCCCGCTGTTCTGGTCCAGGGCGACCTTCCAACCGAGTCACCTGCCCGGCGTCAGCGTGACCCCGCCCGGCAAGCAAAAGGCACGCCGCGCCGCGGGGCTGGCGCTGGCACATTTCGGCGTTCAAACCGGCGGCACCTTGTGCCTGCACAGCAACATCCCCACCCGAATCGGGCTGGGATCATCGACTGCCGACGTGACGGCGGCCATCCGGGCCGTGGCAAACAGCCTGGGCACTCCTTTGAGCGCGCCGGAAATCGCGCGCCTGGCGGTGTTGACGGAGGTCGCGGCCGACTCGACCATGTTCGGCACACGTGCCGTGCTCTTTGCACAACGTGAGGGCAGGGTGATTGAAGATTTCGGCTGTGACCTGCCCGCGCTGGAGGTGCTGGGGTTCAACACTGCCCCGCGCAGCCCGGGCATCGACACGCTCGCGCTGGTGCCGGCGACTTATTCCGCCACCGAGCTATCGTCGTTCGATGCATTGCGCGCGCAGGTGCGTAACGCCATTCGCGCCGGCGACGTGCACGCTTTGGGCGAAGTAGCGACGGCCAGCGCGCGCATCAACCAGGCACACTTGCCGATTGCCCAATTCGCGCAACTGGAAGACCTGGCCGCAGCCACGCACGCGCTGGGAATCGCCGTCGCACACAGCGGGACGGTCGCCGGGCTGCTGTTTGACCCGCAGGACGCTCTCACTCCGTGGCGCGTGCGGCATGCTCACGATTGGTTGAAGGGCAATGGGTACTGCCAGGTGTGGCGGTTTAAGATTTCAGCCTGAAGAGCAGAGGCACTCACTACCTGTCCACGCCCGTCAGTAAATATTCAAGTTGGTCGCACTCGCGCGCCAATGTCTCGATATAGAAGCGCAACTCCACCGCATCAACAGTGCTGGCGAGTGGCTCAATACGCCCAATCAACTTGCCTTGTTTATCAAAGGTGAACGCCACCATATCCGTCTGCATGTTGCGGTCCCACAACCACGGATAAAACACATCAATGCCCATGCTGCGTGCACGCGCTTCTTTGATGATAGTAGACGTCATCACGTAATAATCACCCCTGCGAACAATGGAGATATCTTGTCTCCGGCCATCAGTGGTGGCCTCTTGTTTCCTATCACCGGCAAAGACAACCGTCACCTCTTCGCCCGTCGCGTTCGACTCCATCCGATAGGATGACCGGCCCTCAGCATACGCCTGGTTCGCCTCTTTCAAGGCCGATCTCACCAACGTGCAAAGATCATCCATTCGTGCTCTCCTCCCCCAATTGGTCACGTAGTTGTTCGATTGATTGATCGGTCCCCCATAGTTCATGCTCCATCACGTCGGCGGAGGAGGCGGTACGCATGACCAGATCAATCACTTCATCCGCTTGGGTCACATCCGGGTGGAACAAAATGTCGGCCTGAATGCTGAAAGTCAGCACGTCTTTCAGGCCCGTGGAGGTGGCACACAGCTTTCCAAAACCGGCCCGCGTGTGGCAGCGCTGTATTTGCACAAACTGATCCTCACCCTTTACCTCTCGCCTTCCAATCGGGCTGATACAACGCAAGAGCAAGTGCCCATTGCCGCCCGTGGAACGAATCAGCAATTGGAACGGCTGCCGCCGGGCAGTGCTTACATCCTGCCCCGGCGCTGCTATGCAGCCGCCGGGCAATACGGAAACCGTGCCCACGTAGGTCCACGCTTCATTGGAGGGTTCCGCCCACACCTGGGCCGCCGCTTCCAACGCCTGCACCAGCATACGGAAGTGACCCAACGCGGCCTGCGCTTTGGCTCCTTCTTGCGTCACAATGACCGGCAGGTCTCTACACAGCCACTCTTCCTTCACCTCAAACGCAGATTTCAGCTGCTCTCCGATCGGCTTGATATCACGCGCACGCAAGACGATATCATGCAACATGTTCACGCGAGTGTCGGTGTTCGATTCACTTGCCAGTGAACGGTGCATCAAACGAATGAAGCGGTTCATTCGCTCATACACGCGTTCCACTTGCAGACGTTCGACCGTATCGCCCAGGTGCGGGTAATACACCTGCAACAGTTCATCTGGGCGTACTGTGTCACGATTGTCCAATCGCCGTTGTGCGAGTGAGTGGATCCGGTCCACCCGGCCGGTGCGCTGCTCCATCGACGAAGGCGTCCACGAAATGCCATAGTGAAACACGCGAGAGCAAAACGTGTGTAGATCCTCACCCTCTTGCAGCACCTCGGTTGTGATCAGGATCAACGGATAACCGGGCATGCGGAACTGGCGCACCAAACCCTTGTTGACGCCTCCCGACATGCCGCCCACAGGCATTTGACGTGCCAGGAGCGTGCCAAAATGCTTGCGCAACTCGTCCAGGCCCTTTTCTACCCGAACGTCCGGGAAATTCACAGCCATGATCAGATCGAAGTGACGCGCAATTTCAGACAACTCTCGGAACGAGGTATGCCCAGCTTCTTGCCGCGCCTGCTGCTGTTCAAGCAGATTCAAGTAGTCCGTGATCAACTCACCAGCGCGATCTTCGGCACGATCCTGAGCGCGCGACCCGAGCGACTCCAATCGCCTGGCGGTCAAGAGCCATAGATCGACCAATGGCCGTCCAAGCCGTGCTGCCGCCGATAGTAATTCGCGACGCTGCTCTCGCCTGCGGAAGCGCGCTATGAAGTCATCCCCGGTTTCCTGCGGCCATAACGCGGCGCACAGTGCCGGCCGCTTTAACAATTCGGTAAACACCGTGCGAGTGCGCAGAAAATCGTCGGGCATCGGGAAGCCTGGCGGCGGCAGTTCCTGTATAAAGAGATGCGCGTTGTAGCGCTCTCGTTGAACGATCCGCGCATGCTCACGCAACGCCAGGTCTGTGGCACGATCAGCCAGGTACAAAAGCGCTGCTTGCTGGTAAGCCTCAAACACGCGCTTGCGCCGGAACTCTTTCTGCTTGGATTCGCTCAGGAACAGCGCATACGCACACCTGCGCAAAGATTCCGCTATCTCAGGTGCAGGTCCCCCGGTGCGCCCGGCAATTTCCAATAACAGGTCATCGGGTTGGCCGAGCAGCCAAAGGATGTAGTTGTCATCAAACAGGGTAGAGTAGGCCGAGCCTTCGCTCATCAGGCGATTTCGATTGAAGGCTGCACCGGAGAAAATGCCCTTTGGCCCTTCGCCACGGAAGAACCATGCGAAGAAATTATTGTCATCACCCTGGTCTTGCTCCTCCGAGTCCGTCTGGATATCCGAGACTTCTTCTTCCATCTCCTTCGCCGGCGTCAAAGCGTCGTCCCAACGCAAATTGGCGGCTTGATGCCGGAGGTGCTCCTCCTGGTACTGCCGATAGATGTTGGACATCTCCACACTGTGAGCTTCAGGCAGGTTCGCCTTTACGTAGGCGATCAGCCACTCGTCATAGAGACGATTCAGCTTATCTTGCAAGTCCGTCACGCTTCGCACGCGGCGCACAAAAATGAGCGCTTTTTCGCCACTATCGAAACTGGTGCGTAAGCTTTGCGCCACGGCATCCATTTTGGGATGCGGCAGCAGTTCGCCAAATTCCTGGCGATATGAACGCGCCAGCGTATTGATGGATGGGACGTCAATCCCTTCTTTCTCGGCGTCATTGTTGGTCTGTTCGGCATCATCAAAGGCCCCAGCTTCCGCCTCATCCTTTGCCTTCACGCCGGCTGTCTCCATGAAGCTTTCGAAAGAAGCCAGCATGCCGATTTGGAAATTATTGTTAAAGCGATCACTCCCAATCACTTCAGCCACTTTCTTCTGCACCAGAGCGACGATGAGCCGTTGTTTCTCATCGGGCACCTGCAGCGGTTCATCGTGCGATACGACGCCGCCATTGCGCCACTCGCGGCGGTACATGTTCTTGGTGTATAGATTCCCACCGATGTGCAGTCCTGTCAGGCGGCGTACGAGAAATTGCTTGGCTGCCTCTTCCTTCTGTTCTTGATCCGCCTGCGGATCTTTCAACACTGGCCAGCGATCGCCGAACGTGAATAGATTGAGCTGGTTCCACAATTGCACGTAGTCGTTTTCAATCGGCGTCGCAGAGAGCATCAACACGCGGTCGAAACGGCAACCGTAGTTGGGGAAATCCGAAGACTTATAGCAGGGATGACCGAGCACCGTTGCAATCAACCGATTACGCGCCGCGGTGTGCTCGCCCAAACCATGCTTCAGGTTATGGCCCTCGTCCACTACCACTAGATCAAAATGCGGCAATACCTGGTTGATCGCACGCGCGTAGTTTTCTTTGAAGCGCTCCTTATTGCGCAGATCGAACAACGAATCCTTGAGCCAGACGATTTCTTCTTTTAGCTCCTCGCGTTTACGCCGCAACGAGTCCGTGCTATCTGAAAGCCCAAAGCTGAAACTCGTCATCCGCAGCAGGAAATCACGCTTTGGGTTGAGCATGACCTGATGAGCAAAATCGAGCAAATTGCCGCACAATGCCACGTCATACGCAGGTGTGCCCTGGTACGAACGCACGTGATTATCAGTGACGCGCCAGTTGTTTGCCGTAAAGTTCAGGAGTTCCTTCTTCCACTTGTCCTGGATGTTCTCACGCGGCGCGATATAGAGCACGCGGAAGCCGGGGTTGAAGTGCCGCAGCAGCGCCACTGTGCCCAGAGCGACAAAGGTTTTGCCCATTCCCACTTCGTCAGCCAGGTAGGCAAATTTCTCGCGGGCCAGGATATTGTGCAATGCAACGGCGCCTTCCAGTTCCCTCTCCCAGGCAACGTCGCGGCTGGCGCGCCCGCCCGAGAAGTCCAACAATCGCCGTGCCGTTTCGATGTTGATCTTCTGAATCATGTTTCCGCCTCCGCGCTCGCCAGCCTGGTCGAGAACATGCGCTCGAACCATGTGAAGAACTTCTCGCGTTGAAAGGGGCTATCGAACGTAAATTCGGCCCGAACCAGATCTATCGCCTCCATCTGGCGCTGCAACACCTGGAACTCATCATCGTGCCGGACCTGAAAGTCGGGGAAGCTGACACACACCTGCGTCACCAGTTGCCTGGCGCATAGCAACGATACGTAGCGGTTGACCCGGTCACCTTGCTTATCTTGCACAATCTTGTCGATCAGCGACGGCAACGAGTCGAATTTTTGCCCAAATAGAAGATAGATCGCTTCGGCCTCGTGCTTTTGTGTTAAAGCCCCTTTCAAATGAGCCTCCAACCGGTTAAAACCGTGGAAGATGCCAGCGAAACGATCAAATAGAGTTGGCTCGTCCGTCTGCGATAAAGGGGCACCTACCTGGTCCACAACATCCGAACCACCCGGGAGCGACAACAATTTGGTAAGCAAGATCACCTCGCGCTGCTCCGGCGAAAGCAGCGACCAGTATTGCAGAATCTCGTCTGGGCTAAGTGAAAGTAAGCGCGACGGCTTATAGGCCATCTGTTCCTCACGTACCAAGATCCGGAATGGGTCTGCGCCATCCGTCCTTACCCAGACGAACGACGTGACAGTAAGCAACCGTTTCGCCTCGTGGGCGCACGCATCGGACAGGTTTACCCACTCATCGAAGCGGATAGGGCCAATTGCGCCGATAGGAACGCCTTGTATATCGAGTAAGGCCTGCCCAGGCAGCATTTCGGCCCGGCTTTCCCAGTAATATTGGAAGGCTCCGCTACTCCAATCGAAACGGAACGCTACGTCACCCACAGGCACATCTGTGTTTACTTGCTCCTCTTCTTCAGGGTGGAATCGAGTCGATGGCTCACCCTCCTCGGGTTTTAACCACCAGGTGAACGAGCCCTTCGGCTCGGGTTCAACCAGGATGGCCGTCTCGAAGTTGCCCGCATTTCCTGCAGAATGCGCGGCGCCGGTCAGGTTGACGGAGCCGATGAATAGAATCTCGCGTTGCTGATTCCAGAAGCGATACACCTTGGCATGCACGAAACGTGTTGCTGTTCCGTCACTTCCCGCGCCCAGGCTGAGTAACTCTTTGGGCAATATGCCCCAACCGACATGCGAGCGCTCCCGGACAGCGTCGTAATAGACAGACGTACACAAGGCAACGCCGTATTTGTCTTTGGGCAAGAAAACGCGTGTAGCCTTGGGCTGCAAGACGTCTATTAAGTTGAACAGCACTCCTGCATCGGTGTCAAAGTAGGGCGAGATAATCTCCAGGTTAAACGCGTTCGGCTCAATGAACTCTGACAAGAAGTCTGCGATGCTACTCTGGCCGGCGTAGACCCTGGAGAACCAACGGCCGCCCTTGCTCCTAAAGCTCGCTGGCTTGGTGGGATACAAGAAGGCACGGATGGCCTCCAATGCCGGGTGCTCCTCTTTGATACGATCTTCGTGCTTCACGCGAGCGATCAACTTGAGCAAATCCTCACGGTATGGGCACGCGTCCCCTTCGCCAACCTCCATAAAATGAACTGCCTCAACGTTCTCCCACCAACCAGAGCGGGTCAGGTTAGCGGAAAGAGTTGCAAAGATCAGACTCTCCCAGGTCCATTCCTTATCCTGGTTTTCAACCAGCAGCAGGATATTCTTCGGGTGGAAATAGCCTGTCGAACGCGCCAGGCCGATGCGGCGATAATCCAACCGCGCAGACTGAGCATCGCCTCCCAGCCCCTGCCGGTCGTAATACACCGCAACATGGTCCACCGCTTGCAACGCTTCCTCCAACTGCAAGAGCCGCACTTTTGCGACATGGCTGAAGGATTGCGTAAATAGCTGGGACAGAACCTCTTCTTCAAAAAAGGCCGGATCGAACTGAAAAGTCAAAAATACAGCAGCCTTCACGCGCCGGCCATTGATCGCCTGCTGTAATGCGTCGGAGAGTACAGACTGTGGGATATTGGCGCTCATCTCATGCACCTTGCCCAATCCCGAACCCGATTTGCTTCAACGAGTTGAGAAAGTAGTTGTTGATCCATAACGCAGGGACATCTTGAGCTGGTGGCAAGTCGCTCATTTCTGCACGCAAACGCACGTCCAGCCTGCCTTTCTTACGCTTTATCCAGGCGTCACCACCGCGCTCCTGCATTACAGCTCGGTTTTGCTCAAGCAAGTGTTCAATGGCTTCAGCGTAGCGGCCACGGCACATTGCTTCAGCCAGGTGCCGGAGACGATCGCGCATGTCGGCGTTGATATCATCACCAAGTACGCCCAACGCAGAAATAAGCAGCTCAGGCTCGATGTAGTGCAGTTCTTCTCCCCAGGCTGATCGCACATCTTGCTCAACGGCTTCTAACGTCCGCCCATCTTGTTCAAGCGCAAAGGCGAACAGACGACCGGCAGGAGCAATGACGGCCTCCATCACGCGAATATGGTCAAGTCGCTCAGCCAACATCGCATCGCCCTCGGCACGACACTGATCGATGAGGTAGAGCAATTCAGCATAGCCAAATGACCCTGGCATTGCCGCCTTCTGGATTTGCTTCCACAAACGCTCCTGGATATCGTCGGAGTGACTGGCGGCGGCGGTGATGAGGTGCTTGTAGTAGAACGTCTGCTCTGCGCTCGTCACGTGTGTGCCAAGTAACTGGGCGAGATTCTGCGCAAGCCTGGCATGTCTGCCGGTGGGTTCAAACGTGAAGTCGCTCCTGAGCAGCCGAAAGACGTCGGCATTGTGATCAACACTCTCCAGATGCGCACGATAGTTCTGCTCAATGAAATCGCGCGCAGAGAGAGTCAAGCGCGGGCCGCCGGAATCCAGCCATCCACTATTGCGTGCCGCGACACTATATATGCCCCATACTCCATAGACCTTCTGATTCGACAATATTTGATTCTCGGTTTTTGCGGAGATGGGCACTCTCTCTTTTTTCTCATTCAGGTTGCGTGCAACCCGGCGGATGCCGCGAATCGCGTTCTCGTCATCGTCAGTAAAGGTAACATTGGCTCCATTGATGCGTTGCGACACGACCACACGACTATAGGCAGCAAGTTGCTCGAACTTCAAAAATGTCGCCAAAAGCCGGCCCTCGTCGTCCGGCACTTCTTCCGCGACACACTCCGCGACGTATAGACCCAACAAGAGTGTGGTAAAAGCGCGCAACGACGTCGTCACTGTGGTCAGGTTGTGCACAACACAACGTCCCAGCCTGCTCCAGATAGGTTGTAGCCCGAGAGGATCGCGCGAACCTTTGATCCTTGCATGCGGGTCAATCTGCGTGAGAAACGGCACATCCAGCATCAACGCACCTCCCTGTTAGCGCATGAAGCGTTCGTTAGCGATTGCGGCTGGACGTGAGGTGTTTCGTCACAGTTCGCCAAACGCCTCACAGGAAAGGGCCGGCCAATTATATTTGGACTTAGTTCCTGAATACAGAGCACTTCTATTGCGTTTTGAGTCTTAAAGTGAGATTGCATTCATCGTACCCTTCAGCAACGAAGCAAGATGAAATGAGACGTCTAAAGAGAAGGAGAGGCCATACCACTACCTGCCAAGCTGCGCCCCCTTCGCACAAGCCACAGATTACCCACGACATCTGAGGCGATGCACTTTGTTTTATCGCAATGCACGTTGCGTGTCAATAAGTTTGCCGAAGATATATGAAAGGACAAATAAAGCCAATTACTCATATATGAATTAGCTACGAAGTCACACCCACGCGTCTGGTCATAATACTCCTCCCTACCAAAATGGCTGCGCCTGATACGCGTTTTACGATTACTATTATGAAAATATGCTTTACCAGGACTCATCCCAACCCATCGACCGGCGCGTACAAGACTTGCTCGGACGCATGACCCTCGCAGAGAAGGTTGCCCAATTGGGCGCCTGGATGCCCTATTACTTCCTAAGCCCTGCTGGCCCCGACCCAGAGAAGATGGCTGCTCTCTTGGGCAACGGCATCGGGCAGATTTCGCGCATCGGCGGCATCCTGGACGTGCCACCTGAACGGGTGGCGGAGATCTACAACACGATCCAGCGCTTCCTGGTGGAGCACACCCGCCTGGGCATCCCGGCGATGGTGCACGAGGAATGCCTGAACGGCTACTCCGGCCGGCAAGGCACCGTCTTCCCGCAGATCATCGGCGTGGCCGCCACCTGGGACGCCGGCCTCGTCGAACGGATGGGCGCCGTCATTCGCACCGAGATGCGCGCGGTGGGCGCGCACCAGGGCCTGGCACCGGTGCTGGACGTCACGCATGACCCGCGCTGGGGCCGCACCGAGGAGGTGTATGGCGAGGATCCTTGCCTCACCGCGCAGATGGGCTCGGCCTACGTGCGCGGGCTGCAAGGCGACGACCGCCGCGCCGGCGTCATCGCCACGGCGAAACACTTCCTGGGCTACGGCCTGTCTGAAGGCGGCATGAACTGGGCGCCGGCGCATCTCCCGGCGCGCGAACTTTATGAGGTGGTCGCCCGGCCCTTCGAAGCCGCTATCCGCGAGGCGGGGTTGGGCTCGGTGATGAATGCCTATCACGAGTTGGACGGCATCCCCTGCGGCGTCTCCAAAGAGGTGATGACGGACCTGCTGCGCGAGAAGCTCGGTTTCAGCGGCCACACCGTCTCGGACTACGTGACGATCCGCACGGCCTGGACCTACCACCACGTCGCGCAAGATTTGCAGGCCGCCGCCGTGCAGGCCCTGCAAGCCGGGCTGGACATCGAACTGCCCAACGTCGATGGCTACGGCGCACCACTGCTGGAGGCGCTACAACGGAGCCTCGTGAGCGAGGCGGACATCGACGTCTCCGTCGCGCGCGTGCTGAAGGCCAAGTTTGAACTGGGCCTGTTCGAACAGCCCTACGTCGATGCGCGAACAACTGGGGACGTCTTTGAGCGCGCCGAAAGCAAAGCGCTTGCGCAAGAGATCGCCGTCAAGAGCATGACGCTCTTAAAGAACGAAGGCGCGCTCCTGCCGCTCTCACCGCAGATCAAATCGATCGCCGTCATCGGGCCCAACGCCGACAGCGTGCGCAACCTGATGGGCGACTATACGTTCGTGGGCCAGATGGCCGCGCTGGTCGAAACGATCAAGGCGGGTTCGTTCAGCGCAGCCGGCTCGTCTAAGGTGGACGAGGCCACCCGGCTGGCCGTCCTGGATATGTTCAAGGGTTACCTGGACGCGGACGACGAAGAGGCATTCACCCACAGCGCCTACGACATCGCCAGCATCTTGAGCGCCTTGCGCGCCGGCCTGCCGGAAGGGACGCAGGTCAGCTACGCGAAGGGGTGCGAGGTGAACGGCAGCGCAACCGATGGCTTCGCGGAGGCCGTGGCCGCCGCCAGTCAATCCGAAGTGGCTGTCGTCGTGTTGGGCGAGAAGTCCGGCCTGGACATCACGGCCACATGCGGCGAATCCAGGGACCGCGCCGACCTCAACCTGCCTGGCGTGCAGCAGCAATTGCTGGAGGCGATTGTGGCAACGGGTACGCCCGTCGTGCTGGTGCTGGTCGGCGGGCGCCCGCTCTCCATTTCCTGGGCGGCCCAGCACGTGCCGGCAATTTTGATGGCCTGGGTGCCGGGGCAGGCTGGCGGACAGGCCGTTGCAGACGTCTTGCTTGGCCGGGCAGCGCCGGGCGGCAAGCTGCCGATTTGCTTCCCGCGCAGCGTTGGGCAGGTGCCGCTGTACTATAACCACAAGCCCTCCGGCGGGCGCACCTTCTGGGCCGGCGACTATGTGGAGATGCCCACCACGCCGCTCTATCCGTTCGGCTTCGGGCTGAGCTACAGCATCTTCAGTTACAGCAACCTGTGCATCGACCCGCCGCAAGTGGATAGCCGCGCCGGCGTGACGATTTCATGCGACGTCACCAACACCGGCCCTTGCGAGGCCGACGAGGTGGTGCAACTCTACCTGCACGACCGCGAAGCGACGGTCACGCGGCCGGTGCAGGAATTGGCAGGCTTCAAGCGGCTCACGCTCAAACCCGGCCAGACGGGCAATGTTACCTTCACGCTGAGCATGAGCCAGCTTGGCTTCTACGACCGCGAGATGGCCTTCGTGGTGGAGCCCGGCAATGTAGACGTCATGCTCGGTAGCTCCTCAGAGGACATCCGGTTGCGCGGCACGTTCGAGATCACCGGCCAGGTGGTGAACGTGCTGGGTCAGCGGGCGTTCTTCGCGCGCGCTTCCTTGAGCACGTCGAGCATGGGTTGATGGATCAGCCCGTTGGAGGCTACGCAATAACCGCTCTGCAACATCGTCTGTGCGCCGTCGAAATCGGTCACCGTGCCGCCGGCTTCGCGCACGATGATGATGGCGGCTGCGATGTCGTGCGGCTTGATCGACATCTCCCAGTAGCCGTCCATCTGCCCGGCGGCCACGAAACACATATCCAGCGCGGCGGAGCCGAAGCGCCGCACGCCCTGCGAGGTGTGCTGGAAGCCGATGAACTCGGCCAGGTTGGTGTCGTGAATGTGCGTGTCGTAGGGGAAGCCGGTTACCAGGAGTGAGCGCTTCAACGTATCGGTGATGGACACGCGCAGGGGCTTGCCGTTCAACGTCGCGCCATGCCCGCGCGCCGCGGCGAATAGCTCGTCGTAGACGGGGTTATAGACCACACCGACTGCGGGTTTACCGTCGATCACCAGCCCCATGGAGACGCAGCACATAGAAAACCCGTGCGCAAAGTTCACGGTGCCGTCCAGCGGGTCGATCTGCCAGACGTAGTCGTGCGACTGCGCGGCAGCGCTCTTTTGGGCATAGCTGCCGCCTTCTTCGCCCACGATGCGGTGGGTGGGAAAGAGGCGTTGCAATTCGCCCACGATGTACTTCTCGCTGCGCACGTCATATTCGGTCACCGGATCGATATCCGTCGTTTTAAAGGTCAACCGCGTGCCACGGTTTGCTTCGATGGCGGCGAGTCCCTCGCGCAAGATCGCGCCTGCCCCGCACGCAATCGTGATTGCCGCGTTGAGGATGTGGGTCAGTTCACTTTCGCCGCTGGTTCGTTCATCAGGAATGTTGGACATGCGGCCATTCTACAGCCCAGACGAAGGCTGTTTTCGGCTGGCCATGTAGACCTTTGAGGTTTGTCTCCACCGATCCGCCGTCTACGTCCATATAATTAGATGAAGAGCTGGTGCGTGACCTGACAGACGCGATGTACAACCCCGCGATGCGCCCCTACGTCAGCCATGCCGAGGGCACGCGGCTGGTGATCGAGTACATCGAGAAATTCTGGTGCCCGAGCGTGGAGAGTGCGCAGTTGATCGCATAAGAGCAAAGAACACTAAGAAGACTTTGTGCCCTTTGTTTCTTCGCTGCTTTGTGTGAGAAAGATTGAGGAGTGTGGGTATGAGTTGGAAAATATTGGAAACACAAAACCCCGAGTTGGCGTCCTTTGGCGCCGCGCGCCTACACGGCAAGGTGGCCTACCTCGCCACACTGCGCAAAGACGGCGCACCGCGCGTGCATCCGATGACCCCGATCATCGGCGAAGGGCACTTCTTCGTTTTCATGGAGCCCACCTCACCCAAAGGCCACGACCTGCGGCGCGACGGGCGTTATGCGATCCACTGTTCCGTGAGCGATACCGACGGCTCCAGTGGCGAGTTCACCGTCAGCGGTCGGGCTCACCCGGTTGAGGACGCCGAATTGCGCGTCCTGGCTACCCGCCTGTGCCCCTATACGCCCGCGGAACGTTACGTCCTGTTTGAGTTCGACCCCGAGCGCGCCGCCTCGACGGTGTATGAGGAAGATCGCATCACACGCCAGGACTGGAAAAAGGCGGCCTAGCTACAGGCGCAGCGCGGCGTAGAAACCGTAGCGTTTCTCTGCGCCGTTCTGAAAATCCACCCGCGAAAACGTGAAGCCGAGGACGATCTCAGGCAAATGACTGCGACTGAATATGCGAAGGAAGAGAGCCTCCATCCTTCCTTGCACGTGCACAGATATTATCTCTGATGACCAGGTCGATCTCAAAGAGCCACGCCGCTGGCCGCTTGTGACGCACGAAATGTGCAACTCAGTGATATAAAACAGTTGGATCGTTGATGTATGCCTTTATCCAAAGGGCAGTTGATGAGATAGCACACAATTATGAAATCCCAAACCAAACAGGAGACGAGCATGCAGACAGACCCCGAACCGCTGAATGCCTGGATGGTTCGTGCCGGCGATAAGAACGAATTGATTACTATCGCTGAAAGAGATGGGGCTATCGCTGTGGGCTGGGCAGAAATGGATGATATGTCCAGGCTCATAACACGTGAAGACTTTAAATTACGGTATCAGCATGCATACCCTGAGCATTCGGCTGTTCGCGTCAACGTGAATGCAGGCCAACTTTATCGCTTTGCGCGTGAGATATTGCAGGGGGATTACCTACTCACTTACGATAAAACGACCCGCGAGCTACTCGTTGGCCGGGTCACCAGTCCTTATGAGTATAGGCCTACCGTCTTTACCAGTTACTATCCTCACATCCGGCGGGTACATTGGCTCAAGCGAATCGTGCGAGATTCCTTTAGTGACGATGCGCGAAACACCCTCGGCAGCAGCTTAACCGTCTTCAACCTCAAAGCTTACGTTCCAGAAATACACAGGCTGGTTGTTGATGGCATTTCTATTCCAGAACAGCCAGCCGAATCCCCAGAGGTTCAGTTTCACGATGAAGTTAAGGCGCGCGCCGATGAACTGATAGCCGATCTTATCAGTAAGCTCGACCCATTTGATTTTCAGGATCTTGTCGCAGGCGTGTTGAAGGCAATGGGATTTCGCGCAACGAGCAGCCCCCCCGGACGAGATAGGGGCATTGACATCATTGCCCATCCTGATGCGCTGGGTTTTGGTAAACCGCGCATTAAGGTTCAGGTGAAACATCGTACTTCTGCGGCTAGCGGTCCTGACATACGAAACTTTCTTGCAACGCTAGCAAACGACGAAAATGGCTTGTTTGTTTCAACGGGTGGGTACACATCAGACGCAAAAATTGAAGCGGAAAGAGCACGTGTCACTGTAACGTTGTTAGACCGAGATGGCTTCGTTGACCTGTTGATTGAGCACTATGAGCAATTGGACACAGAGTTCAAAGCTCAAATTCCGCTACGTAAAGTGTGGGTGCCCGTTATTGAATAACAGGAATAACGGACTTACAGATCCAAAATCGGCAATCTAAAATCTTAAATTGATTGCACCTGCACCGGCTGGCCGCTGGCCACGCTTTGCAAAATCGCGTCGATCAGCCGCACGGCTTCCACGCCGTCTTGCAACGTCGCCACCGGCGCCACCTGACCCAGCACGGCGCGCGCAAAGTGATTCAGTTCGCCCCAATAGCCGCGCGTGTAGTGCCCGCCCGCTGCCCAGCCCGACATGTTGCCCGAAACGTAATAGCGGCTGCTCCAGCCGAACAACGTTTCGCCATGCCCCTGCGCAAAGCGTTGCGAACCGGACATGACCTCGGTGGTGCGCGACGCATCGATCACCACGCCCACGCCCGAACCGGAGAGATAGACCATCTCAAAACAATCCGACCACGAATGCCCCGAGTTCATGTTGAACTGGCCCACCGCACCGCTGGTGAAGTGAAAGGTGGCCGACACCGCCTGTACTCCCGGCTTCTCATGCAAGCCATAGGCAAAGACGCTCTCCACGTCGCCGGCCAGGTAACGCGCCAGGTCCAGCATGTGAATGCCATTGAAGAACAACATGCGCCGAATCTCTTCGTATGGCCCACTGCCGTGCATCAGCGTGATGGTGCCCAGGCGACCGAAGGCCGGGCTTTCCATATATTCCTTCGCCACCACGTTGGCCGGGGCGAAGCGCTTCATGAAGCCCAGCATGCCCCACGTGTTATTGGCCCCGGCTGCATCCGCCAACGCCTGGGCCTGGGCGAGCGTTGGGGCGGGCGGCTTCTCGATGAAGATGGGAATCCCGCGCCGCAACACCTGCATGCCGACGGCGTAGTGCATGGCGGGCAGCCCACAAATGCACACGCCTTGCGGCTGTACGCGGTCGAGCATAGTTTCCACGTCGGTGAACCACGCCGGTGCACCATACTTGCGCGCGGTATATTCGGCCTTTTCCGGCACCAGGTCGCACACGGCGGCCAGGTCGAACTCGGGGATGTGTGCAATGTTGGGGTACAGCGACTCAGTGGCGTGATTGCCTGCGCCGACGAACGCGATGCGTGCTGCCTGAACGGAGGTCATGTTCGTTATCTCCTGGACGAACAAACACAAAGTAACAAAGAAACAAAGTCCGCAAAGTTTAGAAGAATCTTTGTATTCTTCGCTTCTTTGTTGCTTTGTGTGTTCTTTTCTTAGTATCCAATCGACCGTAAATACGCGCGGTTCCTGCGGATGGCCACAATGCCATCCTGCCGCGCCGCCGCCGACTCCTCTTCGGCCACCACCCAGCCATCGTAGCCGGCCGACGCCAGCAAATGGAAGACGGCCGGGAAATCACACATGCCTTCGCCCAGGCCCACCCATTCGCCTGCCGGGGTGGCATCCTTCAAATGCAGATGGGTGATGCGGCGGATGTGCGTGCGCAGACAAGTGAGCAGGTCCTGGCCGCCACGCACGATGTGGCCCGTGTCGGGGCCAAAGCTGACGCATTGCGGGTCCAGCCCCGCGCGCGAATGGACGGGGTTGGCCGCGCCGCCCAGCCCCAGACGAGGGTTTGGAAAAGATTGCAAGAAGTCGATCACGCGCTGCGACCCGGCGATGTCCTCGTCCCAACACGCCGGGTCGGTAAAGCCGCTGGGAGCGCTATAGGCAAAAGCGGCCAGCGCCAGGTTACGCGCATCCAGCTCGTGCGCGAAGTCCTTAGGCCGGCCGGCAAACTCGGCGATCATGTAATTGGTGATCTCGATCCCCGCATAGCCGGCCTGCGCGATCCAGTCCAGCAGGTCGGTCACCTTGCCGTGCCAATCGCCGCCCAGCATCTCCCACGTATACGTCTGGCATGCAACACGGATTTGGCTCATGAGTGTGCCTTGTGAACGTTTACAACTTGTTGCCCAGCATCCCGCTCAGATACAGGTAAGCTTCTTTTGTGTAACGGGGCAGGTTCTGCGGGTCTTCCACTTCCAGTTCAACCGTCAGGTCACCGGCGTAGCCAACCTCGCGCAGAGCGGCGATCTCGGCGGGCAGGTCGATCTCTCCGCGCCCAATGCCCACCGAAATAATGCCGATATGATCCTTCATGTGCACGGCATAGATGCGCGGCGCAAAGTGATGGATGAAGGCGACCGTATCCACGTGGGCGGAGTGAAAGTGGCCGGTATCCAGACATATTCCCAGGCGCGGGTCGGGGAAGGCACTCAGCACGCGCTCGAAGTCTTCGGGCTGCTCCAGCACGTTGCCAAAGTGTGGCTCCAACGTGAGCTTCACGTCGATGCCGGCGGGAAGCTGCTCCAGCACCAGGCCCACACAATCGATCACGCGATTCAACGCGCCCGATTCGGTGCGGCGCGAAGCGCCGGTGGAAGTGACATGCTGCCCACCCAACGCCGCGGCGAAGTGTGCACATTGGGCAATCGCCCGCGCATGCTCACGCATCTCGTGCTCATCGGCACCACCCCAACCGGGGGTATAGATGCCGGCGCACTGCATGCCCGCCTGCTCAATACGATCCTTCATCACGGGCAAGTCAAACGCATCAACGGCGTTCACGCTCCAGACCTGTGGGCCATGGATCTCCATCAGCTTATAGCCGACCCCAGGCGCAAAGGTCAGCGTAGCCGCCACCTCATCATCAGCGAAGCCCCGGTAGCAAATCGAGGCACAAATGATATGCATGGTTGACCTCTTATTGAAGATTGTATGCTGCTTTCCATTTCATGTTGCGGATCAGATTTATCCACGAATCTACGTGATTCATCGCCGATGTAGGCCTATATCGGATTCATTCACCTCCGATGAACGCGGATAAACACAGCGGCCGATGGGCACGAATTTCATACGCACGCACTACGTCTGACACCAGCTTACAATCGGCAATCTAAAATCCAAAATCGTAAATCTAGAATATGAAAGCACTATTGCAACGCGTGACGCACGCCTCGGTGACGGTGAACGATCAGATCGTTGGCGCGATTGAGCAGGGGTTGCTCATCCTAGTCGGCGTGACGCATGCCGATACCCCAAAAGAAGCCGAATGGCTGGCGCGCAAAATCGCCACGCTGCGCGTGTTCCGCGCCACAGAAGGGCCTTCGCATTTCGATCTCTCCCTGCTGGATATCGGCGGGGCGGCGCTGGTCGTGTCGCAATTCACGCTCTACGGGGATGCGCGCAAAGGCCGGCGGCCCGATTTCACGCGCGCCGCGCGCCCCGAAGTGGCTGCTCCGCTGATCGATCATTTCTGCGCGCTGTTGCGCGCCCAGGGCGTGCCGGTGCAGACGGGCGTTTTTGGCGCGGACATGCTGGTGGAATTGGCAAACGACGGCCCCGTCACGATTGAACTTGAGTCCCCTGGCGAATGAGCGCTATCCACGAACCTTCACGAATCAGGCTGCATCACACTGTGTGCAGGGCGCACCCTTCGGTGGGATCATCCTTCGACTGGCTCAGGATGATGCAGTAACGAGATTGAAAGGAGCTTGGTGAGCCTGTCGAACCATGATCCTTAAACCGTCAATGCGTGATGCCGTTCGTGCTCATCACTTTGCATTCGCACGGATGGCGGGTGAGCTTGCCGTTGGAAAGCGCGCCGTCATACTCCACGTTATCCGCCACGGGCACCCAGCCTTCTATGTTGAAAGGAATCGGGGAAACGGCATTCAGCCATTCCCCGTTGTAACGGCGCACCAGGTGCGTGTGCGCGCCGTTCGACACGCCGCCCTCACAGGAGGGGTGCCCAATGTGGTCACCCACTTCCAGCTTAGTGCCCACCTCCACGCGGTCTTTGGAGCCGATGTGCATATAGAGGATGCTCCAGCCAACGTGCTCGTCGCCGCTGGGGTCCAATGATTCCACCACCTCGCCGTTGATGCTGCGCGTGACCACGCCGGGGGCCATCGCCGTCACCCAGTCGCTGAGTTCATTGCAGCCATAGGCGCTCCACGAGGTGAAATCCAGCGCCCCCCAGGGCGAACCGGTGCCCCAGGCCGCATGTGGCCCGCCTGTGTAGAGCCAGGCCTGCCCCTTCGGCCAGGGAAATACCAGCGTGGGCTGCTTCAGGTCGTCGGGCACAAGCACGCCCAGGTCATATTGCCAGGGGTTGCCGAACAGGCGTTGATAGGTTTGGATGAACCCTTTATCCCCGTTGCCCATCGTGTCTTGCCAGGTGGCGCTGGTGCTAATCGCTGCCAGGTAATTTTGCAGCCCGGCCGTGCCCGCATTGATGCCATCGCCCATATAGGAGCGCGTGCCGTCGCTCAGGCGCACCCACAGCCGGGTCGCCAGGCGCCAGCCGTAATAGCCCTCGTTCAACCGCGCCGCCGCCCAACTGAGCTGCACATACAGGCTTTGCAAGTTGGTCTGGTTATAGCCCAATGGATAAGCCAGTTGATCGCCGGCGGGGCTGGGGTTATCCACCCAACCACCCACATATTCCAACAACGCCAGCAGGATGCGCGGATGAACGCTATATTGATCGGCCACACGCTGCACGATGTGCGGGCCGTTCATCTGCTGGCCGTCTACCTCTTCGCTGTAATTCTTCAAGTATCCGTTGTGCGCAGCGGCGAACTGGGCCACGTCGAACTTCGAAGCCGTTGGGCTGTTCACCAGTTCGCTATCGGGGATCAACTTGATGGACGGCGCGTGCCCTGTGATGGGCAACATGATTTGCAGCACCTGGCCTTCCTTCAAGCTATCGGCGTTCGCCAGGCCATTCATGCGCTGCAATTCTTCAACGGTCGCGCCGGTGCTCAACGCGATGCCGCTGAGCGTGTCCCCGGCCTGCACAGTATAGGTGCCCGTAATCATGCCACTTTCGGGGATGTGACGCAAAGAGTCCAGCGTGGGGGTAGCATTCAAATTGATGGGGTGGACGGTGGGGCTGGCGGAGAGCGTCGCCATGGGAGAAAAGGTCGCCCGATTCTCATACGTGGTGATCACCTGCAACGTGGCTGTTGCAAGTGGCGAAGTAGGAGCTTGTGCCATCGATGAGGCGGCTGGTTGGGTACTGCACGCAGTCAATACAAAGCCGACGACCAGCATCGCACATAATGTGAGCTTCGAAGTGCGTATCACCTCAGGGATTGTAGCATCCCGCGCCGCCCTAGCTTGGCGCTTGCTACACGATTACTATACTTATGGCACGATTATCATCAGGACCGTTATTATTTTTATTGTTGTACTGCCGTGTAACTACCTTCCTGATAGTAGCAGGGGTTAAAGTCGGGCCCAATGATGATGCGATAGCGTGGCCCATCTGGGGTAGGCTGCGAGACGATCTGCGCATCCTTGATGTTGAAGGTGCGCTGCAACAGCGGCAGGGCGCTGCCCTTCTTCGTGGTGGTGAAGTCGATGACCGTGGTTTGGTCATATTGCCGGTCAGCCTGCTGCACGCCGCTGATGACAAACCCCAGCTCTGCCAGGCGATCCGCCGCGACGATGCCAAAATCGGGATTGGCGGTGCCGTTCCACACTTCAACCGGCACGCCGTCGTTGGCACGCTGGTTGAGCGCTACAAACAAGGACTGCTGGATGTAGTCGCGCATCTGAGCGTGATCGAACATCAGCACCGAGCCGACCTCGGGCAGTGTGGCCGAGCGCATCTGGCTGGAATCCAGGAAGCGACTGCGGATGACGGCGTCGTTAAAGCGGCCGGCCATCCCAGCGAAATAAAGGATGTTCTCCAGGCTCAGGTCGGTCTGGATGTCCTGCTGGAATTGCCCATACAGTTGCGGAATCTTGGGGATAGCATCCACCTGGCGCGCTTTCACCAGCAACGCACGCACCAGACGCTGCTCGCGCCGCCCGCGATCCACGTCGCCGCCCGGCACACCGTAGCGCGCGCGCACGTAAGCCAGCGCCTCCAACCCATCCAGGTTATACACGCCGGGGGAGGGGATGTCGATTGTTTCAGTGGGCACGGCCATGCCCGGCTGCCACACCTCGCCGCTGAACGTGTCGGTATAGAGTTGCGTCACCGTCATCGGCGTCGTATCGTCCGACATGTAGTAGGGGTCTTTCGGAAAGACGTGATAGAGCGAACACGTGGCCACCACGTCCACGCCGCCCAGCGTGTCCACGGCGTGCACCACGGCGGCGAAGTTCACCATCGCGTAGTTATCGATGTCGATGCCGAAGTTATATTTGATCGTCTGCTCAAACAGATCCGGCCCGCCATGCGCGAACGCCGTGTTGATCTTATTCGAGCGCCAGCCGGGAATATAGACCAGCGTATCGCGCGGGATGGACAGCATCGTCACAGCCGGGACATCGGGGTTGATGCTGGCGATGATGATGACGTCCGTATTGGCAAACCCCTTGCCGGGGCGGCTATCCACGCCCAGCAATGCGATGTTCACCGTCCCCGCCGGCAACTGAATCGGCTCCACCGCTTCGGGCACCGAGGTGTCCGTCAACATTTCGGTAGGCGTCAGACCTGTAGAGGCATCCGTGGGCAATGGCTCCACCTGGACGATTTGCCCCTGCGGCGCAACCGGCGTGAGCGTGATCACTTCCGTCGCCGCAGGCGCTTGCGTTGGCACGCCAGGTGTAGCCGTTGGTTGTGGCACAGGGGTACTCACGACGACGGCAGCCGGAGCAAGCGACGATTGCGGCGTGACGACGATGTTCACCTCAATCGGTGTGGAGGTCGCGTCTACTTCGGGCGTACTGGCATGAGCCAGGGTGCGCGCTTCACCACTACAGGCGAGTAGCACAAAGGAGGTAATGGTAAACGCAGCAACGGATACTTGTTTGACAGTGCCTTGTTTGAGGACGCGATAGATAAGCCTCTGCGCTGAAAGCATGTGCGCTTATCATAACATTAACAATGATTCCATGGGCAGACGCCACCCGGCCAGGTGCTCAGCCACAATTTGCTGCTGGGCTCGCGCAAGGGCCAGCGCAACATGGATCGCTGGCGCATCCTGATCCGCCGCGCGATGCATAGCGACGAAATACAACGCGCGCCGTGCCGCAAGATGCGCATCGATAAGCGCGCCATAGTCACCCTGCGCCGCCGCGCAAGCATTCAGAATCTGCTCCACCCGCTCCGCAAGCAACACTTCGCGCAACCCTTCACACACATAACGCAGTCGCTTAACGGCGATGCGCAGATGGTGAATATCCTTCACCGCCGGCACGTCAGGCAACACATCGTAGGCGCGCACGCCGGCAATGTGCTCCGTCATAATCACATCCAGCGCATGGCGCAAATAGAAAGGCTTCCCCGGCTCATACGCACGGTCAACCGCCTCGGATTGCACGAAGTCCGCCAGGCCTTGCAACCACGCCTGGTGTTGTTCGCCGCCGAGGTACTGCGCGCATACAACATACGCGCGCTCACGCTCCTGTTGCCAGAGGTCCGCCACGGGCTGGATGGACGCACGATTCACTTCATCCGCAGCTTGTTGATACACTTGCAACGCGCGCAACGTCACATCTTGTTCGCGCGCAGGGCTGAGCGCGGCGGATAATGCATGCAACCCATCGGCCACCGGTCGCACGGCCTTCGCTTTGTAATAGGGCCTGAAGATGCGCAACGTCGAACGCAGGCGGCGCGCCGCCATCCGCAATTGATGCACCTGGCTGCGAGTCGGCCACTCATTTTCCATAACACGCCAATCCGCCGTAGATAACTGCTCCATCTGATAACGCAACATGCGCCGCCCCGCGCAGGCGAGTGTATCGCTCAGCGCAATGCCCGGCGCACCCTGGTGTGACACGATGTGTATGTGTAACGGCGGAAAGAGCGAATTCCACAGGTCAGCTTTCTTCAAGGCACGCGCGACATCTTCATGGCTATGCGGGCCGCTCACGCACACCTCTGGTTGATCTGGTGAAGCGGAAGCCAATCCTTCCAATTGCGTCGTCTGCGTCTGGGAATAGTCCAGCCCATCTGCCACACGCAAAATCGCGCTGAGCATCAAAGTCTGCTCACGTTGCGCGGCGGAGAGCGCCTGCATCAACGGCTCTGCGTCTGCATCCACCGGCTTGCGATGGAAAGCGGCCATGCAGGCTAACATGGCGCGCTCCGATGGGTCGAACGCTTGCAACGGAGCGGCGATGATGATGTCTCGCCCCGCCAGGTGATGCGCCGGCTCATCCACAGACATACCCACATTATGCAAAAGAGCGCCTGCCTGGAGCAAATCACGCGCACGTGTGGATAACCTGTGCATGGGTTGAAAGAGGTCAAACAGCCCTGTCGCCAGTTTTGCTACATGCTGAGCATGCGCAACGTCAACGCCATAGTGCTGCATCAGGCCATCGACCGTGTCCTGGTCGCTGTGGATAAACGCCGACATACTGTGGATTATAGGGTGATATGTCCTCATCTCTGTCACCCACCTATCCACTTTTCCACACACCGGCTTATCAACAGCCTGTAGATTGGCCGCTGGTCGGCCTGCCAGGGCCGCCACTAATGGGTCGAGGTGCCTTTTCGACGGCCATTTGGCGCAAAAACATATCCACACGCCGCACACAGCCCTTGTGGATGTAGATAACCGGTATATCCCACATTTGGGATATAGAGACGTCATAACCACCACTGATGGGGCACTGTGTATTTATCCCCGCCATCCACCGCCCTACTACTACTTACTATATAAATAAAAGAGGAGAAAGGGTTCCGTTACACTTGCCCAACGCGGATGCTGACGCCAAGGTCGGCCCCTTTTGTATCAGGTTTGTTGATACAAGTGAGGCGGAGCGCACTACAATGAGCACATGAGTACCCAAAGCAACCTATCGGCAATCAGCGAGCGCATCCGTGCAGACTTCATTACCAAGACCACGGCACGTGATGCAGCCGTAACTGTCTCGCGTGAATTGATCCGCTACTGTTCAATGGCGATTCGCGCCTCGCATCGCGACGAATGGGAAGAGGCCGAGCACCTGGTGAGTGAGGCGGTGCGCGTGTCGCAAGAGTTGATCGCACACGTCAAGCCCTACCCGGAACTGTATTACACCGGCTACACCCAGGATGCGATGAAGGAACTCTGCGAGGCAAAGATCACGCTGGCGATTGCGCAAGGCAAACCATTTCCCGCACCCGACGAGATCGGCGCGGAATATGCGGCTTACTTGAATGGGTTAGCCGAGGCTGCCGGCGAGCTGCGCCGGCGAGCGTTGGATAAGATTCGCCGGGGGCACAACAACGAAAGCGAACGTCTGTTGGCCGCTATGGACGACATCTACGACGTGCTGGTGACGATGGACTTCCCCGACGCCATCACCAGCGGCCTGCGCCGCAATACCGATATGGTGCGCGGCGTGTTGGAGCGCACACGCGGCGACATCACCGTCAGCTACCGCGAAGCGGAGCTAAAGAAGGCGATGGACGAATTGCGCCAGCGGTTGGAAAAGTAAGAGATTCATCACAGAGCGATCGAGCGAAACACAAAGTCACAAAGGGCACGAAGTACACGAAGGGTCATGTAAGAATGAAGGGGTCAGGCACTCCTCATCGTTTTGTGTCTTCGTGCCGTGGTGGTTAAAGTAAATCTTTCACCGTAGAGGAGCAACCATGAGTCAGTTCAAATTTGCATGCCACCTGATTCAGTTTGGTGGCGAAGAACGGCAGGATGCGGAGAAGGTTTTGCGTGAGGTGGCCGAGGCCGGCTGGGAAGGCGTGGAGGCCATGCCCGCCAATAGCCCCGAAGAACTTGTGCACGTAGCGACGCTGGCCCGCAAGTATGGTTTGCACCTGGTCAACAACCTGGGGCCGGGCGGCCAGTCGCTCGACTCGGTGAAGTACAACATCACATTGGGTAACCAGGCCGCCGAGGTGCCGTTTCTGTGGCGCACTAACTTCGGGGGTGATAACCCAAGCGACGCAGACTTCGAACGCGCCGCGCGTTCGTTGGATGACATCCTGGCCTTCTGTGTGACCCACCACGTCAAGGGCTTTCAACATGCGCACATGGGCGCCATGATCGAGACGGTGGAAGATGCAGAGACGCTGTTGTCCAAAGCGCCCGATCTGTGGCTACTCCTGGATACGGGGCATATGCTGGCCTCCGGCAGCGACCCGTTGCGGGTATTCAGCAATCCGATCTTACGCAACCGCATTGCGCACGTGCACTTGAAGGACACACATGCCGACGACCCGGCTACCTGGAACCGCCGCACGCAACGGTTCAACGAGCAGGCCCGCTTTGCGGAGCTTGGCGCGGGCAACCTGGGGCTGGACGTGCGAGCTGTTTTGAAGAACCTGGAAGAGGTGCACTACGATGGCTGGGTGGCCGTGGAATTGGACCGCCCCTATCCGCCGCGCCCGCCGGCGGAGGCCGCGCGCGTGAACCGCGAGTACCTGCGACGGTTGGGGTATTGATTACAGGCCAACCCTATAATCAGCCTGACCTGAGTTCGCGTGCACCCCAGGGTGCCACAAATCAACATCTGAGGAACAATCCCATGCCTATCAAAATTGCCATGATCGGCGCCGGCTCAATTGGCTTCACGCGCCGGCTGATGCGTGACCTGTTGTTCGTCCCCGAGTTCGCCGATACCACCTTCGCCTTCACCGACATTTCCGAGCGCAACCTGGACATGGTGACCCAGCTTTGCCGGCGCGATATTGACGCCAACCATCTGCCGGCCAAGATCATCGCCACCACCGACCGCCGCGCGGCCATCGCCGATGCCGATTACGTCATCAGCATGATCCGCCAGGGTGGCCTGGAGGCCTTCCAGACGGACATCGACATCCCGCTCAAGTACGGGGTGGACCAATGCGTGGGCGATACCATCTGCGCCGGCGGCATCATGTATGCGCAACGCACCATCAACGCGCTATTGGGCTTCTGCAAAGACATCCGCGAAGTCGCTAAGCCCGGGGCACTGTTCCTGAATTACTCTAACCCCATGGCAATGAACACCTGGGCGTGCAGCAAGTATGGCGGCGTGAAGATGGTGGGCCTGTGCCACGGTGTGCAGGGCGCGCACTGGCAGATCACTAAGGTGATCGAGCGCTGGGCCAGGCAGGAGGGTTTGATCGGCCCCAACGAGGAACTGCACCGCAAAGAAGTGGACGTGATTGCCGCGGGGTTGAACCATCAGACCTGGTTCATCAAGGTGCTCTGGCGGGGCATGGATATGCTGCCGCGCCTGGCCGAACTATTTGAGGCGCACCCGCAGTATCGCCAGGAAGAGAAAGTGCGCATCGACGTGCTCAAGCGCTTCGGCTACTACAGCACCGAATCCAACGGGCACTTGAGTGAATACGTGCCCTGGTATCGCAAACGCACGAATGAGATCGAGCAGTGGATCGACCTCTCAAGCTGGATCAACGGCGAGACGGGCGGCTACCTGCGCGTGTGCACCGAAGGGCGCAACTGGTTCGAGACGGACTTCCCCAATTGGATGCAGGAAAAGCCGTGGGACAGGAACACCGATGCGCGCAGCGAAGAACACGGCTCGTACATCATCGAAGCGCTGGAGACGGGGCGGACCTATCGCGGGCATTTCAACGTCGTCAATCGTGGTTACATCACCAACCTGCCCGACGGCTGCGTGGTGGAAATCCCCGGCTACGTGGATCGCACGGGCATCAATATGCCGGTGGTGGGCGACCTGCCGTTGGCCTGCGCGGCGACGTGCTCGGCCAGCGCGCGCGTGCAAGAGATGGGCATGGAAGCCGCGGTGCATGGCGACGTGACGCTGCTGAAGCAGGCCATGCTGCACGACCCGCTGGTGGGCGCGGTGTGCAACCCCGAAGAGGTTTGGCAGATGACCGACGAGATGCTGGTGGCGCAGGCGCAATGGCTGCCGCAATATGCTGCTGAAATCCCCGCGGCACAGAAGCGCCTGCAAGATGCCGAAAAGGACGGCACGCGCGTGCGCCTGGTGCAAACGCAGGGTGCGGCGCGCCTGCACACCAAGACGGTGGAAGAGATGGCGCAGGCCGCCGCCGAGGCGCGCGCCAACGCCGCTGCCGCCGATAAGGGCAAGATGACGAAGGGCTGATTCTGCCCACGATTCTTTGGTAATGGCTGGGCCAGCCCCGACGAGGGTTGGCCCAGTTAGCGTTCTCCCCTCAAAAGATGTGAGAATTCCCATGAGTAGCGCGAGCGGCGGGTAACGCCGCCGTCGCAAAGAAGTGCAGGAGATTTTGAGTATGGAGATACAACCCGAAGCGACACTGGTCGAATTCGTTCGTTATAACCAGTGGGCTAACCAGCAACTACTGGGCATCTGCATGAGCCTCGACGAGAATCTGCTCAGGGCCGGCATCCCAGGCGCGTATGGGTCGATCCTTGAGACCTTCGGCCACCTCTTGCGCGCAGAGGCCGGCTTTCTGAAGCGCATCCACGGAATGTATCCACAACCCGCGTTCGAATGGGAGGAAAGCCCTAGCCTGGCGCAAATGGCAGCCTATGCCGCTCAAGTGGACGAAGCGTTAATAGACACGCTGCAACACGTCCCGCCCACTCAGAACGTGCACGAGGAAGAGAATGGCCTGACCTTCGACTACCAGGCGCGCCAGATCTTCATGGCCGTGGTCTACCACGGCATCGCGCACCGCACCGACATGACGACGTTCCTCAACAGTCATGGCGTGGCATTGCCTGAACTGGATACCTGGGGATATATGGCGGCCTACCTTGATCGCTTTCAAGCGAAGAAAGGCGGCTGGTGATTGGCTCATGCGCCAGGTCAATGGAACCCAACCGGGCTATGATGTAGGCGGGTTTCAAAGGCGTATTTTGCAATAATGACGACGGGAATCGTATTCGACATCAAAGAATTTGCCGTGCATGATGGGCCGGGCATCCGCACCACCGTCTTTCTAAAAGGTTGCCCGCTGGCCTGCGCCTGGTGCCACAACCCGGAAGGGCAATCCAGCGAGCCGCAGACCATGCACAGCCCGGCCGGCACGCGCGTCGCCGGGCGATATTTCACCCCATTTGAGCTGGCCGCCCGCCTGAATGCCCAGGCAAGTATCCTGAAGATGAACGAGGGCGGCGTGACCTTCTCCGGCGGGGAACCGCTGCAACAGGCTGCCTTCGTGGCGGAGGTGATTTCCCTGCTCGATGATTTGCACGTGTTGATAGAGACTTCCGGTTACGGCAGCGCAGGCGGCCTGCGCCTGTTACTGGCGCACACCAACCTGGTGTTTTACGACGTGAAGTTGATCGACCCGCAAGCGCACCTGCATTACACGGGCCGCACAAATGAGCTTATCTTGCGCAACTTGCAGCTCGTCAGCGCCAGCGGCGTGCCGTTTGTGATCCGTGTGCCGCTGGTGCCCGGCGTGACGGACACGGATGAGAACCTGGCGGGCATCGCGCGACTGGCGCAGGGCCTGCCCGGGTTATTGCGGGTTGACCTTTTGTCATATAACCGCGCGGCGGGAGCGAAGTACCAGGCCGCCGGGATGCAATTCAAGCCGGACTATGATGAGGCCTGCCCGCTCAACCTGAACATGCGCATCTTTGAGCAGGCCGGCGTGCCGGTCTGTGTCGCGTGAAGCTCCTGCCCATTTCGGGGGACAGAATATAGAATCCTTGTGGTCTTTGTTTGGATTTCAGCGAGGCGGACATGAATGAGCGAATTGAAGAACTAAAGCGGCGCGTGCGCGCCGGTGAGCACAAGCATTGGCGCAAATCCACACCCATCTCCATTTTGGAAGAGTGTGAGGCGGGCGGCCTTTCCTGGCCGCAACGGATGGCCCGCCTGACCCGCCGCCAGTGCGAAGCGGAGACGGTGGTGATCGAGCCGGATGAGCAGATCGTTTTCACGCGCACCTTGCCG